>JAEWBY010000085.1 GCA_023390905.1 Pseudomonadota bacterium | reverse complement strand
CCGGAAGGCTTGTCCGGCCACGCCGTCAATGTGGCGGGCACCGTGATGTAGAAGGACCTGACGGTTGCGGTGGCGATCACCTCTGCGCCGACGCTGAGTTCACAGACTCCGAGCGCGGCGACGCGTTTGCGGCCCAGCGGCCGGGAGACGGCGACGACGTCGCGGTCCGGTACGGACGCGATGATCTCGGCGGCCCCGGGCGCCACCTCCACGGCGAGTTCGCTGGACACCGTCCATTCCTGCGCCTCCCGGCGGGCGTGGTTGATCAGGCCACCGGCGTGGTCGACCAGCATCGCCAGGGGTGCCAGGGTCGGGGCGCCGGTCAGCGGATTGACCAGGCCGCTGACCGGGATGGAGGCCACGCAACGATCCCTGGTTTCCTCGGACGTCTCGATTCCGAAGCGGCCGAGCGGCGTGTTCAGCGGGTAGGGCACCCCTGCAGCTTGACGCCCGGACCGCGGTACACATACCCCTGCGGGGTATCTGCTCCGCGACGGCGCCGGCCCGGCCGCCCCTGGGCGGTCGCAAAGATGTTGTCGCTCAGAGCTTTACGGTGGGGTTGCCCGGCCCGTCGGCGGAGCGCCGCATCGGCTCGGAGTTCGCCGGCGCCGGCATGCCGACGATCGGGCCGCGGGTTGGTTTTCTAAGAATCCAGAAAGGCTTTGTGCAAAGGGTGGCGGGCCCGTCGATGCAGCACAAAGACTGGCCTGCCGACTTTCAGCAAACTTTGTCATCGCGGCAGGAGGGAGTGTGACCCAGCACTCACCGGCCCTGCTGGAGCGCGAACAGTTTGAAAGCGTCACCGCGGCAACGTTATTCATCTGTGATGTGCGCTGGGAGGTTTTTAGGGGAGCGCTCGGCGGGCGAACTAAGTTAGGTTGGGCTAAGTTGGCATGTCAGGGGCCTTTTGTCATATCGTTTTGTCCACTTATGGCGCATGGAAAAGGGCCGTCGTTCGGTGCTGCACGAAGGACCTTCCATCGCCGAACCGGTTAACACGCTCGTCCACGGTTGCCGTCCGTAACTCTCGTCGAGGCGTGTGCACTTAGAGGTAGGTGGGAATGGCTCCCAGTCGTCAAGCGTCTAATCGCTCTCCGCGTGCGCAGGGTCTCTACAACCCCGCGTTCGAGCACGACGCGTGCGGCGTGGCGATGGTGGCCGACATGCACGGCCGGCGCAGCCGCGACATCGTCGAGAAGGCGATCACCGCGCTGCTGAACCTCGAGCACCGCGGGGCCCAGGGCGCCGAACCCAACACCGGCGACGGTGCCGGCATCATGCTGCAGGTCCCGGACGAGTTCTTCCGCGCGGTGGTTGACTTCGAGTTGCCCGAACCGGGCAGCTACGCGACAGGCATCGCGTTCCTGCCCCAGTCGTCCAAGGACGCCGCCACGGCCTGCGCCGCGGTCGAGAAGATCGCCGAGGCCGAGGGCCTGCAGGTGCTCGGCTGGCGCGACGTGCCCACCGACGATTCCTCGCTCGGCGCGCTGGCCCGTGACGCGATGCCAACCTTTCGCCAGCTGTTCGTGGGCGGCGCCAGCGGGATGGACCTGGAGCGCCGCGCGTTCGTCGTGCGCAAGCGCGCCGAACACGAGCTCGGCACCAAGGGGCCCGGCCAGGACGGGCCGGGCAGGGAAACCGTCTACTTCCCAAGTCTTTCCGGTCAGACGTTCGTCTACAAAGGCATGCTGACCACCCCCCAGCTCAAGGCGTTCTACCTTGACCTGCAGGACGAGCGGATGACCAGCGCGCTCGGCATCGTGCACTCGCGGTTCTCGACCAACACCTTCCCGTCCTGGCCGCTGGCCCACCCCTTCCGACGGGTCGCGCACAACGGTGAGATCAACACCGTCACCGGCAACGAGAACTGGATGCGGGCCCGCGAAGCACTGATCAAGACCGACATTTTCGGTGGTCAGGACTTGGAGAAGGTCACTCCGATCTGCACCCCCGGTGCGTCGGACACCGCGCGGTTCGACGAGGTGCTCGAGCTGCTGCATCTTGGCGGCCGCAGCCTGCCGCACGCCGTGCTGATGATGATCCCGGAGGCCTGGGAACGGCACGAGTCGATGGATCCCGCCCGCCGGGCCTTCTATGAGTTCCACGACTCGCTGATGGAGCCGTGGGACGGCCCCGCCGCGGTCTGCTTCACCGACGGCACCGTGATCGGCGCCGTGCTCGACCGCAACGGCCTGCGCCCGTCGCGCATCTGGGTCACCGCCGACGGCCTGGTCGTGATGGCCTCCGAGGCCGGGGTGCTCGATCTCGACCCGTCCACCGTGGTCAAGAAGATGCGTCTGCAGCCGGGCCGCATGTTCCTGGTCGACACCGCGCAGGGCCGCATCGTCGACGACGAGGAGATCAAGGCCGAACTCGCCGCCGAGCACCCGTACCAGGAGTGGCTCGACGCCGGGCTGTTCCACGTCGACGAGCTGCCGCCGGGCGACTATGTGCGCATGCCGCACCACCGGGTGGTGCTGCGCCAGCAGATCTTCGGCTACACCTACGAGGAACTCAACCTGCTCGTCGCGCCGATGGCGCGCACCGGCGCCGAAGCGCTGGGCTCGATGGGCACCGACACCCCGATCGCCGTGCTCTCGGCGCGTCCGCGGATGCTCTACGACTACTTCCAGCAGCTGTTCGCTCAGGTCACCAACCCACCGCTGGATGCCATCCGCGAAGAGGTGGTGACCAGCCTCGGTGGCGTCATCGGACCCGAGGGCGACCTGCTGAACCCCGATGAGAGCGCCTGCCGGCAGATCGTGTTGCCGCAACCCATCCTGCGCAACGCCGAGCTGTCCAAGCT
>JAEWBY010000049.1 GCA_023390905.1 Pseudomonadota bacterium | reverse complement strand
ACCGCGTGGTGGTGGTCGTCAGCACGCGGTCCGACGAGCCGGCGGAGCAGCGCCACGACCTCGAGGTCGCCCTCGGCGCGGTGCACAGCGAGCTGGAGGAGTCCGGCATCGAGCACGAGATCCGCGTGCTCGTCGGCGGCGACGTGGCGGAGGACCTCCTGTCCACGGCGGAGGAGGCAGAGGCTCAGCTCGTCGTCATCGGACTGAGGCGGCGCAGCCCGGTCGGCAAGCTGATCCTTGGCGTGAACGCGCAGCGCGTGCTGTTCGACTCTCCGTGCCCGGTGCTGACGGTCAAGCCGGACCTCTGAGGACGGGAATCTTCCGCGGGCGTGGCTCGTTCGAGATCAAGAGCACCCGTACCGGTCGATCAACGGATCACCCGCCGGGCGGGCGGCGTGAAGCCGCTCGGCCGGGGAGGGCGTCGGTACAATATCCGCCTGTGCGTCGGACCGTGGCTGCGGTGCCGGTGCCGCCGATAGCTGCCGAAAGGTAATACGTGTCGCCCAAGACGTTGACTCCTGCCGTCTCGCCTGAGCCCGAAGCCCCTGTCGTTGAGACCGCCAAGCCTCGTCGTCGTGCCTCCGCCGCGACGGCGGCGAAGACGCGCGTCTCTGCGACGGTCGAGGACGAGGCCCCGGCCGCGCGCAAGCGCACCGCCGCCAAGGCGGCTCCCAAGGCCCCGAAGGCGGTCGAGCCCGCGGTGGACGAGGACGCCGAGGACCTCGAGGACGCCGAGGACGAGGCGGAGGACATCGAGCCCGAGGGCGACATCGACCTGGCCGAGGCCGAGGCCGAGGTGGAGGACGTCGAGGCCGAGGACGCCGAGGCGCCGGAGGTCGACGTCGAGGCCGGTGCCTCCGAGGAGGAGGCCGGCGACGACGAGGAGGCCCCCGCCAAGGCCAAGGACGAGGGCGGCGAGGACACCGGCTTCGTCTACTCCGACGCGGACGACGACGACGCCCCGGCGCAGCAGGTCGTCACCGCCGGCGCGACGGCCGACCCGGTCAAGGACTACCTCAAGCAGATCGGCAAGGTCGCGCTCCTCAACGCGGAGCAGGAGGTCGAGCTCGCCAAGCGGATCGAGGCCGGGCTGTTCGCCGAGGAGAAGCTGGGCAAGGAGTTCGTCGGCTTCGACAAGACCAAGGCCGACGCGGACACCCGCAAGTTCGTGCGCGAGCTCGAGTGGATCGCGCAGGACGGTCGTCGTGCGAAGAACCACCTGCTCGAGGCCAACCTGCGCCTCGTCGTCTCGCTGGCCAAGCGCTACACCGGCCGCGGCATGCTCTTCCTCGACCTGATCCAGGAGGGCAACCTCGGCCTGATCCGCGCGGTCGAGAAGTTCGACTACACCAAGGGTTACAAGTTCTCGACGTATGCCACGTGGTGGATCCGTCAGGCGATCACGCGCGCCATGGCCGACCAGGCCCGCACCATCCGTATCCCGGTGCACATGGTCGAGGTCATCAACAAGCTCGCCCGCGTGCAGCGCCAGATGCTCCAGGACCTGGGCCGCGAGCCCACCCCGGAGGAGCTGGCCAAGGAGCTCGACATGACCCCCGAGAAGGTCGTCGAGGTCCAGAAGTACGGCCGCGAGCCCATCTCGCTGCACACGCCCCTCGGCGAGGACGGCGACAGCGAGTTCGGTGACCTCATCGAGGACTCCGAGGCCGTGGTGCCGGCGGACGCGGTCAGCTTCACGCTGCTCCAGGAGCAGCTGCACCAGGTGCTCGACACGCTCTCCGAGCGCGAGGCGGGCGTCGTGTCGATGCGGTTCGGCCTGACCGACGGCCAGCCGAAGACGCTCGACGAGATCGGCAAGGTCTACGGGGTGACGCGCGAGCGGATCCGCCAGATCGAGTCCAAGACGATGTCCAAGCTGCGCCACCCGTCGCGGTCGCAGGTGCTGCGCGACTACCTGGACTGAGCTCCGTACGACGAAGGGGACGGCCTGCGGGTCGTCCCCTTCGTCGTGCTTACCGCCGGAAGGCGAGGATGTCGCCGGGCTGGCACTCCAGCACCTCGCAGATGGCCGAGAGGGTCGAGAAGCGGATCGCCTTCGCCCGGCCGTTCTTGAGGATCGACATGTTGGCTAGCGTCAGGCCCACCCGCTCGGCCAGCTCGGTCAGCGTCATGCGCCGCTCCTCGAGCAGCCGGTCGAGCGTGACGACGACGTTGTGCCTCTCCGAGGGCGGCATCTAGATCACCACGTCCAGCTCCTCGCGGAGGCCCTGACCGTGGCGGATCACCTCCGCCAGGGCGAGGATCGCGACGCCCGCGATGAGCCAGTCGAACGTGAACGCGACGGAGAGGTGAGCTCCGGGCGACACGCTGTTCTGCAACCCGTAGGTGGCGAGGCCCGTGAGGAGCTGGACCAGCGGTCCGCCGATGAGCACCAGCAGGCCGATCGCCCGGACGGTCGTGACGACCCCGCGGCTGAAGGCCTCGCCCCGCCGTGCGCGCAGCACGACGAGAAGGACGAGCGTGAGCGCAGCGCCGCCGAGGATCAGCGCCGGCAGCGACAGCAACAGGGACCAGGCCGACTGAGCCGTCGTCGGGTCGGGCAGCGTGACGCCGACCGTGGAATCGGCGGCGATGACCAGGCCGGGGACCAGCGTGGTCTCCTCGGCCGGGAGGCCGGG
>JAEWBY010000019.1 GCA_023390905.1 Pseudomonadota bacterium | reverse complement strand
GCGGCGCACCTGTTGAAGAAAAAGATCGAAAGAGGCTTGATCTTCTCGAAAGGCGGCGCTAGAAGCCGCCTCACGGTCGGTTCGGGGGCAACACTGAAGCGACTATCCCGCCGGAAACGGCGCCCGGTAATTTCCGGATTGTGGGGCCATAGCTCAGCTGGGAGAGCGCCTGCATGGCATGCAGGAGGTCAGCGGTTCGATCCCGCTTGGCTCCACCAAACCGGACTTTCTTCTCGAGATTGTCGCCAAAGCCTTGAAAGGCAAGCTTGTTTCGGCGGTTCGAAAGGAAGCTTGCTCACAAACCCTAGCACCAATCTCTTATCCTCCAGAGAGCCGGCTAATGCTCAAACCTGTACCCGTGACCGGGAGGTAAGCACCAATGCCGTTATTCAAGCGCTCCTTCATCTTCTGCCCACTTGACGCGCTCTGGGCCGAGCCCAAGCAGTCAGAATGCCGAACTTAGGCGACGTGTTCCCGCCTATCCTTCGGGATTGGCCACGGAGGCTGCGACAATCCTGGTTGCGAAGGAAACCCGGCGTTTCTCGAGATGGTGCCGCACGCCGCGCGGCTTCCTTCTGCAGTGGCGATCGGCACTAGAGGAGGATATCTGGCGATGAGTGGCAAGCAGTAACTACTGCGACGCTTATGAATGTGCGGGGGGCAACGAAACCGACTTAGCGGCAGGCGACGACACCTGAGGCTGCAAGGCCGTCTATCCGGGAATCGTCGATGCCAAGGACGTCCCTCAGGACGATGCGCGTATCCTCGCCGAGCATGGGCGGGGCCTTGGGCTTGTGCGAGCGCTGGGCTGCGATTCCATGCGCGGCTCGGATGACCGAAATCGGACCGAGTTCGGCATGTTCCAGTTGCTCGACGACGCCGCGTTCCACAACGCTTGGGCTTTGCAGAGCCTCCGCGACAGTCTTGACCTGTCCTGCCGGCACGCTCGCCTTGTGGCAGGCTTCGATCCAGTGCTGGCACGTGTTCTCGCGCAAGATGTCGGCCAGCATGGGCAGCAATTCCCCGCGGTGCAGCGCCCGCTGATGCGAAGTGACGAAGCGCGGATCGCACGCCAGTTCGGGCCGGTTGATCACCTGCTCGCAGAAATCGGTGAACATGCGGTCGTTGCCGACCGCCAGCGCGAACACACCATCAGTCGTCTCGAAGACCTGATAGGGCACGACCGTCGGATGGGCATTGCCATAGCGCATCGGCTCGACGGCTGCGTTCAGATAACCGGTGCCGACATTGATCAGCATGTTCAGTGTCGAATCGAGCAAGGCCACGTCGATGTACTGCCCGATCTTCGTCTCGCGCCGCTGATAGAGCGCGGCGAGGACCGATTGCGTCGCGATCATTCCGGCGACGACGTCTGTGAAGGCAACGCCGAGGCGGCTCGGCGGGCCATCCTCCTGGCCGGTGATCGACATCAGGCCGCTTTCAGCCTGCATGATGAAATCGTAGCCCGGCCGATCACGCTCAGGCCCGGACTGGCCGTAGCCGGAGATCGAGCAGTAGACGACGCCCGGATTGATCTTGCAGATGTCCTTGTAGCCGATACCCAGCCGATCCACCGTGCCGGCACGGAAATTCTCGACAATCACGTCGGCTTTCGCTGCCAGATCGAGCACGATCTGCCGTCCTTCGGGCGCCTTCAGATCGAGCGCGATGCTCTGCTTGCCGCGATTGGCGCATAGATAATACGTGCTGACGCCCTTGTAGTTGGGAACCGACCATGCACGCGTGTCATCGCCACCCTTGATGTTCTCGATCTTCCAGACCTCCGCGCCCAGATCCGCAAGACTCATGGTGGCCCATGGCCCCGCCAGCACACGGGTGAGGTCGAGCACACGTATGCCCTGGAGTGGGAGTCTTTGATCAGTCATGTCGTTCTCCGGGCGCCGCGTGGGCACCGTTCGATAAGCCAGTGTCGATTGCATTTGGAAATGCCGAGCCTAGCCTTCGCTCGGGTGTCGTCTCCTGCTTCTGGGGCAGGACGGCGGCCGCGGATGGGCGCCTGCCGGTAAGGACTTCGTCGGTGGGCCAACCGTCGCGGCGCTGGCGACGGCTTGCGGAACACGATCCGATGAGGGACGGCAACAAGATAAGGATCCTTCCTGGCGGACGTCGCCGCCCACCTGACAGGGTGCGGTTGGGGCTGATATGACGTCAATATTGACGATCCCCGCGGCGGACGTCAACGTATATGGAATTTAATTCCGATTTTGGAAACGATATGATCGTCGCGGAGGGAGAGAGGCGGATATATGCGCAAGAGAACCAAGCCGGTTGACGGGGGCGATGCCGCCGAGGGCAGCAACGCGGCGGCCTCATTGACGCGAGGGCTCGAGATCCTGCGCGCTTTCACGCCTGACGACGCCACACTCGGCAACCAGGACCTGATCGAGCGAACTGGGCTGCCCAAGGCGACCGTCTCCCGCCTGACCGCTACGCTGGTCTATCTCGGCTATCTCAGCTACGATGAAGCGCTCGGTCGCTACAGCATCGGCGCAGCGACCGTTTCGCTGGGCTATTCGGCGCTGAGCTCCAATCCCGTGATTCACATGGCGCGTCCGCTAATGCAGGAACTGGCGGACAAGACCGGCGCCGCGGTGGCGCTGGGGACGCGTGACGGGCTGGAGATGGTCTACCTCTCGAACTGCCGGTCGATGTCACCGGTGACTCTCCGGCTGAATATCGGCTCCAGGATTCCGATCTCCCGAACGGCCATGGGCCTTGCATATCTTGCGGAGATGGAACCGGAGGTGCGCGCCTCCTTAGTTGAGCAATTGCTGAAACCTGAAAAGGAGAAGGAAGGGCTTGTGGCGCAAATCGACAAGTCCCTGGGAGACTACCGGCGGGATGGCTTCGTCGGCGTTTTCGGCACCTGGTACAGCTATATCAACGCGGTTGGAGTCGCGTTCCGGCCGACGGACGGGTCACCGCTCGTTGCGCTGACCTGCGGCGGCATCGTCGATCTCCTGCCGCAGGACCTTTGTCGCAACCTGGTCGGGCCGGAACTCGTGCGCTTGCCCCAACGCCTGCGCGCCAGGCTTGCCGGACAACCGGACCCCGAACCGCTCCGCTCACCTGCCCGGAACACCTGCCCTGAATAACGAGGGCACAAGCTGTTTCTGTTGAGCTTACTCAGGCGTTGAGCATTTCGCGCGCAATGATGATCTGCTGGATCTGTGAAGTGCCTTCGTAGAGCCTGAAGAGGCGCACGTCACGATAAAAGCGCTCCACAGGATATTCCTGCATGTAGCCTGCGCCTCCGTGGATCTGCACCGCGCGATCGGCAACGCGTCCGACCATTTCGGAGCAGAAGAGCTTGGCGCTGGCGGCCTGCTGAATGATGCGCTCGCCCGCATCGAAGCTGCGCGCGGCCTCCAGCACCATGGAGCGGGCCGCGTAGGTTTCCGTCGCACTGTCGGCCAGCATTGCCTGGATCAGCTGGTGCTCGGCAATCGGCTTGCCGAACTGCACCCTGTTGCGGGCAAAGGCGACGGATTCGTCGCAAAGCCGTTGGGCCGCCCCGGTGCAGATCGCAGCGATATGCAGGCGGCCGCGATTCAAAACCTTCATCGCCGTTTTGAAGCCCTGGCCCTCCCGGCCGCCGATGACCGCGTCGGCCGGCACCCGGCAGTTATCAAAGATCACGTCG
>JAEWBY010000084.1 GCA_023390905.1 Pseudomonadota bacterium | reverse complement strand
GCCCCGCGTGTCTCGCCACGGCCGGCGCCGGTGCGCGCGGCCGCACCGCGACGCGCGCCGGAACCGGTGTTCGCCAACGACGCCGAGTGGCAGGAGTTCTGATTCCGAAGCCGTACTGATTCTGCCGCCGTGCCGACGCAACGCGCGGCGGTGCTCCCCCCTCACCCGCTCCATCGGAACCCCGGATGCTCCTGTTCGATCGCACTCCCGTGAATGCCTTGAGCCCGGCGGGCTCAAGCGTCGCCGCGCGCGGCCGATACCTGATCCGGTCACGATCCTTCCGGCGGCGCATGAGTCCAATCCGTATCGCCCACCGCAGCGCCTGCGTCCCGCGCGACACCGCCGGAGGTTTTCCATGCCGCACGTAGCGATGAACGCACTGCTGCAGGCATCGGCCTCGGCGGATCAGGCCTACGGCCTGCTGTTCCAGACGCTGGAGCAGTCGGTCGATGCGGTGATGGTGATCGATGACGCCAACCGCATCGTCCTGTTCAACCACGCCGCCGAGGATCTGTTCGGCATCGAGCGCAGCGAAGCAATCGGCGCGGACCTGCGGCGTTTCCTGCCCTGCACCGAAACCACCGAAGGCCCGCACGACTGCGCGCGCCACTGGCTGGGCACCCATCGCGATCTGCTGCTGGAGCGGCGCGACGGCCTGCGCCTGACCGCGGCGTTGTCGATGTCGCAGGTGGAAGTGGACGGGCGGCACTTCTATACCGCGTTCCTGCGCGACTTCACCGATCTGCGCCGCCAGCAGGAACGCATGCGCCAGCTCTCGCTGGTGGTGGACAAGAGCGACAACGCGATCTTCGTCAGCGCGCCGAACCGGCAGGTGCTGTACGTCAACGGCGGGTTCACCCGCATGCTCGGCTACGACCTGGAGGATCTGCGCGGGCGCAAGCCCAGCGAGGTGCTGTCCGGCCCGCACACCGATCCACAGCTCGGCGAACAGATCGAGCGCGCGGTGCAGCGCACCGAAGGCCTTCAGACTGAAGTGCTGCTGTACACCAAGGCCGGACGCCCGATCTGGGTCTCGGCGGCGATCAATCCCGTGCTCGATGACGATGGCCGCACGCTCGGCCTGGTCAGCGTGCTCAGCGACATCACCCAGACCAAGACCCACCAGGTGCTGCACCACAAGGTGCTCGACGCGATGGTGCGCGAGACGCCGCTGGCGGACGTGATGACGATGCTCTGCCGCGAGGTCGAACGCGTCGCGCCGGAAGTGGTCGCCTCGATCCTGGCCGTCGATGGCGATGGCCGGCTGCGTCCGCTGGCCGCGCCGAGCCTGCCGCCGGAACTG
Source organism: Pseudomonadota bacterium (assembly GCA_023390905.1). Lineage (GTDB taxonomy): Bacteria > Pseudomonadota > Gammaproteobacteria > Xanthomonadales > Xanthomonadaceae > Pseudoxanthomonas_A. Next base: position 59,773 of record JAEWBY010000084.1, on the reverse strand, counting down.
CTGTCGATGATCGACGGCATGGCGATCGGACCGCGCGTGGGATCCTGCGGCACCGCCGCCTGGCGTGGCCGCGCCGTGCACGTGGCCGACATCGCCACCGATGCATTGATGACCGCCTATCGCGAGCCGCTGCTCGCGCACGGGCTGCATGCCTGCCTGTCCAGCCCGATCAAATCCAGCAGCGGCCGCGTGATGGGCACGCTGAGCTTCTATTACCGCGACGCGCGCGTGGCCGACGATCTGCATCTGCGCATGGTCGATACCTGCCTGCACCTGTGCGCATTGACGATGGAGCGCGAGCAGACCAACGAGCGTGTGCACCAGTTGGCCTTCTACGACACCCTCACCGGGCTGCCGAACCGCATCATGTTCACCGCCAAGGCCGAACAGGTGCTGGCCAACGCGTCGCAACTGGGCCATTCGGCCGCGCTGCTGTTCATCGATCTGGATCGCTTCAAGCGCGTCAACGAAGCGCAGGGGCATGCGGCCGGCGACGGGCTGCTGCGCGACATCGCCGCGCGGCTGGTCGAGGAACTGCCGGGCGGCAACCTGATCGGACGCCAGGCCGGTGATGAATTCGTCGCGGTGTTGCCGCAGTGTTCGACCGAACAGGCCGCCAGCGTCGCCGAACGCCTGCTCGGCGCGATTTCGCGGCCGACCTCGGTCGGCGTGATGACGCTGCATCCCAGCGCCAGCATCGGCGTGGCGATGTATCCGGACGACGGCCGCGACATCGATCTTCTGCTGCGCCACGCCGACATGGCGATGTACCGCGCCAAGTCCGACGGCGGCGGCAGCGTGCGCTTCTTCAGCGGCGACATGAACCGCGTGGCGCAGGAACGCGTCTCGCTGGAAACCGCGATGCGCGAGGCGCTGTTGCAGGATCAGTTCAACCTGCACTATCAGCCGCAGGTCAGCGGCGGCAGCGACCGCACGCTGTACGGCGTGGAAGCGCTGCTGCGCTGGGAGCATCCCGAACTCGGCACCGTGCCGCCGTCGCGCTTCGTGCCGGTGGCCGAGGAATGCGGACTGATGGCCGATCTGAGCCTGTGGGTGCTGGAGCATGCCTGCGCGCAGATGGCCGACTGGCGTGCGCGCGGCGTGGCCGTCCCGCGCGTGGCGGTGAACATCTCGGCGATCAATTTCCGCGATCCGGATCTGTCATTGCAGATCGCCAGTTGCCTGGACGTGCACGGGCTGCACCCGGACGACCTGATCCTGGAGATCACCGAGAGCGTCATGCTCGACCCCAATCCGGACGTGCTCGAGAACATCGAGGCGATCTATGTGATGGGCGTGCGGCTGTCGCTGGACGACTTCGGCACCGGCTATTCCTCGCTGAGCCATCTGCATCGCCTGCCGATCTACGAACTCAAGCTGGATCAGAGTTTCGTGCGCGACATCGACAGCAGCGCGATCGCGCGCACGCTCACCACCTCGGTGCTGCGCATCGGCGAAAGCCTGAGCATGAAGGTGGTCGCCGAAGGCGTGGAAACCGGCGAGCAGCATGCCTTCCTGACCGAACAGGGCTTCCCGGTGCTGCAGGGATACCTGTTCTCCGCGCCGTTGCCGGCCGGGGCGCTGGAACACTGGCTGTCCAACAACGATTACGTGGAGATGCCGACGGCCGAGACGGCCGACGCCGAAGCCCCATGAACGAGCGTCGCGGTTCGCCGCCCCTGTCCCGCGTCTCCCGGCATTATCCGTTGGCGCCGCATCTGATTTTCCCGCGCAGACTGTACCTGCTGCGCGTGTTGGCGTGCGCGTTCTCGTTGCTGGCGGTGTTGCCGCTGCTGCATGAACTGCACGCTCCGGCCTGGCAATGGGCGCTGGTGCTGGCGTTCACGCTGGCATGGCCGCATGTGGCGTGGTGGCGTTATCTCAACAGCCGCGATCCCAACCGCACCGAGGTTGAATCGCTGCTGGTCGAATGCGCCTTCATCGGCCTGACCGTGCCGCTGATCCATTTCAGCCTGCCGGCCAGCCTGACCCTGCTGGGCGTGATCAACCTGTGCGCGATGATCGGCGGCGGCCTGCGGCTGCTCACGCGCGCATGGCTGGCGCAGTTGATCGGCCTGCTGATCGGACTGGCCGGTTTCGGCGTGCACTGGGATCCGCGACCGCCGATGCATGCACTGCTGGCGGCGCTGCCGCTGGCGCTGTTGTTGCCGCTGGGCATCCTGCACACCAGCCACGAGGTCATCGAACACCTGCGCAAGCGCCGCGCGGAACTGGAACGGCGCGGCTGGCACGATGGACTGTCCGGTCTGTTCAATCGCGGGCGCTGGGAAGAAACCGTGCGCGCCGAGTTCGCGCGCTGCCGCCGCACCGGACAGCCGGCGACGCTGGCGCTGGTGGATCTGGATCACTTCAAGCAGCTCAACGATCTGTATGGCCATGCCGAAGGCGATTCGGCGATCCGCCGCTTCGCCGATCTGCTGCGCACCGATCTGCGCGACATCGACGTGCCCGGCCGTTACGGCGGCGAGGAATTCGGCGTGCTGCTTCCGCATACCGCCTCGACCGAAGCGGCCGAAGTGATGCGGCGGTTGCAGCGCCGCCTGCACGAGGCACCGCTTTCGCGCCACCGCACGATCACCGCGAGCTTCGGCGTGGCCGAACTGGCCGATGACATCGACAGTGCCGACGCCTGGATCCGCCAGGCCGATCTGATGCTCTATCGGGCCAAGTACGACGGCCGCGATCGCATCGCCGAACGCGGCGCGCGCCTGGCCTCGGCGCCCCGCCGCGCCGGCCCGCTGCGGCCGGTGCTGTCGCCGCGCCACCCGGACATCCTGTCGCAACTGTTGCAGGGCATCGACGTGGCCGACACGCCGGTGGCGATGTACGACCCGGACGATCGCCTGGTCATGGCGAACGAAGCCTACGTGCGCCTGCACGCGATCTCGCCGGGCGTGGATCACTTCGCGGACATCATCCGCCACGTCCACAGCAACGGCCTGGGTCCGGTGCTGGGCGTGAGCGATGTCGAGCAGTGGCTGGTAGACATCCAGTTGCAGCGCCGCAGCCGCCCGCGACGGATCTTTCCCGTCGTCACCCACGACGGCCAGCGTCTGCGCGGCATCGAGACCTGCTTCAACGGCGGCTGGGTGCTGACGACGATGGTGGCGCCGGAGGGGTGAGGGGTTCCGGACCGGGGAATCGGGAGACGGGAGACGGGCGACGGGATTCGGTAGCCGGTAGCCGGTAGCTGGTATCGGGATGGAGCTCGCGCGAACAGCGGTGGCGATGAGCGGGCTGAAGGATCTCCTGCGTGCCGTGAAATTGTGACGGGCACCTCGATCACGTGTTCCGGCGACTCTGGCCACTCAAGTTCCCCCGCGCCGCGCCGATGACCTGCCTGAAGCGCCGCGCGCGCCAACCTTGATCCCATTCGGAGCCCATGATGAAGATCGCTTCCCTGATCACCCTGTCGGCCATCGCGGTCGGCGCCACCCTGCTGATCCCGGCCGATCGCGCCAATGGCCAGTCGCAGGTCACCGATGCCATTCCCGCCGACAAGGCCGCGCGTTTCGCCGGTCGCGACGGCGTGGTCTGCGGCAAGGTCGGCAAGGCCCGCTTCGCCGAGAATTCCGAAGGCACGCCGACCCTGCTCTACATGGGCGGCGATTTCCCGCGCCATACGTTCACCGCGCGCATTCCCGGCGCCGATCGCAGCAAGTTCAAGCCCGCCCCGGAAACCCTGGAAGGCAAGGACGTGTGCGTGATCGGCAGCATCCAGCGCGACAGTTCGCGCGCCGAGATCGTGGTCACCTCGCCGAGCAATCTGAAACTGGCGACGATGCGCTGACGCCCGCGACGGCGGAGCCTCCTGGCTCCGCCGTTCTTCTTTCTTCCTTCGACATTCCGCCGCCCGACGACGCCAGGCCAAAGGAACTTACATGCAGTGGATCCAGAACCTCCGACTGACCCAGAAGATGATGCTGGCTTTCGGCATCGTGCTCGCGCTGATGCTGGTACAGGGCATCGTCGCGTTTTCCGGGCTGAAGTCGCTCGACGGCGTCACCAGCACCATGGCCGAAAACACCATGACCAGCGTGCGCGCGGCCGGTGATCTGCGCGCCCTGGTGGGTGAATACCGCAGCGCCGCGTACCGCCAGCTCGTGCGCGCCAGCGCCGAGGTGAAGGCCGAGGCGCGCACCCGCTCGCAGGGCATCGGCGTGAAAATCGACAAGGCGATCGTGGATTACAAGCCGCTGATCACCACGCCCACCGAACGCCAGCTCTACGAGCAGTTCGTCAGCCAGTGGCGCGCGGCGTCCAAGTCGTACCAGGACGTCAGCGAAATGGTGGAACTGCAGTTGGAGGACGACGCGGTCGATACCTTCATCGGCGACACCCGCACGCTGCACAACAAGGCCGCCGACACCCTGACGGCGCTGATTGCCGAAGTCGATCGCCAGTCCAAGCAGACCAGCCAGGAAGCCCGCAGCACCTTCAAGACCTCCAGCAGCATGATCCTCATCATGCTGATCGCCGGCATCGGCGGCGGCCTGGCGCTGGCATGGTTCTTCGCACGCGCCATTGCCCGCTCCGTCGGCGACGCCGTGCGCGTGGCCAACGACGTTTCCAACGGCAAGCTCGACGGCAGGATCGATACCTCGCGCAAGGATGAAGTCGGCGATCTGCTCACCGCGATGCAGCGCATGCAGCACCAGGTGCAGTCGGTGCTGGCCGCGCAGAGCGAGATGGCCGCGCGCCACGAAGCGGGCCAGATCAGCTATCGCATGCACGACAGCGCGTTCCCCGGCGACTACGGCCGGATGGTCCGCGAAACCAATGCGCTGGTCGCCTCGCACATCGCGGTGAAGATGAAGCTGGTCGAAGTGACCCAGCGCTACGCCATCGGCGATCTGTCGGTGGACATGGATCGCCTGCCCGGCGAGAAGGCCGTGCTGACCGAAGCGATGGACGCGACCAAGGCCAGCCTGTCGGCCATCAACAGCGAGATCAAGCGGCTGGCGATGGCCGCCGCGGCCGGCGATTTCAGCCAGCGCGGCGATGTCGATCGCTATCAGTACGATTTCCGCGACATGATCGATGGCCTCAATCAGTTGATGGAGACCACCGACGAAAACCTGGCCGAAGTCTCCACCCTGCTGCAGGCCATCGCACGCGGCGATCTGACCGCGCGCATGGAAGGCGATTTCCATGGCGTGTTCGCGCGGATGCGTGACGATGCCAACGCCACTGTCGCGCAGTTGACCGATATCGTTTCGCGCATCCAGGACGCCTCGACCGCGATCAACACCGCCGCCGGCGAGATTGCCTCGGGCAATGCGGATCTGTCGCGCCGCACCGAGCAGCAGGCGGCCAATCTGGAAGAAACCGCCGCCTCGATGGAGGAGCTGACCTCCACCGTGCGCCAGAACGCCGATTCGGCGCGCCAGGCCAACCAGCTCGCCATCGGCGCGGCCTCGGTCGCCTCGCAGGGCGGTCAGGTCGTGGGCCAGGTCGTCACCACGATGCGCGACATCGAAGCTTCCTCGCGCAAGATTTCCGAGATCATCTCGGTCATCGACGGTATTTCCTTCCAGACCAACATCCTGGCGCTCAACGCGGCGGTGGAAGCCGCGCGCGCCGGCGAGCAGGGCCGCGGCTTCGCGGTCGTGGCTTCCGAAGTGCGTACCCTCGCCCAGCGTTCGGCCAATGCCGCCAAGGAAATCAAGACGCTGATCGACGATTCGGTCAGTCGCGTCAATGATGGTTCGCAGCTGGTCAACCAGGCCGGCGCCACGATGGGCGACATCGTCTCGTCCGTTCAGCGCGTGACCGACATCATGGCCGAGATCTCGGCCGCCTCGCAGGAACAGTCCGCCGGCATCGAGCAGGTCAACCAGACCATCACCCAGATGGACGAGACCACCCAGCAGAACGCCGCGCTGGTGGAGGAAGCCTCGGCCGCCGCGCGCAGCATGGAAGAGCAGGCGCAGGCTCTGGCCGGTGCGGTGTCGGTGTTCCAGTTGGAACAGTCCGTGCATGCGCAACCGGCCAAGGCCGGCGCGAAGAAATCCGCACCGGCTGCCGCGCCCGCAGCCCGATCCACGCTGCGCACCACGCCGGCCGCCATCGTCGAAGCCGCGCTCGCGGCCGAAGGCGAGGACTGGCAGGAGTTCTGAGCCACGCCGTCCCCGCGCACGGGCGTCCACGCGTCCGTGCCGGGTCAATGAACCAGCGAGCCCCCCACGATGTCCGTCCTCTCCCGTCCTCGCGATGCCGCCACGCCCCATGAGACCGGCGACGCCGACGCGCGCCCGCACGGTCGGGAATTCGAGTTCGGCGATCGCGATTTCCGCCGCGTCTGCGATCTGATCCGCCAGCGCGTCGGCATCGCGCTGGCCGACGGCAAGCGCGACATGGTGTACGGCCGGTTGTCGCGGCGGCTGCGCGCGCTCGGCCTGCGCAGCTTCAAGGATTACCTGGATCAACTCGAACGCGATGGCGGCGAGGAATGGCAGGCCTTCACCAATGCGCTGACCACCAACCTCACCGCGTTCTTCCGTGAGCCGCACCATTTCGAGCGGCTGCGCCAGGAACTGGAACAGCGCCTGGACGAACCGCAGATCAAGCTGTGGTCGTGCGCCGCCTCCACCGGCGAGGAGCCCTACTCCATCGCCATCACCGCCTGCGAGGCGTTCGGCACGCTGACTCCGCCGGTGCGCATCCTGGCCACCGACGTGGACACGCAGGTGCTGTCCACCGCCAGCCGCGGCATCTATGCCATCGATCGCATCAACGGCCTGGATGCCTCGATCAAGCGCCGCTATTTCCAGCGCGGCACCGGCCAGCACGAAGGCTTCTGCCGGATCAATCCGGCGCTGCGGCAGTTGATCGAATTCCGCCCGCTCAACCTGCTCGCGTCGCGGTACGACGTCAGTGGCCCGTTCACCGCGCTGTTCTGCCGCAACGTGATGATCTATTTCGACAAGCCGACCCAGCGCGGGATCCTCTCGCGGCTGGTGCCGCACCTGGCCGATGACGGCATGCTCTACACCGGCCACTCGGAAAACTATCTGCACGCCGCGGACATCATCCAGCCGTGCGGGCGCACGCTGTACCGCCGCGCGCGGAGCGATGCATGAGCGCGGCCGCCCTTTCCTTCGCCGACGGCAGCGTACTGCGCTACCACGACACCCGCTTCAACACGCCCGCCGCCAAGCTGCTGCCCACCCAGTACCTGGTGGTCGACGACGACACCACGCTGGTGACGTTGCTGGGCTCGTGCATCGCCGCGTGCATCCGCGATCCGCTGCTGAAGATCGGCGGCATGAACCATTTCCTGCTGCCGGACGGCAACACCGGCGACGGCGCGCCCGCGCGCTACGGCAGCTATGCGATGGAAGTGCTGATCAACGATCTGCTCAAGCGCGGCGCCGCGCGCAACCGGCTCGAAGCCAAGGTGTTCGGCGGCGCCAACGTGCTCAAGGGCTTCACCAGCAATCCGGTCGGCACGCGCAATGCCGAGTTCGTGCGCAGCTATCTGCAGGCCGAGCGCATTCCGGTGCTGGCCGAGGATCTGTGCGGCATCCATCCGCGCAAGGTGTTTTTCTTCCCGTCCACCGGCCGCGTGGTCGTGCAGCGCCTGCCGCACGCCCACGATGCCGAGGTCCTGGCTGCCGAAACCGCCGCCCGGGCCCGCCTGTCGCGCACGCCGGTCAGCGGCGGCGTGGAGTTGTTCTGATGCCCGCCTCCTGCCGTGTCCTCATCGTCGACGACTCCGCCGTCGTGCGACAGATGCTCACTGAAATCCTTTCCAGCGATCCGGCGATCGAGGTGGTCGGCTCGGCCACCGATCCGCTGATCGCGCGCGAGAAGATCAAGCGCCTGAATCCGGACGTGATCACGCTGGACGTGGAAATGCCGCGCATGGACGGGCTGGCGTTCCTGGAAAACCTGATGCGGCTGCGGCCGTTGCCGGTGGTGATGATCTCCTCGCTCACCGAACGCGGTGCCGACACCACGCTGCAGGCACTGGCGCTGGGCGCGGTTGACTTCGTCTCCAAGCCCAAGCTGGATGTCGCGCGCGGCCTGCAGGGCTATGCCGATGACATCATCGCCAAGGTCAAGGCCGCCGCGCGCGCGCGCGTGCGGCCACTGGCGCGTCCGGCGACCGCGCGGCAGAGCGTGGATGCCGTGGTGCCGGCCGCGAGCAGCAAGGCGCTGCGCTTCCAGACCACCGACCGCCTGATCGCCATCGGCGCATCGGCCGGTGGCACCGAGGCACTGCGCGTGGTGCTCGAACAGATGCCGGCCGACGCGCCGGCGATCGTGATGACCCAGCATATTCCCGCCGGTTTCAGCCGTGCGTTCGCCGAACGCCTGGATCGCCATTCGGCGATGGCCGTGCGCGAGGCCAGCGATGGCGAAGCAATCCTGCCCGGCCACGCCTATCTGCCCCCGGGCGGCAAGCACATGCGCGTGATCCGCGACGGTGCGCGCTGGCGCTGCCGCATCGACGACGGCCCGGCGGTCAATCGCCACAAGCCGGCGGTGGACGTGCTGTTCCGTTCGGTGGCGCACAGCGCCGGCGACAACGCGATCGGCGTCATCCTCACCGGCATGGGTGATGACGGTGCGCGCGGCCTGCTGGAAATCGCCCAGGCCGGCGCGCCGACCTTCGTCCAGGACGAGGCCACCAGCGTGGTCTGGGGCATGCCCGGCGCGGCGGTGAAACTCGGCGCGGCCACCGAGATGGTGCCGCTGGATCAGATCGCCGAGCGGCTGGTGCAGTTGGCGCGTTGAGGGACCGGACTCGGGATTCGGCAACCGGGAATCGGGAGCCGGAAATTGGAAGTCGTGATGACCCGCCTCGGGCTGTTGAAGAACCCGGATTTCCAAGACCCGCGCGCCTGGGATCGGAAGAACGGAACCGCCCGGATCCGATGCAGCGATGAAAGAGCGGCTCGCGCGTGAGACGCGCGTCGGATTTTCGCCCATCGCCGCGCTCCATTGGCCAATCCCGCGGCCGCGGTCTAAAGAGCGGGCGCGCGCCGCCGATACATACACCGTGATTCAGCAGAGAGCACCCATGTATTCCCGTAGCCTTGTCCGCCTCGCCGCTCCCTTGATCCTGACGCTGGTGTTCCCGCTGTCGGTCGCATTCGACTGGCCCGCGCCGGTGCGCTGGGCCATTCTCACCACCATGACGCTGGCGTGGCTGCTGTTCGCCTTCCTGTCGGTGTGGAACACCCACAAGCCCACGCCCGAACAGCTCACCATCCTGCGCGAGCAGGACAATCTGCTGAGCGAGCTGCGCCGTTTCGTCGCCAATGAAATCGACGGCTCGCGCAGCGAGATCGAACGCGCGCGCGGGCTGATCCGCGAAGCCGTTTCCGGACTGGGCGACAGCTTCGACGCGATGATGCGCAAGTCGCGCGAGCAGAGCGCGGCGGTGTCGCGCATCGTGGATCGCGCAGGCGACGGCGATCATCGCGGTGTCGACGTGGCGCGCTTCGCCCAGCATGCCAGCCAGCGCATGGAGCAGCTGGTGGAAGCGCTGGAACAGGTCAGCGGCCAGAGCTCGACCACCGTGCACCACATCGATGAAATGGCGCAGCACCTGGACGGCATCTTCTCGCTGCTGGAAGACGTCAAGTCGATCGCCGATCAGACCAACCTGCTGGCGCTCAATGCGGCGATCGAAGCCGCGCGCGCCGGTGAAGCCGGTCGCGGCTTCGCGGTGGTGGCCGACGAAGTGCGCAACCTGTCCGAGCGTTCGACCGCCTTCAACGAACAGATCCGCAAGCTGGCGCACAGCTCCAAGGACGCCATCGCCAAGGTCCGCGAAACCGTGTCGCACATGGCCTCGCGCGATCTCGACCGCTCGCGTGAAGCGCGCGGTGAAGCGGCCAACATGCTCAACCAGGTGGCCGCGATCAATGCCTCGCTGGGCGATGGCATGCGCGAGATCTCCCAGTGCGGCCAGGCCATCGACGGCAGCGTCGCCGAGGCCGTGCGCGCCCTGCAGTTCGAGGACATCGCCACGCAGACGCTGGGCAGCGCCAACATGCATCTGGATCGCCTGAGCGCCATCAACCGCGAAGCGCTCGCGCTGCAGGAACTGCTGCACAAGAGCGGCGGCACGATGGACGAGGAACTGCTGTCGGCCCTGCGCCACATCGGCAACCGCCTGCGCGACCAGCGCACCGAATGGGAACGCCCGCCGCACAAGCCGGTGGCGCAGCAGAACATGGGCGCCGGTACCGTCGAACTGTTCTGATCGCATCGCACCGGATGCGGACCACGCCGGGATCGCGCACGCGGTCCCGGCGTTTTCGTTTTCGGGCTGTGTTGCAGGAGCCGCCGCATCCACACCCTGACGCCGGCTTGATAAGCTGCACGCTGCTTCGCCGCCTGCCTTGCCGATGATGGTCCACGACGCCGCCGACCCTGCCCCGCCCGCCCACGCCGCGCTGCTGCGCGAGCTGTTCGCGCGGCAGGAGCATGAACGCCGGCAGGTGGCGCGCGCGCTCCACAATGAAATCGGCCAGGCGGTCTCGGCGATCAAGATGTCCGCGCACCTGGCCGTGGATGAGGAAGACGCCGCGCAGCGCGCCGAGGATCTGCGCGACATCGTGCGCATCGCCGACGACACCGTCGCACGCCTGCGTGATCTGTACAGCCTGCTGCGCCCGCCGCAGATCGATGCGCTCGGGCTGGAAGCCTCGCTGCGCGCCGAAGCCGACCACTGGCGTGCGCGCTGGCAGATCGGGGCCGAACTGCGCGTCAGCGCGATGGAGCCGCGCCCGCAGCCCGCGATCGAACTGGCGGCATTCCGGCTGGTGCAGGATCTGCTGCAGCCGCAGGCCGCGCTGGCGCATCTGCGGATCGAGGTGGATGGCTCGGGCGATCGCCTGCGACTGGAGATCAGCCATGACGGCGCGCCGCCCGATGCGCTGACGCTGGCCCTGCTGCGCGCGCGCACCGATGCCCTGCACGGCCACCTGGAGCTGGACGCCGCGCCGCAGCGCGTTCATATGCGCGCGATCTGGCCCGCACGCGAGGACGCGGGAGCCGGCACATGATGTCGTCCTTCGCCCCCGGCCCCCCGCCGATTCCGCGCCTCGGCGGCCACGACCCGCGGTTGCTGGCGATGGTCGAGGAGGCCGTGGCCGGTGGCGCGCCGCTGATGCTGCTGCACGTGGACATCGATCACTTCCGCTCGATCAACGAGAACATGGGCGCCGATGTCGGTGACCAGGCCCTGCTGCTGCTCGGCCAGCGGCTGTCCGAACAGCTCGGCAGCGATGCGCGGGTGTGGCGTCATGGCAGCGACGAATTCGTCATCGCGATGCCGCGCAGCCAGGCGCTGCCGACGCCGGAGGAATTCGGCGCACAGGTGCGGGATCTGGTCGAACTGCCGATGACGGTGCTGCCGTACACGCTGTTCCTGACGCCGACGGTGGGCGTGGCGCTGTGCCCGGAGGATGCGACCACCGCGACCGGACTGCTGCAATGCGCGGAAACGGCGGTCGGACAGGCCAAGCATGAAGGCCTCAACCTGGTGCGCCGCTATGCGCGCGATGCGGCGATCAGCATCCGCAGCGACAGCATCATCGCGCGGCAGATCGTCAACGCGATCAACAACAACGAATTCCGCCTCTGCTACCAGCCGCAGATCAACGCGCACGATGGCCGCGTGGTCGGCATGGAAGCGCTGCTGCGCTGGCACTCGCCGGCGCTGGGCGTGCTGGTGCCCGAGCGCTTCATGCACGTGGCCGAGAAGCTCGGCATCATCGTGCAGATCGGCGACTGGGTGCTCAAGCATGCGTTCCGGCAGGCGCGCATCTGGCGCGACTGGGGCTTCGACGATTTTGAGATCGCGGTCAATGTCTCGACGCTGCAACTGCTGCGCCCGGACTTCGTGATGGAAGTGCTGGAGCAGATGCAGGCCGCGGGCATTCCGCCGCAGATGGTGGTGCTGGAAGTGCGCCAGAACGCGCTCGCCAAGGACACGCACCTGGTCCACCGCACGCTCGCCAGCCTGCACCGCGAGGGCGTGCGGCTGACGCTCGATGACTTCGGCATGGGCGATTCCAACCTGGATTCGCTGGTGCGTTTTTCAGTCGACAAGATCAAGATCGATCGAAGCTTCGTCAAGGGCGTGCCGGCCAGCGCGCGCGAGGTGGCGATCACCTGCGCGATTATCGCCATGGGCCACCAGCTCGGCATGAAGGTGATCGCGCACGGGGTGGAAACCGACATCCAGCTCGGCTTCCTGCGCCGCAATCACTGCGACATGTTCCAGGGCCATCTGTTCGGCGAACCGATGTCGGCCGAGGACGCTGGCGCGGTGCTGCGGCGTCGCTACCTGCGCGGCGATGCGTTCGCCGCGACCAAGCCCGATCGCACGCTGCTGCTGCTCGATGACGAGGAAAACATCCTGCGCTCGCTGGTGCGCCTGTTCCGCCGCGACGGCTACCGCATCCTCGCCGCCAGCAGCGTCAACGATGCCTTCGAACTGCTCGCCACCAACGACGTGCAGGTGATTCTCTCGGATCAGCGCATGTCCGACATGAGCGGCACCGAATTCCTCGGCCGCGTGCGCGTGCTGTATCCGGACACCGTGCGGCTGGTACTGTCCGGCTACACCGATCTGGCGACGGTCACCGAAGCCATCAACCGCGGCGAGATCTATCGCTTCCTGACCAAGCCCTGGAACGACGACGACCTGCGCGAACACATCCGCCAGGCCTTCAACGCCTGGGAGAACCTGCCGCATCGGTGATGGGGCCGGGAATCAGGACACGGAAATCGGGAATAGCGAACAGGAGATTCGGGATTCGCAAGAGCAGGATCGATGAGCCGCTCCGGACACCTGCGAATCCGCAATCCCAAACCCAGCTTTTCCCATCCCTATTCCCGCTTCCCGAATCCCGATTCCCCGCTTCCCGCACCCTACTCCCGGCTCGTGTCCGGCTGCCGCACTGGCAGGGTGATGCGGAATGTGGAGCCTTCGCCCGGGGTGCTGCTGACGTCGATGCGGCCGTTGTGTTTCTTGACGATGCCGTAGGAGATCGACAGGCCCAGGCCGGTGCCGCTGCCGACCGGCTTGGTGGTGAAGAACGGGTCGAAGATGCTCTGCAGGATGTTTTCCGGCATGCCGCTGCCGGTGTCGGCGATCTCGATCCACACCGCATCGCTCTCGGCGCCGGTGGTGACGGTGATGCGTCCGCGTTCCTCGATTGCGTGGCCAGCGTTGAGCAGGATGTTCATGAACACCTGGTTGAGCTCGGACGGGCGGCACTGCACCAGCGGCAACTTGCCGTAGTGCTTTTCCAGCGTGACCTTGTACTTGAGTTCGTTCCAGATGATGTTGATCGTCGAATCGAGGCCGTGGTGCAGATCGGCCAGCTTCCACGAGTCGTCGCGCCCGGAATAGGAGAAATCCTTCAGGCTGCGCACGATCTGGGTGACACGTTCGATGCCCTCGCGCGATTCGGCCATCAACTGCGGCAGATCGTTGGAAATGAAATCGATGTCGAAGCGCGCGCGCATGTCATCGATCTCCGGCAGCATCGATTTCGGATCCGGCGCACGCAGCGCGCGTTCGTACATCTCGATCAATGCGAACAGGCTGTGCAGGTATTCCTGCAGCGAACCCAGGTTCGAGTGCACGTAGCCGATCGGGTTGTTGATCTCGTGGGCGACGCCGGCGGCAAGCTGGCCGATCGAGGCCATCTTCTCCGACTGCACCAGTTGTTCCTGCGTGCCGGCCAGGCGGATCAGCGTCTGCCGGAGCTGTGCATGGCGGCGCTGCAGTTCCTGCTGGCGCGCGTGACCTTCGCTGATGTCGTGGAAGAACGCGAGCAGCCAGCCTTCATCGTTTGGATCCTGATGGTGGTAGATGCCGACCTGCAGGATGCGGCCATCGGCCAGCGCCAGTTCGCCGTTCCAGCGGCCGGTGGCGACGGCCTGGCGGCGCGCTTCGATCGGCACCAGTTCCACCAGCGCGGCAAGCGCGGCGGGCCCATCGGTTTCCTCGACCAGCGACAGCGCCGATGCATTGGCATGGACGCCGCGGCCCTCGCCACGACACAGCAGCAGGCCATCGTCCATCAATTCGCTGAGCGCCTGAATGTCGGCGAATGCGGGCGTCGGTTCGTCGCTGCGACTGGTCGGAAAAGTCACGGGATGCGGCCCTGCAACGCAAGAATGGCAAGGTCACCAGTATCGACAAGCACATCGATGGCGGCAAGCGCGCCAAGTCCGACGCAGGCTCGCGGCACGCGCGGGTGTCGTGCGGATCAGACGATCGCCAGTGGCCGGCTGCGCTGCACGGTATCGGTCTGGCCGTGCGCGTCGTAGGCGCCGCTGCTTTCACTGCGGCCGAGATGGCGCAGGGCCCAGTTCACTTCCCGGCGGCGGCGTGCGAGCAGCGCGCCGTTGGCCTGGTTGGCTTCGGACAGTTCGCGCAGGCGCGTTTCGAATGGTTCGTTGGCCGCGGGCGCGAGGGTTTCCAGCTCGCGCAGCGTGGCGAGCTTGTCCTGCGTGCAGCGCATCAGCGCCTCGATGTCGTGCTCGAGGATCGCGCGGCGTTCTTCGGCCAGCGCCGACGCCAGACGCTCCAGCGATGTTTCCATCGCCGCGCTCATTGGCCGAGCTGGCGTTCCATGCTGAGGATGCCGTCGGCGATCTTCTCGGCGTTGATCTGGTAGGTGCCGGCCTGCAATGCATCGCGGATGCTCTGCACGCGCGCGGTGTCGATGGCCGAGGCCGAGGACAGTTCGCGCTGCAGGGCCTGCAGGCTGGTGGCTTCGCCGGTCAGCTTGAGGCTGTCGCCGCCAGCGCTGGCCTCGACCGGACGGGAGCGCTCGGCGCCGGATGCCGCCACCTTGCCACCGACAGGACCGGTGGTGCGGATGGCAGAAGGCGTGGTGCCTTCGATTTTCTGGCTCATTTCGGTCTACCTGTTGCGGGTTCAAAGGGGTTATCGGCCGTCACCGCGGAAGCTTTAGTGACGGATTGCACAAATTTATGTTCTGCGTGGATTCCGTGCGTATCGCTTCCCTGCCTGTCCGGTATCGGCCGCCCCGGCGGGGACTTTAGGGCTGTCCCGGGATTTTTTCTTACCGGCTGATCCAGACATCACCACCGGGACCGACCACGCCCTGCACCACGCGCCGCGAGGACAGGTTCTCCACGCTCACCCGCTCGTTCTCGCCGGCATCGCCCAGGGCCTTGCCGACCACGCGCACTTCCACGCCGCCGCGACGGGTCACCAGCGCGACGTTGTCGCCCCGGCGGATCAGCCGCTGCGCCACCAGATCATTGGCGCCCAGCACCGCACCGGCCGTGAGCATGCGGCGGGCCACCTGTCCCACGGCCTGCGCCGGGTCGCTCAGCGCGGCGGCGTTCAGGCGCGCGGCGTCGCGGGTTTCAGTGACCACCGCATCGGCGGTGATGGTCTGGCCCGGCGCGATGCCGCGCGCGAGCACCACCACGGTCTGGCTGCGGCGCACCCGCACCGGCACGAACAGCCGCCAGCCCTGCGGACAACCGACCTCGACCGACGCACTGTTCTGCACCCGCGCTTCCAGCGGCGCGCCACAGCGCGGCAGGCGCAAGTTGGGATCCAGCGTGGCCTCGGCCTCGCCCGAAGACGCCACCGCGGCGATCGCGGCCTGACGGATGCTGTCCACCGGCTGGAAATCGGCGGCAGCGGCCGTGACGGCGGCAAGCAGCAGCGGCAACAGGATCAATCGACGCAGCATGGGCAGGGTCCGTGGGTTCATCGGTGGGAGGGATGCAAGCGGTGTGCCGGAGGATGGGCAGGTGTGGCGTGGAAGCGAACGTAGCCCGGTAAGCGGGGCGCACCCGGGTTTTCTGGAGGTCCTGGATGTCGAGACAGGAACGATCGCAACATCAACACAACATCAAAAGCTTTCGCGCGTTGCGCGAGTTCCTTTTGTCTTGGCGGAGGAACCAAAACCGTCTGCGCCCGACGCTCGCCGGAGCTTCGTCGCGCGGGGCACGGCGCCCAAACTCGCTGCGCTCGGGACAAGGGCGCCTCTGCGGCCCCGCACGCCTGCGATGCTCGGCTCGCTTTGAGGGCACGTTCAAATCAAGAGCAGAGCAAAAGCCGTGCAGTCCTGCCTCTGCAGGAGGGCGTTCAGCCCCGACGATGAAAGCATTCGGGGCTGAAGCCTCTCCTACAGGAAGGCGGAAGCGATGGATTCGGATGCCTAGCCCGAGCAAGGCCAACGGCCGCACCCGGGTCGTGTGGATGCCGATCATCATCATCAAGTCCCGGGTGCGGCTTCGCCTTACCCGGCTACGTTCATACCCGAACTTGTGCTTTCCACACGCCCGGAAGCCACCGTTGCACTAAAGCCCCCCGCCCCCGCGCCGATATGCCTGCATGACCCAGGATCTGCTCAACCGCATCGACCAGCGCACCCGCCTGGCCGGCCACAACCGCCTCGCCCTGCTGCTGTTCCGGCTGGGCGGCCGTCAGCTTTTTGGCGTCAACGTATTCAAGGTGCAGGAAGTGCTGCGCCGCCCGCCGCTGTTCCAGTTGCCCGGCCTGCCCAGCGAATTCGCCGGCGCGGCCGATGTGCGCGGGCGTTCGATTCCGGTGCTGGATCTGGGCTTGAGCATCGGCCATCCCGAGCGCGATCCGGACCCGAGCCGCGCGCCCAACTATCTGGTGGTGACCGAATTCAACCGCTCGGTGCAGGGCTTTCTGGTCAGTGATGTCGAGCGCATCGTCAATATCGCGGTCGAGGACATCCACCCGCCGCCGGAGCTCGGCGCCGAGGCCAGCTATCTCACCGCGGTCACGCGTTTCCAGGGCGAATTGATCCAGGTGATCGACGTGGAAAGCGTGCTGGCCGACATCTCGCAGGCGCGCATGGACGCCCCGCTCGCCCCGGAAATGGCGTTGCCCTCCGACGCCCCGCCGCTGCAGGTGCTGGTGGTGGACGACTCGCGGGTGGCGCGTTCGCAGATCCGCAGCGTGCTCGATCAGCTCGGCGTCAGCGCGACGCTGCTGTCCGACGGCAAGCAGGCGCTGGATCACCTCTTGCAGATACACGCGGCCGGCGAGAATCCGGCCGAACGCTACGCCATGGTGATCTCCGACATCGAGATGCCGGCGATGGACGGCTACACCCTGACGACGGAAATCCGACGCCACGCCGGCCTGGCCGGCCTGTACGTGCTGCTGCACACCTCGTTGTCGGGCGTGTTCAACAACGCCATGGTCGAACGCGTCGGCGCCAACGCCTTCGTCGCCAAGTACAGCCCGCACGAACTGGCCGATTACGTGCTGAACCGCCTGAAGGTAGTGGTGGCGGCCAAGCAGGCGGCCTGAGGTGCCGTGATGCGGGGAGACGGGAGACGGGACTCGGTAGCCGGTAGCCGGTAGCCGGAGAGCATGCCGGGTGGCGGCGAGTTGCAGTGGCGACTGCCCCCTGGGTCAGGGGGCGATTCGCGGCAGCGCCGCGAATGGGGGTCTGGAAGTACATAGCCGGGGCCCGAAGTTTGCCCCGGCAAACTTTGGGAGCAGCGCGCGGAGCGCACTGCTGGCACAGCCCTTGCACCTGCCCAGGCAACGGTCCGACCGGAGCCTGCCATGTCCAACCCGATTTCCGATTACCTGGGCGTCCATGCCGCGGCGCTGCCGTTGCGCGAGCAACGCATGCAGCTCATCGCGAGCAACCTCAGCAACGCCGACACGCCCAACTACAAGGCCAGGGATCTGAATTTCCAGGCCGTGCTGGAGAACGCGGCGGCGCAGGCGGCCTCGCCGGTGAAGACCACCGATGCGCGCCATATCGACGCGCTCAGCTTCGGCCCGCAGATCTACGAACGCGAAGGCGTGCAGCCGAGCCTGGACGGCAACACCGTCGATGCCGACACCGAACGCGCCGCCTACGGCCGCGCCGCGCTGGAATACCGCGCCTCGCTGAGCTTCATCGAATCCAAGGTGCGCACGATGCTCACCGCCATCACCGGTCAATAAGAGGCCCGGCCATGAGCAATCTCCCGATTTTCGACGTCGCCGGCTCCGCGTTGCAGGCACAGTCCGTGCGGCTGAACACCATCGCCTCCAATCTCTCCAACGCCGACTCGATCGCCTCCTCGCCCGAGGCCGTCTACAAGCCGCTGGAGCCGATCTTCCAGGCGCGCGCGCTCAATGCCGACGGTTCGCTGACCTCCGTGCAGGTCAAGGAGATCACGCAGAGCGAGGCGCCGCCGATCAAGCGCTACGAGCCGGGCCATCCGATGGCCGACAAGGATGGCTACGTCTACGCGCCGGACGTGGATCCGGTCGCGCAGATGGTCAACCTCATTTCCGCCTCGCGCGGCTACCAGGCCGGCGTGGAAGTGCTCAACACCGCCAAGGAACTGGCCCTGGCCACGCTGACGATGGGCCGCTGATGAATCTCTCCACTGACCGGGAACGCGCATGACCACCGTCAACGGCGATCCGTTCGCCGCCATCAACACCCAGACCACCGGCGCGGGTGCCAACAAGAAGAAGGACAGCCTGGGCCAGGCCGAGTTCATGCGGCTGATGACCGAGCAGCTCAAGCACCAGGATCCGCTCAAGCCGCTGTCCAATTCCGAATTCATCGGCCAGCTCGCGCAGATGTCGACCGTACAGGGCATCAGCGATCTCAACACCACGATGACCGGCTTCACCTCCGCGCTCACCGGCGATCAGGTGCTCAAGGGCGCGTCGCTGGTCGGCCATGCGGTGCTGGTGCCGTCGGAGAAGATCGCGCTCGGCGGCGATGGCGGCGCATCCGGCGTGGTCATGGCGCCCAGCGCGGGCAAGGTGAAGATCGAGATCAGCGATGACAGCGGCGTGGTCGTGCAGACGCTGGAAATCGACGCCGCCAAGGGCGAGACCGCCTTCAACTGGGATGGCACCACCGCCAGCGGCGCGCGCGCCGCGGCCGGTGCGTATTCGATCAAGGCCACCCACACCGACGCCGGCGGCACCGCCAGCGCGCTCAACACCTACGTCGATTCGACCGTGGACAGCGTGACCATCGGTTCGGACGGCCTGTACCTCAACCTGCCCGGCCTGGGCACCGCGCCGCTCGATTACGTGCTGCGCATCGGCAAGTCCGCGTCCTGATCACCGCGTCCGCGCGGTTCCATCGCATCACCACACACCCAACGGCTTAGGCCATCGAAGGACTCCACCATGGCTTTCAACAGTTCGCTCTCCGGCATGAAGGCGGCCAACGCCGACCTCAACGTCACCTCGCACAACATCGCCAACGTCGGCACCACCGGTTTCAAGGAATCGCGCGCCGAGTTCGCCGAAGTGTTCTCCAGCACCGGCTACGGCCTGGTGCGCAATGGCGTGGGCGCGGGCGTGCGCCTGACCAATGTCGCGCAGCAGTTCTCGCAGGGCGACATCAACCAGACCGGCCGCTATCTGGATCTGGCGGTGGATCGCGAAGGCTTCTTCACCGTCAGCAACAACGGCACCAACGTCTACACGCGCGCCGGCAATTTCCAGCGCGATCCCAATGGCTACGTGGTGACGCCCGATGGCATGCGCCTGCAGGTGTTCCCGCCGCGTTCGGACGCCACCGGTTTTGACACCGGCCGCCTGGTCGATCTGCAACTGCTAACCAGTGACAGCCCGCCTGCGCCGACCACGCTGGTCAACCTCGGCGTCACCCTGCCCGGCAACGCCGCGCAGCCGACCATCGCGCCGTTCAATCCGGCCGAAGGCAACAGCTACAACGAGACGACCTCGGTGACGGTGTACGACTCGCTCGGCGTGGCGCACCAGCAGTCGGTGTACTACGTGAAGACGGCCAATCCGAACGAATGGCAGGCGCATGTCTACGTCGACGGCACCTCGATGGGCGCGCCGACCACGGTGCAGTTCGACAACAACGGCGCGCTCACCGCGCCGGCCAACGGCCGCATCACGCTGGCCCCGTTCACCCCGACCACCGGTGCGGGCGTGCTCAACATGACGCTCGACATCAGCGGCACCAACCAGTACGGCGAGGCCTTCGCCAAGAAGGATCAGCGCCAGGACGGCTACGCCAGCGGCAAGCTCAACGAGTTCACCGTGTCGCCCGAAGGCGTGGTGTACGCGCGCTATTCCAACGGCGTGGATCGCGCCATCGGCCAGGTCGCGCTGGCCAATTTCGCCAATCCGCAGGGCCTGGTCTCGCAGGGCAACAACACCTGGACGCACAGCTACAACTCCGGCGAACCGCGCATCGGCGCGCCGGGCACCTCGGATTTCGGCCAGGTCGCCTCCGGGTCGCTGGAAGCCTCGACCGTCGATCTGACCGAGCAGCTGGTCAACATGATCGTGGCCCAGCGCAATTTCCAGGCGAACTCGCAGATGCTGAGCACGCAGGATCAGATCACGCAGACGGTCATCAATATCCGGTAACCGGTAACCGGTAACAGATAGCCGGTAACCGGGCCGATTTTCCGGCTACCGGCTACCGGCTCACGGCTACCAGACATCGCACTGGTCGCGCTGATCGATCCCCTATTCCCCATTCCCGAATCCCCGCTCCCATGGACAAAGCCCTCTACGTCGCCATGACCGGCGCCCGCGCTTCGTTGCAGGCGCAGGGCACGGTGTCGCACAACCTCGCCAACGTGGACACCAAGGGCTTCAAGGCCGCGCTCGCGGGCACCGAGGCGTTCCGGATCCAGGGCCCGGGGTTCCCATCGCGCGTGGACGCGGTGCTGATCGATCCGGGTTTCGATTCGCGCGCCGGTGCGCAGATGAGCACCGGGCGTTCGCTCGATGTGTCGTTGCAGCCGGGCCGCTGGCTGGCGGTGCAGGCCGCCGACGGCAGCACCGCCTACACGCGCAACGGCGAGTTGAGCGTCACTCCGAACGGCCAGCTCGTGACCGCCGGCGGGCGGCCGCTGCTGGACGAGAACAGCAATCCGATCGCCATTCCGCCGGCGCAGGCGCTGGACATCGGCGCCGACGGCACGGTCTCGATCATCCCGCAGGGCGAAGGCCCGCAGACGATGGCGATGGTCGCGCGCCTGCGCATCGTCGATGTGCCCTCGGCGCAGTTGAACCGCGGCCCCGACGGCCTGATGCGGCCGCGTGATCCGCAGCAGCCCGCGCCGCCGATGGCGCAGGGCAACAGCCTGACCACCGGCGTACTGGAAGGCAGCAATGTCGATGCGGCCGGCGCGCTGGTGCAGATGATCCAGTTGCAGCGGCAGTTCGAGATGCAGGTGAAGGTGATCCGCACCGGTGACGACATGGCGCAGTCGTCGAACCAGTTGTTGAGGTTGGGTGGCTGAATTCGCTACGCCGGTGACTTCGACTGGAGTTCCATCGACCTTTACGACAATTCCGCGATCAGGATAAGCCAGGCGCATTCCCCGTCTTGCTTCGCTTGCATGAGGAAGGACGAGCAAGAGCTTTCGCGCTTGCGCGCGAGCTACTTTTGTCTTGCCAAAAGTAGCCAAAAGCGCCTGCGCCCGACACTCGCCGGAGCTGCGCTCCGGTGCCCTGCGCTTCTCGCCGTCCGGGGCGCGGCGCCCAAACTCGCTGCGCTCAGACAAGGGCGCCTCTTCGGCCCCGAACGCCTGCGATGCTCGGCTCGCTTTACGGCGCGCAACGTCAAAAGCATTCGGGCTCGCCTTCGGCATCGCGCTCGGCGATACCCGCATACCGCAACTTTGCCCTCCTCCCGCCCGGATCCGGGCCGGGCACGCACCGCCAACTTTCCGGCAGCCGCCCGCCGGCAAACCGCCTCCGCTTCCGGCACAGCTCTTGCTTCGACTCGTGCAGGGAACCGTCCGCGCGTCCGGCTCGAAACGAATCCCTTCCCCCGTCTCCCCACTCCCGCTCCAAGAGGAACCACGCCATGAACCAAGCACTCTGGGTCGCCAAGACCGGGCTGGACGCGCAGCAGACGCGCATGTCCGTGGTCTCCAACAACCTGGCCAACACCAACACCACCGGCTTCAAGCGCGATCGCGCCAGCTTCGAGGATCTGCTGTACCAGCAGCTGCGCCAGCCCGGCGGCTCGACCTCGCAGCAGACGCAGTTGCCCTCGGGCCTGCAACTGGGCACCGGCGTGCGCGTGGTCGCCACGTCCAAGGATTTCCAGCAGGGCAATCCGCAGCAGACCGGCCGCTCGCTCGACGTGATGGTCAACGGTCGCGGGTTCTTCGAGGTGATGCTGCCGGACGGCACGTCGGCCTATACGCGCGATGGCTCGTTCCAGATCAACGCCCAGGGCGAACTGGTGACCAACAGCGGCTACCCCGTGCAGCCGGGCATCCAGGTGCCGGAAGGCGCGCAGTCGCTGACCATCGGCAACGACGGCACCGTCAGCGTGACCATGGCCGGTGAAGCGGCCGCGGTGGAAATCGGCTCGCTGACGCTGACCGACTTCGTCAATCCCTCGGGCCTGCAGGCCAAGGGCGAAAACCTCTATGTGGAAACCACCGCATCCGGCCCCGCGCAGAACGGCACGCCCGGCCTCAACGGCCTGGGCAATGTCGTGCAGGGTTCGCTGGAAGGCTCCAACGTCAACGTGGTCGAAGAGCTGGTCAGCATGATCGAAACCCAGCGCGCCTACGAAATGAACGCCAAGGCGATCTCCACGACCGATTCGATGCTCGGTTATCTGAACAACAACGTCTGAAGGCACGCCTCATGAAGCGCTTTGACCCCATCCACGCACGGATCGCCACCCTCGCCTGCACGCTGCTCGCACTGAGCGGTTGCAGCCGTTCCTTCGGCGACGTGCGGCCGTACGCGCCGATGCAACCGGTGCAGGTGGTGATGGCGCCCGTGGCCACGCCGACCTCCGGGGCGATCTACCGCAGCGGCCCGGGCCTGAACCTCTACGGCGATCGCCGTGCGCGCGATGTCGGCGATCTGCTGACCATCAACCTCATCGAGAACACCAGCGCCCAGACCAACGCGACCACCCAGGTCGACAAGACCAGCGAAGTGACGATGGCCGCGCCGAACATCGCCGGTGCGCCGCTGACCTACAACGGCCGCGATCTGCTGAGCGCTTCGGTCAAGGGCGATCGTGGATTCAACGGCAACGGCAAGAGTGCGCAGAGCAATCGCCTGCAGGGCAGCGTGACGGTCACGGTGATCCAGCGCCTGCCCAACGGCAACCTGGTCGTGCAGGGCGAGAAGAACATGCGCCTGAACCAGGGCGATGAGCTGGTGCAGATCCAGGGCATCGTGCGCCAGGCCGACATCTCGCCGGACAACAGCATTCCTTCCAGCAAGGTCGCCGACGCGCGCATCGCCTACGGCGGCCGCGGCGCGATCGCGCAATCGAATTCGATGGGCTGGCTCGGCCGGTTCTTCAATTCGCCCATCTATCCGAACTGAGTGGCCGACATGCGCGACAACGACACTTCCTCCGGCACGGCCGCGCTCGACAAGCGCGAGCGCACGCGCCAGCAGCGCGAACTGTTCTCGGTGCTCGGCATGCTCGCGTGGATCGTGCTGGCGATCCTCAGCGTGATCCCGGCCGCGCGCGCCGAGCGCATCAAGGATCTGGCGCAGGTCGGCGGCGTGCGCAGCAATCCGCTGGTCGGCTACGGCCTGGTCGTGGGACTGGACGGCACCGGCGATCGCACCAGCCAGGCGCCCTTCACCGTGCAGAGCCTGAAGAACCTGCTCGGCGAACTGGGCGTCAACGTGCCGGCCAACGTCAATCCGCAGCTCAAGAACGTCGCCGCGGTGGCGATCCATGCCGATCTGCCCGCCTTCGCCAAGCCGGGGCAGCCGATCGACATCACCGTTTCCTCGATCGGCAACGCCACCTCGCTGCGCGGCGGAAGCCTGCTGATGGCGCCGTTGCGTGGCGCCGACGGCGAGGTCTATGCGATCGCGCAGGGCAATCTGGTGGTCGGCGGTTTCGGTGCGCAGGGCCGCGATGGTTCGAAGGTTTCGATCAACGTGCCGAGCGTGGGCCGCATTCCCAACGGGGCGATCGTCGAGCGCGCGATTCCCAATGCGATCGGCGAGGACGCCGGCGGCAACATCACGCTGAACCTGCACCAGGCCGATTTCACCACCGTCTCGCGCATGGTCGACGCCCTGCAGGCGCGTTTCGGCGCGGGCAGCGCGGCGGCCGTGGATGCGGTCACCGTGGTCGTGCGCTCGCCGCAGGATGTAGCGAGCCGCGTGGCGTTCCTGGCGCAGGTCGAGAACCTGGAACTGACGCCCGGCAGCGCCGCGGCCAAGGTGATCGTCAATGCGCGCACCGGCACCGTGGTGATCGGATCCAACGTGCAGGTCATGCCGGCGGCGGTGACGCACGGTTCGCTCACCGTCACCATCACCGAATCGGCCAACGTCAGCCAGCCCAACAGCTTCAATCGCGGCGGCAATACCGTGGTGACGCCGCAGTCGACCGTCTCGGTGAGCCAGGAGGGCAACCGCATGTTCAAGTTCGAAGGCGGCACCTCGCTGGACGAGATCGTGCGCGCGGTGAACGAAGTCGGCGCCGCGCCCGGCGATCTGATAGCGATCCTCGAAGCGCTCAAGCAGGCCGGCGCACTGCGCGCCGAACTGGAAATCATCTGATGAATACGCTCCAGCCCGCGCTGCCGCTGAATCCGGCCACGAATGCGACCGCCGACAACGCGCGCATCCATGACGTGGCGCGCAAGCTGGAAGGACAGTTCGCGCAGATGCTGATCAAGTGCATGCGCGAGGCGAGCTTCGGTGATTCGCTGTTTCCCGGCGAAAACCAGTTGTTCCGCGACATGTACGACCAGCAGATGGCCACGGCGATGAGCCAGGGCAAGGGGCTGGGACTGGCGCCGATGATCGCGCGCCAGCTCGGCGCCACCGATGCGGCCTCCAGCGCCGTGCCGGTCAACACGGCGCTGTCCGAATACCGCAAGCTGATGCCTTCCAGCGCCTCGCAGATGCTGGACGTGATCGCCGGCCGCGTGGGCCAGGCCCCCGCCGCCTCCGATGGCGGCGACCCGCTCGCCGGCATCGACTGGAATGCGCTCACCGCGCCGGAATCGCAACCGGCCTGCGATGAACTGGAATCCATCGCCAGCACCGATGCGTCGAAGTACGCCAGGAACACGCCGGAGCGCTTCGTCGCCGAGATCTGGGATCACGCCAAGCGCGCGGCGAAGGAACTGGGCGTGGATCCGCGCGCGCTGGTGGCGCAGGCCGCGCTGGAAACCGGCTGGGGCAAGCGCGTCATCCAGCGCAATGATGGCGGCAGTGCGTACAACCTGTTCGGCATCAAGGCCTCCGGGTGGAAAGGCGATCGCGCCACCACCGGCACGCACGAATACGTCAACGGCGTGCGCCGCAACGAGACCGCCGCCTTCCGCGCCTACGCCTCGCCCGCCGAGAGCTTCGCCGACTACGTGCGGCTGCTGAAGAACAACCCGCGCTACCAGAAGGCGCTCGCGGCCGGCCAGGACATCCACGGGTTCGCGCGTGGATTGCAGCAGGCCGGTTACGCGACCGATCCGTCGTATGCGAACAAGATCGCCTCGATCGCCAACGGCCCCACGCTCGGCAAGGTGCTGGGCGCGATCGGCGGCAGCGTCGCCGGTGGCGTCGGCGGCGCCATCGCCAGTCGGGTCGGCAATGCGGTCGGCAATGCGATCGCCCACCGTCTGCAACGCTGAACCCGCGGAGGAAGCTGAGCCATGTCCAACCTACTCGCCACCGGCAGCAGCGCGCTCATCGCCTTCCAGCGCGCACTCTCCACGGTCAGCCACAACGTCGCCAACATCAACACGCCGGGCTATTCGCGCCAGCGCACCGAGTTCGCCGCGCGTGACGGCACGTTCTACGGCTACGGTTACCAGGGCAACGGCGTCAACATCGTCGACGTGCAGCGCATGGCCGATTCGCTGGCCACCGCGCGCCTGCTCGACAGCACCGGCGAACTCAATCGCCTGCAGCAGCTTTCGGTGATGTCGAACCGGCTGGACAGCCTGTTCTCGGAAAAATCCACCGGCATCGCCGCGCCGTGGTCGAGCTTCTTCGATTCGGTGAGCGCGCTGTCCTCGGCGGCGGCCGGCGCGGCCGACCGCGAGAACCTGCTGTCGCAGGCCAATGCGCTGGTCACCCGCTTCAACCAGATCGATCAGCAACTGGACAAGCTCGACAACGAGGTCAACAACGGGCTGACCTCCGGCGTGGGCGAAGTGAACCGGCTGGCCAAGGAGATCGCCGTCCTCAACGGACGCATCGGCAACAACGCGGCCAATGCCTCCGGCGATCTGCTGGATCGCCGCGACCAACTGATCAGCGAACTGATCGGCTACACCGGCGGCACCGCCACGATGCAGGACGGCGGCCAGATCAACGTGTTCACCGCCGGCGGGCAACCGCTGGTCGTGGGCGCGACCGCCAGCTCGCTGGTCACCGTCACCGATCCGTATCGTCCCGAGCGCCTGCAGATCGCGCTGGAGACCAACGGCCAGCGCGTGACGCTGGACAAGCGCGCGATGGGCGGACAGATCGGCGGGCTGATGGAATTCCGCAGCACCGTGCTGGATCCGACCAGCGCCGAACTCGGCCGCATCGCCACCTCGCTGGCGCAGACCTTCAACGCCGGCCATGCCGCCGGCATGGATCTGTACGGCCAGCTCGGCGCGGATTTCTTCACCTCGCCGCAGCCGCAGATTTCCAAGCACAGCGGCAACACCGGCACCGCGGCGTGGACGGTCAGCGTCGGCGATCTGTCGCAGCTCAGCGGCGGCAACGTGCAGTTGCGCTTCGACGGCGCCAACTGGATCGCCAGCAATCCGGACACCGGCGTGGCCATTCCCACTACCGGCACCGGCACCGCCGCCGATCCGCTGCGGGTCAATGGCGTCGCGCTGGTGATGAGCAGCGGCACGCCCGCCACCAACGATCGTTTCCTGCTGCAGCCGACCGCCGGCGGCGCGGGCACGATCAAGGTCGCCATCAGCGATCCCTCGCGCATCGCCGCCGCCACGCCGGTCAAGGCGGCCGCGGATCTGGGCAACACCGGCAGCGGCAAGCTCGGCGCGATCAGCGTGGCCAATGCGGCGCATGCGGATCTGCTGGATCCGGTCAACATCGAATTCATCGACGCCAACCAGTACACCATCGATGGCGCCGGGCCATTCGCGTATACGCCGGGGCAGACGATCACCCACAACGGCTGGAGCGTCACGCTCGATGGTGCACCGGCGGCCGGTGATCTGTTCACCGTCGGCCCGACCGGCGCCAATTCCAGCGACAACGGCAACGCGCGCCTGCTGGCGAACCTGGACGATGCACGCGCGCTCAACGGCGGCACGCTCACGCTCAATGGCGCGATCAGCGGCCTCACCACCTCGGTCGGCTCGGCCGCGCGCCAGGCCGATTATTCGGCCGAAGCCCAGCAGGTCATCCAGGATCAGGCGCAATCGGCGCGCGACAGCATTTCCGGTGTCAACCTGGATGAGGAAGCCGCCGATCTGATGCGCCTGCAACAGGCCTACCAGGCCGCCGCGCAGATCATTTCCACCGCCGACACGCTGTTTCAGTCCCTGCTCGCGGCCACCCGCCGCTGATCACGCCAAGGCCCGCCGATGAACAACCGCATCTCCACCGGCATGCTGTACCAGCAATCGATCAGCACGATGCTGGCCAAGCAGGCCAGGCTCGCGCACACGCAGCAGCAGCTCGCCAGCGGGCAGAAACTCATCAGCGCCAAGGACGATCCGGTCGCCGCCGGCAATGCGGTGGGGCTGGATCGATCGCTGGCCGAACTGGAGCGCTTCGCCGCCAACGCCAGCGGCGTGCAGAACCGGCTCGGCCTGCAGGAAAACGCGTTGACGCAGGTCGGCCAGGCGATGGCGCGCGTGCAGGAACTGACACTGCAGGCCAACAACGCCGCGCTGGGCGATGACAGCCGCGCCGCGATCAGCAGCGAATTGCAGGCCATCTACGAAGGCCTGCTCGATCTCGCCAACAGCACCGACGGAGCCGGACGCTATCTGTTCGGCGGCACCGCCGACGGCAGCGCGCCGTTCGCGATCGCCGGCGGCAGCGTGGTCTACGGCGGCGATCAGACCCAGCGCAAGGTGGAGATCGCGCCGGACACCTTCGTCTCCGACACCCTGCCCGGCAGCGAGATTTTCCTGCGCCTGCGCAGCGGCGACGGGCGCATCGACGGTGCGGCCGCCGCCGGCAACACCGGCACCGGCCTGCTGATGGATTTCAGCGTCACCAACTCCACCGTGTACAACGGCGGGCAGTACCGCATCGAGTTCACCGGTCCCAATGCGTACACGGTGTTCGATGGCGGTGGCGTGGCGGTCACGGCCGGCACCTACACCAAGGGCGAGAGCATCGCCTTCGCCGGCGTGCAGGTGAAGCTCGATGGACAACCGGCGACCGGCGACGTGTTCAACCTCGGGCCTTCGGGCACGCGCGACATCTTCGCCACGCTGAAGAACCTGATCGGCGCGCTCGGCACCAACCCCACCACCGACACCCAGCGCGCGGCGATGCAGAACCAGTTGCAGGTCGCCCTGCGCGATGTCTCCACCGCGCAGGAACGCATGATCGATGCGCGCGCCAGCGGCGGCGCGCAACTGATGGCGATCGACAACGCCGCCGAGCTGCGCGACGCCAACAGCGTCACGCTCAAGAGCACGCTGTCCAGCCTGCGCGATCTCGACTGGGCCGAGGCGATCGGCCGCTACAACCTGGAGAACACCGCGTTGCAGGCCGCGCAGAACGTGTTCATGCAGATGCAGCAGCTCTCGCTGTTCAAGCTGATGGGGTGATGCGGTCCGGTGCGAGCGGCGCGCCGCTCAGCGCTCGAATCCGCGCAGGAATCCCACCAGTTGGCGGGCGATGATCGGCTTGCTGAAACGGTGGCTGACGAAGGGCCGCGCATTGGACGCCATCACCGCGCGCCGTTGATCGTCGCACAGCAACAGGATGGCTCGCGTCCACGCCGCCACGTCGGCGGCTGCGACCAGCACGCCGCTGCGGCCGGCCCACAGTGTCTCCGGGATCCCGCCCAGATCGCTGCCGATGACGGGAACGCCACAGGCCTGCGCTTCGATGCACGCCCGCCCGGACGTGCCGGCCACGATGGAAGGCGCCGCCAGCAACGAGAACGCACTGTAGTAGGCCGACGCGTCGACCACTTCACCGGCGAAGTGATGGCGCGGCGCGTATCCGCCCGAAGCAATCGCCGCGCGCAGGTCCGCCGCGTCGGCGCCCTCGCCCACCCACAGGCAATGCAGGCGCGGCTCGCGCGCCATCGCCGCATCCACGGCTTCACGCAGCACGTGGATGCCCTTGCTGCGCACCAGCCGTCCGCAGAACCCGACCACCACCGCATCCGGCGCGATGCCATGCGCCTGGCGGATATCGCGCCGCGCCTCGGGATCGAAGCGGAACCGTTGCAGATCCACCGGGTTGTTCAGCACCTGGATGCGATGCTCGGCCACGCCCTGCCGCTGGTACAGGCGCCGCGCGAAATCCGAATCGGCGAAGTAGCCGTCGCACAGTTTCGGCAGCCACGATCGCGAGGCGCGATCCATCGCCTTCACGCGGTGGCGGAACAGCGTCACCCGCACGTTGAACAGCCAGCCGGCCAGCGTGACGGCCCAGTAGTCCTTGCCGAAATTGCTGACCAGCACGTCGGGCCCGGAGGCGCGGATGGCCTTGACCAGCATCGACAGCGCCTTGGGGTCGATCGCATTGCGGAATCCGCGCGGATACAGCGCGACGCCGGAGGACGCGAGTTCGGTGGCGATGAAGCTGTCCGGGTCGACCATCGCCGCCACCTCGTGCCCCTCCCCGCGCAATGCGCGCGCCAGGGCCACGAAGTGCACCTCCGCCCCGCCGTGCGCGGCCGAGGAACCGACGAACAGGAACTTCATCGCGATGCCCGGGCGGCCGCCGTGGCCCTGCCCGCCACAGCGCGCAGGAAGGACGCGGCGGCACCCGCCGGGGATGGATGCGCGATGGGCATGGAGGCGTGCGGCACGGGTTCGGGAAGGCCCCGCTTTTTACTCAATAAGCCGCAGTGCTAAAACTCATAATGGATGGGTGGACGGCGGCGACGAACGGAGGACAGGCCATGCTCTATCTGGTGATCAAATGGATCCACGTGCTGTCGAGCGTGGTGCTGGTGGGCACCGGCTTCGGCACGGCGTTCTATCTGTTTTCCGCCAACCGCAGCGGCAACCTGCACGCGCAGGCGGTGGTCGCGCGTCTGGTGGTGCGCGCCGATTTCTGGTTCACCACGCCGGCCGGGTTCATCCAGCCGATCAGCGGTGTGGCGATGATGCATCTGGCCGGCTGGCCGCTCACCACGCCGTGGCTGCTGTGGTCGATCGTCCTGTATGGGGTGACCGGTGCGTTGTGGTTGCCTGTGGTATGGCTGCAGATGCGCATGGCGCGCATGGCCGGCGACGCGGTGCGCAACCACCATCGGCTGCCCGATCTGTACTGGCGGTATGCGCGCAGGTGGGAAGCGCTGGGCTATCCGGCCTTCCTGGCGATGGTCGTGGTGTTCTATCTGATGGTGGTCAAGCCGGTCTCGTGGGCGGATGCGTGGCCGTTCGCATGAACGTCCACGCCGCGTTGAGCAAACCGGCGCGCGCAGGGGGGCATCGCGGCACCGGCACCGATGCTGAAGCGCCATCCCCGCTCGCACCGCTCCGGCGGCCGTAGTGCGCTCAGGCGGCGTCGGACACCTTTTCCACCAGGTTGTCGGCCATCGCACGCCAACTGTCGAGCTGGTGCAGCACGCCGAGCGATTGCAGATAGCGTTCGTCGACCGGCTCGTTGCCCGCCAGTGCGCCGGCCACGTGCACGGCGCCCGGCACCCAGAAACTGCGCAGGCTCGAGCGCTGCGGCTGGCGGTGGAACGCGACCGCCTCGACGATCGGCATCGGCAGGCCCCACAGGCCCAGCAAGTAGGCGCCGGCTTCGGTGTGGCCGGGACGCTCGTCGTTCTCATCGACCGGGCCGTCGCGCTCGTCGCGCACGCCCGGCAGCAGCAGGCCGATATCCGCCAGCAGCGCAGCGGTGGCGCCGAGTTCGGCGCTGGAATGCGGCAGGATGCGCGCGGCCAGTCGCGAGGCCATCATCGAGCGATGCTGGAGCGCGGCGCGATCGACGTTGCTGCCGGTCTTCATCGAGAACACTTCGCTGGCGAGCACCAGATCGCGCAGCGTCGACAGGCCCAGCCGGGTGACCGCCGCACGCAGGTCGGTCAACGCGCGGCCATTGGAAAAATACGCCGAATTGCACAGTTGCAGCACCTTGGCCGCGATCGCCGGATCACCGCCGACGATGCGCGCGATGTCGGTGCTATTGCCGTCGTCTTCTTCCAGCGCGCGTGTGAGCGCGAAATACAGGTGCGGGGGCGATGGCAGGTGTTCGACCCGGCCGATCACGCGGCGCAGGCGCGGGCTGTCGAGCAGATCGCGCAGTTCCTCGAGGCTGTGGATCGCTTCGAGCACGGTTTCCGAGGCCAGCGGCAGCGGCAGGAAGCGATGCGCCACGCCGATCAGCTTGATGGGCGGCGCGCTGCCGACTTCGGCATTTTCCAGCAATGCGATGCGGATGGTTTCCGGGCGCAGCGTGCGCACCTGGCCCAGCAGCGTGGCCGGCGGCAGATCCGGCAACTGCGGTCCGGTGATGATCACGTCCACCGGCGAATTGGCGATGGCGAAAATGGCGGCGTTGCCATCGGCCGCGAACTCGACCTTCCATTCGTCGCCCATGTCGCTGATGTAATCGGACAGATCTTCAGGCAACGCAGCGATATCGCCGACGTACAGGATACGCAAGACACTTCCCCTTGGAACGGTTGATACAGGTACGCGCAGGCCTTCCGCTCGGCCGCACGGGAAATCTACCAACTTGTCGGCAGCGCCCCGCGATTCCTTGAGTGCCAGTGTTCGATAGTGAGCAAGCCTTCACACAACGCGCCGAGCAGCACGGTACCGATGGCGTCCAGTCAAATAATTGACGGGCAGAATCGCCTGTCCTGCAGCGTCACGGACGTGCTGCTGCCTGTTGCGGCAGGCTTCACCAGACGCCTGCTGGGTCAGTCGCTCCTGCATGCGATCTTTTGCAGCACCTTTGGGTCGAGCCACGATGCGAACACACTGCGCTGGCGCACTGTTGTGGCGTCGCATGTCCGCGCTTGCGTCCATCAGACGCCCATCGCGTCACTCCTGCAACGGTCGCACTCCACGCGTGCCGCCTCCGCCACGGTGGCTTCGGACAGATGCGTCATCAGGCGCGCCAGCGTCACCACGTCCTGGAAATTGTGCGCCGCCACCCGCTTGAGCAGGTGCGAGGAGCCGCCGCGCAGGAAATGCAGCCACGCGGCCGGCGCTTCGGAACCGGGCAGATCGTCTTCGCGCACGATGCCCAGCGCATTGCGTTCGATCGTCGCCAGCCGGCAGTTTTCCCAGACGCCGCGATAGCGCCGGCGGGTGGGATACAGCAGATCCAGATGGGCAAGCCCGTCCAGCGGATTGCTCCGGCGCGAGAGCCGGTAGCGCGTGGCCAGCAGCGGTGCGTCGTAGCAGCGGCCGTTGTAGCTGACCAGCCGCGTCTGCGGGCGCAGCCAGGCGCGGAAGGTTTCCAGCATGGCCGCCTCGGCCGCCATGTGCGCCATCAGCAACTGGCGGATGCGCAGGCCGCCGGGCACGAAATCGGACGCACCGATCATGAAGGCGCGCGTGCCGGTACCGCCGGCCAGCCCGGTCGTTTCGGTGTCGAAGAACAACAGATCCGCAATCGGCAGTGCGCTTTCCTCGCGCGCGAACGCGCCGTCCAATGCCATCGGCATCGCGTCCCAGGGCAGCACGTGTTCGATCAGATGCAGGCCGTCGGCGATCACCACGCCGGGCAGATCGCGCTGCTTCGATGGAGCGGGACGAAGTGGCGACACGCGCCGCTCGCGCACGCCGAGCATGCGGCGCAGGTTGCCGATCGCATCGGCGCTGCGGATGGCCGGTGACGGAACCGGGGGTGCATCGGCCACCGCGGAAGTGGCGGCCGGCGTTGCGTGGCCCGCCTGTCTGCGCAGCCGCCGCAGGTG
Source organism: Pseudomonadota bacterium (assembly GCA_023390905.1). Lineage (GTDB taxonomy): Bacteria > Pseudomonadota > Gammaproteobacteria > Xanthomonadales > Xanthomonadaceae > Pseudoxanthomonas_A. The sequence goes on along the minus strand of JAEWBY010000084.1, from coordinate 26,723 downwards.
TTCCAGGCCGACCGCGCTCATGCGTCCGCCAGCAGCGCGAGCACGCGCGTGGCCAGATGCTTGGGCGTGACCGCCGCTTCCTCGTCGCCGGGCAGAATCGGGCCCACGCAGGCCGGGCAACCGGCGCGGCAATCGCACTGGACGATCAGTTCGAGCGCGCGTGCGACCAGCTCGCGCTGGCGGCGCCACAGGGGTTCGCTCAGGCCGATGCCGCCGGGGTAGTTGTCGTAGAGATACAGCGTCGGCACGAAGCGGTCACCGTCCTGCGGCGCGAGCAACTGCCCTTCCCCGCCGCGAAGCTGGCCGCGCCCGTGCGTATCGGGCAAAGCGAACCACGCGCCATCGCCATCGCCCACGGCCTTCTGCAGATCGCGGCCCTCGGCCATCACCGCCACCGCGGCGGCGATGTGCAGTGCATTGGATGCGCCGAGGAAACCATCGAGCGCATCCTGCCGCGAGACGAACGCCTGGTGCAGTTGTTCCGGGGGCAACTGCCACCACAGGCTGGTGGTATGCATCTCCTGATCCGGCAGGTTCACCGGGCCGTAGCCGATGTTCTCGTGCGTGTAGTAGCGGATTTTCTTGTAGCCGGCCACGCGCCGCACCACGTGCACCTCGCCGTGATGGCAGGTGCCCTCGCCCGCGCGGCTGCCGTCGAAACGATCCAGCACCTTCAGCTTGGTGTAGTCGATCGCATCGGTGTAGTAGTCCACGTGCGTGCGGGTGACGTAGGCCTTGCGCCCTTCCCAGTCCAGGCGTTCCACCTGGTAGGGCGTGGACTGGATCATGTGGATCGCGCCCTCGTACAGCGTGAGTGGCGCGGCGCTGAAATCGACTTCGGCGATGATGACCTGCCGCCCGTCGGTGCGATCGACCACGACGAAATTGCCGTCGGCCACCGCGCGCAGGCTCACCGCGTTGGCCGGATAGCTGTCGGCGATCCATTCGAACCGATCGCCCTCGCGATGCACCACGCTGTCTTCGCTCAGCAGTTCCAGGAACGGCGCCGGATCCACCGGACCGAAGCGCTCGCCGATCAGGAACGGCAATTCGAACGCGGCGCAGCGGACATGATCGAGCAGGATCATCGGTTGATCCGCGGCGATGCGCGCGTGTTCCGGCGGGCTGTCGGCGAAGAACTCCGGATGCCGCACGATGTACTGATCCAGCGGCTGCGAACTGGCGACCAGCACCCCGAGCGACGTCTGTTGCCGGCGTCCGGCGCGGCCGAAACGCTGCCACGTCGCCGAGATCGATCCCGGATAGCCGTTGAGCACCACGGCATCGAGGCTGCCGATGTCCACGCCCAGTTCCAGCGCGGAGGTGGAGACGATGCCGTCGATGCGGCCATCGCGCATGTCGCGCTCGGCCTGGCGGCGCTCGGTCGGCAGATAGCCGCCGCGATAGGCGCGGATGCGCGCGGGCTTGCGCGGATCGTGGTCGAACACATCCTTCAGGTATTTGGTGAGGACCTCCACCATCGTGCGCGACTGCGCGAACACCAGCGTCTTCAGGCCCGCCTTGATCGCCAGCCGCGCGATGCGGTTGCTCTGCGAACGCGCCGAAGCGCGCAGGCCGAGATCCGGATTGACCACCGGCGGATTCCACAGCAGCACATGCTTGTCGCCGCTCGGCGCGCCCGATTCGGTGATCGCATGCACGTCCGCTTCCAGCAGTGCTTCGGCGTGGGCCTTGGGATTGCCGATGGTCGCCGAGCACAGGATGAACTGCGGCGAGGCGCCATAGAACGCGCATACGCGCTGCAGCCGGCGCAGCACGTTGGCCACGTGCGATCCGAACACGCCGCGATAGGTGTGGATCTCGTCGATCACCACGTAGCGCAGGTTTTCGAAGAACTGCGCCCACTTGGTGTGGTGCGGCAGGATCGCCTGGTGGAGCATGTCCGGGTTGCTGACCACGATGTCGCCATGCAGCCGGATCGCCTGCCGCGCGTCGCCCGGCGTATCGCCATCGAAGGTGAAGGCCTTCAGGCCCAGATCGCCGGCGGCGCTGAGCTCGAGCAGTTCGCTGACCTGATCCTGCGCCAGCGCCTTGGTCGGGAACAGGTAAAGCGCCTTGGCACTGCCGCCCAGCGCGGCCGACACCACCGGCAGCGTGTAGCACAGCGATTTGCCCGAGGCGGTGGGCGTGGCGATGACCAGATGATCGCCGGCCATCGCGCGGGACCACGCCTCGGCCTGGTGCGAATACAGGCGCTCGATGCCGCGCGAACGCAGCGCGCGCGCCAGCGCCGGGGGCAGATCCGCCGGCAGTTCGGCATAGCGGCCCTCGCGGCCGGGCACGGTCAGGCTGCCGGTCACGCGATCCGGATATTTGGAATGCAGGCGTTCGCCCAGCGCCGCGCCGTCGCTGCCCGCGCTCGCGGCGGGAAGAAGATCACGATGGCTGCGGGCAATCTGCCGGGCGGTGACGGACATGGACGGACTCCGGAAACGGGCCGCCATCAGACCCGATCAGCGTCGCAGCGGATGAGACGGTATGCGCCCGCCGATCACGCGCCCGATCCGCCGGTCGCGCGCAGTTCGCGCCACGAGGCGCTCAGCACGCGCCAGGCCGATCGCAGGAACAGCAGCAACAGCACGCCGGCGATCAGCAGATCCGGCCAGCCCGCGCCGAACAGCCACACCAGCACCGCGGCCATCACCACGGCCAGCCCTTCGAGGATGTCGTTGCGCGAGCACTCCCAGGCCGAAGCCAGGTTGATGTCGCCGTCGCGGTACGGCATCAGCAGGAACAGGCACACGCCGTTGGCGATCAGGTTCAGCACACCGGCCAGCCCCATGGTGTCGAACACCGGCATGGCTGGATGACGAAGACGCCAGCCGATCTGGAGCGCGACGGCCAGCGCCGCGGCGAGGATCAGCAGCCCCTTGAACAGCGACACGCGCGCCTTGGCCCGCGCCGAGGCCCCGATCACCGCCAGGCTGAGCGCATAGGTGGCCGCGTCGCCGAGATTGTCCAGGCTCCCGGACAGCAACGAGGACGAATGCGACCACCACGCCGCCGCGACCATCATCGCGAAGCTGGCCAGATTGATCACCAGCACGATCGCCAGCGCACGACGCTGCGCCCGGTGCAGGCGCGCGACATCCACCGTCTTTCCGCAACCGCAGCAGGGTTCAGTCATCGCAGGTGGCTCGGGCTTTTCCACATTTCCTCAACGAAGTCGTGGAGTTTGTGCGGCAAGAGTCGCATGGTCATGGTCACGCCCTCCGGCGTGACCTGCCCCCGCTGAGCCGTACCACATGAAGCTGTAAAGTCCGTTACCCAAGAGGACGGACATGAAGAAGAGTCGTTTCACTACCGAGCAGATCATCGGATTCATCAAGCAGGCCGAGGCCGGCATGGCCGTTTCCGAGCTGGCGCGGCAGAACGGTTTCAGCCCCGCCAGCTTCTACGCCTGGCGGGCCAAGTACGGCGGCATGGAAGCCGAGGACGCCAAGCGCCTGAAGGAGCTGGAAACGGAGAACAACCGGCTCAAGCGGCTGCTGGCCGAGGCGCACCTGGACATCGAAGCGCTGAAGGTCGGCTTCGGGGTAAAACGCTAGCCCCGCAACGCAAGCGCGAGGCGGTCCGGCACATGCTCGAACTGACGACGGTGAGCGAGCGCCGGGCCTGCCGCCTTGCGGGGCTATCCCGCGACGCCTTCCGCCATCCGCCCGAGCCGACGGTCGCCACGCAGGCGTTGTCGGCCCGCATCATCGAACTGGCCCAGGTTCGCCGCCGGTTCGGCTATCGCCGCCTGCACGACCTGCTGCGCCCGGAGTTCCCCGACGTGAACCACAAGAAGATCTACCGCCTGTACCGCCAGGCGGATCTGGCCGTACGCCGGCGCCGGAAAGCCAAGCGGCCGGCGAGCGAGCGTCAGGCGCTGTCGCCAGCGAGCCAGCCCAACGCGGTCTGGAGCATGGACTTCGTCAGTGATGCGCTGGCCAATGGGCGTCGACTCAAGTGCCTGACCGTCGCCGACGACTTCAGCCACGAAAGCGTCGACATCGCCGTGGACCACGGCATCAGCGGTGCCTATGTGGTTCGCGTGCTGGATCGGGCCGCCTGCTTCCGCGGCTATCCCCGCGCGGTACGAACCGACAATGGGCCGGAGTTCACCAGCCGTGCCTTCATCGCCTGGACGCAGCGGCATGGCATTGAACATCTGCTGATCGAGCCGGGCCGGCCCATGCAGAACGGCTACATCGAAAGCTTCAATGGCAAGTTCCGCGACGAATGCCTCAACGAGCAATGGTTCACTTCGCTGACCCAGGCCCGAGACGTCATCGCCGCGTGGCGACGGGACTACAACGAGGTTCGGCCACACAGCAGTTGCGGACGCATCTCACCGGCTCAATTCGCTGCCAATCACAGAGCACAGCAAGCCAACAACGCGGTACCCTTCAACCCCGGACTTTCTCAGTAACTACTGGTAGGGCGCTTGGGGGCAGGTCAGTGGTCGCAGCAAGTTTGCTACCCGACAAGCACCGCCCAAGCTGACGGTGGTGCGCAACGACTAGAACACGGTGCCCCAAGCGGATTAGGTGTGAGTGCCGCAGCGAGTAAACCGCACCAGCAGAACCGACTGAGGAGTCGTGAAACTGCAAAAAAGCGCCCCGGTCGTCATGCGACGCCGGGGCGTTCCTATTTAAATCCCCTGCTTCGAAAGGTTCCGCATCAGCCAGTCGGAACCTGCCTTGTTGAAACCAGCCCAGGCAGCATCGCCCTTCACAAGCGGGACAACCAGCAGTTCGTCATCCTTGTCGATGTAAGGATTCAAAGCATCGCGGATGGTAACGCTATTCCCACCGTGAACGATGAGCCACGTCGAATCCAGGTGATGCCACCAGTCGGAGCTGATCTGCTTGATCTTTTCGATCAAGCCATCGTAGTTCTTTCCGGCTTTGTTCAAATCGTAACCAACCATGTAGATAGCCACAGCGATATACCTCTTGCGTTTGGATTGAGGGTTACAGCAATGCACCGCTATGAAGCGATACAGATGACGTATCCAAACGCACACCGTGACTCTAAGGCCCCGAAGGCCGGGGCCTTAGCTTCTACTTACGCTCTCTTTCGCTCTCTTTCTAAGAATTCGTCAATTGGACGCATTGATGCTTCTTGAGACTTGGCAGCCTCCTCTTGCGCCCTCTTCTCGACTTCCCTTTGCTGTTCTTCCAGTTGGTGCAGGATGCTCTTGAGTTCAGAACGTGCAAACCGATTGAGCAAATCGCGAATGAGAGGTTGATAGCCAACACCGTGATGCTTGGCAATCAGCTTTAGATTGCTCAGCAGTCGACGCTCCAGACGAATAGAAATCATCTGCAACCCAACGGCTTCGTCAATCTTTTCTGCCTCACTTTCGTCCATGGCTATGGTGTGTTGCTCCAAATCCTGGTCAAGCAACTCCCAAGGCTGCTTAGCAACGTTTGTCTTCTTGTTCGCCATATGTTTGCCCTGTTACGCGCCTTTGGCGCTGTTTTAAGCCCGTCGTACACCGACAGGCTTCATGATTTTCGTTCGTCAATTGATGATGGGACACCGTGGTGTCCAGGGGCACACAGTTACTTTGCGTACTTGGCGTAGATACGCTGAACGTCTTCGGTGGCCGGATAAGCAGATTTCAAATAGACATCGCTGTCTCGCCGAACAAACATGATCTTCAAAGTCCTGCCATGGTTGGTGTCCGCGACAAACCAAGGGGTGGGCTTTCCGTCCGTCTGATGCTGCGGGCGATTGTCATACGCATACGGCCCGCAATGGTTGGCAAAGCATTCGTGTACCTCCTTCACGGTGACATTCCCGTGATCGTCCGCGCCAATCTTCTTCTCAATGTCTTCAGAAATGATGATCGCCACGCGACAGAGTTCCTTTCAACGATGCCGGAATTCTATGGGTCGCAAGCTGTATATACAAGTAGCACGTTGTATTGCTGTTAAGTGGGACACCAGTTGCAAATGCGCATTCAGGTAACACCTTGCAGGATCCTTGCAGGACGAAAACACAAAGGCCACCCGTTTAAGGTGGCCTTTGTGTCAAAAAACCCCTAAAGATCAGGGGCTTATATGGTGGGCGGTACAAGTTTCGAACTTGTGACCCCTGCCGTGTGAAAGCAGTGCTCTACCGCTGAGCTAACCGCCCGAATCTCGGGCCGCACATGGTACGCGGAGCGCCCCGGCCCGGTCAAACATTTTTGCGGACGGGGCGGTTCCATGGCGCTCGATGCAGCAGCCATGCTCAGACCGCCGCGGTCACGACGATTTCCACGCGCCACTCGGCATCGGCCAGGCGCGCTTCCACGGTGGCGCGCGGCGGTGCATTGTCCGGGGCGACCCACTCGTCCCAGACGTGGTTCATGCCGCTGAAGTCGTTCATGTCCTTCAGGTAGATTTCCGCGCGCAGGATCCGGCTCTTGTCGGTGCCCGCCTGCGCCAGCAGCTTGTCGATGGCGTCCAGCACTTCGCGGGTCTGGCCTCGGATGTCCAGGCCGGGATCCTCGGCCACCTGCCCGGCCAGATACACCACGCCATTGTGCACGGCCATCTCCGACAGGCGCGGGCCGACTTCATATCGCTGGATCATGCAAACCTCGTTCGTGCGACGGCACCGGATGTGCCTCTGCGCAGAGCTTAGCGATCCCGGTGCGATGCCGCCATGCACGCGCGGCCGGGCCGATGTACGCGATCGCGCGCGTCAGGCGCCGACGCGTTCGGCGATCGCCACCGGGATGATGTTCCCGCCATCGTTCGAAGCGGCCTCCGGACGATGACCGGCGACGGGTCCGCCTTCATGGATGCACACGCAATCGCGGCCTTCGTGCTTGGCGCGATAGAGCATGCGATCGGCCTGCGACAGCAGGCGCACGAGCTGGTAGCCGGCGAGCGTGGTGCTGGTCACGCCGAAGCTGGCGGTGACCGGAAACACGTGTCCGGTCGGACTGGTATCGATGGCGGCGATCCGCGCACGGCAGAGTTCGGCCAGCCGGGCCGCGTTGGCGGCGTCGCAGCCCTGCACGAGGAAGGCGAATTCCTCGCCGCCCAGGCGCGCGAACACGTCGATGCGCCGCGAGACTTCGCCCGCAATCTCCGACACCTTGCGCAGCACCCAGTCGCCGCTGGCATGGCCGTAGCGATCATTGATGCTCTTGAAGTGATCGAGGTCGAACATCACCAGCGCCGCTTCCTGCCCGTTGCGCGCGCACTGGGCCAGGATGCGCTCGGCGCGCAGGGTGAAATGGCTGCGGTTGCAGACCCCGGTCAGAGCGTCGGTCTCGGCCAGGCGCTTGAACGACATCTGCGTGCGCTTGGTGCGGTAGGCCCAATAGCCGATGCTCGCCAGCAGCATCACCAGCAGGATCACCACCAGCCGCGTGTTCTGCCCGGCCTTGATCTCCAGCTCGCGCTGCAGCTTGAGCAACTGGTTCTGGCTGTCCAGGCGCTGGATCTGCTTCGATTTCTCCAGCGTTTCCTGCCGCACGATCTGATAGGCCAGTTCGCGCGCCTTGACCTCGTTGAGGTAGGCCTTGTCCGCTTCGGCGAAGCGGCGGTAATAGACCAACGCGGTTTCATCGTCACGCCGGCGATCGGCGATGCGGTAGAGCGTGTTGTAGGCGCTGACCAGTGCATGCGTGTTGCCGACCGAACTGCTCATCGCCACGGTCTCGTTGGCGAAACTTTCCGCCGCGCGCGTGTCGCCCTTGTCGAACAGCAGCTCGGCCAGCAACGATTTCACCTTCACCGCCAGCACGGGGTAATGCGCGGCTTCCACTTCCGGCAGGTGCTGGCGCAGCAGGTTGATGGCCGCCTCGCTGCTGCGCGCGCCGGCCCATTTGCGCGCCAGCGTGGTCCGCAGATAGTTCGCCAGCACCACTTCCTTGATGCCCCCGCACTGGTCGATCGCCGTCATCAGCGGCGCATCCTGCTGGGGCAGGATCGCCAGGTTCTGCATGGCGTCGAAGCGGAGGTAGTCGGCGAAACAGCGTTCGCGCGGGGTGGGATCGCTGTCGAGGATGCGCTCGGCGTAGTGCAGGCCCAGCCGGTACTGGCCGACCTCGTTGTGGATGTAGGCCGCTTCCAGCAGGGCGTGCGCGCGCAGTTCCGGATCCTTGACCTGATCGATGTAGACCAGCGTCTCGCCGAGCTGGCGCAGGCCCTCGGTGAACTGCCGGCTCTTGGAATAGATGTTGACCAGCAGCGAACCGGCGCGGAAACGTACGTCCGGCTCGGGCGACGCCTGGTGCAGTTCCTTCAGGCGCGGAATCGCCGCGGCATAGTTGCCGCTGAAGGCCAGGCGATAGGCCTGCAGGTAGGCGAGTTGCTCGCGCTGCGGGCCGGACAGCTCGATGCGGCGCTTGCTGACTTCATCGATCAGCCGCGCGAAGGTCACCGGCTCGGCGCTGCGCACCGTTTCGGCGCGCTTGAGCAGTTCGCCGACCGGCGCGGCGGCAACCACGCAGGCCGAGGCCGCCAGCAAGGCGGCCGCCAGCCCCAACCTCCATCGCGCCGCGCGAGCCAGCATCGCTGTGCCCCGCCCGGAATGTCAGTGCAGTCGGTCCGCCGAACCGGCGATCGACTCGCCGTCCGGCTCTTCCGGCGTGTCGTCATCGCGGCGCGGCTCGTCTTCCTCACGCTGCGGCTCGTCGCCCGGGAACTGCACGCCCACCATGTTCAGGCGCGCACCCAGCAGCGCGGCCAGCGCCTGCGGATCGGCGAACGCTTCCTGTTCGATGGACGACAGGCCGAAACCGGCCATCCGCTGCGCGCGCTCTTCCGGCGACAGTCGTGACAGCGTGGCATCCTGGCCAAGAGCTTCTAGGCAACGCAGAACATTGGACATGGGTATCCCCGGAGTGAGAACGGGCGCATGACGACTCTCCCCTCGTCTTTGCATCCCTTGCGCCGATTCTAGCCCAAAGTCGTTGCGAGAAGTTGCAGGCACTGCGCTCAGGCCATGCCCCGACAGGGCGCCTCCGGCGGCAGCGCCGAACCCTCCCCCGAAGGCACGCCCGAATGCGCCGGTTCCTCCATGCACACGCGATTGCGGCCCTGCGCCTTGGCGCGGTAGAGCTGGGCATCGGCCTGCGTCAGCAGGCGTTCCAGCGAATGGCCCGCCGTGAGGGTGCCGGCGACGCCGAAGCTCGCGGTGACGGTGAAGGCGTGCCCGCTCTGGCGGGTGTCGAGGGTGCTGATGCGGACGCGGCAGTCCTCGGCCAGCCGCGCGGCCGAACGCACGTCGCAGCCGTACATCAGCAGGGCGAACTCTTCGCCGCCCAGGCGGCCGAACGCATCGATGCGCCGGCAGAACGGCCGGCAGATCCCGGCGACTTCGCGCAGCACCCAGTCGCCCACCGCATGACCGAATCGATCATTGATCGACTTGAAGTGATCCAGATCGAACATCAGCAGCGCCGCGTCCTCTCCATTGCGCGCGCACTGCTGGAGGTAGCGTTCGGCGAGCTGGTTGAAATGGTGGCGGTTGCAGATGCCGGTGAGCGCATCGGTCTCGGCCAGTTGCTTGAGCGAGACCTGGATGCGCTTGGTCTTGTAGGCCCAGTACGCGATGCTCGCCAGCAGCACGACCAGCAGCAGGATGATGAGCCGGGTGTGCTGCACCGACTTGATCTCCAGCCTGCGTTGCAACCTGAGCAACTGGTTCTGGCTGTCCAGCCGCTGGATCTGCTGGGACTTCTCCAGCGTTTCCTGCCTCACCATCTGGTACGCCAGTTCGCGCGCCTTGACCTCGTTGAGATAGGCCTTGTCGGCCTCGGCGTAGCGGCGGAAATACACCAGTGCCTGATCGGCGTCGCCGCGCTTGTCGGCGATGCGGTACAGCGTGCGGTAGGCGCTGGCGAGCGAAAGACGGTTCTCGTGCACGCGGCTCTGGCTGATGGTTTCGTTGGCGAAGTTCTCGGCCGCGCCCAGTTCGCCCTCGTCCAGCAGCCACTCGGCCAGCAGCGCCTTCACCTGGGAAATCAGATAGGCGAAGCGGGTGGCCTCGATCTCGCCCAGATGCGATCGCAGCAACGCGATGGCGTCATCGCGCTTGCCTTCGGCGGTCCACTTCCTGGCCAGCGTCACGCGGATCGTGTTGACCGCCGCCACCTCGCCCTCGGCTTCGCATTGGCGGATTGCACGCAGCACGGGCGCATCCTCGCGCGGCAGGCGGTCGAGCTTCTGCAGCGCTTCGTACTTGACCTGGTGGGCGAAGCATTCGGTGCGCGGCTGCGGTGTGTCCTGCAGGATGCGTTCGGCGTAACGCAGCGCCAGTTCGTCCTGGCCCACCTGCGCATAGGTGAAGGACGCCACGCCCAGGCCCTGGTGGCGCAACTCGGCGGTCTGCACGCGGTCGACCAGGCCCAGCGTGTTTTCCAGTTCGCGCAGCGCTTCGGTGTACTGGCGATCCAGCGTGTACAGATTGGCGATGAGCACGCCGGCGCGGAACTGCATTTCCGGATTGGCGGACGATTCCATCAGCGCGCGCGCGCGGATCACCGCGTGTTCGTACTGTCCCTGGAAGGCCACGTTGTAGATCGCCAGGTACTCGATGCGTTCCTTCTGCTCCGGATTGGCCGCCGCGCGCTGGTGCTGCAATTGGCCCAGCAGCCGCTGGAACTGGCCCGGATCCGAACTCTTCAGATGCTCGGCCCGCTCCAGCAGGTGCTCGATATCCGGCGTGCCCGGCGGCGCCGCACGCAGTCCCGTGGCCGCCATCAGCAGCGTCAACGCGAGCAGGGCGCCACGCACCGGCACGGCAACACGCATCAGGACGCCCGGCGATCAGCGTTGGGCCTGGTCGTCTTCATCGTCGGGCGCTTCTTCGTTCTCGCTGTCCGGCTCGTCCCCTTCCGGCGATTGTTCCCTGCCCGGCTCCCAGATCAACGACTTCATCCTGTCCCGGCCGCCGGCCAGTTGGCTGAGCACGGACGCATCCCCGGCCATCAGGGCATCACGCTGGGCAGGCGTGATGTCCAGCGCGGCGATCATCGATTCGATGTGTTCGGGGGATGCGCGTGAGAGCGCCGGGTCGCGGCCCAGCGTCTCAAGAAAACGGATGGCGTTCGACATGGCACGTCCTCGGCAGGGTGGAACGGATGGACCCGGGCGATGTGTCGGCATGGAGGCGCGCCAGGCGCTCGCGTACGGCGGCGTTGGGTTGCAGCGCGCGCGCGGGCGGCACGACCAGCGTGGTGTTCTGGTTGAGTTCGGCCTGCGCCAGCGAACCGAGCGCCAGCCGTTCGCAGCGGGGCGCGCTGATCGGCAGGGTCGCGGCCTCATACGCGATGACCGTGTGGTCCAACGGGTAATCCTGCGCCAACAGGTCCACCAGCACCTGCCGTTCGGCGGACGAACTGCTGAAGCGTCGCAGGCTGCGGTCGCCGGCCAGGCCCACCTGCCACAGGATCAGATAGGCCGAAGAATCGACGCGGCGCTGGAACAGCATGAACTGGCTGGCCTCGAAGTGCTGGCAACCGAAGGTGCCCGGATCGATGCCGAGGTCGGCATACAGGCAGTCCTCGGCCGAAACGCCCGGCTCCATCGAAGCCTCGAACCCTTCGGCCCGGGCCTGTTCGATCGCCAGATGCGGGGCCAGCGCGAAGATGCCGGGATGGCCGTAGAACGCGCCGCACACGCGACGTCCGGCGCGCACTTCCGTGAGCATGGCCTGGACCATCTGCTCATAGGTGCGGCGGCGCGATTTGCCCTCGGCGTACAGGGGCTGGAAGCTGCGCACGTCCGGATGCATCTGCTGGATCCACAGTTCCACCAGCGGATCGGACACCGCCACGAACACCACGTCGGCCTGCTCGATATGGTTGCGCGCGCGCGGGCCCAGATGGGCACCGAGCATCATTCCGGTCCCGACGCACACCAGGCTCCCCCGCACATCCATCGCGCATACCCCGTGAGAATTCTCGCAATCTAGCGAGGCGGACGCCGCATTGCAAAATGCGGCGCCCCTGCACGTGCGCGCGGATTTTCCCGCGCCGGTGTCCGTCTCAGCGCTTGGCCGCTTCGGCCGCCTTGCGCCGCGCTTCGGCATCCTTCTGGAAGGCGTCGATATGCGGCAGTGCGCGCAGCAGCTTCGAGGCCGGATCCAGCGTGAAGGTCTCGCCGGCCGGCACTTCGACACGGCCGTGGCCATCGGCCATCGACACCGTGCGCACCTTGCCGTCCACGCCACCGACGCGCACTTCCACCGGCATCGGGAACGGCAGATCGTCCGGCGTCTTCCAGCGCAGGTTCACCGCGTTGCCATCGCGCTCGGCCAGCAGTTCGGGCAGCGCCGCGCGGTAGAGATACACGTCGAAGAACCAGCCGTAATCCTTGCCGGTGACCTTCCTGACGATGTCGATGTAATCGCGCGTGGATACGTAGCGCGGCTTGAACTGGCCCGGCTTCGGCGTGTCGGTGCCGTACACGGCCTGGCGGATGGAAGCGAAGAACGCCGCATCGCCGATCAGCCCGCGCAGCGCGTGCAGCATCAGCGAGCCCTTGTAGTAGATGTCCAGCCCCGGCCCGTTCTCGCGGTTGTAGACGGCTTCCTCCGTGCGGCTCTGGCCGGACACGATCGGATACTTGTTCGACAGCGCCGCACGCTGATCCAGCAGCGCGGCGTGGTATTCCATCTCTCCGCGCAGGTATTGCAGATACAGCGGCTGCATGTAGCTGCCGAAGCCCTCGTGCAGCCACATGTCGTCCCAGTCGACGTTGGTCAACTGGTTGCCGAACCACTCGTGCGCGAACTCGTGCTGCAACAGCCAGTCGTAGCCGTACTTGTCCTTCTTGTAGTCGTTGCCGTAGGCGTTGATGGTCTGGTGTTCCATGCCCAGGTGCGGGGTTTCCACCACGCCCATCTTTTCATCACCGAACGGGTACGGGCCGATGTTGCGCTCGAAGAAATCCAGCACCTGCGGGAATTCGGCGAATAGGCCGCGCGCCTGCTCCTGGCGGCCCTTCAGGTGCCAGAAACGCAGCGGGATCGTGTTGCCGAACCGGCTGTGGTATTCGCCCTTCATATCCTCGTACGGGCCGATGTTGAGCGCGATGGCGTAGGTGTTGGGATCGCGCGCGCGCCAGTGGTAGGTGCGCCAGCCGTCCTTTTCCTCCATGCCCAGCGCGATGCCGTTGCCGGCGGCGACCAGCGGCGCGGGCACCGTGATGTGCTGATCGACCTGCAAGGGTTCGCCCTGCGGATGATCGATGCACGGCCACAGCAGATCGCAGCCCTCGCCCTGCACGGCCGAGGCGATCCACGGCTCGCCGGTCGGCGCGGTCGCCCACACGAAGCCGCCATCCCACGGCGCACGATCGGCCACGTGCGGCTTGCCGTCATAGACGATGCGCAACTGCACCGTCTGCTGCGCGGCCACGGCCTTGGGCAGATCGATGCTCATGCGGCCTTCGGGATTGCGCCAGGCGCTGGCTGGCAGCGCCACACCGTCCACTTCCACCCGGCGCACCGTGTAGTTGCGATCCAGATCGACCACCAGCTTCGACAGCGGCGATCGCGCGCGGAAGCTCAACCGTGCATCGCCTTCGATCGCCTTGCGCTCGGGAATGACCTTGAAGCCGAGATCGGCCTTCTCGAAGATCACCGCTTCCTGCTCCGGTGCGCGCGGCACGCCGCTGTCGCGATTCAGGACGGTCAGCTCGGGCTGGGCGGCCGATGCGGCCCCGGCAATGACGAGCGACAGGGCAAAGGCGAGACGCGATGGCTTCATGGAATCTCCTGCGACACGGGGCGGCACGCGGCCAATCCCCGATGGTGGCATGCCGCCGCGGACTTCGGCCAGACGGCCGAGGTCATGGCCGGCGATCATCGCCCCAGGTGTGGCCCCACCCACTGGAGGATGGCTTCGGTCGTCATCGCGCCGGAATGCCGCGCGATTTCGCGGCCGCCCCGGATCAACAGCAACGTGGGAATGCTGCGGATGCCGAACTGCGAGGACAGCGCCGGCTCGGCTTCGGTATCGATCTTGCCCAGCCGCACCTGCGGTTCCAGCCGTGCGGCGGCGGCTTCGAAATGCGGCGCCATGCTCCGGCACGGCCCACACCAGGCCGCCCAGAAATCCACCAGCAGCGGTATGTCGCTGCGCGCGGCATGCGCGGCGAACGTCGCCGCCGTCAGCGTGATCGGACGGCCCTCGAACAGCGCGCGATGGCAGCGCCCGCAGCGGGGCTGTTCCCGCAGTCGCGCACGCGGCAGCCGGTTCATCGCGCCGCAGTGCGGGCATGGCAGCAGGCTGGGCGTGTCATCCATCGGGGATCTCCACTCGGTGCGGGTCGTGCGCGCGAGTCTCAGCAGACCACAGCGTCCGCGCGGCGCAGGTGAAGCAGAGGGAACGGCTTGCCCAGTCCGTCGCGCTCGGATCGCGATTCCAGTTCGAAACCCATCGCGTGATAGAAGCCCACGGCGCCCGGGTTCTGTTCGTTGACGTCCACGCGCCGCGCGCCCCAGTGCTCGACCGCATGCATCAGCAAGGCGCGTCCCACGCCATGGCCGTGCCAGGCGGGATCGACGAACAGCATCTCGATCTTGTCCGCTTCGGCGCCGACGAATCCGATCGCCCTGCCCGACCCAGCGCGCGCCAGCGCCAGCTTCGGCGCGCTGGGCAGATAGCCTTCGCGCACCATCGGGCGGAACAGTTCGATGTCGCGTTCGCCGAGGAAATGATGGGTCGCGCGCACGGCCGCTTCCCAGATCAGGGCCAGTTGCGGCAGGTCGTCCGGCGTGGCGTTTTCGATATCCATGGCGGCACCTTGCCATGCCGCTTCGATGCTGCCCAGCCGGGCACGCGCCGGCCCCCATCTTTCACGCCGGGCGTGCCGGAAAGGACTAGACTCGCCGCCAACGGGTTTGGCCGATGACGTGGAGGTTCGCGTATGGCCGCGTGGTTGCTTGTCGCAGCGCTCGCCCTCTCGCCTGCACCGGATCTGCCTGCGGTGCCGGACGTCCCGCCGCCCGCGCCGGCCCAGATCCTGCACGTTCCCGAACCGTTGCGCGCGCAGTTCCGTCAGTGGAACGGCCCGGATCCGCATCCGGCCGAGGCTCGGCTGGAACGGCTGGTCGCCTTCCTGTTCGACAGCGAACGGGGACTGGGCCTGCAATACCAGTACGACGCCAACCACACCGTGGCCGAGGTCTACGCCACGCGCCGCGCCAACTGCCTGAGCTTCAGCCTGATGGCGATCGCCCTGGCGCGCGAAGCCGGACTGGAAGCCTACGGCCAGGAGATCAAGGACGTGCTCACCTGGTTCCAGGATGGCAACACGGTGTATCGCAACAACCACGTCAACGCGGGATTCCGCATCGGTCATGAGCGTTTCAGCGCCGATGTCGCCAGCGACGAAGTGATCGCGCGGCAGGAACCGCGCCGCATCGACGATGCGCACCTGCTCGCGCTGTTCTACAACAATCGTGCGGTGGCGCTGCTGGCGCAGGGCAAGCGCGCGGCCGCTCACGCCTACCTGCAGCAGGCATTGGCGCTGAGCGATGCCTATGCGCCGTTCTGGAACAACGCCGGCGTGCTCGCCTACCGCGACGGACAGAGCACGGTGGCCGAACACGCCTATCGACGGGCACTGGATCTGGATCCGGAACATTCGGCCGCGATGTTCAACCTCGTGACGCTGTACAAGCGCGGCGGTCGCGTTGCCGAGGCCGCGCCGCTGGAACGGCGCCTGGAGCGATTGCGCCAGCGCGATCCCTTCGATCAGTTCCTGTTGGCGCTGGAACGCGAACGCGCGGGCGATTATGACGGCGCGGTCAGGCACTACCGGCGCGCGATCCGCCTGTTCGGCAGCGAACATCGATTCCACGAAGGTCTGGCGCGCGCCTATCTGCATCGTGGCGATGCGCGGCGCGCCGGCCGCGAACTCGAACGCGCGCGCCAACTGAGCCAGGGCCTCGATCAGGCGCGCTATCAGGCCAAGATCGATCGCCTGCGCAATCGCGACGCCGATCACCGCAATCTGTTCGGGCCCGATCCATCGCGCGCGCCCACGCGCTGAACATCCATCCGCCACGCCCGGGCGAAACGCCGTATGTGCGGTTCGCGCACGCTCACGCGCCGGACAGCGGCCATTGGCCGAGGCAGGTGTACTCGTCCTCGCCTTGCACGCTCAGCAGCAACCGGTACGAGGTCGCCCGCAGAAGCAGCGGTTCGATCGGCGGCAACGGCGGCGAAGGCTCGGTGTAGGCCACGGTCAGGTGCGGCAGGAAGGTGCGTCCGTCCTGATCGCGGAAGCCGGCGCGCAGCATGCGTTCGCGCAGCTCGCGCCAGAACCCGTCCAGTCCGGCCGACGGCGCAGCCGACGCCAGCGCCAGTGCCGGGCGGCGCGGATTGCCGAGCGCGCGCAGATGATCCAGTGTCAGCTCGAATTGCGGCGGGTGCCAGTCCTGCACCGCGCGCGTCGCGGCCGCGATCCAGTCGTCACGGCGGCCCGCGCTTTCGCCCAGATAGCGCAAGGTCACGTGATGGCGCGTGGCCTTGACCCAGCGGGCGCGGGGTATCCACGGTCGCAGACGCTCGATCGCCGCATGCAGCGCGTCGCGATCCTCCGGCGTCGGCGACGTCGCGAAGAACAGACGATGCATCGGTGCGGGCGCATCGTTGCCGAACAGATTCGATTGCATGCCGCTCATTCCCGCGCGGCCAACCGCGCATGGTCATCGGCCAAGCGGCGCGGCGAAAGGCTGAAACGGTTCTCGCCGCCCACGTCCAGTTGATATTCGAAGTTCTGCCGCATCATGCCGTGCGCCGAATCCGGCGCGCCGTAGTTGGCGCCAATCACCAGCGTGTGCCGTCCGCGCGGCAGCGGCTTGAGCATCAGCCAATAGCCGTCGGCCGCCGCCAGCAGCGAATCGTGCTCGTTCATGGCAATGCGGAAGCACGACTCGCTGCGCACGCGGTGCAGCGCCACACTCCCCAGCGGCTTGCCATCGAGGATCGCCACCGCGCTGATCAGGTGGTTGTTGTTGACGGCCGCAGCGCGCTGGAGTTGCTCGCAACCACGGGGCCGGCTGCGCGTGCTCAGATGCGCCATGTTGATGATCGGCACCAGCACGTGCGCATCGGCCGGGAGAATGCAGCGCCGCGTGGCGTCGAAACTGCCGTCGGTGCCGGCGAGAAACCACACCGGTCCCTCCTGGCCAAGATCGCAGAATCGTCCGTCCGGATCGCGATAGGGTTCGATCGGCAGCGCATAGGCCCACTGCCACCAGCGTTCGGTCCAGTGCGCGAGGCTGACCCCGTCGACATCGTCGCGGGTGATGCGCGCGTCCGGAGCCGGGCGCGCCGCCGGCACGGCATCCCTGCCCGCCGCCGCGAACGCAACGAACAGGCAGGCACTGACGAACAACCACTTCCGCTTGCGCATGGGTCCTTCCATTGGCGGCCGGGGACTCCGGTCCGCGCGACATCGTAGCAGCGCGCGTGCTCAGCGCAGTTGGCTGTCCTTGCTGCCGCGCCGGTTGTAGAGCTGGCCCTGCGCCTGCGACTCGTCGGCGGCTTCCTGGCAGACCACGCACAGGCGCACGCCCGGCACGGCGCGCTGCCGCGCCAGCGGAATCGCCGCGTCGCATTCCTCGCAGTGGCTCAGGCTCGGCCCCTGCGGCAGGTTGCGTCGCGCGCGTTCGATGCCGTCCTTGACCGTCGCATCAATCTGGTCCTGCACCGCACCATCGCCCGCCCAGCCGGTTGCCATGTTCGTCTCCCGCCTCCGCCACGGACGCAGCGTAGCGTCCGCCGCGTCAATCCATCGTATGGATGGGCGCGCTCAACCATGTGCAAGGGCGAATCCGATGGCCGCCTCGATCGCGGCGACCTGGGCCGCATTGCACTGTTCAGGCGTGGCGCGCGGGCTGTCCGGATACACCTCGGTGGTGGTCGTGTAGCGGGCGCGGCTGATGCCGGCGCACAGGCCGAGCGGACCGAACGCGTATTCGATCACCCCCGGCGCCACCACCGGCGATCCGATGATCTGACCATCCGCATCGGCCGGCGCGATATGGGTGATCCGCTCGACCGCCGCGATCACCGCCTGCTGGAACGCCGGCTGCGGATTCTCGCTGTCGTCCACCAGATAGAACCCATCGGGAATCCCGCCCGGCTCGAACGCCTTGCCATCGCGCGCGGCGAGCGCGGGACGGAATTCGGTTTCGTCGGTGTCGGTGGTCTCGTGCAGATCGATATGCATGCGGATGCGTCCGCGCAGCGGCGCGACCAGCGCCATCAGCGCGGCCGATTCCTGCGCCGGGCTGGGCTCGCGGAAGGAGCGGTTCGGATCGATCGCCTCGGCGTTCCAGCGATGGATGCGCTCATAGCCCCACGGGCTCACGCAGGGCACGACCAGCAGATTCGCGCGTCCCGCATGGGCTTCGGCGCGCGTATCGAGAAATTGCAGTGCGCCGTGCACGCCGCTGGTTTCATAGCCGTGCACGCCGCCGGTGACGAGCATGACCGGCAGCGCATCGTCCCAGCCGCGCGTGCGCACGGCGTACAGCGGATACGTGCCATCCTCGCCGTAATCCAGCGTGCCGTACTGCTGCACGTCGAACCGATCACGCAGGCGATCGATGACGCTCACCACGTCGGCCTGATAGCTGCGCTGCACGCGCTGCGCTCGCCGCCACTGCGCTTTGTCCGCCGCCGTCCACGGCTGGCCCGGCGTACCGATGGGATGGAAGCGTGCGATCTCGTTCATGGCGCTGCATGCAGGAAAAGACGGGCCGCCATGGTAGCAGCCGGGCCGATCGTCACGATCGCACCACACGATCGCTCCGCACGACCGGGCCACCGATGCCCGCCGGACAGGCGACAATGCGCCGATGGAGAACACACGTGCCGATTCCGAAGCCGCGGCCATCTGGGTCGATGCCGATGCCTGCCCCGGCGTCATCCGCGAGATCCTGTTCCGCGCCGCCGAGCGCGCGCGGGTGCGGGTCACGCTGATCGCCAACCAGTGGTTGCGCACACCGCCGTCGCGCTACATCCGCGCATTGCAGGTGCAGGGCGGCTTCGACGTGGCCGACGACGCCATCGTCGATCGCGTGCGTGCCGGCGATCTGGTCGTCACCCAGGACATTCCGCTGGCCGCGCGCGTGCTGGAACGCGGCGCGCATGCGGTCAACCCGCGCGGCGAGCGCTATACCGCCGACAACATCGCCCAGCGCCTGTCGATGCGCAATTTCATGGAAGAACTGCGCGGCGCCGGCGTCCAGACAGGCGGCCCGCCGGTGTTCCATGCGCGCGATCGGCAGGCGTTCGCCAATCAACTGGACCAGTGGATCGCGCAACGCAGCCGCTGATGCGCCGGCCGCCATCGGATCGACCCTCCGCATGCCGCGTTCGCGTCATGACCCGGCGGCCTTCAACCATTGCCGCCACGTCAGCAGCCGCAGCCGGAAGCGCGTCATCCACATCGCCATGCCGTACAGGATGATCAGCGCGACGCCGAACACCGCCATCAGGCCCGAGATTGTCTGCAACGCCTGTGCCTGCAGGAAAACCGCGGCCAGCAGCGGCAGCGCGCCCAGCTTGTCCACCGCGCCGAACAGCAGCGGATAACGATCGGCGAACCGTTCCAGACGCGATTCCAGATAGCGCAGGCGCCGCTCGCGTTCATGCGCCGGAATCCCGCGCAGCCATGCGAGCACGTCTTCGTGCTGCACGAATTCGCGATCCATGGCGATGGCGTAGTTCCTCCTTGCGTCCACGAAATCGGGAAGAACGTCGCGCACCTGGCGGATCGTGAGCAGGACCATCCCGCACAGCTCGAGCACGATACCCACGATCGCCAGCACCGAACTCCATGCCTCCTTCCAGCCTGCGTAAAACGGTACGGTCATCAGGATGCCTGCCACCGCCACCAGCAGCAGCCCGCGATCACGCCGCAGGTTCAGCGCGTCCTTCGGCTCGTTGACAAGCAGCCGGCGTTCCAGTTCGGTGAATACGTCCCAAGATTCCTGCTGCTTCGACATTGCCGCGATTCCTCCCTGAAGACTCGACGTGCGCCAGACCGCCCCACTGCGTTCAATGGCCCGCATCATGCAGGCCGCGCGGCAGCCATCGCCAGTGGCGCCGCGCATCCGCCGGGCACGTGCGCCTGGCTATCCCCGCCAGTTCGCATGGGCGCGCCAGAATTGCACGCTGCGCGCATAGGCCTCGCGATCCAGCGGCACGCCCGACCCGCCCTCCTCCACGCCCAGCGCGTTGCGCATCATGGTGATCGGGGCCATCGGCGTTTCCTCCGGCGCGGCGGTGTACATGCAGCCGACCACGCCCCAGTCGGCCTCGATGCGCGTGCCTTCCCTGGCCAGTTGTTCACGGTCATAGAGGATGACGATGAGGTAATCGGCCACCGGCGGCTCGATGCCCTCGAACCAGCGCACCAGCACGGGCAACTCGTCCGGCGTGCGCGCTTCGTACTCCGAACGCAGGTGCTGGCGGTTGTCCTCGGTGATCGGCACCGCCAGCACGCGCGTGGACGTCCAGTTGCGATGCACGTGCAGCTTGCAGAACGGAGCATAGCCATCGAGCACGGCCAGCGGCGGCTCGGCATTGATGCGGCGCTCGAACTCCTCCGGCGTGCAGTCCTGGATGGTGTTGCGGCGCGCGGCGCGGAACAGGCGGCTGCGGGCGAATTCGGTCAGCGTGATGCTCATGCGTTGTCGGGCGTTCCCTGGCTCTCGGTCGGCATAGCATACGAAGGCCGGGGCCGAACGCACGACGCGCGGCTGTGTGTGCGGCTTCAGTGATGGAATGGAATGGGCGGAAGTATCGACCGTGCTGCGCATGCATGACGGTCCCGCCTCGGTGGCTTCAACGGGGATGCGCCGTTCCCGGATCACCCCGCTGAAGATAACGCGCGGCTTCTTCCTCGTACGCTTCATGGCCCGGCGCCAGGTGGGGCAGCAGCAGGCGCAGCCAGGCGCGGGTGATCTGGCGGGTTTCGCGTGCGCAGCCGCGCGCGCGTGCTTCGGTGAGGTCCCCGGCAGCCACCATGTCGGCAAAATCCTCGGGATCGGTGCCATAGATCAGGCATTGCAGATTGAAGTAGCGCTGCTCGCCGAGCGCGTGTTCGTCGGCGTAGGCATCCAGGTTGTAGGCGCCGGTGCTGCGCGAAAGCATCCAGTTGGCCGCCAGGCGCAGGTTGGCGATGACCTGCGCCGGGGTTTCATCGCGGCCGGCGAAGCGCAGCATCAGGATGGCCGCGAGCTGATCCACCGCGTCCTCCTGCCGGCCGGTGACCGGCAGATCCAACAGATCCACGAGCGCATGGCCGGTTTCGTGCAGCAGCATGAATCGCACGTTGGCCCGTACGTAGCGCGCGGGATGGTCCTGTTCCAGGCCCAGCGCCTGCTGGTGCATCACGCCCTGCTCGTGCAGCGTGCGCAGGGTTTCGTAGCACAGCACGACTTCGGCGCGCTCGGGCCGGTAGAAGGCGCCAAATTCCCCGCATTCGGCCGTGACATAGCGCAGGCGCCGGGGCAGCACGAACAGACCGTCGATGGCCTGCACTTCAGGCAGTTGCCGCAGCAGATCGGCGCCGCGCACGCGTTGATACGTCGACATCAGTTCGCGCGATCGCGGCCGTTCGTACACGTATTCGAACGCAGGCGCCGCCGGGCCATGCGCGTCCGCCGGCGACGGGCCGACCACGACTGCATGCGCCGATTCGATCCACAGCATCGCCGCACAGGCCAGCCCCTTCCACACCGCAGTCAACCCCAACCGGAAATCCATGAACAGCCGTTCGCGCGACAGAGGCACAAGCGTAGGCGCAAGCGGGTGGCGCGATCCACCTCAGGTGTACCTTGGGCGCGCATGCTTGGCCGCACGCAGCGGTCCGTTTTCGGCTAGCCGGCGGCCTGCCCGCGCTTCAAGCTGTGACATCGCGGCACGGATCAAGCGTGGCGCTGCATCAAGTACCCGACCCGCCGTGCGCGCCGTCACGCCGGAACCCTGTTCATCCTGCACACGCCCGGTGTGGTTGATCCAGATCAAGGCCGCATGCCGGTGCGGCTACTAGAACCAGAGCTTCCCCAACGCAACAGGAGGCGCCATGTCCACGATGATGAAAGCGGCGGTGTTCGTCGAACCCGGCCGCATCGAGCTTGCCAGCAAGCCGATTCCCGATGTCGGGCCGAATGACGCATTGATCCGCATCACCACCACGACCATCTGCGGCACCGATATCCATATCCTCAAGGGCGAATATCCGGTCGCGAAAGGCTTGACCATCGGCCACGAGCCGGTCGGCGTGATCGAGAAACTCGGCAGCGCGGTGGTCGGGTATCAGGAAGGCCAGCGCGTCATCGCCGGCGCGATCTGCCCCAACTTCAATTCCTATGCGGCCATGGACGGCGTGCCCTCGCAGGACGGCAGCTACCTGATTCCCTCGGGCAAGTGCGGCTGCCACGGTTACAAGGCCACCGCCGGCTGGCGCTTCGGCAACCTGATTGACGGCACCCAGGCCGAGTACGTGCTGGTGCCGGACGCGCAGGCCAACCTCGCGCCGATCCCGGATGGCCTGACCGACGAGCAGGTACTGATGTGCCCGGACATCATGTCCACCGGCTTCAAGGGCGCGGAGAACGCCAACATCCGCATTGGCGATACCGTGGTGGTGTTCGCGCAGGGCCCGATTGGACTGTGCGCCACCGCCGGTGCGCGCCTGATGGGCGCGACCACGATCATCGCGGTGGACGGCAATGATTCGCGGCTCGGCGTGGCGCAGAAGATGGGCGCGGACGTGCTGCTCAACTTCAAGAACTGCGATGTCGTCGACGAAGTGATGAAGCTGACCAAGGGCCGCGGCGCGGATGCGTCCATCGAAGCACTCGGCACGCAGGCCACGTTTGAATCCGCGCTGCGCGTGTTGAAACCGGGCGGCACGCTGTCCAGCCTGGGCGTGTATTCCACCGATCTGAAAATCCCACTGTCCGCATTCGCGGCGGGCCTGGGCGATCACAGGATCAACACCGCGCTGTGTCCCGGCGGCAAGGAACGCATGCGCCGCCTGCTCAACGTGGTCGCCTCCGGCCGCGTCGATCTGGGCGTGCTGGTGACGCATCAATACAAGCTCGACGATATCGTCGCCGCCTATGATCTGTTCGCCAACCAGCGCGACGGTGTATTGAAGGTGGCGGTGAAGCCGTTCTGATTGAACCGGCGTCACCCGCGTAACGAAAGCCCCGGCCAGTCCGGGGCTTTCGGTTTCATCCGGCCGCAGGCGGGCCCGCAGCGCAACATGCGCTGCCCGGCCGCACGGGTATCCTCGCGCGGCGGAAAGCGCCGCACGACAACGGGTACCGATATGACCAGCAAGAACACGATTTGTCTCTGGTATGACGGCACGGCTGAGGAAGCGGCCGAGTTCTACGCGCAGACCTTCCCCGACAGCGCCGTGCATGCCGTGCATCGCGCGCCCGGCGATTATCCCTCCGGCAAACAGGGCGATGTGCTGACGGTCGATTTCACCGTCATGGGCATTCCGTGCATGGGCCTCAACGGCGGGCCAACGTTCAAGCACAGCGAGGCGTTTTCATTCCAGGTGATGACCGAGGATCAGGCCGAAACCGATCGCCTGTGGAATGCCATCGTCGGCAACGGCGGACAGGAAAGCGCGTGCGGCTGGTGCAAGGACAAGTGGGGCTTGTCCTGGCAGATCACCCCGCGCGTGCTGACCGAGGCCATGGCCGACCCGGACCGCGCCGCCGCCAAGCGCGCCTTCGACGCGATGATGACGATGCGGAAGATCGATGTGGCGGCAATCCAGAAGGCGTGGAAGGGTTGAATCGGGTCGGCGGTTTCGTCCGGTGCGTGAAGTGCTGACACGGTGATCGCGATGCGGTGTTCGGGACCGCGTTGAACGGATGGCCCTGCTTTCGCGCGTTGACTCTCGCCACACGCACGCTGCCGAAGAAGGCGATGAACCTCGCTCGCATTGGTGCGCGGCGCAGCACGAAGGCGTCGGTGAGTGGATGGATCACGCGCTGCATGGTGTGGCGCAGGTCCTGAAGGTATGAAGCGCGACCTTGCCGGTTTCGTCCGGTGAATATGCTGGCGGCACGATGATGACGATGCGGAAGATCGACATTGGCGCGATGGACATGGCCGGAAGAATTGAACGCCGCCCCCCAGCGCCGTTCCTGACGGAGCCGCTCGTGCGTCGTTGTTCCCGGTGATTGAAAAAGCCCCGGCATGACCGGGGCTTTCAGCGCGTCCGAATCAGGCCGCTTCGCGCCACGGCGCGGCGTCGAGGGCGGACTGCAATTGCGCGGTCAGCAGATGCAGGCAACCGGTCCACGCTTCGGGTGGAACCATCGGATCTTCCGCGCGGGATTGGGTGAGCAGCGACAACAGATGCAGGCATTCCTGCACGGCCCGCAACTGGCCGTGCGCGGCTTCGCTCAGCAGATAGACGGGTTCCGAGGATTCAATGCCTGCGGCCGGTGCGGCGAGTGCGGCCGATGTGGATGCAGCGGCGATGGCGGTTCGGGAGGATGCGGCAGTTCGGGCAAGTGCAGCGGATGAAGCGCGTGCGCCTGATTTTTTGGCGGGCCTGCTTGCCCTATGATTGGCGTCAGCCATGACTAGCTCCTTAGAAGCTTGTTGTGGTCAGCGGGTCGAATGGGTTGCCGCCCATCCGGCCCGCGCTTGTTTTGGAACACCAGAACTCCAGAACGGAGCCTGGCGGGATCGATCATCGCCTGCGGAACACGGGAAATCTGTAGGGGAAGTCTGGAAGTTGTGTCGGGATTGCCGAGGAAAGTTCCCGCGAGAAAATGCCACGCCTGCTTGGTAAAATTTACTTTTCTAGTTCCCATACACCGCGCGATGAATCCTCTGCAGGTGTCATCACGCCGCTCCTGCGCAACTTGTTCGCAGCCCATCGCATGTCGTACTGCCACGTGTAGAACAAATCTCCTGATTTTCGCAGGCTATGCTCGTAGTGATCCCATATGTATTTTGAAACATCAGCCAAACGAGCTCGCCCACCAAGTGCCACTAAGGCCCTCTCCACCCATTGTGGAATATCTTGCTTTGTCGCCATAGCTCCTCCCAGCTAGATTGACAAGATTGTTGACTAATTAATGTCTCCTACGTTTAAAACTCACACCAAGTGCTTTTGCCTAGCGGACTAACGGCCCTGCTATTAGCATTCACATATTCCTACGATACTCCCCACCCACGTCATACAGCGCATGGCTGATCTGCCCCAGGCTGTGCGTCTTCACCGCTTCCATCAACGAGACGAACAGGTTGCGGCGGTCACGGGCGGTTTTCTGCAGGTAGGCCAGGCCGTGGCCGTCGTGCGTTTCGGGTTCGGCATGCTCTTCCAGCGCCATCGAGTGGGCGTGGTCGGTTTCGCCTTCGGGGGCCAGGCGGTTGCGTGAGGTCTGCCAGGCGCGGACGTTGGCGATCTGCTGGTCTTTTTCTTCTTCGGTCGAGCGGATCAGTTCGATCTCGGTGGCGATTTCGCCGCCGTGCTCGCGCGGCAGGAAGGTGTTGACGCCCACCAGCGGCAGGCTGCCATCGTGCTTCTTGTGCTCGTAGTACAGGCTTTCTTCCTGGCTCTTGCCGCGCTGGTACAGGGTGTCCATGGCGCCCAGCACGCCGCCGCGCTCGCTGATGGCCTTGAACTCCTTGTAAACGGCCTCTTCCACGATGTCGGTGAGCTTGTCCACGAGGAAGCTGCCCTGCCACGGGTTCTCGCGGAAGTTCAGCCCCAGCCCCCTATTTATTTTCATGGATGCCCTCTCTGCGCGGCTCGGTCAGCTCATTCGCCAAGTTGCCCCAATCGCCACCCCAACCCCGACACCCGTCCCGCATGCCTTGCCAGTGCCGCGGCAATCACGTCCGCGCTCCCTGCAAGATGCAACGCGGTCCGGGCGCGGGTCAGGCCGGTGTAAAGCAGTTCGCGGCTGAGCACGCGGGCGTCGGCGCGGGGCAGCTGCAGCCACACTTCATCGAATTCGCTGCCCTGTGCCTTGTGCACGGTCATGGCGAAGGCGGATTCGTGCGCGGGCAGCGCGGCGGGGTGGAAGGCGCGGACGCCTTCGCTGCCGCCGGGGAACCAGGCCAGCAGCGCGCCGCTGGCGTCCGGCAGGCAGACGCCCACATCGCCGTTGAACAGGCCGTGGCGGTAGCTGTTCTCGGTGATGAGCAGCAGGCGGCCGGGGAACCACGCGGGCGGGCTGCCGATTCGGCGGCCTACGATGTGCGCTTCGATGCGGGCGTTGAGGCCGCGCGCGCCCTGCGGGCCGTCGCGCAGGGCGGTGAGCAGGCGCAGGCGGTTGGCCCCGGCCAGCGCGGCGGCGGGATCGGCAGCGTGGGCCAGGCCGCGGAAATGCGCCAGCAGGTCGAAGCCACGCGCGGCCAGCGGGTCGTCGGTGCCGTCGTGGAAGTGGACGTTGGCGAGGCTGCCGCTGCGCAGAAGGGCCAGCGCGTCGTCGGCATCGCGGCGGCGCACGGCATCGGCCAGCGGCGCGAGTGCCAGGCTGTCGCTCTGGCGCCAGCCGCGGGTGAGGTGGACGCGGTGGCCGAGGAGAATGGGCGGCGCGGGCGCAGCGGGGAATAGCGGGAGTGTGGTTTGTGGCGCGGCGCCGGCAATCGGGACGTCATCCCCGCGCAGGCGGGGATCGCTCTTGTCGGGTTTGTCCGCCGTGGCAGAAGCGGTGGAGCGATTCCCGCCGGCGCGGGAATGACG
>JAEWBY010000028.1 GCA_023390905.1 Pseudomonadota bacterium | reverse complement strand
TCGTACTCGTGGTACCTGTACAGCGCGAACCGGGTGAAGTACCCGATGGTGCGCGGCCGGCTGCTGCGCCTGTGGCGCGAGGCGCGCAAGGCGCTGGGACCGGTCGAGGCGTGGAAGTCGATCGTCGAGGACCCCGCGAAAGCGAAGTCGTACAAGTCGATCCGCGGACTGGGCGGCTTCGTCCGCTCCACGTGGGACGAGGTGCAGGAGATCATCGCCGCGGCCAACGTGCACACGATCAAGCAGCATGGCCCGGACCGCGTGATCGGCTTCTCGCCGATCCCGGCGATGTCGATGGTCAGCTATGCCGCCGGCAGCCGCTACCTGTCGCTGATCGGCGGCGTGTGCATGAGCTTCTACGACTGGTACTGCGACCTGCCGCCGTCGTCTCCGCAGACGTGGGGCGAGCAGACCGACGTGCCCGAGTCCGCCGACTGGTACAACTCGACGTTCATCATGGCGTGGGGCAGCAACGTCCCGCAGACGCGCACGCCCGACGCGCACTTCTTCACCGAGGTCCGCTACAAGGGCGCGAAGGTGGTCGCGGTGACGCCCGACTACGCCGAGGTCAGCAAGCTCGCCGACCTGTGGCTGCATCCGAAGCAGGGCACGGACGCGGCGCTGGCGATGGCCATGGGCCACGTGATCCTGAAGGAGTTCCACGTCGACAAGCCGTCGGCGTACTTCGTCGACTATTGCCGCCGCTACACGGACATGCCGATGCTCGTGAGGCTCGTCAAGCGCGGCGACCGCTACGTGCCCGACCGCTACCTGCGCGCCGCCGAAGTCGCCGGCGGGCTCGGCGAGGCAAACAACCCGGACTGGAAGACGGTCGCGGTCGACGAGCCGACCGGCAAGCTCGTCGCCCCGCTGGGGTCGATCGGCTATCGCTGGGGGCAGAAGGAGGGCGGCGACCTCGGCAAGTGGAACCTGGAGACACGCGACGGCCGCGGCGCGGACGTCAAGCTCGCGCTGACGCTCGCGGGACGCGACGACGGCATCGTGCCGGTCGCGTTCCCGTACTTCGGCGGCATCGCCGTCGAGCATTTCTCCGAGAACGATCAGGGCGGCGACGTGCTGGTGCGCAACGTTCCCGCGAAGCGCGTGCAGCTCGCCGACGGCGAGGCGCTCGTCGCCACCGTCTACGACCTGGTCCTGGCGAACTACGGCGTCGACCGCGGCTTCGGCGGCGTCGCGGCGCAGTCGTACGCCGACGACCTGCCCTATACGCCCGCGTGGCAGCAGAAGATCACCGGCGTGAAGGCGGACGACATCGTCGCGGTGGCGCGCCAGTTCGCCGACAACGCCGACAAGACGCACGGCAAGTCGATGGTGATCATCGGTGCCGCGATGAATCACTGGTTCCACAGCGACATGAACTACCGCGGCGTCATCAACCTGCTGATGATGTGCGGCTGCGTCGGCCAGTCGGGCGGCGGCTGGGCGCACTACGTCGGCCAGGAGAAGCTGCGCCCGCAGACCGGGTGGACGGCGCTCGCGTTCGCGCTCGACTGGGTGCGGCCGCCGCGTCAGCAGAACTCGACGTCGTTCTTCTACGCGCACACGGACCAGTGGCGCTACGAGAAGCTCGACGTGAAGGAGATCCTGTCGCCGCTCGCCGATCCGAACGAGTACACGGGCAGCCTCATCGACTTCAACGTGCGCGCCGAGCGCATGGGCTGGCTGCCGTCGGCCCCTGCGCTGCAGACGAACCCGATTCAGGTCGTGCGCGACGCCGAGAAGGCGGGGCTCGACCCGAAGGCGTACGCGGCGGACGCGCTGAAGGACGGGCGCCTGCGCATGTCCTGCGAGGATCCGGACCACCCGGCGAACTGGCCGCGCAACCTGTTCGTCTGGCGCAGCAACCTGCTGGGAAGCTCGGGCAAGGGCCACGAATACTTCCTCCGGCACCTGCTCGGCACGCAGAACGGCGTGCAGGGCAAGGACCTCGGCGCGGAAGGCGGACGCAAGCCCGAGGAGGTCGTGTGGCACGACGACGCGCCGCAGGGCAAGCTCGACCTGCTGGTGACGCTCGACTTCCGCATGTCCACCACCTGCCTGTACTCGGACATCGTGCTGCCGACGGCCACGTGGTACGAGAAGAACGACCTCAACACGTCCGACATGCATC
Organism: Pseudomonadota bacterium; assembly: GCA_023390905.1. Classification (GTDB taxonomy): domain Bacteria; phylum Pseudomonadota; class Gammaproteobacteria; order Xanthomonadales; family Xanthomonadaceae; genus Pseudoxanthomonas_A. The sequence continues at coordinate 734 of JAEWBY010000028.1, read as the reverse complement.
CATTCATCCACCCGCTGTCGGCCGCGGTCGACCCGGCGTGGGAGGCGCGGTCGGACTGGGAGATCTACAAGGGCATCGCGAAGAAGTTCTCGGAGGTCTGCGTCGGTCACCTCGGCAAGGAGAAGGAGCTCGTCCTCACGCCGCTGATGCACGACACGCCGGGCGAGCTCGCGCAGGCGCCCGACGTGCGGGAGTGGAAGAAGGGCCAGATCGACCTGATCCCCGGCAAGACGGCGCCGGTCATGACGGTCGTGGAGCGCGACTACCCGGCCACGTACGCGAAGTTCACCGCGCTGGGCCCGCTCATGTGCAAGGTCGGCAACGGCGGCAAGGGCATCGCGTGGAACACCGAGCACGAGGTCGAGCAGCTCGCCAAGCTCAACTACACGGTGCACACCGAGGGCGTGGCCAAGGGCCAGCCGAAGATCGAGACCGACATCGACGCCGCCGAGGTCATCCTGATGCTCGCGCCGGAGACGAACGGCGAGGTCGCGGTCAAGGCCTGGGAGGCGCTGACGAAGATCACCGGCCGCGAGCACGCGCACCTCGCGCTGCCCAAGGAGCACGAGAAGATCCGCTTCCGCGACGTGCAGGCGCAGCCGCGCAAGATCATCAGCTCGCCCACCTGGAGCGGCCTGGAGTCCGAGAAGGTCTCGTACAACGCCGGCTACACCAACGTCCACGAGCTGATCCCCTGGCGCACCCTCACGGGGCGGCAGCAGTTCTTCCTGGAC
>JAEWBY010000011.1 GCA_023390905.1 Pseudomonadota bacterium | reverse complement strand
AGCAGGCGCTGGGTCACCGCCGGCTGCACCAGCGATCCGCCCTCGGCCACCGTGCGGATGGCGCCGACGAGTTGTTCCAGCGACACGTCCTTGAGCAGATAGCCCTTGGCGCCGGCCTTCAGGCCCGCCAGCACCAGCTGGTCGTCGTCGAAGGTGGTCAGGATGATCGCCGGCGGGAGCTGGCCGGCGCGCGCCAGCGCCTGCAGCGCTTCCAGACCGGACATCACCGGCATGCGCATGTCCATCAGCACCACGTCGGGTTTGATCTGCGGGATCAGCTCCACGGCCTGCTTGCCGTCGGCCGCTTCGGCGACGACCTCGATGCCGTCGTCCAGCGCCAGCAGCGAGCGGATGCCCTGGCGCACCAGGGTTTGGTCATCGACCAGGCAAACACGGATCACGGACTACCTCCAGGAACTGTCTCGGACAGCGATTCGGGGATGGATTCGGAACGCAACGGCAACACCGGCGCACCTTCGGCCACTGGCAGCCGCAGGCACAGATGGAAACCCTGGCCGGGGCGTGTCCTGACCGACAGTTCGCCCCCGTACTGGGCCAGCCGCTCGCCCATGCCGCGCAGGCCATTGCCGGACACGACCTGCTCGGCGCCGGCGCCGTCGTCGCGGGCATCGATCAGGATCGCGCCGCCATCGCGCCGGCAATGCACCCACAGGTTGCGCGCACCGGCGTGCTTGACCGCGTTGGTGATGATCTCCTGGGTGCAGCGCAGCAGCACGTGGGCGCGCTGCGGGTCGTCCAGCATCAACGGCTCTTCGATATCCATGTGGATGGCCAGCGCCGGCACCTTTTCGGCCAGCGGCAGCAGCGCCGCGCCGAGATCGATGGCGCCGCTGTCACGCAACTGGCTCACCGCCTCGCGCACGTCGGTCAGCAGCAGCCGCGCCAGTGTGTGGGCCTGGCGCACGTGTTCCTGCGCCTTGCCGTCGGTCATGTGGCCGGCCACTTCCAGGTTCAGGCTCAGCGCGGTCAGGTGGTGGCCGAGCAGATCGTGCAGTTCGCGCGAGATGCGGGTGCGCTCGTTCACCCGCGCGCTCTCGGCCAGCAGCACGCGGGTGGCGCGCAGTTCCGCGTTCAGCCTGCGCTGCTCCTCGCGCGCTTCGGCCTGCTGCTGCGCCACGTAGGCGGTGATCAGCACGAACGCCGCGAACCCCACGTAGAAGGCCGACTGGAACAGCGCCTCCCAGAAATTGAAGTCCTCCAGCGCCATGAACGACCAGATCAGCGGCGCGTGCGCCAGCAGCAGCCAGGCCACCGCCGAGCGCAGGCTCAGCAGCCACGGCAGCACGCCGGCCAGGATCATGATCAGCAGCGCGCCCAGCCCGGTGCGGGTGTAGAAGCCCACGGCCACCGCCGTCAGCGTGAGCACCAGCGCCAGCGGAATGTTCCAGACGCTGTTCTGCGAACTGCGCGCCCCCAGCGAACGCGTGGCCACCCAGTAGCAGATGCCGAAGGCGAAGTACGCCACCGCCGTCAGCGGCAGGTTGACCTGCGGCGCGCCGGCGTCGGCCGGCGGCAGGAACCAGACATTCAGGACGATCGGAATGCCGACCAGGGCCCAGGTATAGAGGCCGGTCGCGCGCAGCAGGCGGGTGTGGCTGAGTCGTCCCAACATGACCGCATCTTAGGCTGAATCGGAGGTGTCGCCGCCCATCGAAAGTCATGGCGCATCCGCGCCCGGTGATGCCCGCGGCGCATCGCGGCGGCCTTCGCGCCTGACCCGGCGCCTGCCGATCGCCGCCGAATGTGACACCTCATCCGCCCGCCCATGCGATAATCCGCGCCGGCTGCTCCCGGCGGGTGGCCGCCCCAGCAGAACCCCTGCAAGACCTCCCGTCCGGAGCCGAGTAATGTCGATTGTCATCCGCGACGTGCGCGAGCACGAGCTGGATTCCGTCCTAGCCCTCAACAACAACGCCGGACTGGCGATCCTGCCGCTGGATTCGGCCAAGCTCCACCGCTTCCACGAGCAGGCCGAGTATTTCCGCGTCGCCGAACGCGATGGCAACCTCGCCGGGTTCCTCGTCGGCTTCGGTTCGTCCGCCGATCACGACAGCAGCAACTTCGCCTGGTTCCGCGAACGCTATCCGCAGTTCTTCTACATCGACCGCATCGTGGTCGCCAGCCGTCGTCGCGGCGGTGGCGTGGGTCGCGCGTTCTACGCCGACGTGCAGAGCTACGCCGAATTGCGCTACCCGCACCTGGCCTGCGAAGTGTTCCTGGATCACGGCGCCGATCCGGCGCTGCTGTTCCATGGCAGCTTCGGTTTCCGCGAAGTGGGCCAGAACCTGATGGCCGATGTCAGCGTGCGCGCCAGCATGCTGATGAAGGAACTGTGCAGCTATCCGTGGGTCCATGAAACCTATGGCGATGCCCTGCCCGACGCGCCGTGGGCGCGCAGCCGCCAGCGCGCGGCCGAGCGCAGCGAGCGGCCGACCGGGACCTGATCAGCGATGAATACCTCCACCGTTTCCATGGATTACGAACAGGCCGGCGAACTCAAGATCGGCCAGGTCGGCGTGGCCAACCTGCGCATCCGCACGCTCGATGTCGAGCAACTGACGCGCGAAATGCGCGAGCGCGTGCAGCGCGCGCCGAAGCTGTTCGGCCGCGCCGCGGTGATCGTCGATTTCGGCGGGCTGACCCGCACGCCGGACCCCGACACCGCGCGCGCCCTGATCGATGGCCTGCGGGAAGCCGGCGTGCTGCCGATCGCGCTGGCGTACGGCACGCGCGAAATCGAACACCTCGCCGAACAACTCGGCCTGCCGCTGCTGGCCAAGTTCCGCGCGCAGTACGAACCGGTGGGCGGGGCGTCCGCGCCTGCCGCCGCGACGCCCTCGGCAGCCGCTTCGGCATCGGCTGCGGCCGCACCGACGACGCGGCAGGCCGCGGCGCAGACCGCTCCCGCGCAGGCAGGCAAGGCCGCTGCCGTCACTGGCAAGCCTGGCCTGATGCAGAAGACTCCGGTCCGCTCGGGGCAGCAGCTCTACGCGGAGAACCGCGACCTCACCGTGCTCAGCACGGTCGGGGCCGGCGCCGAAGTGATCGCCGATGGTTCCATCCATATTTACGGCGCGCTGCGTGGCCGCGCCCTCGCCGGTGCACAGGGGAACACCGACGCCCGCATCTTCTGCCGCGAATTCCATGCCGAACTGGTCGCCGTCGCGGGCCACTACAAGGTCATGGAAGAACTTCCGGCGGACCTGCGCGGCAAGCCCGTGCAGATCTGGCTGGAGCAGGACCAACTCAAGATCGCCGCGCAGGACTGACGCGCGGCTCCCTTACAAGAACGACCCAGGAGAACACCGTTGGCTGAAATCATCGTAGTCACGTCCGGCAAGGGCGGCGTGGGCAAGACCACCACCAGCGCCAGCATCGCCTGCGGCCTTGCCCGGCGCGGCAAGAAAGTCGCGGTCATCGATTTCGACGTCGGCCTGCGCAACCTCGATCTGATCATGGGCTGCGAACGCCGTGTGGTGTACGACTTCGTCAACGTCACCCATGGCGAAGCCACGCTCAAGCAGGCGCTGATCAAGGACAAGCGTTTCGAGACGCTGTACGTGCTGGCCGCCTCGCAGACGCGCGACAAGGACGCACTGACCAAGGAAGGCGTGGAGAAGGTGCTCAAGGATCTGGCCGATGACGGCTTCGACTACATCGTCTGCGATTCGCCGGCGGGCATCGAGAAAGGTGCGTTCCTGGCGATGTATTTCGCGGACCAGGCGATCGTCGTGGTCAATCCCGAAGTGTCCTCGGTGCGCGATTCCGACCGCATCGTCGGCCTGCTGGATTCCAAGACCCGCCGTGCCGAGAACGGCCAGCCGCTGAAAGCCAATCTGCTGCTGACGCGCTACAGCCCCACGCGCGTGGAAAGCGGCGAGATGCTGAGCATCAAGGACGTGGAGGAAGTGCTGGGCCTGAAATCGCTCGGCGTGATCCCCGAATCCGGGGACGTGCTCAATGCGTCGAACAAGGGCGAACCGGTCATCCTCGATCTCGAATCGCAGGCCGGCCAGGCCTATGACGACACCGTCGCGCGCCTGCTGGGCGAGGATCGTCCGCTGCGCTTCACCACGATCGAGAAGAAGGGATTCTTCAACAAGCTGTTCGGAGGTTGAGGCATGGGACTGTTCGATTTCCTGAAGGCGAAGAAGACCACTGCGGAAACCGCCAAGAACCGCCTGCAGATCATTATCGCGCAGGAGCGCTCTTCGCGCGGCGGCCCGGACTACCTGCCGCTGCTGCGTCGCGAACTGCTGGAAGTCATCAAGAAGTACGTCAATGTCGACGCCGACGCGGTGAAGGTGGATCTGATCAAGGATGGCGAGCACGACGTGCTCGACATCTCGGTGGCGCTGCCTGAAGGGCAGAGCTGATCAAGCACGCCCGGCCACGCGCCGGGCTTTTCATCGCGTTCGACTGCGCCATTCGACATGAAACGCTTCGACATGGATGCCCGCAAGTCCGGTCGGCTTCCCGCCCTTGCCCGCCTGATGGCGGTGTTGTGGCTCGCCGCGCTGGCGCCGCTTGCATCGGCGCGGCAGCCGGATGACAGGCCGGTCGCCGGAAGCATCGAATCATCGCCTGCCCGCGCGGACAGCGAAGACGAAGACGCGTGGAATAAACAACAGGACGCGCTGCTCGCGCGCGGCGATGCGCTGTTGCAGCAAGGTCAACCCGAAGCCGCGATACGCGAGGCGTTCGATCCCGTCATCCGTGCGCATGAGAGCCGCTATGCGGATGAGTCCACCGTCTATTACTGCGTGCGCACGCCTGCCGAAGCCCTGGCCTATATGGTGAACGTGGCGGTCCAGAATGACAGGGAAGGCACCCATCGCCGCGGTGTCGCACTGGGTTCGAACTGGGCCTACGCGTATTACGGCAAGGGCTACGCGCTGGTGGAGCTGAATCGATTCGACGAAGCCGCACACGCGCTGGATCGTGCGCTGGAGCTGTCGCCGCATAACCCGCAGTTCCTGACCGAACGGGGCGTCGTGTACCGGGCCAGCCGCGACTGGGAAAAAATGCTGGAAAGCAACCGCAACGCGCTCGAATTCATCGACATCGCGTCCCCGGACGACAAGCGCGGGATTGAGCGTGCCCGTGCGATGCGTGGTCAAGGTTATGCCCTGATCGAACTCGAACGACTGGACGAGGCCGAACAGATTTTCAGGGATTCGCTCGAAGTCGATCCGGGCAACGCGCTCGCACTCGACGAACTCGAATACATCAAGCAACTCCGCAAGAGCTCCAAGTGATCGCGGTCTCCACGTCCAATGCCGAAGACACCGTCCTGCGCGTGGCCGATCGCCCGTTCGCCGCGCTGTCGGCATTGCTCGCCCGCTACGATCTGCAACTGCATCACGTCGCCGACGGAGCACCGATTCCCGGCAGCTATTTCGGCGAACCCGAAGCCGGCGTGATCGCCAGCAACGTCTACGTGCGCAACGACACGCCGATCCACTCGATGCTGCACGAAGCCTGCCATCTGATCGTGCTGCCGCCGGAGCGCCGCGCGGTCGTGCACACCGACGCCACCGATTCCACCGTCGAGGAAGACGCGACCTGCTATCTGCAGATCCTGCTCGCCGACGGCATCGAGGGCGTGGGCCGTGATCGACTGATGGCGGACATGGATGCGTGGGGCTACTCGTTCCGGCTCGGCAATACGCGCGCATGGTTCGAGCAGGACGCCGAGGATGCGCGCCAGTGGCTGGCCGAACGCGATCTGCTGCGTCCGCGCTTCGACGTGCCGCAGGCCGCCTGACGTGTGCGCCGCGCCCGTGGCGTATCCGGCGCTGGGCCAGCACTGGCGCGATCTGGACATCCTCGCGCGCGGCGCCAATCGATTGTGCGCGCGCGATCCCGAACATGCCGATCGCTGCCTCAAATTCGAACTTGCCGCGCAGGAGCGCACCCGCGTCGGCATGCGCGCACGCATGCGACGGGCGTTCGCGCGCGTGCTGCCGGCGCTCGGGGAAAACGCGACCGAGTGGCGTGCGTGGCGTCGCCTGCGCGCACGCATCGGGACACCGGTGCGTGAAGTGTTCGCGCAGTGCGAGGCCATTGTCGCTACACGCTGGGGCCGCGCACTCCGCTGCGAACTGGTGCGGCAGAGCGACGGGACGCCTGCGCGCAGCCTGTATTCGCATCTGTTCGACGGCACCGCCTGCACCGCCGATGCCCTGTGCGCGGAGGTCGATCGCATCGAGGCATGGCTGCTGCGCCATCGCGTGCCGCTGTTCGATCTGAATGCCGGCAACTTCGTCGTCGGCGGCTCGGCCGCGCAACCGCGCCTGATCTGCATCGACGCCAAATCGGTGCTGGCCGGCAAGGAGATCCTGCCGATCTCGCGCTGGTCGGCCACGTTGATGCAGCGCAAGATCGGCCGCCGCGCCGAGCGCCTGCGGCAGCGCATCCGGCATGCCCTTGCGGAGCCTGCGCGTCCCCACTAGCCTTCCGGTTCCTGCGCCCGCCGCACCCTGTCAGAGGATTCTCCGTGAAGCACCGTCACCTTCTGCTCGCGATCGCCATCGGCGGCTGCGTGCTTGCCCTCGCCGCCTGCAACAAGGAAGAAAAGACCGCGCAGCAGGGTGCGCCGGCGGTGCCGGCCGGAGAGACCGCCGATCAGTTCATCGCGCGCGTCAACAACGAATTCCGCAAGCTCTACCCGGAGATGACCGCCTCGCAGTGGCTCTCCAATACGTACATCAACGATGACACCCAACTGCTCGAAGCCAAGTACAACGAGCGCTACCTCGCCCAGCTCAACCTGTGGATCGAACAGGCGCGCAGGTTCGAGGGGCAGAAGATGTCGCCGGAAACCGCGCGTGCGATCCAGTTGCTCAAGCTCTCCACCGCGATGCCGGCGCCGAAGGATCCGGCCAAGCTGACCGAACTGACGCAGATCGCGTCGAAAATGGGCGGCATGTACGGCGCCGGAAAATACTGCACCGGCGAGGGCGAGGCCCAGCGCTGCCGCGATCTGGGCCAACTGGAAGACGTGCTGCGCAGCAGCCGCGACTACGACGCGCAGCTCGACGCTTGGCAGGGCTGGCACACCATCGCCCAGCCGATGCGCAAGGACTACGTGCGTTTCGCCGAACTGGTCAACGAAGGCGCCAAGGAACTCGGCTACGCCGACGCCGGCGAAATGTGGCGCAGCGGCTATGACATGACGCCGGCCGAACTTTCGGCCGAAACCGATCGCCTGTGGGGACAGGTCAAGCCGTTGTACGAACAACTGCATTGCTACACCCGCACCAAGCTGCAGGCGACCTACGGCGTGGACAAGGGCCAGGTCAACGGCATGCTGCCGGCGCATCTGACCGGCAACATGTGGCAGCAGGACTGGGGCAACCTGTGGGACATCCTGCAGCCGTACAAGGGCGCGGGCGAATTGAACATCACCGATGCGCTCAAGGCGCAGTACCAGGCCGACTACGCGAAGGAAATCGCCAAGGCCGGCAGTGCGCCGACGCCGTTGCAGCAGGTCGAAGCCGATCGCGCCGCGCAGTTGATGGTGGCGCGGCAGATGACCGAACGCGCGCAGGATTTCTACGCCTCGCTCGGCATGCCCAAGCTGCCGGAGAGCTACTGGAACAAGACCCAGTTCATCAAGCCGCTGGATCGCGACGTCGTCTGCCATGCCAGCGCCTGGGACATGAACATGGCCGGCGACGTGCGCACCAAGATGTGCATCAAGCCCAACGAGGAAGACTTCACCACCATCTACCACGAGCTTGGCCACGTCTATTACTACCTGGCCTACAACAAGCAGCCGCCGCTGTTCCAGACCGGCGCGCATGATGGCTTCCACGAAGCGATCGGCGACACGATGGTGCTGGCGATGACGCCGGAATACCTGAAGTCGATCGGTCTGGTCGGCGAGCAGCAGCAGAGCCAGGAAGCGCTGATCAATGCGCAGATGCGCATGGCGCTGGCGAAGGTGTCGTTCATGCCGTTCGGCCTGATGATCGATCGCTGGCGCTGGGGCGTGTTCGACGGCTCCATCAAGCCGGCCGACTACAACAAGGCGTGGTGGGATCTGAAGGCCCGTTACCAGGGCGTGGCGCCGGCGAATGCACGCGGCGAGGAGTTCTTCGACCCGGGCGCGAAGTACCACGTGCCGGGCAATACGCCGTACACGCGGTACTTCCTCTCGCACATCCTGCAGTTCCAGTTCTACAAGGGCCTGTGCGACGCGGCCGGCTACAAGGGGCCGCTGTACAACTGCAGCTTCTATGGCAACAAGGTCGCCGGCCAGCGCTTCTGGGCAATGCTGGAGAAGGGCGCGAGCCAGCCGTGGCAGGCCACGTTGAAGGAACTGACCGGCACCGAGAAGATGGATGCCAGCGCGGTGCTCGAATACTTCGCCCCGTTGCAGGAATGGCTGAAGCAGCAGAACGAAGGCCAGACCTGCGGCTGGCAGGCATCTGCGCCGGCCCCGGCACCGGCCGGTGCGGCGGCTCCGCCGCGCGGCTGAGCCGCCAACGCATCGAAAACCCGGCTGCGGCCTGGTTTTTCGTTTGCGCCTGCCTTCGCCGATCCAGGGCGCCGATGCCCGTATGCGGCAATGCAGCAGCGCTGCTACCATCGTGAGAACGCTCACATGGAGGTTCGCGATGGTTCGCTTGTCCGCTTCGGCGCTCGCACTGATCCTGGCCGGCGTCACGCCGGTGGCCTGGGGGCAGAACATATCCGGCGAACCGAGCCGCACGCCCGCGACGACCGCGCTCACCTGGCGCGCGCCTGATTTCCCCGAGACGCTGTCCGCCCGCATCGGCTATCGGCCGCTGCCGGTCGAACGCCTGTTGCAGGTGCAGAAGCGCAATGCCGAACGGCAGTTGAAGCCGCTGCAGATCGGCGTGGGTCGCGTGCTGGCGAGCGAAGGCGGCGGCGCCACGCCCGCACCGCCGCTGCAATGGCGCAAGGTCGGCACCGGCGCGGTGGCGCGCATGGCGATCACCTCGCCGGATGCACTCGGCATCCGCGTGGGGCTCAAGCTCGCGCAACTGCATCCGGATGTCGAACTGCGCTTTGCCGGTTCCGATGCCCCGGATGATGTAGTCGCCTCGGTCCGCGCCGGCCAGGCCCAGTTGCTCGCTGATGCACAGGGCCTCTACTGGACGCCGGCCACCGACGGCCAGACCCAATGGATTGAAATCCATCGTCCGGCGCACGTGGCCGTCGGCATGGCGCGCATCTCCGCGCCGCAGCTCGCGCACCAGTTCGTCAACAGCCAGAACGATTTCAAGCTGCTGGAGAAGGTCGGCGAGTCCGGCAGCTGCAACATCGATTCGGTGTGCATGGCCCCGACGCTCGGCGATGACTACGCCAGGGCGGTGCGTTCGGTCGCGCACATGCAGTACGTCACCACCGTGAATGGCCAGACCGGCACCTACATCTGCACCGGTACGCTGCTCAACGACATGCAGCCGACCACGCAGGTGCCCTACTTCTACTCGGCTCATCACTGCATCAGTACGCAGACCGAAGCCTCCACGCTCAACACGTTCTGGTCGTACGAGGCCACCTCGTGCGGCAGCGGCGTGTCGCGGCCAGTGACGCGGCTGTCCGGCGGAGCGACGTATCTGCATTCGGACGCCACCACCGATGCCTTGCTGCTGCGCCTCAACGATCCGGCCCCGGCCGGCGCGGAATTCAGCGGCTGGGATTCGAGCGCACTGCCTTCCAGCAGCGCGGTACTGGCGATCCATCATCCGCGCGGCGATCTGAAGAAATCCTCCACCGGCCGCCAGATCCCCGTCGGTACGAGCGCCTCCCGCAACGCCGTCGCGTGGCTGAGCGGCACGACCGAAGGCGGCAGCAGCGGCTCGGGCCTGTTCACGCGCGATCTCAACGGCTATCGACTGCGCGGTGGCCTGTATGGCGGCTCGGCAAGTTGCAGCAACACCGGCAGCGAAGCCAATGCTGCCAATCGCGACTACTACTCGCGCTTCGACGCGGTGTTTCCGCAATTGCAGCAGTGGCTGGCCACCGGCCCGGGCAACCGCGTGGCCTCGCGCAGTTCGCAGCCTTTGATCCCCGGCCAGCCGAACGTGAGCAGCGCCGCCGCCAGCGCGGTGCCGGCCGTGGCCGCGCCCGCCTCGACGATCAGGACGCGCAGCGCGATCCGCCAGCGTGGTGCGCTCAAGCGCGCGATGGATCGATAGAACTTCATTGCATCGTGTGCCATCAAGGGCCGGATTCGATGAATCCGGCCCTTCGCATGTATGCGGTTGGGTCGAATGCGCGCCGTGCACGACGCCAGCGATCGCGCGTGACGTGGTGGCCACTTCGTACCCGCTTCACCGACCATTGCGATGGTCGTGGCCCGAACGGAGCCACCCATGCCGACCATTTTCTCCCACGCGCTGATGCCCGCCGCCGTCGCCATCGGATTGGGCCGTGGCCGGATTCCACGCCCCTTGCTGCTGGCCGGCGTCGTGGCGGCGATGCTGCCCGATGCCGACGTCATCGGCTTCAGGCTGGGCATTGCCTACGCCGATGCGTTGGGACATCGCGGCGCGAGCCATTCGATCGCGTTCGCGTTGGTGCTCGGCCTGCTTGCCCTCGCCCCGCATCACCGCTTGGGGGCGGGGCCGTGGCGCGCGGGCGCGTTCGTGGCGCTGTCCGCGCTGTCGCATCCGCTGCTGGACATGTTCACCAATGGCGGCCACGGCGTGGCGCTGTTCTGGCCGATCGCGGACGCACGCCTGTTCGCACCGTGGCCAGTGATCGAAGTCTCGCCGTTCGCCCGCGGCTTCTTCAGCGCGCGCGGGCTCCAGGTGCTGTGGTCCGAAACGCGCTGGATCGCCGCGCCCGCGCTGATGCTGGTCGTTGCGCTGCGGTGGGCGACGCCCGGGCCGGCGAAAAGCGCGCCGGATCAGCGCTGATCGTCCCCGTCCGCATCGGTCTGCGGCATGCCATCGACGGCTTCGCCGTCGCCGGCGGTCGACTGCATTTCCGCTTCCAGCTTCTTTTCGAAATCTTCCAGGCTCATCCCTTGCGCGGCGGCTTCGATCACGGCGGTGTCGCGCAGTTCGTCCGAATACACCAGCCGCACCGGTTGGCCCTGCGCCTCGTGCAAGGCGGCCGCGCGCTTGATCATCGCCAGCACTTCGGCGGCACTGTCGGAACTGCCGGCGATGCGGCCATCCATGCCGAGCACCCACAAGCCCGCCTGGCGCACGATGCCGGCCAGCAGATCGCCCTGCGGATTGCGCAGTTCCGCATGCGGTTCGATCGCCGGCGCGTGGGCGCGCGCGAGATTGCGCGCCTTGATTGCCTTGCGCTTCTTCGCGTCGCGGCGGGCTTTGGAATGGGTGGACATGAGCAGTTCCGCTTCAGATTTGATCGGTGGGTTCGAGCGCCGCGGGCGATTGCGGACACGGCACGGCGCGCTGGCTGACGGCGCTTTCCCAGCGCCAGAAGATCCAGCCCAGCAGGCTGAAGGCCGCCGCGCCGAGCGCCAGATGCAGCCCGTGCCGGCTCAGCAGCGCCGAGATGACGCCGGCGATGATCGTGTTGATCACCAGATTGCTGAAGGCCTGCAATGACGAGGCGGCACCGCGCTGGCGCGGATACATGTCGAGGATCGACAGCGTCAGGATGGGGAAGATCAACGCCACGCCGAACGCCGCCAGGCACATCGGCATCACCGCCCACGGCACGGTGATCGCATCGCCGGCCCAGGCGTTGTACGCCACGTTGCCGAGCGAAGCCACGCCGATGCAGGCGAACCCGATGCGCGTCAGCTTCGCGCCGCTGATGCGTCCGGCCGCGCGCCCGGAGACGAATGCGCCCAGCGTCATGCCGCCGATCGTGGGCAGGAACAGCCATGCGAACTGCTGCTCGTCCAGATGCAGCAGGTCGAGGATGAAGCTCGGCGCCGAGGCGATATACAGGAACAGGCCGCCGAAGCTCATCGAACCGGCCAGCGCCAGTCGCTGGAAGCGCGGGTTGAGCGCGATGGCGAAGTAATCGCGCAGCAGATGGCGCGGCGACACGCGCGCGCGCACCTCGACCGGATGCGTTTCCGGCAGCCACGCGCCGACCGTCACCAGCAACAGCAGCGAGAAACCGGCCAGGAACCAGAAGATCACCGGCCATGCGCTCCAGCCGAGGATCCATCCACCGATGATCGGCGCGATCGCCGGGGCGATGCCGAAGATCATCGACACCTGGCTCATCAGCCGCTGCGCATCATCGCCATGCAGCACATCGCGGATGACCGCGCGGCCGACGATGAAACCGACGCCGGCGGAGAACCCCTGCAACGCGCGGAACAGCAGCAGCGTGGTCATGTCCTGCGCGAGCGCGCAGCCGATGGAGGCGACGAGGAATACGGACAGTCCGGCCAGGATCACGCGACGCCGGCCGAAGGCATCCGACAGCGGGCCGTGCACCAGGCTCATCAGCGCGTAGGTCAGCAGGTAGACGCTGATGACCTGCTGCATCGCCAGCTTGTCCACGCCCAGTTGCGCCTGCATGGCGGGAAACGCGGGGAAGATCGTGTCGATCGAGAACGGGCCGAACATCGCCAGTCCGCCCAGCAGCAGAGGCAGGCGGCCTGTCAAAGCCTTGGATGAGGCCGGGGCGCTCGAGGGCGGCATGGGACGACTCACGGGAGTCCGCGCGCGGGGTGCGACAGGATACTGTGTTTGCCTGCAAACGGGCGCGGCGGCATGCGATGCGCACGGCATGCATCCGATCATCACGCACGATGGAGCAGCCTGCGATCCAATCCTTCCCCCGGAGCCGACCCATGGCAGCACACCCTCCCGGCACGCGCACCGATGCTCCCGCCGGAACTCCATCCACGCACACCCCGCGCGAGGACAGCACCCAGGCACCGCCCGTGCCGAAGGGCGGCTTGAATGAAGAGATCGGCGATCTGGACGCCCCGCGCGATCCGGAAAACGATCAACAGGATGATGAGGACGGTCTGCCCGGACGCGCGGGCGGCGGATTGATCGGCGGCTGATCCGCGCTCACTTCGGCAACCGCGGCTTCAGCAGTCCCAGCCAGCCGCACAGCACCAGGATGAGGCCGAGGAACAGGAAGGCGTAGTTCCAGTACGGCGCGCCGGCCTGATGGACGTCGTGCAGATCCAGCAGGTGATGATCGATCAGGCCTTCGACCAGATTGAACGCGCCCCAGCCGGTGATCATCGCGCCGGTGAACGCGCGTCCGTGCACGCGGGGGACGTGCGCCGCGCTGCGATGGAGCAGGATCACGCCAAGCAGCGTCAACGCCCACACCCCGGCGTGGAAAACGCCATCCCAGAACATGTTGACCTTGGCGCCGAGCAATGTGGTCAGCGGCACGCGGGCCGATACGGTGCCGTGCAGTTGCAGCAACTGGTGGAACACGACGCCATCGAGGAAGCCGCCCAGCCCCATCCCGATCGACACTCCGGCCACACGCGCATCGGCCCATCGCCACTGGCGCGCCAGCATCATCAGGATCAGCACGAGCACCGCCATCGTCAGCGCAAGCCCGGCGAACTGCACCCAGAAGTGCGGACCGGTGATCGCACGGCGCAGTTCCTCGCCCAGTCCACTGTGGCAAAGCGTGCACGCGAACAGCGGGGTCATCGCCGTCCCGCCTCGCCCCGCAATGCACGCGCGAACGCTTCATCGCCCGACGTGCGCCAAGCGCGATCGATGCGCCGCACCGGCGATGGCACGCCGCGATCCTTCCGGCTCATCGGTCCGATGTCGGCGTGATCGCGGCCGGGCTCTCCGGTGCGCCGTCGCGCGGATGTTGCTCGGGCACGCTGGACGCGGCCGACGCCGCATCTGCATCGGTGACGTGCAATTCGTCGCGGACCTCGACCACGCCGGCGCAGGCCGTGGCGAGATCCTGGGCGTGGCGCTTCTGGACTTCATTGGCGACGGTGCCGCGAAGCGTGACGATGTCGTCCTGGACGAACACCTGCAGATCACCCGCATCGAGCAGCGGCGATTCGCTGAAGCGACGCTCGACTTCCTCGCTGATTTGGATGTCGCTACGACGTTCGTCCGATGATGTCGCGTCCGGCGCGGGGAAAGTGGCGGTGATGTCGCCGCACGCATCGGTCCCGTGCGAAGGCGTGTTGTGCTGGCTCATGCGGTCTCATGCGGTTGCGCGCGGGCATCGCGCGATGGCCACGAGCATCCGTCCGTCGGGATGAAAAACAGGTGGTGAGAACGGCTGGCGCACCGCCCGGTCAATCGGCGGGCGGATAGATCAGGTCATCGCCGTCGGCACGCGCCGCCGGATTGATCGGATGCCGCTGGGCCTTTTTCTCATCGATGATGTGCTCCACCTGCATGCCGCGATGCTCGAGCAGATCCGAGATCAGGCGACGATGGCAGCGCCACCACACCGCTTCGGCGCACATCAGCGCTGTGCGACGCTCGGCCGCCAGTTCCAGCGCACGCGCCAGCTCCTGCTGGAATTCCCCGCTGCGCATGTGGTCGGCATACCCCTGGAAGGCCGCGTTGCGCCACGCGCCATTGGGTGAGCCGGGCTGCGCGCGACGGCGGCCGCCCAGTCCGGGCAGCCATCGATACCCGAGCCCGGCGGCCGGCAATGCGTCGGCCATGGCTTCGCTGGCGAACCACGGATAGCGCCGTGAACCGGGAAACCGGCGGACATCGGCGATCGCCTCGATGCCGTGCGCGGCCAGCACGCCGAGGAATCCCGCCCAGTCGCGGGTGGAATGCCCGATCGTCCAGATCGTAGCGGGGCCTGGTTTCGGTACCGCGGGGGTTTTCCTGGGCATGGGATGCGGACGGCCGGATGTGTCGCTGACGCATCAGAGCCTAGTGCGCCTGCGTGTTCGGGCCGTGAACCGCGTCGGCGCCGGCCGTGGCCCGAGCCCGCCATGCGTCGCCCTGCCCCGCCCTATATAATCCGGCCACCAGGTGGGAGAAGCGGGGCGACCCGCTGCCGAAGGCGCAAACGCCCGTAATCGCTCAGGCCCGAATACCACCCCCGATACAACACTCTGGAGAGATCGGCGGCCGCGCAGCGGCGCAGCCGGCGCCGAAGGGGCACGAAGCCGGCGATCTCCGCCGCTTCCAAACTCTCAGGCGAAAGGACAGAGGGGCGCCCACCGCACAGGAGCCGTTCGCCCGTCCTGCGCAGGCCGCGCCTTCACGCCCGATCCTCCACACGGATCGGCGCAGCGATGGACCGGCCCGCCAGCAGCGAATCGACTCCGCGGCCTCCTCCTTCCCAGGTGCCCCGCCATGTCCAAGTCCCCGTCCCCGCTCCGCGAACTCGAGCATCACGACGCTTTCATCGCTCGCCACATCGGCCCCAACGATGCCGAGATCGCGCACATGCTGCGCATCATCGGCCACGAATCGCTGGACGCGATGACCGATGCGATCGTGCCGGGCAGCATCAAGTCGGGCCAGCCGCTCGCATTGCCCGAGCCGATCAGCGAAGAAGAAGCGCTCGCGAAGATCCGCGCGATCGCCGGCCGCAACCAGGTCTTCCGCAGCTTCATCGGACAGGGCTACTACGGCACCCACACGCCGAAGGTGATCCTGCGCAACATCCTGGAGAATCCGGCGTGGTACACGGCCTACACGCCGTACCAGGCGGAAATCTCGCAGGGCCGCATGGAAGCGCTGATCAACTTCCAGACGATGGTCGCGGATCTGACCGGCATGGAAATCGCCAATGCATCGCTGCTGGACGAAGGCACCGCCGCGGCCGAAGCGATGACGCTCGCCAAGCGTTCGGCCAAATCGAAGTCGAACGTGTTCCTGGTCTCGGGCGACACCCATCCGCAGACGCTGGAAGTGCTCGCCACGCGCGCCGAGCCGCTTGGCATCACCGTGGACATCGTGCGCTCGACCGATGCCTTCCATGAAAAACTCGCGGCCGGTGATTACTTCGGCGTGCTCGTGCAGTATCCGGCCTCCAGTGGCTGGATCGAGGAATGGAGCCGCGATGCGGAGATCATCCACCAGCACCAGGCGCTGTTCGTGGTCGCCACCGATCTGCTCGCGCTGACACTGATCAAGCCGCCGGGCGAAATGGGCGCGGACATCGTGATCGGCAACTCGCAGCGGTTCGGCGTGCCGTTTGGCTTCGGCGGCCCGCACGCGGCGTTCATGGCCTGCCGTGATGCTTACAAGCGGTCGATGCCCGGCCGCCTGATCGGTGTGTCGGTCGATGCCGAAGGCCAACCCGCCTATCGCCTGACCCTGCAGACCCGCGAGCAGCACATCCGCCGCGAGAAGGCCACGTCCAACATCTGCACCGCGCAGGTGCTGCTGGCGGTGATGGCATCGATGTACGCGGTGTACCACGGCCCGGAAGGCCTGACCCGCATAGCCCAGCGCGTGGCGCGCCTCACCGCGATCCTCGCCGAAGGCCTGCGCACGCTCGGCCATGCGTCGGTGCATGCGAGCGCGTTCGATACCCTGTGCGTTGAGCCGGGCGATGCGCGTGATGCGATCCTCGCCCGCGCGCGCGATGCACGCATCAACCTGCGCGTGCGCGGCAACGGTTCGATCTGCATCTCGCTGGACGAGACCACCACCCGCGCCGATGTGCAGGCGCTGTGGCAGGTGTTCGGCGGCGAGGCGGCGACGCTGCCCTCGATCGATGCGCTCGATGCCACCGCGCCTTCGCTGATTCCAGCCGGCCTGCAACGCACCAGCGCGTTCCTCACCCATCCGGTGTTCAACACGCACCACAGCGAGCACGAACTGCTGCGCTACATGCGCGCGCTCGCCGACAAGGATCTGGCGATGGATCGCACGATGATCCCGCTGGGCTCCTGCACGATGAAGCTCAACGCCACCGCCGAGATGATCCCGGTGACGTGGCCGGAATTCGGCAACCTGCATCCGTTCGCGCCGGCCGAGCAGACCCGGGGCTACCAGGAACTCATCGACGGGCTGGAAGCCATGCTGGTCGAATGCACCGGCTATGACGCGGTGAGCCTGCAACCCAATTCCGGCGCGCAGGGCGAATACGCCGGCCTGCTGGCGATCCGCGCGTACCACCGCTCGCGCGGCGACCACAAGCGCGACATCTGCCTGATTCCCGAATCGGCGCACGGCACCAATCCGGCCAGCGCGCAGATGTGCGGCATGCAGGTGGTGGTGACCAAGTGCGACAGCAACGGCAACGTGGACGTGGAAGACATCCGACGCGCCGCCGAGAAATACAGTGATCGCCTGGCCGCGATCATGATGACCTACCCGTCCACGCACGGCGTGTTCGAGGAAGACGTGGTCGAGATCTGCGACATCGTCCACCGGCACGGCGGCCAGGTCTACACCGACGGCGCCAACATGAATGCACTGGTCGGCGTCGCCAAGCCGGGCAAGTGGGGTTCGGACGTTTCGCATCTCAACCTGCACAAGACCTTCTGCATTCCGCACGGCGGCGGCGGCCCGGGCGTCGGCCCGTGCGCGGTGAAGTCGCACCTGGCGCCGTTCCTGCCCAAGGCGGTGAAGGACGACGGCTTCACCACCGCCGGCGTCGGCGGCGGCAACCTCGTCAGCGCCGCGACCTATGGCAGCGCCAGCATCCTGCCGATCAGCTGGATGTACGTCACGCTGATGGGCGCGCAGGGCCTGCGCAAGGCCACGCAGGTCGCGTTGCTCAACGCCAACTACATCGCCAAGCGGTTGGCGCCGCATTACGAAACGCTCTATACCGGCCGCAACGGACTGGTGGCGCACGAGTGCATCCTGGATCTGCGCCCGATCAAGGACGCCACCGGCATCAGCGCCGAGGACGTGGCCAAGCGCCTGATCGATTTCGGCTTCCATGCGCCGACGCTGAGCTTCCCGGTCGCCGGCACGCTGATGGTGGAGCCGACCGAAAGCGAATCGATGCATGAGCTGGATCGCTTCATCGACGCGATGATCCAGATCCGCGACGAAATCCGCGCGATCGAGGACGGCCGCCTGGATCGCGAGGACAATCCGCTCAAGCACGCGCCGCACACGGCCACCCAGGTCAGCGCGAGCGAATGGACGCATGCGTATCCGCGCGAACTGGCCGCGTTCCCGCTGCCGAGCCTGAAGCAGCAGAAGTACTGGCCGCCGGTTGCACGCGTGGACAATGTGCACGGCGACAAGAACGTGTTCTGCAGTTGCATTCCGGTCGAAGCCTTCGCGGGCGAGCCGGAAGCCTTCAGCGAACCGAACGTGATGTAATCGGTCAGTGCCTCGATCGTGACAGCAAGGCCCCGCGCGAGCGGGGCTTTTTTCGTGCCATGTCGTCCGAGCGTTTCCGCCTGCAACCACGATCGCTGTGCCGGTGGTCCTGCTTCAGTCCAGCGGCTTGTGCATGTTGACGCTCGCCACCGCGTACCCCAGCCGCACGTACAACGCGCGCGCCGCCGCGTTGTGGGCGAAGACATGCAGGGTGACGCCGGCCACGCCCTGCGCCTTCAACTGTTTTTCCATCAATCGGAATGCGGCGGTCGCGATGCCCTTGCGGCGATGCTCCGGCGCAATCCAGATCTCGTACACATGCGCCTGCGGCGCGGGCTGATCGCGATCGAGCGCATACCAGAGCCATCCGGCGCGCGCGTGCGCTTGGTCGTGAATCTCGAACCACGCATGCGATGGCGTGCGCACGCCATGCGGCAGCAACGTTTCATACACGTGCCGCGATCGCGCCAGCGCGCCGGCGGGCGGCCAGCGACCGGACAGCACGTTCTCCTGCGCATAGGCTTCAATCGCACGCGGCAGCAGCTCGGCGAAGACCGGTTCGGACATCGGCACGAGCCGGACCATCGGTGTTGCACCCTGCCGCAGCGAGACGGTGGCCAAGGGCGCGCCTGCCTGTGTCGACGCGGGCGCGGGCGTCATCGGCGCATCTTCATCGATCGGGTTCATACGCGCGGCGGCCGCGCGCGTTCAATCGCCGAGGGAATCGCGGGCATCGCGCCGTCGGTGAGCGCGGTGAACTGGCAGAAGACCGCATCGTAGGCAGCGACTTCCTCCTGATAACTGCACGCGGCGCGGAACGGATTGCGCGCCGAAAGTTTGTGCGCCACGGCGCGCAGCCGCTCGCCATCCGGATGCGTCTGCACGATCGCGGCGAGCCATACGGTAAGCGCTTCGAGCTGGCCGAGCGCGCGCGCATCGGTGGCCTCCAGCCGGCTGAGGCAATTCTTGAACTGGGTGTCTGAAAACATGAGCATGATCGGCGGATCCGGAAAGGAATGCGATGCAGTCCCCCACCGCACGGCTTGTCTGCTCACACGCAGCCGGCGCCGCCCACAGGACACGAATGCAGACCACCCCTGCCGGGAGTCATGTCCGGTTGAGCCGGATGGACCGGATGAATGACGCCGCCGGCCTGTTCATCCGCCACGCAGGAGCATCCGAACGGTCGTTCGACTCGTCAGCCCTTGCCGGGCGGTAGTTCTTCCTCGTTCTCGTCATAGGCGGGCGGAGAATAGAAATTGAGCGTCTTCAGCGGTTCGCGACCGGTGTTGCGGATTTCATGGCGCTCGCCGTGCGCGATCACCAGCAGGCTGCCCGTGCCCAACGTCTGCCGCGCACCATCGACGATCGCTTCGCCCTCACCCGATACGACGAACAGCCACTGATCCGCCCCGCGATGACGATTGTCCGGGCCGCCTTCACTGTCGCCCGGCGCGATCACCATTTCCGCCGCCTGTACATCGCGTTCGCAAAACGCGACGCGAAATCCTTCACCGAATTCCAGATGTTTGTATTTCATGCCTGCTCCGTCGTACCGCGCGGGCAGCGCCCGCGGTGAATGGCACCGACTTATGATTGAAAATGCGCGGGCCATATGCACGACAGGCCCGTCACGGGCCTGTCGAAGATCCGCATGACGGCGACGTACGATCAATGCCGCAGATTTACCTCGGCCACCTTGTCCTGGTAGGACTTCTTCGGATCCACGCCCAGCAGCATCTTCACGCCGGCCATCAGGCTGTGTTCGTTGAGCCAGATTTCCGCATGCTCGGGATCGAAGCGCAGCAGCGCGAGCTTCGGATCGTCCTTGCCCTCGTACCAAGCCGCCACGAAGGGATTCCAGAGGCGCTCGACGACGGCGCGATCGGTGTTCTGCACCAGCGTGCCGGTGATGCTCGCGAACAGATCATGACCCTTGGACGCGAACGCGGCGATCGCGCGCTCCGGCGCGGCGACACGTTGGGCAAGCGCGTTGTCGGTGGAGGTGAAGAACCAGATCGGGCCGCGGCCTTCCTCTTCCAGTTGCGCAGTCATCGGACGCGTGTGGCCGTCTTCGACGCCATCCAGGCCCAGCATCAGCGTCATGTCCGACTTGAGCGCCTTCCAGAGTTTTTCTTCCAGTTCCTGTGGCGTATGCATTGGCTCGTTCCGTTGGGGATGAGCCTGCACCGTACCCATGCGCTCGTCACGGCATCGTCAAACCGGCGTGAGCCAAATGTAGCAAGCGCGCAGCGAATCCGCGGGGCGCGGAGCTTCGGCTTACACCACCGCCATTTGAATCTTGAGCCAGCGCTCGACGGTCGGCGCCGCATCGCCGACCTGATCGATGGCGTTGCGCAACTGACGCTCGGATACCCCGAAACGCTGCGCCCAGTACTGCACGTCCTGGGGATCGCTGAGCGCGACTTGATGCCGCTCGATCTGCGAGGAGAGCGTCTGCGATTCGACCTGCATATGAGTCCTCCTGATGGCGCCCTTTCTACCGCGGCGGACGTCGTTTCCTTGTCAAGAAGACGCAACAAAGGGCGGGTTCCGGCCGTGGCCGGTTAGGCCATGATCAATTCCCATCTGCCGCCCTGCGTGATCAGATAGTTGGCGCATCTTCATGATGTGCGGCCTGTTCTTTGAAGCGATCCCGCAAGGACGGGCGTCCGCTGATGCCCCGACCGGCGATCACGGTCTTTGCGCTGCTTGACAGCACTGTCGGCGATGGCAACAGTGCCAGCGGGCTCGGCTGCCACCACGTCCAGCTGCCCCATGGAAATGCGCGATGGCTGCGCACAGGGAGGAAGTGTGGGCAAGTCGTCGTCATCGAATATCGTCCCACTGCGGACGCCGCAGCGTGCGGACGCGCACCGGCTCGGTTATGTCGGTCGCAAACCCGCCGCTTCGGCGCGGGATTCGGATTCGTGGTTCACCCCACCCGAATACCTGGATTCCGTGCGCGCAGTGCTGAAGCGGATCGGGCTGGATCCCTTCACTTCCGCCATCGCGAATGAAATCGTCGGCGCGCGGCGCATTTTCACTCGCGAGCATTCAGCGTTCGACCACCCGTGGCGCGTCGGCCGCGACGAAGGCGTGTTCATGAATCCGCCCTACTCAGCCGGTTTGTGCGCGCGCGCCGTGAACCGATTCATCGATCAATACGAAAGCGGAAATTTCCGCCGCGGCATCGTGCTGGTGAACAACGCGACCGATACCCGCTGGTTTTCAGCCTTGCTCGACCGCTGCTCGGCGATCTGCTTCACCGATCACCGAATCAGCTTCTGGAATGCGGACCGCAAGCATGTATCGGGAAATACCCGTGGACAGGCATTTCTCTATTTCGGGAATGACGTCCACGACTTCACGCGTGTATTCAAGAAGCACGGGGTGGTGTTGCGTCCCGCGCACAAAGGAAGTTGAGCTTCACCCATGGAGCAATGACAGGAGAGCACGATGGATTGCATTGAATGTGGACAGAGATTGAATTCGACCCGCTGGTCGACTGACGGAAACTGGAAGGCGTGTCCGCACTGCTCGGACGCGCACGGCAGTGAGCACGTGTACTACGAATTTCCGAATGGCTTCGGCGAGACCCCCGCGCGCGCATCGATCAGCAACCCGAACGGGCCGCAGAGTTACTGTGTCAGTTGCCGAGGGAAGAACGAGCCCAGCTTCGTGGGCGCACGGCTGTGCAGTGCGCTGGACAGTACGCCGAAGCAGCCACTCTGACCGCGCACGCGTACGCGGCGTCTTAACCTCTGAGCTTCAACGCCGGTTGCTCATCCAGCGTGCCGTCTTCACGGATGACGACGAAACGCGTGGTGTCGCGGTCGAACAGCACCGGGATCGGGGGCTGGAACAGCGGGCGGCGGACGAAGTGCAGATGCCAGTGAAAACGTTCGAGCGTGTCGAGCGTTTCCTGCTGCGCGGGCAGCAGGGCCGCGCGCATTGCGGCGTGATCGGCGGCGCTGGGCTTGCGGCGCTCCGGTGTGCGGCGCACCGGTTGCGTGGCGACGCGTGCGGGCGCTTGCCAGGCGTCGGCGTGGGGGTGGGCGGCGGGTTGTGCGTGGGGTTCGAGCATGGGGGACTCACTTGGCGGCGCCCGTCCCTGGCGTTGCGGCTCCCGATAGCGGGTTCAACCACAATGATGCAAGCCGCGTGCCGCCCGGTGTGTCAACGCGGCGCACGGCGGTTAATTGGCGGGAGGGAATGCGAAGCCGGCGATGCGCTTGGGCGACGGGCCTGCCACGCAGGTGACTGCCTGCTTCACCCCTCTCCCGTCGGGAGAGGGGCGCGAGGCATCAGGCGAACGGATCCTGCAGGACCATCGTGTGGTCGCGATCCGGGCCGGTGCTGACGATGGAGATCGGGCAGCCGGCCAGTTCCTCCAGCGCGCGCAGGTAGGCGCGGGCCGCCGGCGGCAGTTCGTCCCACGCGGTGATGCCATGCGTGTTTTCGCTCCAGCCCGGGAATTCGAGATACACCGGCGTGCATTCTTCCCAGCCCTGCGCATCGAGCGGGGCGTATTCGGTGCGCTTGCCGCGGTATTCGTAGGCGATGCAGACCTTGAGCTTCTCCATGCCGTCGAGGACGTCGAGCTTGGTGATGCACAGGCCGCTGATGCCATTGATCTCGACCGCGCGCTTGAGCGCGACGATGTCCATCCAGCCGCAACGGCGGGGACGACCGGTGGACGCGCCGTACTCGGCGCCGCGATCACGGATGCCCTGTCCGATTTCGTCATCCAGTTCGGTCGGGAACGGGCCGCCGCCGACGCGGGTGGCGTAGGCCTTGGCGATGCCGAGCACGTAGTCGATCGCGTCCGCGCCGACGCCGCTGCCGGCGAGCGCGCCGCCCACGGTGGTGTTGGACGAGGTCACGTAGGGATAGGTGCCGTGATCGATATCGAGCAGCGCGCCCTGCGCGCCTTCGAACAGCACGCGCTTGCCCTGCCTGCGCAGGTCGTGGAGGATGCCGGCCACGTCGGACTTCATCGGCTGCACGTATTCGCCGAAGGCCAGCGCTTCGTCGTACACCTGCTGGAAGTCGACCGCATCGACGCCCAGGTATTTCGTCAGCACGAAGTTGTGATAATCCAGCGCGCTGCGCAGTTTTTCGCCCAGTTGATCCGGGTAGTGCAGATCGGCGATGCGGATGCCGCGACGCGCGACCTTGTCTTCATACGCAGGGCCGATGCCACGCCCGGTGGTGCCGATCGCCTTGCCGCCGGCGGCCTTCTCGCGCGCCTGATCCAGCGCGATGTGGTACGGCATGATCAGCGGTGCGGCCGGGGAAATCTTCAGACGCGAGCGCACGTCGACGCCGCTGGTTTCCAGTTCTTCGATTTCCTTCTTCAGCGCGGCCGGGCTGATGACCACGCCGTTGCCGATCAGGCAGAGCGCGTCCGGGCGCAGGATGCCGGAGGGGATCAGGTGCAGCACGGTCTTCTTGCCGTTGATGACCAGGGTGTGGCCGGCGTTGTGGCCGCCCTGGAAGCGGACGACCGCTCCGATTTCCTCGGTGAGCAGATCGACGATCTTGCCCTTGCCTTCGTCGCCCCATTGGGCTCCAAGTACGACAACTGACTGACCCATGCGGGTAACTCCTGCGATATGGCGGCCATCGGGGCCGCTGGATGGGACCGCACCGGGATCGAAGTGGAGATGCGGACGGCGCCATCGGGGCCTCGTCCACCGCATCGCTCCCGGACACGGAAAAAGCCGGAGGGCTGTCTCTGGCGAGCACCCGTCCGGCTTTTTTGCATTATCCGGGTTTTCGGTGAAGGGGGAAACCACCGGGGCCGGCGGGCCCCGCCTCCGCGGGAGAACGAACGGCCGCGCCTGGATTCAGGGCGTCGGTGACGGCCGCGGGTCACCTTTCCGGTTCAGTACCCCGATTGCGAGGAATCAAGCGTCGCGCTGAATCGGCTCCTGCATCCGCCGGATGGCTCAGTGTTTCGTCCACCAGAGCATCGCCAGCCCCAGCGCGAGCACCACGCCGCCGAACGCGCGCAGATGCCGGTCCGGCAGGTGCAGCAGTTGCAGCGCGGCGCGTTTCCAGGCCCGCGGCGCGACGAACAGCATCAGCCCTTCCAGCACGGCGACCAGGCAGAGGGCGGCGATCAGTTCGGTCATGGGTGGCGGGTCATCGAGACGAAGCGGGCGCCGTGTTGCGACGGCGCCCGCTCACGGAGCACTGGACGTGGCGCTCAGCGATCGGACTTGAGGTATTGCAGGAAGGGATCGTCCCTGTCGAGCACGATCACGCTCTGGCCATCCTTGAACGAGGCACGGTAGGCGTCGAGGCTGCGCTGGAATGCGAAGAAGCCCGGATCCCGGTTGGCCGCTTCGGCATAGATGCGCGCGGCCTCGGCGTCGCCTTCACCCTGCAGTCGCTTGGCGTCACGGTTGGCCTCGGCGATCAGCACGGTGCTGTCGCGATCGGCCTGCGCGCGGATCGTGCGCGCCTGCTCCTCGCCTTCGGCGCGCAGCTTGCTCGCCACCTGCATGCGCTGTGCACGCATGCGTTCATAGACCTGCTTGATGACATCGCTGTCGGTCGGCAGATCGATCTGCTTGAGGCGGATGTCGGTGATGCGCATGCCGAGCGTGGCCGCACCTTCGTTGATGACGGTCAACTGTTTGGCGACGATGTCGTTGCGATCACCCGACACCAGTTGCTGCAGGGTGCGCGAGTTGATTTCGTTCTTCAGCGAATCGGTGATGATCGGGGCCAGGCGCTCGTTGGCCGCCTTCTCGTCGCCCCCGGTCGCGCGGTAGAAGGCGCGCACGTCGGAGATGTAGCCGACGGCAAAGAAGTCGATGCTGACGTCCTTGCGCTCCAGCGTCAGGTAACGCTCGGGCTGGGTGTCGAGAATCTGGAATCGGCGATCGAAGGTGCGCGCGCTCTCCACCAGCGGCCACTTCAGGTGCAGGCCGGGCTTGATGTCGGCGCGCGAAACGCGACCGAGATTGAGCACCAGGCCGGTCTGATCTTCGCGCACCACGTACAGCGAGCCCATCAGGCCCAGCACCACCACCACCAGCAGCGCCACGATTACGGGAAGTCTCATCGTCTTATTCTCCACGTCCGGTCCGGCGCGGATCGCGCTCGGCATTGCGCAGCGGTGCGGCGCTTTCCACCGCCGGCATCACCACTTCAGGCCGCACGACCGTGCTGCCGGGCGTGGTGGTCGTCGTATTGCCGGTCGAACCTCCCGCAGCGGCGGGCGCCATCGGCACATAGATCAGCTGGCGGCCATCGCCGCCGACCACCTTGCGGTTCTGCTGCAGCACTTCCTGCACGGTTTCCAGCCACAGGCGCTTGCGGGTGACCTCCGGCGCGTTCTTGTATTGATCCTGCAACAGGCTGAAACGCGCCGCGTCGCCGGTGGCGTTGGCGATCTTGGCGGTCTTGTAGCCGTCGGCGGTGGTACGCAACTGGGCGGCGGTGCCGCGCGCTTCGGGCACGACCTGCGCGGCATAGGCCTGCGCCTGGTTGACCAGGCTCTCGCGCACCTGCTGGGCGCTGTTGACCTCGTCGAAGGCCGGCTGCACTTCCTGGGGCGGACGCGCGTCGGGCAGGTTCAGTTCGGTCACGACCAGGCCGCTGCGATAGGCGTCGAGCGAAGCCTGCAGGCGTTCCTTGGATGCGGTGGCCAACGGCCCGCGCACGCCGAGCACGGTATCCAGATCCGAACGGCCGACCTGCTCGCGCACCGCGCTCTGCGCGGCCTGCTTCAACACCTCGTCGGCGTCGCGCGAGCCATAGATGTAGAGGCGCGGATCGTTGATCCGGTACTGCACGTTGATCGCGATGGTGACGATGTTCTCGTCGCGGGTCAGCACCGGCACGGTGTTGCTGAACGTCTTGATCTCGGTGGCGTTGACCTTGCGCACGCTTTCAATCGGCCACGGCCACTTGAAGTTGGGACCGGGCTGCATCACGCGCGCGAACTGGCCGAAGCGCAGGACCACGCCGCGTTCCTGTTCACCGATCAACTGGAAGCTGCTGAACAACAACCACAGCACCAGCAGCACGCCGATCCAGCGCAACGGGCCGTTGCCGTCGAACGAGCCGCGCAGACGATCCATCAGGTCGCCCAGGCCGTTGCCGCTCGGGTTGCCGCGCGGATTCCAGCCCCGCCGGTTGTCGTTGTTGCCGTTTCCGCCGCTGCCAGAGCCGCCGCTTCCAGGGGTGTTCCAGGCCATGCCCACTCCATCGTCAAGGATTGCGTGGGCCGAAACCGACGCGTTCTGATTCTACAAGATAGGGATTCCAGCGGCCCGGACAAGGGTCGGAAGGCCCGGGCAACGCGCCGCGATCACATCGCCATGATCGGCGCGCCGTGGTCAGAATCCCGGATCCGGGCGCACCGGCAGCAATGATTCCAGTGCGTGGCCACCGGCTTCGGCGGCGAGCCGCCGCGCATCGGCCAGCGCCATGTCCAGATCCAGATGCCATCCGGTTTCGTCGTGATGTTCGCCCCGTACGGCGCCGATCGCATGCAACCGCGAACGCAGTCGCGCCGAATGGGCGCCCAGGTGCACCGTGCCGAGCAGGCGTTCCAGGCCGAGGCGCTGCGCCAGCGCATCTCGCAGCAGATCCATGCCGACACCGTCGCGCGCGGATATCCAGACCCGTTCGCGCGTGTCGGCCGGCTGGTCGTGGCGCGGCGTCGCTCCTTCGATGCGATCGATCTTGTTGAACACCAGCACCTGCGGAATATCGCCGGCGCCGATGGCCTGCAGCACTTCATCGACCTGCGCGATCCGCTCTTCGCGCAGCGGGTCGGCCGCATCGACCACGTGGAGCAGCAGATCCGCTTCGCGCGCTTCGGACAGGGTCGAACGGAATGCCGCCACCAGTTCGTGCGGCAGATCGCGCACGAAGCCCACGGTGTCGGCCAGCACCACGCTGCCGCCGGGCAATTCGATGCGGCGCACGGTGGGATCGAGCGTGGCGAACAATTGATCGGCCGCGTAGGCCTCTGCGCCGGTCAGCGTGTTGAACAGCGTTGATTTTCCGGCATTGGTGTAACCGACCAGCGCCACGCGCGGCAGTTCGCTGCGCACGCGCGCGCGACGCATCTGGGTGCGCTGCACTTCGACTTTCTCGAGCCGCTTCTGCAGTTGCTCGACGCGTTTCTGCAACAGGCGGCGGTCGGTTTCCAACTGGGTTTCGCCGGGGCCGCGCAGGCCGATCGAACCGCCACGCTGGCGCTCCAGGTGGGTCCAGCCGCGCACCAGGCGCGTGGCCATGTGCTTGAGCTGGGCCAGTTCGACCTGCAACTTGCCTTCGTGGCTGCGCGCACGCTGGGCGAAGATGTCGAGGATCAGCCCGGTGCGATCGAGCACGCGCCGTTCCAGGTAGCGTTCGAGATTGCGTTCCTGGCCCGGTGACAACGGATAGTTGACCAGCACCAGATCCGCACCGGTCGCCTCGGCCGCGGCCTTGATTTCCTCGAGCTTGCCGCTGCCGATCAAGGTCGAGGGATTCGGCCGATCGATGCGCGCGGTCAGCAATGCGGCGATGCTGGCGCCGGCGGAGCGGGCCAGATCGGTGAATTCTTCCGATGCCCCTTCATCCGGCGGACCGCCGGCATGGGGCTGGATGAGGAGTGCGTGTTCGCCCTTGCGGGAACGTTCAAACATGGAGGAGGCGGTATCTCATCAGGTCGCGGCGCACGATCGCGCCCCGGACGTTATGGGGACGGAATCAGCCGATTCCACCCTGGGCCCGATGAACGGCGCGCCGGACAGCCGTCCCCCGCCATCCCATGCTTTCCGCGTGTGGCCCGGACACGTCCCGGGCCCGGGAACGCTGGCAGGTCAGGCCTGTTCCGCGTCTTCCTCGCCCGCACCGCCCTCGCCCTGCTGGACGTAGCCGCCGCCCGGTCCCACGCGCACGTTGCGGGCCGGAACCACGGTGGAAATGGCGTGCTTGTAGACCATCTGGCTGACGGTATTGCGCAGCAGGACGACGAACTGATCGAAGGATTCGATGGTTCCCTGCAACTTGATGCCGTTGACGAGGTAGACCGAAACCGGCACCCGCTCACGGCGAAGCGCATTCAGGAAAGGATCCTGCAAGGATTGCCCCTTGGACATTGGCGAACTCCCAGTGTTGCTTATTGGAATAATTGTGTCGCCGGGCGCGCGTCCTGTTCCCCAGTGCGCAACCCGGCGGGGTCGATGTTACACAACCGGGGCCGTTTGACCAGCTACGCAGACCCCAGAAACAACTGCCGGGCCTGTTCCAGGGCGCTGCGTCCGCCGAGCGGGTCGAACCAGCGGGCGTCCAGCTCGCCACGCAGCCAGGTCAGTTGGCGCTTGGCGAGCTGGCGGGTGGCGACGATGGCGCGATCGCGGAACGCTTCCCGCGAAATCACTCCGTCCAGATGTTCCCAGGCCTGCCGGTAGCCGACCGCGCGCACGGCGGGCAGATCCAGCGGGGCGGCCACGGCCTGCATGGCGGGCAATGCACGAAGGCGCCGCACTTCATCGAGAAAACCTTCGGCGAGCATGGCGTCGAACCGCTGCGCGATGCGCGCATGCAGGACTGCACGATCGTCCGGTGCCAGCACCAGCTTCAGCACGCGGAACGGAAACGGACGCCGGAGCTGTTCGCGTTGCCATTGGCTGATCGGTTTGCCGGTCAGTCGATAGACCTCGAGCGCGCGCTGGATGCGCTGCGGATCGGTGGCATGGATGCGCGCGGCCGCTTCGGGATCGACCCTGGCCAGTTCCGCGTGCAAGGCCGGCCATCCGCGTTCGGCGGCTTCGGCGGTGATGGCTTCGCGTTGCCGTGCGTCGGCTTCGGGCATCGGCGACAGCCCCTCCAGCAATGCGCGGAAGTACAACCCGGTGCCGCCCGCCAGGATCGGCAGCTTGCCGCGTTCGGCGATGTCGTCCATTGCGTAGCGGGCCAGTGTCGCGAATTCGGCGGCCGAACAGGTCTGCCACGGATCGCGCACGTCGATCAGGTGATGCGGCACCCGCGCCCGCATGGCGGCATCGGGCTTGGCGGCGCCGATATCCAGACCGCGATAGACCAGCGCCGAATCGACACTGACGATTTCACCGCCAAGCCGCTCGGCCCACTCCATCGCCAGCGCGGTCTTGCCCGAGGCGGTGGGCCCCATCAGGGCAATGGCGGGAGGACGCGTGTCGATCGGCATGCCGCCATTGTCGCATCCGCCCGTGGCGGCGAGACCGCGTGACGCGGCCCACGGCCCGCAACGACATCAATCCTCGTCGGGCCAGCGCAGGGTTGGAGAGGCGGCCGCGCTGCGCGGCATCGGCACCGCCGCGACCGCGTTCCAGATCTTCAGCGCGTCCACGGTCTGGGCCACATCATGCACGCGCAGGATGTTCGCGCCGCGCTGCGCGGCGATCAGATGTGCGGCGATGGAGGCGGCGACGCGTTCGCTCGCCACGTCGCGTCCGGTCAGTTCGCCCAGGCTGCGCTTGCGCGACAACCCGGCCAATACCGGCACGCCGAGTTCGGTGAAACGTTGCAGCCCGGCCAGCAGCGCGAGGTTGTGCGCGGTGTTCTTGCCGAAGCCGAAACCTGGATCGACGATCAGGTTCTTCTTCGCGATGCCGGCCATTTCCGCGGCAAAAATGCGCTCGGCGAGGAAGCGGTGCACCTCGCCCACCACATCGTCGTAGTGCGGCGCGGCCTGCATCGATCGCGGCTCGCCCTGCATATGCATCAGCACCACCGGCACGCCGAGCGCGGCGGCCGCATCCAGCGCGCCTTCGCGGCGTAATCCGTACACGTCATTGATCAGGCCCGCGCCGGCGGCGATGGCCGCTTGCATGACTTCCGGCTTGGACGTGTCGATGCTGATGGGCAGCGAGGTTTCGCGCGCCAGCCGCTCGATCACCGGAATGACGCGACGCAGTTCCTCCTCGACGGAAACGTCCGCCGCGCCCGGACGAGTCGATTCGCCGCCCACGTCCAGCAGATCCGCACCCTGCGCGGCCAGTTCCAGGCCATGCGCGACCGCCGCTTCGAGCGTGGCATGCGCGCCGCCATCGGAAAACGAATCCGGCGTCACGTTGACGATGCCCATGACGCGTGGGCGATCGAGCCTCAGCACGCGGCCGGCGCATTCCAGTTGCGGCGTGGTGTCGAACATCAGCGCAGGCACCGCGCGCCGGCGCGGCTCATCGCGGCGCCGAAGCCCGCGCCCACCGCGATCCACACGGCCAGTTGCCCGGTCGCCGCACCGATTGCGGCGCCCACGCCGATGCCGATTGCCATCCAGCCCATCTGTCTGTTGCTCATCCCGAACTCCTGTCGCGGCCGGCCGCCCGTTGCGTCCGGATTATCCACAAAATCAGGGACGTTCGAGGCTGGCGTTTGTGACCGCACGCCGATGCCGACAGTCCGCGCTCACACGCGCAACAAAAAGCCGGCGAAACGCCGGCTCTCTGGAGTACGTGAACACGCAATCAGGTCTGCGCGGCCGGACCGCCCAGCGGCGGCAGCGGACGCGATTCGGGCTTGTCGTCATCCTTGCCCGACTTGCCCCAGCCGGCTGGCGGCGGCGGCTCGCGACCTTCCATGATCGCGTCGATCTGCGGGGCGTCGATGGTTTCGTATTGCAGCAGCAGTTGCGACATGACGTGCAGCTTGTCGATGTTCTCGGTCAGGATCGTCTTGGTGCGCTCGTAGGCGCGATCCAGGATGCTCCGCACGACTTCATCGATCCTGCGCGCGGTCTCGTTCGACACGTTCTTGTGCTGGGTGACGGAGCGGCCCAGGAAGACTTCGTCCTCTTCCTCGCCGTAGGCGATCGGGCCCATCTCGTCGCTCAGGCCCCACTTGGTGACCATGTTGCGTGCCATCTTGGTCGCGCGCTCGATATCGTTCGACGCGCCGGTGGTGACCTTGTCGGCGCCAAAGATCAGCTCTTCCGCGACGCGGCCGCCATACAGCGAACACAGCTGCGATTCGATCGCCACGCGGTTGAGGCTGTACTTGTCGCCTTCCGGCAGGTACATCGTCACGCCCAGCGCGCGGCCGCGCGGAATGATGGTGACCTTGTAGACCGGGTCGTGCTCGGGGACGACGCGGCCGACGATGGCGTGCCCGGCTTCGTGGTACGCGGTGAGCGTCTTTTCGTCCTCGCTCATCGCCATCGAGCGGCGTTCGGCGCCCATCAGGATCTTGTCGCGCGCGCGATCGAAGTGCTCCATGCGCACTTCCTTTTCATTGCCGCGCGCGGCGAACAGCGCCGCTTCGTTGGCGAGGTTGGCCAGATCCGCGCCGCTGAAACCCGGCGTGCCGCGCGCGATGACCATCGGCTCGACGTCATCGGCCAGCGGCAGCTTGCGCATGTGCACGCGCAGGATCTGCTCGCGGCCCTTAACGTCCGGCAGCCCCACCACGACCTGGCGATCGAAGCGGCCCGGACGCAGCAGCGCCGGATCGAGCACGTCGGGACGGTTGGTCGCGGCGATCACAATCACGCCTTCACCGCCCTCGAAACCGTCCATCTCGACCAGCAGCTGGTTGAGGGTCTGCTCGCGCTCGTCATGGCCGCCGCCGAGGCCGGCACCGCGATGACGGCCCACCGCATCGATTTCGTCGATGAAGATGATGCACGGCGCGTGCTTCTTGGCCTGTTCGAACATGTCGCGCACGCGGCTGGCGCCGACGCCGACGAACATCTCGACGAAATCCGAACCGGAAATGCTGAAGAACGGCACGCGCGCTTCACCGGCGATGGCCTTGGCGAGCAGCGTCTTGCCGGTGCCGGGCGGGCCGACCATCAGCACGCCGCGCGGGATCTTTCCGCCGAGCTTCTGGAACTTGCCCGGATCGCGCAGGAACTCGACCAGCTCGCCGACTTCTTCCTTTGCCTCATCACAGCCGGCCACATCGGCGAAGGTCACCTTGACCTGGTCCTCGCCCTGCAGCTTGGCGCGCGACTTGCCGAACGACATCGCGCCCTTCGCGCCGCCGCCGCCCTGCATCTGCCGCATCATGAAAATCCAGAAACCGATGATCAGCAGCACCGGCAGGAAGTTCAGCAGGATCATGCCCAGGCCGATGCCGCTCTCGGGCTTGTCGCGGGTGATGGTGACGTTCTTGCTGACCAGCGCATCGACCAGCTTGTCGTCCTGCGGCCCGAACACGGTGCCGTTGGTGCCGTCGCTGCGCTTGTAGTTGATCGCGTTGGTGACCAGGTTGCTGTCGTTGGTGAACTGCACCGACGACACGCGCCCGGCGTCGACTTCCTTCAGGAATTCCGAATAGGTGATCTCGCCCGCGCCGGCATTGCCGCCGAGCCGGGGCGAAAAGCTCTGGAACACCACCATCAATACGACGGCGACGACTACCCACAGCAGCAGATTCTTGGTCAAGTCGTTCATCCTCATCAGCCCCGCCGTACCTCGTTCTCAATGCCCACGTTGGACCACCTTACTTCATCTCGACACGCTTGCCCTGTCCGAGGGCGTAGACCTCCGGCGACCGCTTGCGCGAGGCATCCGGCTTGCGGATGACCACGCGGTCGTAACGACGCCGCAGCTCCCTGACGTACTCGTCGAACCCGGTTCCCTGGAACAGCTTGATCAGGAACGCGCCGCCGGGCTTGAGGTGGCCATCGGCGAAGTCCATCGCCAGTTCCGCCAGATACATCGCCCGCGGCTGGTCCACCGCGTCCACACCGCTCTTATTGGGGGCCATATCCGACAGTACAAGGTCCACCGGCTGGCCACCGAGCATGGCGTCCAGCTTCGATGACACGTCCTGTTCCCTGAAGTCCCCGTGAAGGAACTCCACCCCCGCCAGCGGCGGCATGTCGAGGATGTCCATCGCCACCACGCGGCCGCTGTCACCCAGCGCCTGCCGCACGTACTGCGACCAGCCGCCCGGCGCGGCGCCCAGATCGACCACCACCATGCCCGGCCTGAGCAGGCGATCGCGCGCGATCAGCTCCTCGAGCTTGTACGCGGCGCGCGAGCGCATGCCCTCGGCCTGCGCCTTCTTCACGTAGGGATCGGAGAAATGTTCACGCAGCCAGCGTTGGCTGCTCTTGCTGCGGGTGGCCATCGGGGAGTCTCCGCGGGCTTTGCGACAGCCTGCGCGGGCGGCGGGAAAGGCGGCCATGATACCCTGAACCTCCTTCCCCACTGTTGCGTCCTGCATGCCCGTTGTCCTGACTTCTGCCCAGACCCGATTCCTGCGTGGCCAGGCCCATGACCTGAAAGCGCTGCTGCAGATTGGCGGAAAGGGAGTCACCCCGGCCTTCATCGCGGAACTGGACGGCGTGCTCGAGCACCACGAACTGGTCAAGGTCAAGGTGTCCGGCGAAGGTCGCGAGGCCCGCGACGCGATGATCGCCCAACTCGCCGATCAGACCGGCGCGGCGCTGGTGCAGCGCATCGGCCACACCGCCGTGCTGTACCGCCCGAGCCGCGAACGCCGCCAGATCGTGTTGCCGCGTGCCTGAGGACGCATCCGCGCTCCGATGCAACTGAACCACGAACGCCCCGACTACGCCTACGCACTCCGCAGCGCCAGCGGCGATAGCGCCCGGGTCAACGACCGCGTGCTCACCCGCAGCTTCGTGCTCTCACCCTCGGAACTCCGGGAAGACTGGGCGCCTTCGGCGGTGTCCGACCTGATCCCGGATCACCTGGCGCCCTTGCTGGAGATGCAGCCGGAGGTCATCCTGCTGGGCACCGGGGATCGCCAGGTCTTTCCGCCCGCGGTGGTGATGGCGGCCGGTCTGACACGCGGGGTGGGCATCGAGATCATGACCAATGCGGCGGCGGCGCGCACGTTCAACGTGCTGGCCGGCGAAGGGCGGCGCGTGGCTGCGGGATTCCTGATCGCCCCGCGCTGATCGATATCGGGCCGGCGCGGCGACGGTTGCCCTGCCGGTGGCGTTTTTTCAACGCGAAGGCAGGTATTGCAGCGGATCGACCGGCTTGCCGTTGTAGCGGATTTCGAAGTGCAGCATTTCGCGCGCCGCGCCTGAGCTGCCCATCTCGGCGATCTGCTGGCCGGCGCGCACGTTCTGGCCTTCGTTGACCAGTCGTTTGCGATTGTGTCCGTATGCCGACAGCCATGCGTCGCTGTGCTTGACGATGATCAGTTCGCCATACCCCACCAGGCCCGCGCCGGAATAGACCACCACGCCGTCGGCGGCCGCGCGCACGGCCTGCCCGCTCGCGCCGGCGATGTCGATGCCCTGCCGGGTGGCGTCGCCGGGCGTGAAGCGCGCGATGACATGGCCATCGGCCGGCCAGCGCCAGGCGAATCCACTGTTCGCAGGCGTGGGCGTAGTGGCGACGGGGCGGGCCGGCGGCGTGGTCGCCGACGTTGCCGGCTTTCCGCTTCCGGGGCGCGCCGCACCGCTGGTTGCTGCCGTGGAAGAACCCGCCGGCCTGCGGCTGCCCCCCGTGCCCGGATAGAGGCGCAGCACCTGCCCCGGATAGATCGTGTACGGCGAGCCGATGCTGTTCCAGGCAGCCAGATCGCGGAAGTCGATGCCATTGCGGAACGCGATGCCGTACAGCGTTTCGCCACGCTGCACGCGCACAGTCTGACCGGGCTTGGGTTGGGACGCCGATGCGCCACGCGTCGAACCACCGGTCTCACGCACCACGGTGCTGCTGCACGCAGCCAGCAGTGCAACGGCGATCAGGATGAGGGCACGTGGGGCTTGGGTCATTCGCTGGTTCCGCTCCGCTGCATGTGCACGAGGGTTCACGTATTGGCCTGCCAGACAAGCCAGCCGATCAGGCCGAGCAGCAGCACGCTCGCGATCCAGCCGACCGGTTCGATCCAGCGATGCAGCGCCGCTTCCGCGCGGGCCCCGCCCAGCCGGATCGCGCCGGCCACCAGATACACGCGCTTGCCTCGACCCACCAGCATGCTCGCGAAAAAAGGTATCAGCGGAACGCCGACGATGCCTGAGGCCCAAGTGAATATCTTCAACGGGATCGGCGTGAAGCCGGCCAGCACCAGCAACCAGAAGGCGCGCCACGGCGACTCCGCCACCACCTCGCGCAGATGCAGCACCTGCGCATCGATCCTGGCGCTCCAGCCCAGCCATTCGATCACCGGCTGCAACGCGGCGAAGGCAAAGTGGCCCAGCGCATAGCCGACCAGTGCGCCGGCGAGCGATCCGATCAGGCTGATCGTGGCGAACCAGAGCGCGCGCCTTGGCTGGGCCAGCGACATCGGCGCGAGCATCACCTCCGGCATCACCGGGAAAATGATCGCCTCGATGAAACTCAGCCCGGTGAGCAACGCCGGCGCGCGAGGATGTCGGGCCCACTGGATGGCGCGCTCATAGAGCGGCTTGAAGATTTTCATCGGCTCAATCCAGCGTCCCTGAAAGCAGCGGTACGAACACCACCGGCGCGAGTGTTTCCTCCTGCACCGAGCCGTCCTCGCGCTTGCTCACGCGGATCAACGACTGCGACCCCGCGCCGCCGACCGGTGCGATCAGGCTGCCGCCGACGGCGAGTTGATCGATCAGCGCGCTGACCAGCGCGGGCGCGGCGGCGGTGACGAGAATGCCGTCGTAGGGGCCGTGTTCGGGCCAGCCGATGCGGCCATCGTCATGCTTGCTGCGCACGTTCATGCCAAGCTGCCGCAAACGCTTGCGCGCCTGCCGCAGGAGATCGCCGATGCGCTCGACTGTGTGCACTTCCAGCCCGAGCACCGCCAGCACCGCGGCCTGATAACCGGATCCGGTGCCGACTTCGAGCACTTTTTTCGGCTGGGTCTCGAGCAGTGCTTCGGTCATGCGCGCCACCACCCACGGCTGCGAGATCGTCTGGCTGTGCCCGATCGGCAGCGCGGTGTCTTCATACGCGCGCGTGGCGAGCGCTTCATCGACGAACAGGTGGCGCGGCACCAGGCGAATGGCGTTGAGCACGTTCTCGTCGCGGATGCCCGACTCGCGCAGGCGCTCGACCAGGCGATCACGCACGCGCTGCGAGGTCATGCCCATGCCGACGGCTTCGGGCTGAAGGCGCAGTCGCGGCGTCATTGCGCGGGCTCCTGCGGATCATCGAGCGCGGCAGTGAGTCCACCCACCCAGCCGGCCACCTTTTCCAGCGCCTGATAGCGCGTCAGGTCGACATGGATCGGCGTGATGGAAATGTTGCCGGTGCGCACGGCGTGGAAATCGGTGCCGGGTCCGGCGTCCTGTTCCGGACCGGCCGGCCCGATCCAGTACACCGTGCTGCCGCGCGGATCGGCCTGCGCCACGCAGGGCTCGGATCGGTGCCGGTTGCCCAGGCGCGTCACTTCGAAACCGGCCACGTCCGCCCACGGACGATCCGGCACGTTGACATTGAGGATGGTGTCGGCGGGCAACGGATCGGCCTTCAGGCGCGCGACGATCTCGACCGCCGCGCGCGCGGCCGTTTCGAAATGGCGTGGCTCGTGGTTGCGCGACACCAGCGACATGGCCACTGCCGGCAGACCGAGGAAGCGTCCTTCCATCGCGGCGGAGACCGTGCCCGAATAGATGACGTCGTCACCGAGATTGGCGGCATTGTTGATGCCGGACACGACGATATCCGGTTCGAATTCGAGCATGCCGGTCAATGCCAGGTGCACGCAGTCGGTCGGCGTGCCAGCGACGCTGCAGGTGTAATGATCCAGCCGTTTGAGGCGGATCGGCAGATCGAGGGTGAGCGAATTGCTGGCACCGGAACGGTCGCGATCGGGTGCGATCACGAATACCTCGTGGCCGGCCTGGCGCAGCCCCTCCGCCAGGATGCGGATGCCGGGCGCGTCAACGCCGTCGTCGTTGCTCACTAGTACGCGCATGGTTCTCCTCGGGAACCGCCCCATGATACCGGAAGCCGATGATCGCTTCCCGCGTGCCGATCACACCGGGGCACCCACATTGACGTCACGCCGCCAGCGCCTAAGCTCTGCGGCATGTCCCGCGATTCCGACGAAGACGACGCCGCGCTGTTCCGCCAGGCCATCGGCGAGGTCAAGCCGCTGCCGGAAGCGCCGCCGCCGCCGCGCCGCGCGCCGCCGCGACCGGCCGCGCGCATGGCCGAGCGCGACGAGATCGATGCACGCAGCGAATTCCAGCGCGGACTGGATGATCTGGCGCGCATCGAAGCGGGCGACGTGCTCAGCTACCGGCGCGGGAACCTGCCGCCGCGCGCGTTCCAGCGCCTGCGCAAGGGCCAGTTCTCCGCGCAGGACGAACTCGATCTGCATGGCGCGACGGCCAGCGAAGCCGAACGCCTGCTTCGCGAGTTCATGCGCGAGGCGCATGCGCACGAGTACGGGTGCGTACGCATCATCCATGGCAAGGGCCAGCGCAACGAGCGCGAATTGCCCGTGCTGAAGAATCTGGTCGATCGCCTGCTGCGCCATCGCGGCGACGTGCTCGCCTTCCATTCCGCGCCGCAGGCACAGGGCGGCACCGGTGCGGTGCTGGTGCTGCTGGCGCGGCGCGGCATCAGGTAGCCGGTAACCGGAAAGCGAAAAGCGGTAAACCGCGTTTGCGCAGTGCATGCGTGAGGCGGGAA
This sequence comes from Pseudomonadota bacterium, assembly GCA_023390905.1. GTDB lineage: Bacteria > Pseudomonadota > Gammaproteobacteria > Xanthomonadales > Xanthomonadaceae > Pseudoxanthomonas_A. Next base: position 124,526 of record JAEWBY010000011.1, on the reverse strand, counting down.
GAAATTCCTGCCACTGATCTGTAGGAGGGGGGCTGACCAGACATGCGTCTGTTGAAAGCCAGCCCGACCACTCATGCACCCGACGCGAATGCGCATCGCGACAGGCGGTGTAATCAATCCTCGCGTGATTGCGAACGCGCTTCGCTCACCTCACCCAGTTCATGCAGCAACGCCGTGGCATAACTGCCCGGCGGAAGCGTGAATGAAAGTTGCAGCGCGCCGTCATCCATCCATTCCCAGGCCAGATCACCGGCACGTTGGCGCAGTGCGCGGCGTTCCTGTTTCAGTTCGGCCTGTTCGAGTCCGGCGCGCAACGCTTGCGCATCCTCACTGGCGAGGGCTTCCATTTCCAGCACACGACACGCTCCGGTACTACGAAGCTCGCCCGCACCCCACAGGGCGCCGCTGGGATGTATATCGAATTCCGCCAGGCGTCGTTGCAGTGTTTCATCGAATGGTTCCGGGCCGAACACGCTGCGGCTGCCGGCAAGCATCCACACTTCGCCGTCCATTGCCTGGTTCCAGTTCCCCGCTGCGATGCGCGCGGCCAGCACGCGGTTGAATAGTCTGGAACGCGCTGCCGACAGCAGTATCGACCGCTCGTCGCGGCGCACGCGCCGGCCGCTGAACATCGCCAATGCCGAGGTGACGTTGCCGCCATCGCGACCAAATCGCTGCTCACCAAACCAGTTCGGCAGACCGCCATCGGCAATGTCGCGCAGGCGCTGTTCGATGGCGGCGCGCTCGCCGGCGACATCACGCAATACCAGCACGAAACGATTTCCCGCCAATGCACCGCGCGGCAACTTGCGGTTATGCCAGATCGACTCGATCACACGCAGATCGACCGACTGCAACGAAGAAATCTCCGGCGCGACGCGTTTGGGCAGATGCACGCTGAAACGCTGTCGTGTGATCGCGTGGCGATCCTTCAATCCGGCATAACCGATCGCATGTTCCGGCAACTTCGCCCACGCCGCGATGCGCTTGGCGGCGAACGCGGTGTTCATGCCGCGCTTTTCAATCGTCAGCAGCAGGTGCTCGCCTTCTCCGCCGGGTTCGAAGGCAGGCAGTTCCTCGACGAAAAAATCCTCGAGCCGGTTGCGGAAAGAAGCCGTCAGCACGGCATCGCCGAACGCACGCGGCAATTCCCGGCTCATGCGGCGACCAGCAGCACGACGGCCTGTGCTGCAATCCCTTCGCCACGGCCGGTAAAGCCGAGTTTCTCGGTGGTGGTCGCCTTCACGCTGATCACATCGACCGCCACAGCGAGATCTACTGCCATGACGTTGCGCATCGCGTCCGCATGCGGACCGACCTTCGGGCGTTCGCCGATGACGGTGATATCGACATTGCCGATGTACCAACCGCGCTCGTTGATCAGCAGGTTGCAATGGCGCAGGAACTGCCGGCTGTCCGCGCCTTTCCATTGCGGATCACTGGGCGGAAAATGCTGGCCGATATCGCCCAGCGCAAGCGCACCGAGCATGGCATCGCACAGTGCGTGCAGCACGACGTCGCCGTCGCTGTGCGCGAGCACGCCACGTTCGTGCGGGACACGCACGCCTCCCAGCATCAGATGGTCGCCCTGGCCGAAGGCGTGCACATCGAAACCCTGGCCGATGCGGAAAGGAATGACAGGCGTGGACATGGTAGTACTCCGTAACGGCGATGCGGGACGCGCTCAGCGGCCGACGCCGCATCCAATCGAGCGGGCAATCGGGCTCATGCAGGCGAGCGCCGCAGCAGTTCGAACTCAAAGCGCGCCAGATCCGAGGGCGTGGTGACCTTGAAATTGCTTTCCGCGCCTTCGATCAGCAGCGGGCGCAGACCCTGCAGTTCCATCGCCATGGCTTCATCGGTCACTTCGATGCCCGAAGCGGCGGCATGTTCCAGCGCGCGCGTCAGTTGCAGGCGACGGAACATCTGCGGCGTGAAAGCGCGCCACAGCCGCGAGCGCGGTTCGGTGGCGTCGATGCCGCCGTCGTCGCCGGCGCGCTTGAGCGTGTCGCGTACCGGCGCAGCGAGAATCGCGCCCACCGGATCGCCGCGGCCACGCTCCAGCAGCGCATCGAGATCGGCGAGCGAAAGATTCGGACGCGCCGCGTCATGCACGAGCACGAAGTCGTCGGCGCGCACGCGTTCGGGCAGTGCGCGCAGGCCCGCCAGCACGGATTCGGCGCGCGTGGCGCCGCCCACGCAGGTCAGCAGCGGCCGTCCCGCGAATTCAGTCCAGCCCGGCCAGTCCGGGTCCTGGGCCGACAACGGCAATACGGCGCCTTCGATCGACTCGTGCGCGAACAACGCCGCCAGCGTATGCGCCAGCAACGGATGACCGCCGACCGTCAGATACTGCTTCGGCAGCGGTCCGCCGAAACGCGTGCCGCGACCGGCCGCGGGAATGACGACCCACAGAGCCGACATCAGGGCGCATGCTCCGGCACGGCAGCGGACGCTTCGCCTTCCGCGGCTGCCGGCGGCGGCGTCGTGGTCGAATCCACCACGCGGTAGAACTTTTCGCCCGGCTTGATCATGCCCAGTTCGCTGCGCGCGCGTTCTTCGACGGCCGCTTCGCCGGATTTCAGATCCTCCACTTCGGCGGCCAGTGCATCGTTGCGTTCCTGCAGGCCGGCATTCTCGCGCTGCTGCACGATCACCTGGCTTTCCAGCGCGACCACGTCGCCGGAACTGCCGGCCCCGAACCAGAACTTGTACTGCAGCCACCCGAGCAGCAGCAGCAATCCCAGCAGGAGCCAGCCGATCCGCCGCACGTGGTTACTTCTTCAGCGAGACGAAAGCGTCGCGGCCGGCATAGCGTGCGCCGGCGCCCAGCGCCTGCTCGATGCGCAGCAACTGGTTGTACTTGGCGACGCGATCGCTGCGGCACAGCGAGCCGGTCTTGATCTGGGTGGCGGTCGTGGCCACCGCGATGTCGGCGATGGTGGTGTCTTCGGTTTCGCCGGAGCGGTGCGAAACGATCGCCGCATAGCCGGCCTGATCCGCCATCGCGATCGCTTCCAGTGTTTCGCTGAGCGTGCCGATCTGGTTGACCTTGATCAGGATGGCGTTGGCGGTGCCCGAGTCGATGCCCTCCTTGAAGATCCGGGGATTGGTGACGAACAGATCGTCGCCCACCAACTGGACCTTGCCGCCGATGCGATCGGTGAGCAGCTTCCAGCCCGCCCAGTCGTCCTCGGCCAGGCCGTCTTCGATCGAGACGATCGGGTACTGCGCGGCCCAGTCGGCGAGGAAATCGACGAACTGATCCGAGGTCAGGCGCTTGTTCTCGCCGACGAGGTTGTACTTGCCGTTCTCGAAGAACTCGCTGGACGCCACGTCCAGGCCGAGCAGCACGTCTTCACCGGCCGTGTAACCGGCCTTGCCGATCGCTTCGAGAATGGTGTCGAGCGCTTCGACGTTGCTGCGGAAGTCCGGCGCGAAGCCGCCTTCATCGCCGACCGCCGTGCTCAGGCCATGACCCTTCAGCACCGACTTGAGCGAATGGAAGATTTCGGTGCCGGCGCGCAGCGCTTCGGAGAACGAGGCGAAACCGACCGGCAGCACCATGAACTCCTGGAAGTCGACGTTGTTGTCGGCATGCGCACCGCCGTTGATGATGTTCATCATCGGCACCGGCAGGCTGACCTCGCGGCCCTGCGCGAGGTACTGCCACAGCGGCTGCCTGCGCGAAGCGGCCACCGCATGCGCCGCCGCCAGCGAAACACCGAGCAGCGCATTGGCGCCGAGGCGTCCCTTGTTCTCGGTGCCATCGAGATCGATCAGGCGGCGATCCAGGCCCTGCTGATCCGCGGCATCGAAACCGGCCAGCGCCTGCGCAATCGCGCCGTTGACGTTCTCCACCGCCTTGCGAACGCCCTTGCCGAGATAGCGGGTCTTGTCGCCATCACGCAGTTCGACCGCTTCCTTGGTGCCGGTCGACGCGCCCGAGGGCACGGCCGCGCGGCCGAACGAACCATCGGCGAGGGTGACTTCCGCTTCGAGCGTGGGATTGCCGCGACTGTCGAGGATTTCGCGGGCGTGGATCTTGGCGATGTGGGTCATGTCGAAAGGTCAGTAGTGGGAAGGCAAGTCGATCCGGAGCCGGCGCGGATGCAACGATGGCAGGACCACGCGGTGATGAAGAGTAGCGTGGATCACGCGCGGGGTTGCATCAGAGCTGGGATTCCACGAATCCGTTCTTCTTGGTGATTGCATCCAGCGCCAGCAGCGTTTCCAGCAGCGCTTCCATCCTGTCCAGCGGCCAGGCATTGGGACCATCGGACAGGGCCTTGGACGGATCCGGGTGGGTTTCGGCGAACAGGCCCGCCACGCCGACCGCCACCGCCGCGCGCGCCAGCACCGGCACGAATTCGCGCTGGCCGCCAGAACTGCTGCCCTGCCCGCCCGGCAACTGCACCGAGTGGGTCGCGTCGAACACCACCGGACAGCCGGTGTCGCGCATCACGCTCAGCGAGCGCATGTCGCTCACCAGGTTGTTGTAGCCGAAACTCGCGCCGCGTTCGCAGACCATGATGTCGTGGTTGCCGGTGGATTTGGCCTTGTCCACGACCGGCTTCATGTCCCACGGCGAAAGGAACTGGCCCTTCTTGATGTTCACCGGCTTGCCGGCCGCGCACACGTTGCGGATGAAATCGGTCTGGCGCACGAGGAACGCCGGTGTCTGCAACACATCGACCACGGCCGCCACTTCATTCATCGGCGTGTACTCGTGCACGTCGGTGAGCACCGGAACGCCGATCTGCTTCTTCACCTCGGCCAGCACTTTCAGGCCTTCCTCCATGCCGGGGCCGCGGAAGCTGGTGCCGGACGTGCGATTGGCCTTGTCGAAACTGGACTTGAAGATGAAGTTCATCCCGAGTTTGCCGGTGATCTCCTTGAGGCGACCGGCCACGTCGAGCTGCAACTGCATCGACTCGATCACGCACGGCCCGGCGATGAGGAACAACGGCTGATCCAGCCCGACTTCAAATCCGCAGAGTTTCATGGTTGCGCTATTCATGTGCGGTCTCTCCATCCAGCATCTTGATAATCCGGGCCGGAACGCCTCCGACCACGGCATAGGCAGGCACATCGCGATTGACCACCGCTCCGGCCGCGACCACGGCATGTTCGCCTACAGTGCACGGGCCCAGGACCATCGCCCCTGTTCCGATCCAGGCGCCCTGCTTGATGATGATGTCGCGTCCCCTGGCAGGAACCGCGACCTGTCGCTCGTGGTTGAAACAGGTAGTGTCATGCGTGCCCGTCAATAACTTCACTTCGTGACCGAAGAACGCCCAGTCTTCAACCCGGATATCGCCGGACGAAAGATTGAAGGTCGCGTTGTTGACCACCGCATTCGGAGCGATATCCAGCACGTTGGAGTCGTCGGCCGACTTGAAAACCAGGGGGCGGTTCAGCACGACATTCCTGACAAACGCCTCGGTTTCCGGATCGGCAAGAATCCTGTGCAGCAATTCCCTGAAATCGCTATCGCTGATCAAGCCCGCGCTTCCTTCAGCAGCTTGCCGCCCGCCTTTTTCTCGCGCGCGGCGCGGATGAAACCGACGAACAGCGGATGGCCATAGCGCGGCGTGGACAGGAATTCCGGATGCGCCTGGCAGGCCAGGAACCACGGATGCACGCTGCGCGGCAATTCGATCATCTCCACCAGCAGATCGTCCATCGACTTGGCCGAGATCACCAGGCCGGCGTCTTCCAGTTGCGTGCGGTAGCGGTTGTTGAATTCGTAGCGATGGCGATGGCGTTCGGCGGCGATGTCCTTGCCGTACAGCTCCCGCGCCAGCGTGCCGGGCTTGAGCCGGGCTTCCTGCAGGCCCAGGCGCATCGTGCCGCCGAGATCGGAACGCTCGTCGCGACGCTCGACATCCCCGGCGGCCGTGCGCCATTCAGTGATCAGCGCGATCACCGGATGCGGCGATTGCTTGTCGTTTTCGGTGCTGTTGGCGCCTTCGAGGCCGGCGACGTTGCGCGCGTAATCCACCACCGCCGCCTGCATGCCATAGCAGATGCCGAAATACGGAACGCCTGCTTCACGCGCATGCTTGGAGGTGAGCACCTTGCCTTCGAAACCCCGATCGCCGAAGCCGCCGGGCACCAGGATGCCGTCGACGCCGCGCAGCAGGGACATGTCGCTGCCTTCCAGATCCTGCGCCTCGATCCACTTCAGGTTCACGCGCGTGCGCTGGCGCAGGCCGCCGTGCTTGAGCGCCTCGCCGACGGACTTGTAGGCGTCTTGGTGATCGACGTATTTGCCGACCACGGCGATGGTCACCTCGTCCAGCGGATTGAGAGTGGCGTCGACCGCCGCTTCCCATTCGGACAGATCGGCCGCGCGCGCGCCGTCCAGGCGCAGCTGGCGGATGACGATCTCGTCCAGGCCCTGCTCATGCAGGCCACCGGGAATCTTGTACAGCACGTCCACGTCCGGCACCGAGATCACGGCGCGCTCGGGCACGTTGGTGAACAGCGAGATCTTGCGGCGTTCCGAATCCGGGATGACCTGCTCGGAACGGCACAGCAGCACGTCCGGCTGGATGCCGATCGAACGCAGTTCCTTGACCGAATGCTGGGTGGGCTTGGTCTTCAGCTCGCCGGCGGCGGCCACGTACGGCACCAGCGTCAGATGCATGAACAACGCCTGCTCGGGGCCGCGCTCGGTGCGGATCTGGCGGATGGCCTCGAGGAACGGCAGCGACTCGATATCGCCGACCGTGCCACCGATCTCCACCAGCGCCACGTCGAAGCCTTCGGTGGCCTCTTCGATGCAGCGGCGGATCTCGTCGGTGATGTGCGGGATGACCTGCACCGTCGCGCCCAGATAATCGCCGCGGCGTTCCTTGCGGATGACGTTCTCGTAGATGCGGCCGGTGGTGATCGAGTTCTTCCGGCTCAGGCGCGTGCGCACGAAGCGCTCGTAGTGGCCCAGGTCCAGATCGGTTTCGGCGCCGTCGTCGGTGACGTAGACCTCACCGTGCTGGAACGGGCTCATCGTGCCCGGGTCGACGTTGATGTAGGGGTCCAGCTTCATCATCGTGACCTTCAGGCCACGGGCTTCGAGAATGGACGCAAGCGACGCGGCGGCGATGCCCTTGCCTAGCGAGGACACGACGCCGCCGGTGACGAAAATAAGGGGAGTCATTGGCAGGGCTCCGGAAAGCCATAGTCTACCGGCAACGCCCGGTCGCGAAAAGCACGACGCCCCGCGGGAGCGGGGCGCCGGAGTGTAGCGGTTGGCCTTGAAACCCTTGCGTGGCAAGCGTTTCTGGGCGCAGACAATTACGGCTTGCGCTCTTCCTCTTCTTCCTGCTGGCCACCCTTCCTGGCGGCTTCGGCCTTCTGCTTGGCGCGTTCGGCGGCGGCCGCTTCGTTGGCCGCGCGGCGCTGGGCCTTGCGATCGGAATCGGAAGAATCGGACTGGCTGTCCTGGGTCGTCTTCGGTTCGGGATTGGTACGGTTCTGGGCCAGCGCCAGTGTCGCCGAGGCAGCGGCCAGCACGGCCACGGAGAGCAGCAGCATGTTGCGCGGTTTCATGGACGTTCTCCTGTCGCGATACGAGTCAGATGGGCCCGGCGGAGGCCGGATTCAAGTGACGCCGGCCACGATACTCCGGCCTGCCACGCCTGCCCCTGAACGTGCAAAAAAACGGCTCTGGCCGCACACTTGCCGCTTCGTTTCCGCCATCGCATCGCCTAATGAGCAGTCGCTACAACGCCGCCGACATCGAAGTCCTCTCCGGCCTGGACCCGGTCAAGCGCCGGCCCGGCATGTACACCGATACCGCGCGGCCGAACCATCTGGCGCAGGAAGTCATCGACAATGCGGTCGACGAAGCGCTCGCCGGCCACGCCGGTGAAATCGAAGTGACGCTGTTTAAGGACGGCAGTTGCGAGGTCTCCGACGACGGCCGCGGCATGCCGGTGGACATCCATCCGGAGGAAAAGATTCCGGGGGTCGAACTGATCCTCACCCGCCTTCACGCCGGCGGCAAATTCAGCAACCGCAACTACACCTTCAGCGGTGGCCTGCACGGCGTGGGCGTGTCGGTGGTCAACGCGCTGTCGAAGAAGGTGGAGATCTTCATCAAGCGCGAAGGCAACGAGTACCGGATGGAATTCCGCGATGGCGACGCTGCTTCGCGACTGGAAGTGGTCGGTTCGGTCGGCAAGAAGAACACGGGCACGCGATTGCGCTTCTGGCCGGATGCCAAGTATTTCGACACGCCGAAATTCAATGCGCGCGCACTGCGCCACCTGCTGCGCGCCAAGGCCGTGCTGTGCCCGGGCCTGACCGTCAAGCTGCATGACGAAGCCACCGGCGAGCGCGATACCTGGCATTACGAAGACGGCCTGCGCGATTACCTCAAGGGCGAACTGAGCGGCCGCGAACTGTTGCCGCCGGATCTGTTCGTCGGCACGCTGAAGAAGGACACCGAGATCGTCGACTGGGCGGTGGCGTGGGTGGCCGAAGGCGAACTGGTGCAGGAGAGCTACGTCAACCTGATTCCCACCGCGCAGCACGGCACGCACGTCAACGGCCTGCGCAGCGGCTTGACCGATGCCCTACGCGAGTTCTGCGACTTCCGCAACCTGCTGCCGCGCGGCGTGAAGCTGGCGCCGGAAGACGTCTGGGATCGCGTGGCCTTCGTGCTGTCCCTGAAGATGACCGATCCGCAGTTCAGCGGACAGACCAAGGAACGCCTGAGTTCGCGGCAGGCGGCCGGCTTCATCGAAGGCGCGTCGCACGATGCCTTCAGCCTGTGGCTCAACCAGCACGTCGATCTCGGCGAGAAGATCGCGCAGATCGCGATCGAGCGCGCCGCGGCGCGCCTGAAAACGGAAAAGCAGGTGGTCCGCAAGAAGGTCACGCAGGGTCCGGCGCTGCCGGGCAAGCTCGCCGACTGCATCAGCCAGGATCTCTCGCGCACCGAGTTGTTCCTGGTCGAAGGCGACTCGGCCGGCGGCAGCGCCAAGCAGGCGCGCGACAAGGATTTCCAGGCGATTCTTCCGCTGCGCGGCAAGATCCTCAATACCTGGGAAGTCGCGTCCGGCAGCGTGCTCGCTTCGCAGGAAGTGCACGATCTGGCGGTCGCCATCGGATGCGATCCCGGCAAGGAAGACATCACCGGCCTGCGTTACGGCAAGGTCGTGATCCTCGCCGACGCCGACTCCGATGGCCTGCACATCGCCACCCTGCTGAGCGCGTTGTTCCTGCGGCATTTCCCCGCGCTGGTGCAGGCGGGGCATGTGTTCGTGGCCATGCCGCCGCTGTTCCGCGTCGACGTGGGCAAGCAGGTGTTCTATGCGCTGGACGAGGAAGAAAAGCGCCTGCTGCTGGAGAAGATCCAGCGCGAGAAGATCAAGGGCGCGGTCAACGTCACCCGCTTCAAGGGCCTGGGCGAAATGAACGCCTCGCAGTTGCGCGAATCGACCATCCACCCGGACACCCGCCGGCTGGTGCAGTTGACCGTCGACGACGGCGATCAGACGCATTCGCTGATCGACATGCTGTTGGCGAAGAAGCGCGCCAGCGAACGCAAGGCATGGCTGGAAACCAAGGGCGATCTGGCTTCGCTGGAGGTCTGAGCGCGCTGCGTTCGGTGCATTCGATCGAGCCGCCGGTGGCCTCAACGAAAAATTGACCGGCCCGATGCGATAACGCTCTGTCACTCCGGCAGGGCGTTCTTGTTTTGGCGAAGCATCTTTATACCTTCGGGCTGGAAGAGGAGTATTTCCTCGTCCGCCGCAATCGGCGCCGGCTGCGGCACATGCCGCGCGTGTTCTTCCAGCGTTGCCAGCAGGAACTGGGCGATCAGTTCGGCAGCGAACTGCTGCAGACCCAGGTCGAAGTGCAGACCCACGTCCACCACGACGCCGCCGAAGCACGGCGGGATCTGCGTCATCTGCGCGGCACGGTGGCCCGCATCGCCAGCGAGCACGGGCTGGGCATCCTCGCGGCCGGCACGCATCCGATGGGCATGTGGCGCGAACAGCGCAGCACCGACAAACCGCACTACGACAAGGTCATGGAGCAGTTGCAGATGCTCGGGCATCGCAACCTGGTGTGCGGCCTGCACGTGCATGTCCAGCCGGAATCGGTGACCTCGCGCGTGGATCTGCTGCGTCGCGTGCAACCCTTCCTGCCGCTGCTGCTGGCGCTGAGCACTTCATCGCCGTTCTGGCTCGGGCATCCGACCGGGCTGATGGGTTATCGGCAGACCGCCTACCAGGAGATTCCACGCACCGGGTTGCCGCCGCTGTTCGCCGATCAGGCTGCCTACGAGCGGTACGTGGCCCGGATGATGCAGTCCGGCACGATCGAGGATGCAAGCTTTTTGTGGTGGGCGGTGCGGCCTTCGCTGCGCTTTCCTACCGTGGAACTGCGCGTGCCCGACTGCTGCACGCATGTCGATGACGGAATCGCACTGGCGCAACTCTTCCGCTGCATCATCCGCCACCTGGAACGCAATCCCGATCGCCATGCCGGGCTCGATGCGGGCGTGCAGGCGATCGTGGCCGAGAACCTGTGGCGTGCGCAGCGTCATGGCTACAACGCCGGGCTGCTGGATCTGACCAGCGGCGGGCTGGTCTCGGTGGCCGAGATGCTGAGCAACACGCAGGACACGCTGGCCGAAGACATCGAGGCGCTGGACGCGCAGGCCGATTTCGCGCGCCTGTGGCACATCCTCGATCACGGCACCAGCGCGCACTACCAGATGGCGATCTACCGCGAACGCCTGCGCGCGGGCGACAGCCGCAACGACGCATTGCAGGCCGTCGTGGACTGGCTGGCCGAAGCGAGCGTGCCTAGCCCGGATCAGCCCGCTTGACGCTCGAATCGGGAATGCGCCGCGTCGGTTCCAGTTGCGCGAAGATCGCCGCCGACGCCATCGTGATCAGGCCCACGCAGACAAAGCTCCAGCGGAATGCCGACAGCGCCTGACCCTGCAACGGATGCAGCGCCGCATTGCCGAACACGCCGAGCAGACTGCCGGCCAGCGCGACACCGATACTCATCGCCAGCATCATCGTCATCGACAGCAGGCTGTTGCCGCTGCTGGCGAGATCGCCGTCGAGATCGCGCAGTGCCAGCGTGTTCATCGCAGTGAACTGCAGCGAGTTCACCGCACCGAAGCAGGCGAAGTGGATCAGGTGCACCCACAGGGGTTGATCCGCATCGACCAGCGCGAAGCTCGCCATCGCCAGGCCCACCAGGATCGTGTTGATCACCAGCACGCGGCGATAGCCCAGCCGATGCACCAGCGGCACGACGATGCGCTTGGATCCCATGCCGGCCAGCGCCGCCGGAATCATCATCATGCCGGCCGACATCGGCGAGAAGCCCAGGCCGACCTGCAGCATCAGCGGGATCAGGAACGGCATGCCGCTGCTGCCCATGCGCGAGAACAGATTGCCGAGCAGGCCGATGCTGAAACTCGGCACCTTGAACAAGGCCAGCGAGAACAGCGGCCGCGGCGCGCGCGCGGCATGCAGCCAGTAGGCGGCCAGACCGGCGAGGCCGAACACCAGCAGCACCATCATCGCGCCGCGTCGCGCATCGCGTTCGGACAGGCTGTCCAGCGACAGGGAGATCGCCACCATCGCGAACGCGAGCAGCACGTAGCCGAGCGCATCGAAGCGCACGCGCGGGCCGCGCATGTCCGGCATCCAGCGCATCGCGGCCAGCGCACCGAGCATGCCCAGCGGCAGGTTGATCAGGAAAAATCCAGTGCCAGGTCGCGATTTCCACCAGCCAGCCGCCGAGCGTCGGGCCGATCAGCGGGCCAATCAGTCCTGGCACCGTCACGAAACTCATCGCGGCGAGGAAATCCTTGCGCGGCACCGCGCAGCACCGACAGCCGCCCGATCGGCAGCAGCATCGCACCGCCGATGCCCTGCAGCACGCGCGAAGCGGTGAGCTGCGACAACGTCTGCGAAACCGCGCAGGCCAGCGAGCCCAGCGTGAACAACACGACCGCGGCGATGAAGACGTGCCGGGTGCCGAAGCGATCCGCCAGCCAGCCCGAGGCCGGGATCAGCATCGCCACGGTCAATGCATAGGCCACCACGACGGCCTGCATCCGCAGCGGCGACTGGCCGAGATCGCGCGCCATCGCGGGCAACGCGGTGTTGACGATGGTGCTGTCGAGCATTTGCATGAACACGCCGGCCGCGACCAGCCACAGCAGCGGGCGCACGGCGATGGTCGATGCGGGATCCGGGGGCGACGGGAGCGCGGGCGACGGTTCGGACGCAGCGGAGCGATCGTTCATGTCGCCATTGTGCACAGACGCCCGCGCACGCGGTGAAAAAATCAGGCCGTGCGTTGTCGCGATACGACGAACACGCCCATCATCACCAGCAGGGTTCCGGCCACCTGCCATGGCCCCATCGGCTCGCCCAGCAGCAACAGGCTCAGCACGATCGTCGATACCGGCCCGAGCATGCCGATCTGCGCCGCCAGCGCCGATCCGATGCGCGCCACCGCCATCATCACCATCAACACCGGCAGCACCGTGCACAGCGTTCCGTTCACCAGCGACAGCCACCACACCGGCGAGGGCAACTCTGCCAGCGCGTGCACCGGCCGCAACAGCAGGAACTGGCCGATGCACAGCACGCTGGCGACACTGCTGGCGTAGGCGGTCAGCCGCACCGCGCCGACACGCCGCACCATCTCGCCACTGCCGACCAGATAGATCGCATAGGACAACGCGCTGCCGAACACCAGCAGACTGCCGACGGCGATGTTGTCACCGCCCATCGACCAGTCATGTCCGAACGCCAGCAACACGCCGGCATAGCTGATCGCCAGCGCGATCCATTGCACGCGGCTGGCGCGCTTGCCGAACACCAGCAGGTTGATCGCCAGCACCAGCGTGGGGGTGAGATACAGGATCAGGCGCTCCAGCGTCGCCGTGATGTACGCGAGCCCGGCAAAATCCAGGAAGCTGGCCAGGTAGTAGCCGAATACGCCCAGCCCGACGATGCGAAGGCGATCCCGCACATCCAGCGCAGCAGCGCGACGCGAAGCCCACGCCCCCATCAGCACGAAGCACGGCAGGGCCACCAGCATGCGCAGCGCCAGCAGCGTGACCGCGTCCACGCCATGCCGGTACGCGAGCTTGACGATGATCGCCTTGCCGGAAAACGCGATCGCTCCCAGCGCCGCGAGCGCGAATCCGCTCCAGGGCAATGCGGCCACGCCTGCGGCAGGGCTGGTGCTCGCCGCCTCCGGGTCCAGCAGCGCGCTGGCGGTTTCGTCTTCCGGATCGCGCGGTCCGCCCGTGCTCACGCCAGCGTGGTTTCGAGCAGTCGGCGAATCAGCCGTTGCGTGCGTTGGGCACGCTCGGGGGCGTACTCGAAGCTGTCTTCATCCATGTAGGTGATCTGCGCCAGTTCCAGTTGCACCGTCTGCACCCCGCGCGGCAGATCGGCATAGTGGCGCGTGATGTAGCCGCCGCGAAAACGTCCGTTCACCACCGAGGTGTAATCGTGCTGCGCCGCCAGCGCCTGCTCCAGCCGCAGTTGCAGTTCCGGCGTGCAACTGGCGCCGCCAGCCGTGCCGAGATTGAAATCGGGCAAACGGCCTTCGAACAGGAACGGCACGACGCTGCGGATCGAATGCCCTTCCCACACGACGACGCGGCCGTGCTGCGCATGCAGGCGATCGATCTCCTGCACGAGCGCGCGATGGTAAGGACGCCAATAATCGTCCACGCGCTGCGCGATCTCGTCGAGCGTCGGCTCCTGGCCTTCGAGGTACACCGCTTCGCCGCTGAACTGCACGATCGGGCAGAGCCCGGTGGTGTTCTGTCCCGGATAGAGGGACACATCATCTTCCGGCCGGTTCAGATCGACCACGTAGCGCGAGTACGCCGGCACCAGGATCGACGCGCCGAGATCCCGCGCGAACTCATAGAGCCGCGCGACGTGCCAGTCGGTGTCGGGGACGCGCTGCGCACTGGCGGTCAGCCGCGGACGCAGGGCTTCGGGCAGACGCGTGCCGTTGTGCGGCAGGCTGATGAGCAGCGGCGCTGTGCCGGCGTGGAGCGTGCAGATGTCCATGCCGGTATTGTAATCGTCAGCAGCCAGGGCGCTGCGCACTGCTTTGAAAACGCAGCGGCATCGCACCGCGCCCGCCGCTCAGCCGGGCAGCGCGACCGCCAGCGCGTCTTCTTCCGTGCGGCGTCGCATCGGCGGCAACTGCCAGTACGTGATCGCGCGCCAGGCCCATTCCAGCGGCCCGTAGCGGAAGCGCTGCAGCCACAGATAGCTGAAGCCGATCTGCAACAGGAACACCACCAGCACGAACAGCATCTGGCCCGGCCGCGATACCTGGCCCCAGAAGCCAAGCCCGTAACCGGAGAAGAACCATGTGCCGGCCAGCGATGCGCCGATGTAGTTGGTGAGCGCCATGCGGCCCGCATATGCCAGTGGCGCGAACACGCGCTGGCCGATCCGCGTGTTGAGCATCAGCACCCATGCGGCGAAATACCCCAGGCAGAGTCCGAGCGCACCGAGCTGGAACAGCGAACCGGCCACCATCAGCTGCGGGTCCGGGCCGCGTCCATTCGCGGGGAACGTCGGCACCAGCCACACGCTCACCAGCGTCATCGCCAACCCGATTGGCAGGCCCCACAGCAACAGCCGCCTGAACAGCGCCGCATGCTCGCGCAGGCGCGACACCACGCCGGCGCGCACGAACCAGAAACCGATGAGGAACATCGGCAGCGCCAGGAAACTCAGGCCGGCCGCCTGCGGCATGTCATCGGCGAACTTCTCCGCGCGCGCCTTCACCGACTCCACGTACGTGCCGGTGGTGTAGAGGCGGATTTCCTCGGCCCGCTCCTTCGCGCGCTCCTGCATCCGTTCCTCGCGCTTGGCCGCTTGCTCGGGCTTGTCGGCCGGCTTCAGTTGCGGGAACGCGGTCATCACGCCCGCGCCGATCAGCGCGACGATGAAGACCGCCGAATACACGCCCACGCCCCATTTCCAGTAGCGCGCGATCGTGCCGCGGTTGAGGAAGAACATCAGCACGCCGACCAGCACGCCCAGCATGATCAACATCGGCGCGGCATCGGATCCCAGCGCGAAACTGACCGCCACCACCGAGCCCAGGATTACCAGCCAGCTCTTCCAGCTTCGCGTGACGATCAACAGCAGCGCCAGCGCGGTGATCGCGTAGTTGTGCAGGATGTCGCCGGTCCAGATCAGGATGAAGTGCAGCGTGCCGAACATCAGCAGCCCGAGGATCCGGCGCACGTAGGGCTTCACGAACGGACTGCCGCGATCCTCCGCGCGGCCGAGCATCACCGCGAAGCCGATGCCGAACAGCAGCGAGAACAGCGTCCAGAACTTGCCCTGCACGAACACGTACACCAGCCAGCTCACCAGATAATCGGCGCCGGACAGCGAGGGATCGATGCCGCGCCCGAGTTCGGTGATCGGCCGGGTGAACCACTCCACGTTCATCAGCGCGATGCCGAACAGTGCGAAGCCGCGGATGATGTCCAGCGCGGCGATGCGTTCGCGCGCCTGCACCGGCGCGAGTGGAGCGACAGCAGGCGAAGCGGAATCCTGGCTCATGGCGGCTCTCCGTGGACGAGGCCACGTTATGCCTGTCACACGTCAGGAACAGGTGCCGGAGGTCACTGCGACCAGCGGCACGCAGCCGCCGCCTGCGGCCGGGCCGCGCGCAGCGCTGTAGAGCAGCGGCTTCAAGCGCGACGATGGCCTTTCGCAACGGCCGCCACAACGCGCCCGTGGCGCGGGTCCCGTCGCGTGTACACGGGCCGGCGCGTGCGCGCCCGCCTCACCGCAACAACACCACCTCTTCTGCCGAAGTGGGGTGTATGGCCATCGTGTCCTCGAGATGGCGGCGGGTGATGCCCTTGCGCACGGCGACGGCGAAGCCCTGGAGGATTTCGTCCGCGCCCTCGCCCATCAGGTGCAGGCCGACCACGCGTTCCTCGGCACCGACGCAGACGAGCTTGAACAGGCTGCGCTGCGGTGAATCGGCCAGTGCGTGCAGCATCGGGCGGAAGCGGGTGCGGAACACCTTCACCGCATCGCCATGAAGTTCGCGCGCTTCTTCTTCGGTCAGGCCGACCTTGCCGATCGGCGGGTGCGAGAACACCACCGTGGCGATGCCGCGATGTTCAACCCGCGCATCCTGCTTGCCGCCGTAGACGCGATCCATCAAGCGGCGCGCGGCCGCAATGGCCACCGGCGTCAGCGCCGGCGCGGCGGTCACATCGCCCACCGCGTGGATGTTCGGCACGTTCGTGTCCTGCCATTCGTCCACGCAGACGAAACCCTTGTCGTCGATCCGGACGCCTGCGTTTTCCAGTCCGAGATCCGCCGTGCTGGGCACGCGACCGGTGGCGAACAGCACGTGATCGAAGGGCTCGCTGCGCTCCCTGGCCGTATTGATCAGCACGCGCGCGCCGCCTTCGGCGCGCACCTCGGCCACGGACCAGCCGAAGTGCGCACGGATGCCGTGCTGGCGCTGGTCTTCGAGCAGATCATCGGTCAGTTCGTGATCGAAACCTTCGAGCAGCCGCGAGCCGCGTATGTACATGTCGACCTGCGAGCCCAGCGCCTGCAATACGCCGGCCAGCTCCACCGCCACGTAGCCCGCGCCGATGATCGCCACCTTCGCCGGCGCGGCGCCGAACTGGAAGAAATCGTCCGACACCAGGCCCAGTTCCGCGCCGGGCAGGGCCGGACGTCGCGGTCGGCCACCGGTCGCGATGAGCACGCGTCCGGCGCGCAGCACCGCACCGGTCGAGGTCCGCACCGTGCGTGCGTCCTGCAACTGACCGCGGCACGGCATCCATACCACGCCGCTGTCGTCCAGCCGCTTGCGATAACTGGCATGGATGCCGGCGATGTAGCGCTGCCGGTGGACGATGAACTCGCGCCAGTCCAGCGGCGCGGCATCGGGCAGATCGAAGCCCAGTTGCCGCGCCATCGACAGCCGCTGCGCCATGTCCGCCGCCAGCCACATGGCCTTCTTCGGCACGCAGCCGACATTGACGCAGGTGCCGCCCAGGTCCGACGGCTCCAGCAACGCCACGCGCGCACCGAGCGCGGCCGCGCGGAAGGCGCCGGCCAGGCCGCCGGAACCCCCACCGATGACCACCAGGTCGAAATGACTGTCCGCGCTCATGCAAAACGCTCCACTCGGTAAGGCGTGGGATCGAAGGCCGGCGCACGGCCGGTGATGAGATCGGCCAGCAACTGGCCAGTGGCCGCGCTCATGCTGATGCCGAGCATGCCGTGGCCCGCGGCAAGCCACACGCCGGGCTGCGCGGGCACGCGGCCAAGCAGCGGCAGATCGTCATAGGTCATCGGCCGCCAGCCGTACCAGCGTTCTTCGACGACCGGGCCGACCGGATCGCGCAGGAACTGGCGCGCGCCGCGTTCGAGCGCGCCGAGCCGGGTTTCGTTCAAGGCGGTGTCGTATCCGGAGAATTCCATCGTGCTGCCCAGGCGGAATCCGCTGTCCCATGCGGTGACGCAGACCGATCGATCCTTCAGCACGAGCGGGCGGCGCGGCACCCGCGCAGGACGCGAATAGGTGATCGAATATCCCTTGCCCGGCTGGATCGGCACCGGCAGTTTCCATTGCCGCGCGAACGCGGGCGTCCATGCGCCGAGCGCCACCACGACTTCGCGCGCATGCCGCACTCCGCGCGATGTGGTGACCGTCACCCGGCCCGTTTTGCCCTGTACCCCGCGCGCTTCGCAGTGGCTCTCGAGCACACCGCCGCGCTCGTGCACCACGCGCGCCAGTTCGGCGACATAGCGATCCGGGCGCAACCGCGCGTCCTGCGGAAAGCGGATCGCGCCGGCGATCCCTTCGCGCACGGCGGGCTCTTCGCGTTCGTAGACGTCGCCGGCGATCACTTCGCTGTCGATGCCGAACTCGCGCAGCGCCTCGCATTCGGCCACGTAGTAGTCGAAATTGCGCGCGTCGCCGAACACGTAGTCCAGACCGTCCTCATGGAATTCGCAATCGAGGCGGTAATCCTGCACCCAGCGCGCAAGACGATCGCGTGAATCATCCAGCAGAGCGGCGCGTGCGCGCGTGCTGTGGCTCCAGTCGCGCCGGTTGCAGCGCGCGTTGAATCGCCACAGCCAGTACCACAGCCGCGGATCGATGCGCGGCTTGAAATAGAGCGGCGCGTCTGGTCTGAGCATGCCGCGCAGGCCACGACCGACCACGCCGGGCGCGGCCAGCGGTGGCGCGTGGCTGGGCGTGATGGTGCCGCAGTTGCCATGCGATGCACCGCGACCGATGGCGCCGGCCTCGATGACGCGCACGCCGCGGCCGGCTTCGAGCAGAGCCAGCGCGATCGACAGACCGATCGCGCCGCCACCGAGGATCAGGATGTCGTCATCGGACATGTCGTTGCCAGGCGTGTTCACCCGTGCAGTCTATCCGCACACCGATCGGCAGCGATGCAACACTGCATGCCGTGGCTATGCGCGCATGGGCTGCGGCCGCAGGTAGGTCAGCGAACGCCACACCCATTCGGCCGGACCGAAACGGAAGCGCGACAGCCACAGATGGCTCCAGGCGACCTGCAACAGGAACAGCGCGATCGCGAACACCACCTGCCAGGCGCGCGGCACCTGTTCGAACCAGCCCAGTCCGTAGCCATAGAAGAACAGCGTGCAGACGATGGACTGCATCAGGTAGTTGGTCAACGCCATGCGTCCGGCCGGCGCGAGCCAGTGCAGGGCACGACCGGCGCGACTGATGCGCACGATCCACGCCATGTAGCCCATTGCGATCAGCAGGCTGCCGATCGAGCTTCCGACGAAAGCCATCGCGGTGCCAAGGTGGATGACATCGAACTGCAGGGTCGGATGCGCGCGGAACGAAAGCAGCATGCAGGCCAGACCCAGCGGCAGGGCCACCCAGCGCAGGCACGCGAACAGGCGCGGGAAGCGTTCGGGTTCGGCGATCGCGCCGCTCTTCACGAACCAGGCGCCGAACAGGAACATCGCGAACACCATCGGCCCCATCATCGGCAGATTGGTCAGCATGAAGCCGGTGTCGGCGGCACGCTGCGCGACCGCCTGCAGGTACGTTCCCGCGCCATAGGCCTGTTGCTGCGCTTCGTTGAGCGCGGCCATCTGGCTGGCCATCCTGGCCATTTCCGCATTCCAGTTCTGCGCGGCGCCCGGGTCCAGCTGCATCGCGCTGCCGAGTGCGCCGAGCGCGAGCATCAGTCCCGAAGGCACCAGGTAGGCGGCGATCGCCAGCCACGGCAGCCACTTCGGCGGCAGGTGACGGAACGCCAGCAGGAAGAAGGACAGCAGCGCATACGTGATCAGGATGTCGCCGGACCAGATCAGCACGGCATGGATCACGCCGATCAGCAGCAGCACGCCGCTGCGCCGCAGATAGACGACCGCGAAATCCTGGCCGCGTGCTTCGGCGCGCTGCGACATCACCGCGAACCCCATGCCGAACAGCAGCGAGAACAAGGTGTAGAACTTGCCCTGCACCAGCAGGTAGATCGCCGCATCGGCCACGCGATCGGCACCGGTCAACGCCGGATTCAAGCCCGTCAGCGCCTCCATCATCGGCCCGGCGAAGGCCTCGATGTTCATCAGCAGGATGCCGAGCAGCGCAAAGCCGCGCAGCACGTCCATCGTTTCGATGCGTTCGCTGGCTGCGATCGGCTGCAGCAGCACGCGGGATTCCATCGCGATCGTGTTCATTCCCTTCCCCCGGGTCCAGGCGTCGGATTAGAACATGCCTTCCTGCATCGCGGCCCGGAAACGGAACGGCCCGCCAATGGCGGGCCGTCCGGGCATCGCGGACAGGCGCGGCTCAGTGGTGATGGCCGCCGTCGCCGTGCACGTGGCCGTGCTCGAGCTCCTCGGCGGAGGCTTCACGCACTTCGACGATTTCGACATCGAAATGCAGATCCTTGCCGGCCATCGGGTGGTTCAAATCCACATCGACCACGCTCATGCCGACTTTCTGGATCGTCACCGCGCGCGGGCCGAAATTGGTGTTCAGCACCACCTGCTGGCCCGGCACCAGCTTCTGCGTGCCGAAATGCTTCTTGGGCACGCGCTGGCTCAGGCCGTCACGGCGCTCGCCATAGGCGTCGGCCGCCGACACGTCCACACCGAAGCTTTCGCCCGCTTCGTGATCCATCATCGCGTTCTCCAGGCCCGGGATGATGTTGCCGTGGCCGATCAGGATCGCCAGCGGTTCGCGCTCCCTGGAGGTTTCGATCGGCTCCTGGCCGACTTCGGACACGGTGTAATGGAAGCGGACGACACTGTCTTTTGCGATTTTCATTCGGGGCTCTGGACTGGGCTGCCGACGGCAGCGTGATTGGCTTGTCGGCCAGTGGGATTGCGGCGAAGATGCGCCGCAATGAAGACCGCGCATTATCCCGGCTTGTCCGCCCCGCCGCCAGCGGGCGCGTCCGTTCCGCTTCGTCTTCTGCTGCTGGTATCGGTATGCCTGGCGCTGACCGCCTGCGGCGGGTCGCGCCAAACCGTGCGCAGTCAGCCGGTGCCGGCCCGGCAATGGCCGCAGGTGGCGGCCGAGGATCCGGCCGCGGCCAACGCGGTGCTGATGCGAGCCCTCGGGCTGGTCGGCACGCCTTATCGCTATGGCGGCAACACGCCGGAATCGGGTTTCGATTGCAGCGGTCTGGTGGCCTACGTGTTCCGCGACATGCTCGATCTGCGGCTGCCGCGCACCTCCGGCGAGCTGGCCAAAGTCCAGGGGCCGCGCATCGAGCCGATGCGGCTGGCGCCGGGCGATCTGGTGTTCTTCGGCAGCCGCGGCAGCGTGACCCACGTGGGGATCTATGTCGGCGAGGGACGGTTCGTGCACGCACCCAGCTCCGGCGGCACCGTCCGGCTGGACCATCTCGACGGCAGCTACTGGCGGGACCACTACAGCGGCGCCCGACGCGTTTTGACACGCTCTTGACTCACTTTGGGACGGAAGTCCGGCCGCTTTAACGCGGTTTTAACGAATTCCGAACAAAATGATGCCGGAGTGAAGGCACTATGACGCCTTCCCGTTGAATTGCTAATCCCGCGTGACGACCGACGACCTGCCGACAGGCCTGCCCGCCGCCACCCTCCGCTCCCTGCGGGGCGCGTCCTTGTTGTTCTGCCTGCTGTTGGCAGGGCCGGCGCTGGCGCAGAGCACCGATCCCGTCGCTGCCGCCGCTGCCGCACAGGTGGCGCCCGTGACACCCGATACCAACGTGCAGTCAGTGGAAAAACCGGCCAACGCCGGCATCCGCGAAAAGGCCGCCGAAGCCGCCACCGCGACCCTGGCCGCGCTGCTGCCGCGCTTGGCCGCCAGCGACAGCCTGCCGCTGCTGGATCGCTCGACGATGGTCGCCGGTGACCTCAGCCGCATGCTCGCAAGCTACGACCTCAGCCGCGAAGGCGTGGTGAAAGAAGCCGAAGGCGGCAAGATCCAGGCCGTGCTCAAGCGCGCGATGGCGCTGATGGGCACGCCGTACCGCTGGGGCGGCACCTCGCCGGACAGCGGTTTCGATTGCAGTGGTCTGGTGGGCTACGTGTTCCGCACCGCACTGGGCATCGAACTGCCGCGCGTCTCGCGCGACATCGCCACCCAGGCCAGCGGCGAGATGATCGCCAAGCGCGAAGACCTCAAGCAGGGCGATCTGGTGTTCTTCGGCCTGAAGGGCCGGATCAACCATGTCGGCATCTACGTCGGCGAAGGCCGCTTCCTGCACTCGCCCAGCACGGGCAACGACGTGCGCGTGGACAGTCTGACCAGCGGCTACTGGGCGCCGCGTTTCATGCAGGCGCGCCGCATCGCGATGTAAGCCACCGGCTGGGTGGCCCGCAAAGAAAAAACCGCCGTCACGGCGGTTTTTTCATGGCCGTCGATTCGGGCGAACGCTCAATCCACGCCCTGCCCGTCCTGGTAGTGGGCGACGGTCTGCTCGATGCCCTTGCTCAACTCCATCACCTTGAGCGCGTACTCGGCCAGGCGGCAATCCTCCGGGGTTTCCGGCTGCCACGGCGGCACGGGGGTCGGCTTGCCTTCCACGCCATCCAGCGCGACGAACACGATGATGCAGTGCGTGCACAGGCGCGAATCGCCCCCCATCGGATCGCGCGCCCGCACATCGACCGCGAAATGCATGCTGCTGGTGCCGGTATAGACCAGCGTGGCCGATACCGTCACCAGATCGCTGGTGCGGATCGGTGCGACGAAGCGGATGCCGCCCACCGCCACCGTGACGCTGTAGTGGCCGCTCCAGCCGACGGCGGCGGCGTAGCCGACCTGATCGATCCACTTCATCACGATGCCGCCATGCACCTTGCCGCCGTAATTGACGTCGGTGGGCTGGGCCAGGAAACGGAAGGTCAGTTCGCGCTGTGTGCCACTCATCGGTCTCTCCTGCCTCACGCGGCGACTATGCACCACATCCGGCGTGGCCGGAACAGCGGAAAGCCGGCCCGAAGGCCGGCTTTCCGGGCACTGCACGCAGGCTTACTTCGACTGCAACTGGAAGTGCCCGTAAGGCTTGAGCTGGTCGGCCACGGCCTTGCCATCGCCGACCACGACGATGGACTGCTGCTTCGGGTCGAAATACTGCCTGGCCACCGCCTGCACCTTGGCCGCATCCAGCGCGCGCAACGTCGGCACGTACTGGCCGAGGAACTCCGGCGGCAGGCCATTGAGCCAGTTCTTCGCCAGGGTCGCGGCGACCGCGCCCTGCAACTGGTTGCTGATCACGTAGTCGCCGGCGATGAAGCGCTTGGTGTCTTCCATGTCCTTGTCGGTCACCGCCTCGTTGCGCAGGCGATCGAATTCGTGGAAGAACTCCTTCAGCGAAGCGCCGGTCACGTCATTGCGCACGTCGGCGTTGGCGACCACGTCGCCACCGGCGCGCGAAGCCGACAGCTTCACGCCGGCCCCATACGTGTAGCCCTTTTCCTCGCGCAGGTTGAGGTTGACGCGGCTGCTGAAGCCGCCCCCGAGCAGGATGCGGGTGAACTGCATCGCCACGTAGTCGGGGTCGGTGGCGGCCAGCGCCGGACGGCCGATGCGCAGGGTCGACTGCACGCTGCCATCGCGCTGCAACAGGACGAAGCGCGGCTGCGCCTGGCGCGGCGCGGCCGGCGTCTCCGCCACGCCCGCGCCGGTGCCCTTCCAGTCACCGAAGGCTTTCTGCGCCATGGCGAAGCCTTCGGCCGGCGTCACGCGTCCGGTGATGACCAGCAGGCTGCGCTCGGGATGGAAGCGGCGTGCGTGTTCGCTGCGCAGTCTGGCCGGATTGAGCGCGGCGATGCCGGCTTCACTCAGCTGCGTGCGCGCATACGGATGATCACCATAAATCGCGGACAGCATCGCGCGGTTGGCGCGGAACGACGGCTGCGCTTCGGCGGCTTTCAACTGCTGGGCCGCATTGGCCTGCGCGAGCTTGACCTCGTTGTCGGGGAAGGCCGGCGTGCGCACGACTTCGGCCAGCAGATCCAGCATCGACCCGGCATGGCTGGACAACGCATCGGCGTACACGCTGATGCCGTCGTTGCTGGCCGATGCACTGAGGCTGCCGCCGAATCCCTGCGCGGCCTCGGCCACCGCGCGCGAGTCACGGCGCGCCGTGCCTTCGGTCAGCAGCCCGGCGAGCAGGCTGGCGAATCCGGATGCATCGGCGGCATCGGCCGCCAGGCCGGCGTTGCGCGCGGCCAGCACGTAGTCCACGCGCGGCACGCCATTGCGCGGAACCACCCACACCTCGAGTCCGTTGGCGAGCGTCTTCTTTTCGATCCGTGGCACCGGCAGGGGTTTGTCCGGTGCATAGGCGGGCAGATCCTTCGGCAGCGCCGGCTCGGCGGCCTGCGCGGCGCCGGCGAACACACCGCAGGCGAGCAGGCTGGTGACGGCGAAAGCGATCACGTTCTTGTGCAGCGTCATGGCAGGGCTCCTCATTGCTGCTTCGCGGCCGGGGCGATCATCGAAGCGGGTTTGCGATCGATGACGGTGCGGTTGGCGGTGGTCAGGTACGTGGCGGCGACGCGCTTGAGGTCATCCGAGCTGACCGACTGGATCCAGCCGGGAATCCGGTTCACGACATTGGCATCGCCCCACAGCGTCTGCAGCTTGGCGAGTGTGTCGGCGCGGTTGATGAACATCTCCAGCCCGTTGTACCAGTCCGCCAGCAACTGCGTCTTGACGCGCGCCAGGGTGGCCTCGTCCGCGCCCTCGCGCGCGATGCGGGCGATTTCCTCGTCGATGCCATTGAGCACGGTGTCGGCGTCGGTGGTCGGCTTGTACAGCGCGAATACGGTGAACAGGGTGGGTCCGTCGTATTCCCACTCGCTGGTCAGGCCGTACATCGACTCCACGTTCAGCGCGAGCTCGCGACCCTTCACCAGTCCCTGGTGCAGGCGCGATGCGTCGCCATTGCCGAGCAGCGCACCGAGCACCGCCATCGGCGCGTGATCCTTGCTGCCGCGTTCGGGCATCTTCCACGCCGCGGCGATCGCCGGCACCTGCGCCAGCGCGTCACTCTGCTGCACGCGCTTTTCCTGCGTGTTCAGGCCTTCCCTGAAATCCGGCATGGCCGGGGTGGCGCGCGGGGGAATGCCGCCGAAATACTTCTGCGCCAATGCAAAACCCTGCGCCGGGGTGATGTCGCCGGCAATCGAGAGCACGGCGTTGTTCGGGCCGTAATAGTCGCGATGGAAGGCTTCGACATCCTTGAGGCTGGCGTTTTCCAGATCTTCGAAGCTGCCGTACCCGTCGTGGTTGTTTTCCCACTTCTGGAAGGCATGCTGGCCGATGTCGATCCACATGAAGCCGCCGTAGGGCTGGTTCTTCACGTTGACGCGGATTTCTTCCTTCACCACGTCCTGCTGGTTCTTCAGCGTTTCGGGATTGAAGTCGAGCGTCTTCATGCGATCGGCTTCGAGCCAGAGGATGGCATCGAGCGCCGAAACCGGCGCGGTTTCGATGTAGTTGGTGAAGTCCGGTCGCGTGGAGCCGTTGTTGCTGCCGCCGCCACCGGAGATCACGCTGTCGAACACGCCCTTCTTCGCGTTCGGCGTGCCCTGGAACATCAGATGTTCGAACAGGTGCGCGAAGCCGGTGCGATCGCGCGGCTCCAGCCGCATGCCGACGTGGTAGACCACGCTCACGCCGACCACGGGCGAACTGTGATCCTCGGAGATGACCACGGTCAGGCCGTTGTCGAGTTTCTTGACCGCGACCGGCACGGTCCAGCGGTCACTGTCGGCAGCCAGCGCCGGCAATGACAACAGCAGGCCGGCGGCCAGCCAGAGTGCTTTGGGTATGCGCATGGGTAGGGTTCCCGGAAATGTTCCCCCAGCCTAGAGCGGCTCCGGCGCGCGTGCGCAGCCCGGAAGTCATGGCCGGTGACGTGAGTTCTTCGGTGCGCCCGGCGCGGCGTGCGGGCGGTTGACCCGGCATCCGGCCGGCCGCTGCTACCGGGACTGCTTGACGTAATGCATGCCGATCGATTTCGGCCCGACATCGACGAATCCATACTGCGCGTACAGATGCCGGGCGTGGCCATCGGCAATCAGCGAAACATGCGCGCTGTCCGGCGCGTTCGCCTCCAGCCAAGCATGCAGCGCATCCATGATCGCCTTGCCCAGTCCGCGCTTCTGGTGCGAAGGATCCACGGCGATGTCGACGATGACGAAGGTGCCGCCGCCATCACCGACGATGCGGCCCATGCCGATGGCCGTGCCGTCGTGGCTGATGACCACGCCGAACAGCGTGTTGGGCAGGCCGCGTTCGGCCGCCTCGCGGCTGCGCGGCGACAATCCCGAAACCGCGCGAAGGCTCAGGCATTCGTCCACCTCGGGCGTGCGCGCTTCCAGCGCATAGCCCTCAGGCAGGATCATTGCCTTCCTCGACGCCGAGGTTGCTGCGCGGGGTGTCGTAGATCGCACGATCCAGCAGACCGGTTTCCTTCGCCACCAGCACCGGCACCACCATCTGCCCGGTGACGTTGGTCAGCGTGCGCATCATGTCGAGCACGCGATCGATCGCATACAAATAGCCGATGGTTTCCAGCGGCAGCCCCGCCGCGCTCAGCACGACCGTGGCCATGATCACCGCCGTGCCCGGCACGCCGGCCGTACCGAAGCTGCCGAGCACCGAGGCGATCAGCACGACGAAATACTGATCCGCGCTCATCGGCACGCCGCTGTATTGCGAAATGAACACCGCGCACAGGGCCGGATAGATCGCGCCGCAGCCGTCCATCTTGATGCTCGCGCCCAGCGGCACCGCGAACGCGGCGTAGTTCCTGTCCACGCCGTGGTTGTGCGTGACCGCGCGGATCGCCGCCGGCATCGACGCGAAACTGGAGGAACTGACGAACGCCACCTGCATCGCCGCGGCCGCACCGCGGAAGAACTTCAGCGGATTGAGCCCGTGGCTGAAGAGCAGCAGGCTGTAGATCACCACTACGTGCAGTGCGCAGGCCAGATTCAGCGCACCGACGAAGTTGGCCAGCGGCAGCAGCTTGGCGAAGCCATAACTGCCGACCAGCGAGGCGATCAAACCGAAGGTGCCGATCGGCGTCACTTCGAGCACGAAGCGCGTGACCTGGATCATCAGATCGCTGGCTTCGCCCACGAGCTTGCGCGCACCGGCCGCGCGCTCGCCGAGCTTGACCATCGCAAAGCCGAGCAGCGCGGCGAAGAAGATCACCGGCAGGATCGATCCCCGCCCGGCCGCGAGCACGGTCTCACCGGCCGCGTTCCTGGTCGTGCCGATGCCCGCCAGCGCATAGAACGGGTTGGACGGCACCACGTCGAGCAGCACCTTGATCGGGCTGGGCACCTCGCGCGGCACGAAGTTGGGATCCACCTGCAAGCCGGACACGCCGGTGCCCGGCTGGAACACCACGCCCACCGCCAGGCCCACGCCCACCGCGAGCGTGGCGGTGATGACGAACCACAGGAAGGTCCGACCGCCGAGCGCGGCCACCGACTTCTGCCCATGCAGGCTCGCCACCGCGTTGATCACGGCGAAGAACACCAGCGGCACCGCGATCATCTTGATCAGCGTGACGTACAGCGTGCCCAGCGGGCCGAACCAGGTGTCGGCGGCCGGACCCATCGCCCATCCGGCGAGCGCACCGAGCAGGAAGCCGGCCAGCACGCGCTGCCAGAACGGAATCTTGAACCACGCGGACACCAGCTTCATCGGCACGCCTGGAAAAAAGGAAGCCGACACGATACGCCGACCCCGCCGCCACCGCGACCGCACGACTGGAAAGCCGGCGTGTCATCAACAGGACACTGTGCGCACCGCATAATGTCGAGGTCCCTGCTGGAGTTGCTGATGCACCGAAACACCTTCGCCCTGCCCGCTCTGGGCATGAGCCTGATCACCCTGTTCGCCGGCTGCGCCTCCGCTCCGGCCACGTCCGCCACCCACGCCGCCGCCCCTGTCCGCATCGATGTGCCCGCCGTGGCGCATCCGGGAGGAGAAACGCCTGCCTGGTGGTATCGCAGCGGCGCCTCGCGCGCGGCCGCCAATGGCGCGATGCAGGCCCGCGCGAAGAACGTCATCCTGTTCCTCGGTGATGGCATGAGCCTCACCACCGTGGCGGCCGCGCGCATCTTCGACGGCCAGCGCAAGGGCCAGCCCGGCGAGGAAAACCTGCTGAGCTGGGAGCGCTTTCCGCATACCGCTTTCAGCAAGACCTACAACACCGATTCGCAGACGCCGGATTCGGCCGGCACGATGACCGCGATCACCACCGGCGTGAAGACGCACATGGGCGCGATCGGCGTGACCGCCGGTTTGCGCGATGACTGCAACGACAGCCGCGGCAAGGCGGCCTTGACCTGGCTGGAACTGGCCGACAGCGCCGGCATGGCCACCGGCATCGTCAGCACCGCGCGACTCACCCACGCCACGCCGGCCGCGACGTATGCGCACGTGCCGGACCGCAACTGGGAAAACGACACCGATCTTCCTGCGGCCGCCACCGCGCAGGGCTGCACCGACATCGCGCAACAACTGCTGACGTCCGCGCGCTTCGGCCACGGTCCGACCGTCGCGCTCGGCGGCGGTCGCGGCGAGTTCACCGGCACCGCACAACGCGATCCCGAATACGACGACAAGGTGGGCCAGCGCCTGGACGGCCGCGATCTGCCCGGCGAATGGATGCGCGCCAATCCCGGCGGCGCCTATGTGTGGAATCGCGCGCAACTGGAATCGGCGAAGGACGCGCCGCGCCTGCTCGGTCTGTTCGAGCCGGACCACATGCAGTTCGAGCACGACCGCCCGCGTGATGCGGCCGGCGAGCCTTCGCTGGCGGAGATGACGCGCGCGGCGATCCACACGCTCTCGCGCAGCCGCGACGGCTATGTGTTGATGGTCGAGGGCGCGCGCATCGATCACGCCAACCACTACGGCAATGCGTATCGCGCGCTCGATGAAACGGTGGCGTTGTCCGAAGCCGTGCAGGCCGCGCTCGATGCCACCTCGCGCGAAGACACGCTGATCCTCGTGACCGCCGATCACTCGCACACGCTGAACTTCGTCGGCTACCCGGTGCGCGGCAATCCGATCCTGGGCAAGGTGCGCGGACAGGGCGGCGAAGACGATGCCGCCGGCGATCTCGCCCGCGATCAGCTCGGCCTGCCGTTCACCACGCTGAGCTACGCCAACGGCCCGGGCTACACCGGCGCGGGCAACCGCCAGCCGGCCGGCCCGAAGAAATTCCTGCATGCGCCGAGCAGCGTGGAAGCGGCCGAAGGCCGTCCCGATCTGAGCCATGTCGACACCGAGCATCCGGACTATCTGCAGGAATCGCTCGTGCCACTCAAATCCGAATCGCATGGCGGCGAGGACGTGGGTATCTGGGCGATCGGCCCGGGCAGCGACGCCGTGCGCGGCACGCTGGAGCAGAACGTCATCTATCACCTGATCGTGCAGGCCACGCCCAGACTGCGCGAACGCCTGTGCGCCGCCAATACCTGCGACGCCAACGGTGTACCGGTGGAATTGCCGAAGCCGGCGGATCTCGAGAAGAAGTGACGCGCGCTTCTTCCCCGACCCCGGGGAATGAGCAATGCGCAAAGCAGGGCTTTCGCGCTTGTGCGCGCGTTACTTCTGTCTTGCCAAAAGCAACCCAAAGCGCAGGCGCCGGACGCTCGCCGGAGCGGTGAAGCCGCTCCGGTTCACCGCGCTTCTCGCCAGCCGGGACACGGCGCCCGAACTCGCTGCGCTCGGACAAGGGCGCATCTGCGGCCCCGGCCGGCCGCGATGCCCGGCGTGCTTTATGGTGCAGGGAAGGCCAAAGCGAAGGCGAAGCGAAGCAAGCGCGAAGCATAAGGCACTGCCATCCACGTGCGGGGACACCGCGCTAATCAGAACGCCGTAGCGGCTTGCGGACTCAGAACGGCTTCGCCAGCACCAGCCAGACGATCACGATCAGCGCGATCAGCGGGAGCTCGTTGAACAGGCGCAGGGTGAACGGTGAGGGCAGCGCGCGTCCCTTCGCCACACCCTTCAGCCAGCGGCCCGCGATGACGAATTGGATCAGGATCAGCACCACCAGCGCGAGCTTCGCATGCAGCCACGCCGTGCCCTGCCCGACCATCGTCGGGAATTCCGGAACGAAGCGATAACCCAGCCACAGCACCAGACCGAGCACGAACGCCAGCCCGAACATCGAGTGGCCGAAGCCGTACAGCTTGCGACCCATCATTGACAGCCGCGCCTGCACGTCCGGCTGTGTGCGCGTTTCGCTGAGATTGACCAGAATCCGAGGCAGATAGAACACGGTGCTCATCCACGCGATCACGAACACGATGTGGAAGGTCTTGACCCAGAAATACGCACCCATGATTGGCTCCTGACGTGGCTGCCCGCGATTCTCCGCGATGCACAGCGCCCCTGTCCAACGCGAACATCCACCCGGTCATTGCAATGCCGCGCCACGCAAACACGGCCGGCGAAGAACTGCTGCATCATCTCCGCTTCCGATTCCCGATTCCTACAATGAAAACCTACGACGCCCACTACTTCCAACGCTGGTATCGCGACGGCGACATCGGTGGACCGCAGCGACTGGCGCGCAAGGTCGCGCTCGCGGTCGCCACCGCCGAGTACTACCTCGAACGCCCGGTGCGCACGGTGCTGGACATCGGCTGCGGTGAGGGCGCATGGCGCGCGCCATTGCTGAAACTGCGGCCGAAACTGCGCTACCTCGGCTTTGACAGCAGCGAGTACGCGATCCGCCGCTATGGTCGCCAGCGCAATCTGCACCGGGCCGCGTTCGCCGAGTTCGAATTCCTGCGACCGTGCGCGCCGGTGGATCTGCTGATCTGCTCGGACGTCCTGCATTACCTGCCGACCCGTGAACTCAAGCGCGGCCTGCCCGGCTTGGCCGAACTCTGCACGGGTGTCGCTTTCCTGGCAACCTTCGCGCGCGAGGACGAATACGAAGGCGACCACGAAGGCTTCCAGTCGCGCCCGGCGCGCTGGTATCGGCAGCAGTTCGAGTCCGTCGGCCTGCGCGGGGCCGGCAGCCACTGCTGGCTGTCACCGGCGTTGGCGGCCGAGGCCGCATCGCTGGAAACGGTCTGACCTTCCTGAACAGGCGAATTCCGGGGCCGGCCTGTCTGCGGTATGCTGCACCGCAACAGTTGCGGCGCATCCGCACGTCCCCGGACTCCATGACCTTTCTTTATCAGTGGCACGAACTCGGCCGCGCCTGGATGGCGCCGCTGGCCTACATGGCCGAAGCGAACGCGCGGATTTTTTCCGCGCCGGGCAGTTGGTTGTCGAGCCTGCCGGGCGCCGAGCGCATTGCCGCGGGCAACGAGCTGATCCACCGCATCGGCAAGGAATACGAAAAACCGGCGTGGGAGATCCATGAAGTCGAAGTCGGCGGCCGTACCGTGCCGGTGGTCGAACAGGAAATCCTGAGCAGGCCGTTCTGCCGCCTGCTCCGCTTCAAGCGCTATACCGACGACGCCGAGGCCATCGCACAGCTCAAGGATGATCCGGCTGTGCTGGTCGTGGCGCCGCTGTCAGGCCATCACGCCACGCTGCTGCGCGATACCGTGCGCACGCTGCTGCGCGATCACAAGGTCTACGTCACCGACTGGATCGACGCGCGCATGGTGCCGACCGAAGCCGGCGACTTCAGCCTGGACGATTACGTCGCCTACATCGAGCAATTCATCCGCCACATCGGCGCCGAACGCCTGCACGTCATCAGCGTGTGCCAGCCGACGGTGCCGGTGCTCGCCGCCGTCTCGCTGATGGCCGCGCGCGGTGAACCCACGCCGCGCACGCTGACGATGATGGGCGGCCCGATCGATGCGCGCCGCAGCCCGACCGAAGTCAACAGCCTGGCGATGCGCAACCCGTTGTCGTGGTTCGAGCACAACGTCATCCATACCGTGCCGCTGCCCTATCCGGGCCACGGCCGCGCGGTGTATCCGGGCTTCCTGCAGCACGCCGGGTTCATCGCGATGAATCCCAGCCGGCACTTCATGTCGCACTGGGATTTCTATTCCAACCTGGTCAAGGGCGATCTGCAGGATGCGCAGTCGCATCGCCGCTTCTACGACGAATACAACGCCGTGCTCGACATGCCGGCCCAGTACTACCTCGACACGATCCGCGTGGTGTTCCAGGAATTCCTGCTGCCGCGCGGTGCGTGGGAGGTCAACGGAGAGCGGGTGCAGCCTTCCGCGATCACGAAGACCGGCCTGCTCACGATCGAAGGCGAACTCGATGACATCTCCGGCCTCGGGCAGACGGCTGCCGCGCATGATCTGTGCACAGGCGTGGCCAAGCCGGATCGGCAGCACATCACCGTCGAAGGCGCAGGCCACTACGGCATCTTCAGCGGCCGCCGCTGGCGCGACAAGGTATATCCGCAAGTGCGCGATTTCATCGCCCGGTACCGCGATTAGGGATCCGGGATTGGGCCGCGGTGCGGTGCGGATCCCGTGCCGCGCCCCCCGGATCCCGTCGCTCACACCACCGGGCTGCGCACCAGCAATTGCTTGGCGATCCACGCGTGCACCTTGCCGATGCCGCGCGCCAGATGCAGCGTGGCGAACAGCAGCACGATGCCGATCACGCAGAACAGCGGAATCAGGAACAGCGCGCCATCCGGACTGCCCGGCCACATGCCCACTTCCCAGCGCGCGGGGAAGACCAGGATCAGCGGCGTGGCGATGAAGCTCAGCGCCACGCTCAACAAGGTCACGAACACGGTGAAGTACGCCGTGCCCAGCGGCATCATCAGCAGGAAATACAGCATCGCGCTCCAGGTGCGGCCATCAGTGAACATCTCCTGGATGCGCGTGAGCCATGGCTTGTCGCGCTGCGTATACAACGGCCGGCGCGGCATGCGTTCGCCCAGCAGCACCTCGACGATGCGGCCTTCCACCAGCGACAGCAGCCGCACTGAAGCCAAGAACAACATCAGCAGCGGCACGCCGATGATGAGGATCAACAGCCCGACTGAAACGCTTGCGCCGGTCACCACCCAGGTGAAGTAGAACAACCCCGTCGCCAGTGACAGCAGCATGTAGAACAGCGCGCCGTAGGTCCGGGGATCGGCGGCCACGCCGAAGAAACGGCCGAACACGGACTGGCGCTTGGGCGGCAACGGCGGCTTCAGCGCGCGCGCGACGGTGATCTCGGTGTCGCGGTAGATCTCGGCCACTTCTTCCGGCGCACCATAGCTGCCGGCGACCGAGGCGATCACTTCGGCTTCGCTGCGGCCGGGCTGTTCGGCCAGTTCCGAGCGCAGGTATTCCTCCGCGTCGTACAGCGCGTCCTGGATCAGCGCCGGATCGGCGCCGGCCAGCGCGGCGCGCAGTTGATCCAGGTACTCGGGAATCGTGGTGGGAAGACGCGGGCGGCTTTCGGTGTTCATGCGGTTATCCCCGACAGGACGGAATCAACGGAATCCCGGGTAGCGCGCCACGCGGCTGCCCAGCTCTGCAGGGTCTGCCGCCCTGCCGCGGTGATGCGGTAATAGCGCCGGGGCGGGCCGGCCACGGAGGGTTCGACGAAACTCTCCAGCAGCCCCGCCGCCTCCAGATTGCGCAGCACCGGATACAGCGCGCTCTGCTTGCCGCTGAGTACGCCCTCCCCGCTGCGCTCGAGCTGCTTGGCGATGAGGTAGCCATACATCGGCTCGCTGGCCTGGGCCAGCACGCCCAGCAGCACCAGCGAAACGGTCCCGGCGCTCAGCTCCTTCTGGAACTTCTTGAGGGAGGTGTCGGTATCGACCACGGCCGGGTCTCCTGGAACTAGCTTGGAGACAACACTATTGCGAAGTTGGCTATAGCGAATGTGCTTGTAGTCATGGGTGCTGCATGGGGCTGCCGGATCAAGCGCCGCCGCGCGTCATTGACGCTGTCGCGGCCGAAGCTGCTCCTGCCGAGCGGGCCTCTGAACCACTCCTCCGACAATTCGCAAACGTAGCTTCAGCCCAGGCCGCTCCCCTGCGCGCCCTGTGCGGATCACTCCGGCAAAACCGGATGCCGACCAACGCGCAGGCGATCCGCCTCCCGTAGCCGGCTGCGTAGAATCGCGCCACCACCCAATGGATTGCGCCCATGACCCTGCGTCACGCCCTGCTCGCTTCCGCCCTCACCCTCGCCGCCATCGCGCCCGCTTCCGCCGCCGAACCGGCCGGCAAATACCGCACCGCGCAGGAAATCCTCGACGCCTCACCCGCCAGCGACTGGCGCACGCTGGATCCGGCCAACACGCTGTACATGGAACTGGACAGCGGCCGCGTGATCATCGAACTGGCGCCGGACTTCGCGCCCGAGCACGTGGGCAATATCCGCACGCTGGCGAAGGAAGGGTTCTGGAACGGCCTGAACATCTATCGCTCGCAGGACAACTGGGTCGTGCAGTTCGGCGATCCCACCGAGGATGAAGCCAAGCGCAAACCGCTCGGCAGCGCCAAGGCGCACCTGCCGGCCGAATTCGAGCGCAAGGCCGAAGGCCTGGAGTTCGCTGCGTTGCCGGATCGCGACGGCTGGGCGCCGCAGGTCGGTTTCGTCGATGGATTCCCGGCCGGCCGCGATCCCGCCAGCGGACAGGCCTGGGCCGCGCATTGCTACGGCACGCTGGGCGCGGGCCGCGACACCGCACCGGACAGCAGCAACGGCACCGAGTTGTACGTGGTCATCGGCCAGTCGCCACGCCAGCTCGACCGCAACATCACCGTCGTCGGTCGCGTGGTCAGGGGCATGGAACTGCTGAGCGTGCTCAAGCGCGGCCCGGATCCGATGGGCATGTACGCCGCGCCGTCGGACTACACGCCAATCCGCGCGATCCGCCTGGCCAGCGAAGTGCCCGAAGCCGAACGCACGCCGCTGCAACTGCTGCGCACCGATTCCAAAACCTTCCGCGACGCCACCGAGGCCCGCCGCAATCGCCGCGATGGCTGGTACGTGCGCCCGGCCGGCCACATCGATCTGTGCAACGTTCCGCTGCCGGTGCGCACACCGAAGAAATAATCCGCATCAGCCGCGCACGAAAAGAAACGGCCGCATCCCGCGGCCGTCTTCTTTCCTGGCATCGGACACGTGTCGCGCGCATCTAGGGCATCGCCAGCGCCCGTGCGATCGCCGCTTCGGCCAATGGAGCCATCAGTGCGTAGCCTGCCGGCGTCGGATGCACGCCATCGGCGGCCAGCCGCGTATCCAGTCCACCTTCGGCGTTGCGCATCGCGCTGTGGTAATCGAGATAGATCGCGTCATGATGGCGCGCGTAATCGGCGATCCATGCATTGAGCGCGCTGACCTTGGCAGCAGGTTGCAGGCCCGGCCGCCACGGATAGTCGCTGACCGGCAGTACCGAGGCCAGCACCACGCGGATGCCGTTGGCCTGGGCGAGCTGCGTCATCGATTGCAGGTTGTCCTCGATCATCGCCTGCGTGGCCGGACCGGTGTTGCCGGCGATGTCGTTGGTGCCGGCGAGGATGACCACCACCGCCGGCGTCAGATCGATCACGTCCTGGCGGAATCGCAGGAGCATCTGGGCGGTCGTCTGCCCGGAGATGCCGCGATTGACATAGGCCTTGCCGGGAAAGAACTGCGTGCCGTCCACGCGTCCCCAGCCATCGGTGATCGAATCGCCATAGAAGACCACGCGCCGCTCGCCGGCCGCCGGGGCCCGCAGTTCTGCGTTGTCCTGTCGATAGCGCGACAGTTGCGGCCAGTCGATCAGGCGCTGCTGGAGGTTGGCAATCTGATCGGGCGTGAGCGTTGCCGCATCGGCCAGCAACACGGGATCGATCGCCGTCTTCGTTTTCTCATCGGCCGGCGATGCGGCGGCGGCGGTGCTCAGCAACAGCAGCATGGCCGCTGCCCGGTATGGGGATGCCATGGGAGTCCTCTCGTTCACGAGAGGACCAGTCTAGCGTCCTGCGTGATTATCCTGCGTGCGGCGCATCATCCGGGCGCGATCGCTTGTGCGCTTCCTCGATGATGCGTTTGTGCAGGATGCGGACCTCACCCACCATTAGCAACCGCAGATCGCGCACGATGTAATCGGCCAGCGCCTGATCATCGATGTCTTCACCCTCGATATCGAGCCGGAAGTCTTGGCCCTGCAGACCGCCGCCGTTGCTGAAGTCGATCTCGAAATCGAACACCACCCGATGCTGCGCGCTCATGGCTTGGGCGCCCGCTGACTGAAGGCGACACTGCCGAGGATCAGGATGCCCGCGCCGAGCATGGCCGGCGTGACCGGTTCGCCGAGGAACAGCCACGCGAACGCCGCGCCGAACAGCGGCACCAGATACGTGACCGTGGCCGCGCGCGCCGGGCCGATGCGCTGGATCAGCCGGTAATACAGCAGGAATGCATAGCCGGTGCAGATCACGCCGATGGCGATCGCACTGCCCCAGGCGATCGGCGCGATCGCGTGATCGGGCCAGTGGGTCAGCGCGAACGGCACGAGCAGCAGCGCCGCACAGCCCAGCGTGGCGGCCGCGGCCACCGCCGGCGGAATGCCGGCCAGATGACGCCGCACCAGATTCACCCCGACGCCGTACAGCAGCGCCGCGGTGGATCCGGCGATCACCGCCATCCCCACGCTCAGGCCACCGGCCTTGCTCGTGGCCAGCACCACCACGCCCGCGAAGCCGACCAGCAAGGCGATCGCACGGCGCGCGCCGATCTTTTCGCCGAAGAACAAGAACCCGACCAACGCGGCGAACAACACCGTCATCGCATTGCAGATCGCGCCGATGGCGGCAGGCGATCGCTGCGCGGCCCAGGCAAACAGCAGGAACGGAATGGCCGAGTTGATCAGCCCGATGATCGCCAGCTTCGGCCACATGCCACGGCGGAAATGCGCGCGGTCGCGCCACAAGAACGGCAGCAGCACCAGCGCGCCCAGCACCAGCCGGATGTCCACCAGCGCGAACGCACCGAACGGCCGCGCGGCGATGCGCATGAACAGGAACGAGCTGCCCCAGATCGCGCCGAGCAGCAACAGATCCAGCGGCGTGCGCCAGTCGCGCGCCTGGGCCGGGGCTTGCAGGGTTTCCGTCATCACGCCATTGCCCGCCATTGCCGTTCATCCGGTTTGTGTCTGGGCCATTCTGTCGCGCCAATGGCCGGGCACAAGCGCATAGTATGCTCGCCAGCCACAAATCTGATTGATGGCTCGCCATGAACCTGCGTCCCGCGCTGCTGCCGGCTCTCGGCGTGTTCGCCGCCGCCGCGCGCCACCAGAATTTCGCCCACGCGGCCGAGGAACTGCACCTCACCGCCAGCGCCGTCAGTCATCACATCCGCAAGCTCGAATCGCTGCTCGACGTGGCGTTGTTCCAGCGCCATGCGCGCGGGGTCACGCTGACCGCCGAAGGCCGGCAACTGGCCGACGCGGCCACCGCGGCGCTGAGCGATATCGAGGGCGTGGCCGCCAGCCTGCGGCACAGCGAGGGCGTGAGCGTGTTGCGGCTGACCACGCTCCATTCGCTGACCTATTGCTGGCTGGTGCCGCGGCTGCCGCGCTTCACCGCACTGCACCCGCACATCCGCCTGCAACTGGACACCGGTATCGCGCTCACGCGTTTCGATGAAGGCGGGCCCGACCTGGGCATCCGCCACGGGCCGGGCCAGTGGCCGGGACTGACCGCGCATTTCCTGATGGACGACGAGATGTTCCCGGTGGCCTCACCCTGCCTGCCGGGCGTGGATCGGATCCAGTCACCGCGCGATATCGCGCGCCTGCCGCTGGTCACCGATCTGGCGCTTCAGGGTTGGCGCGACTGGTTCCGGGCGGCCGGCGTGCGCGGCCTGCGATTGCCGGAAATGCACACCTTCAGCGACAGCACCGATGCCATGCGCGCCAGTGTCTACGGCATCGGCGCGGCGCTCGCGCGCAAGGTCATCGCGCAGCCGTACCTGCAACGCGATGAACTGATCCGGTTGCCCGGCCCGGCGATGAAGGCGCGCTTTTCGTATTACGCGGTGTATCCCACGCACAAGCCGCCGCGTCCGGCGGTGATGATCTTCATCGACTGGCTGCGCAGCGAAGCGCAGGACGAGCGCACACCGTTGCCGCCCGGCGCGCAACCGCGCGAACGTGGCTGAGACGGTGCGGCACCATCAGAAACTCGCGCCATCCACCGGCGTGATCTTCAGGGTCGCCAGGTCGATCGCGGGCACGCAGCGCACGTTGATCGCGACCATCGGGCCTGCCTTCGGATTGTCGCCTTCGCCGTATGGCGAAATGCCGCAGCGGCCGCAGAAGTGATGCTGGATGACATGCTTGTTGAATGTGTAGGTGCCGACATCCTGCTCGGCCGTGGTCAGCCGGAATGCCGATCGCGGGCCGAACCAGAGCAATCCGCCGCGGCGCCGGCACATCGAACAGTTGCAGTCATAGACCTCGCTGATCGGCGCATCGGTTTCCACTTCGAACGCCACGCCGCCGCAATGGCAGCTTCCCTCGTATTTCATCGCCCTTCCCCGGCCGGAAAAGCCGAAGGGTAATCCAATGGCGGATGCCGCGACAGCAGCACTTCCGTATGCTGCTCGTTCTTTCCTGTTGCACTGCCGCGAGAATCGCCATGCGTCCCAGCCTGCTTGCCCTTGCCCTCGTCTCCAGCCTGGCCGCATGCCAGAAGACCGAACCGCCGGCCGCCGGCGTCGCGCTCCCCGCCACGACCGCCGCCCCGACGGACGCAGCGGCCGATGCGAAGTTCGCCGATCTCTCCCGGCGCGCGCTCGACGGCTGGCTCGAACTCTCGCCGGTGTCGGCCACGCAGATCGGCGAACACCGCTACGACGCACGCATCGATGATCTGAGCGAGGCGGGTCGCCAGAAGAGCATGGAGTTCAGCCGCCGCATGCTGGCCGAGCTCGACGCACTGGATGCGGCCAAGCTGTCGCGCGAAAACCAGGTCGATGCAGCGATCCTGCGCAACCAGTTGCAGTACGACCTGTGGAGCAACGAGACCCTGCAAAGCTGGGCGTGGGATCCGCAGGTCTACAACGGCATCGCCGGCGGTGCGCTGTACAACCTGATGGCGCGCGAATTCGCGCCGCTGCCCGAGCGCATCGGTTCGGCGATCCAGCGCATGGAGCAGATCCCGCAACTGCTTGCGCAGGCACGCGCGAATCTGGACCCGGCGCGCGTGCCGTTGATCCATGCGCAGACCGTGGCCAAGCAGAACGCCGGCATCCTCGACATCGTCGATACCTTCATCACCCCGCATGCGAAGGAACTGCCGCAGGCCGATCAGCAACGGTTGGCGGCCGCCACCGAAACACTGAAGAAGGCCGTCGCCGAACACCAGCAATGGCTGGACCACACGCTGGTGCCCAATGCCAAGGGCGATTTCCGCATCGGCGAGAAACTTTACGATCAGAAGCTCAAGTTCGCGCTGGTGTCCTCGCTTTCGCGCGCGGAGATCAAGCAGCGTGCGGAGAACGAACTGCATCGCGTGCGCGAACAGATGTACGGCATCGCGCGGCAGGTGCTGAAGGATCGTCCGGGTGCGCCGGTGATGCCCGACCAGCCCAGCGATGATCAGCAGCAGAAGGCGATCGAAGCCGCACTCGAACTGGCGTACGCCGAGCGTCCGGCGCGCGACAAGGTCGTGCCGGATGCCGAGGCCGCGCTGAAGTCGGCCACCGATTTCGTGCGCGCCAAGGATCTGGTCACCCTGCCCGACGCGCCGGTGGACATCATCGAGATGCCGGAGTTCCAGCGCGGCGTGGCCGTGGCCTATTGCGATTCACCCGGCCCGCTCGACAAGAACCTCAAGACGTTCTACGCGATTTCGCCGATTCCCGAGGATTGGACGCAGGCGCAGGTGGATTCGTTCCTGCGCGAATACAACAGCCGCATGATCCACCTGCTGAGCATCCACGAGGGCACGCCGGGGCATTATCTGGAAGGCTGGCATTCGGCCAAGTTCCCCAGCACGCTGCGCGGCGTGCTGCGCTCGGGCCTGTTCGCCGAGGGCTGGGCGGTCTACACCGAGCGGATGATGGCCGACGCCGGTTACCTCGACAACGATCCGCTGTTCCGCCTGGTGCAACTGAAGTTCTACCTGCGCACGATCGGCAATGCGATCCTGGATCAGGGCGTGCACGTGGACGGATGGAGCCGCGAACAGGCCATGGATCTGATGGTGCGCCAGACTTTCCAGCAGGAACGCGAAGCCGCCGGCAAATGGGTGCGCGCGCAACTGAGCTCGGCGCAGTTGCCGACCTACTTCGTCGGCGCGCAGGAACACTTCGATCTGCGCAAGGCGATGGAAGCCAGGCTTGGCGACAAGTTCAACGCCAAGGCCTACCACGATCAGGTGCTCTCCTACGGCGCCCCGCCCGTGCGCTTCGTGCGCGAACTGATGCTGGATGAGCCGATCAAGTAGAGCCGGGATCGGGAGCCGGTAATGGGTAACCGGTAGCCGGATCGCCGCTCCGGTTACCGGTTCTCGGTTGCCCGTTCCCGGCGCCTCAGAACTGCCGACTGATGGTGAAGCTGCCGAACACCGGACGTTCGCGCTGGGTGTCGAATTCGCGGGTACGGTGGTAGCGGGCGAGCGCGAATTTCCAGCGGCCGTACATCAGTGCCATGCCGTAGCCGTATTCGGCCACGAAATTCCGCTTGTCCACGCTGTGGCTGTCCTTGAAGGTATTGCCGTCCAGGGTGATGTCATGCAGCACCCAGCGCACGTCGCTGGTCAGGAACATATGGAAGCCGACCACGTGCCGCGGAATGCGGCTTCCGGTCGGCGCGGTGTTTTCACCGGCCGGCCGTAGCGGCGTGCTCCCGAAATCGTTGGGCAGGTAGCGGCCAAAGCGGAACTCGACACCGCCGTTGGCGTACGTGCTCAGGTTGCCCAGCGTGCCGCCCCAGTGGGTGACCGCGTCCCAGCTCCAGATGCCATCGGCCTGCGGCTCGATGCGCTCCATCCGCTCGTGGACCAGACGGAACACCGGTTCGTCGCGCAACTGGTTGTCCCAGCCCTGGAACTGCTCGCCACTGAGCATCTTGTGGACTTCGCGCTGCACCTGCTTGCCGAGCGCGGACGGCCCGACCAGGCCGAACTGCAACTGCGTGGTGCGCAGATCGTTGCCGTTCCGCGCGTTGTAGCCCAGGCTCGCCAGCAGCACGCCGGCATAGGGGCGGTCATCTTCGATGACGTCGCGGCGGGTCGGATCCTGCGGGGTGAAGATGCCATGGCCGAAACCCACCACCATGTTCTGCTGCTCGAATCCCTGCGGCGTCAGCGCATCCAGGTGCCGGTTGATCCATCGGGCCAGTCGCGGCAGGCAGGGATCATCGGTGTAGTCCTTCAGGTTGGGAGACACCAGGGTCAGCATGACGCCGTTGCTGTAGCCCTGATCCTGGTTGCCGAACAGATCGTTGTCGACGCGGAAATTGACGGTCGGTGGCAGATCGGTGGCTTCGTTGCAGTAGTCGCGGGCGGCGGCGTGGGCGCTGCACAGCGCCAGCGCGGCCAGCAGGAGAACGCGTCCAGGCAGGCGCATGGGGAGTCCGGGTTGGGGGGAAGGACGCGGCCGCGAAGCCGGATCCCGAGGCCGTCACGATATCTCAATGTTCATGCACTCACAGTGTGCCCGACGGGTTTCACCATCCCATCCCCCCCGGCTTGACCCGGAGATCCGCATGAGCTTGGCTGCCCGCACGACCGCGACCATCATTCCCTGCCTGCGCTACCGCGATGCCGCGGCCGCCATCGACTGGCTGTGCGAAGCCTTCGGCTTCGAGCGCCATGCCGTGTACGCCGACGGTGATACCGTCCATCACGCACAGCTGAGTTTCGGCAACGGCATGATCATGCTGGGCTCGGCCAGCGGCGGCGGCGAATGGGGCGCGCACATCGTCCAGCCGGACGCCATCGGCGATCGCGAAACCCAGAGCGCCTGCGTGGTGGTCAGTGATGCGGACGCGCACTACGCGCGCGCGAAGGCTACCGGAGCTCGCATCGTGATCGAACTGGCCGACCAGGACTATGGCGGGCGCGGCTATGCCTGCAAGGATCCGGAGGGACACCTGTGGTGGTTCGGCAGCTATGATCCCTGGACGATCTGATCAGGACGCACGCGATGGCCGATCTCTTTCCGCAAGCGAGCCAGAGCCGCATCCGCGTGGGCATCGGCGGCTGGGTATTCGCGCCGTGGCGCAACAACTTCTATCCGGCCGGACTGGTGCAGCGCCGGGAACTGGAATTCGCCAGCCGCCACGTCACCGCGATCGAAATCAACGGCACCTACTACGGTGCGCAGCAACCGGCGACCTACGCCAAGTGGCGTGATGAAACGCCGGAAGGCTTCCTCTTCTCGGCCAAGGCGCCCAAGCAGATCACCCAGTCACGCAAGCTCGGCGGCACCGGCAGCCGGATCGAGGATTTCATCGGCGGCATCATCGAACTCGGCGACAAGCTCGGCCCGCTGGTGTGGCAGTTCGAATCCGGACGCAAGCTGGTGGCGGAGGATTTCGCCGATTTCCTCGAACTGCTGCCCGAGGAAGCCGGCGGCCGCCGACTGCGCCACGTGCTCGACGTGCGCGATCCGGCGTTCATCACCCCGGCCTTCCTCAAGCTCGCGCGCGCACACCGCGTGGCGACCGTCTTCACTGATTCGGACGAACACCCGAGCTACGCCGACATCACCACCGATTTCGTTTACGCGCGGCTGATGCGCTCGCGCAGCGATGTCGCCACCGGCTACCCTGCCGGCGAACTGAAGACCTGGGCCAGGCACGCGCAGACGTGGGCCGAAGGCGGAGACCCGGAAGACCTTCCGCATGTCGGCGCACTGCACTCCACCGGCAAGCCGCGCGATGTTTTCGTCTATTTCATCAGCGCGGCAAAGGAACGCAACCCGGCTGCGGCGATGGCGTTGCTGGAGAGGTTGGCGGGGTGAGCGGGTGCTCGCCCGTGGACCGTTCAGGCCTTGAGTAGGGACGGGTGCTCACTGCCCGCAGCAAGTGCTCCGGTTCAACTTCTTCCACCCTCACGCCCAGCGACGAACTGGCGAAGACGCATGACCGATGCGCCGGATTTTCTGGAGTTCGCTGGCAAATTCCAGAACGTTCCTTCTCTGTGGCGTGCAAAACTTGATTTTTCGACTTGCACGAAGATGCATTCACTGCCACCGCCGACCGCGACGATAGATTTTGGTCTTCCACGCGATGAGTGCCTTGATGTCTTCGCGCGTGACCGGGTGCTGACGGACATACGCACGCTGCTCCGGCGTCAGGTCCGGGTCGCCTTCGCTGAGGAATACGCGGCAATTGCCGCCATTGGCATGCTGGAAATCCACCGGGCTGCACAACGACATCTCCATGTACTGCGCCTCGGTGATGGCCACGCCCGGCAATGTGTGCCAGACGGAGGTGTCATCAAGAATCGAGGGCGATTGCGCGTTGCGCGAGAGCAACTTGTAGTACAGCGTGTCTTCGCGACCGAACGC
Source organism: Pseudomonadota bacterium (assembly GCA_023390905.1). Lineage (GTDB taxonomy): Bacteria > Pseudomonadota > Gammaproteobacteria > Xanthomonadales > Xanthomonadaceae > Pseudoxanthomonas_A. The sequence continues at coordinate 81,513 of JAEWBY010000011.1, read as the reverse complement.
GTGGCGTGACACCGGATTACGCCTGCCTTCGCTGTAGTGACGCGCCTGCGCCGCGTCCTCGAGTCGCAGGCCGGCATCGCTCACCACCACGCCGCCGACCGAAACATAAATTCCGTAGTACTGATGCCCTCTCGACTTGGGCGGGTATGGAATCAGTTCTTCGGGACGAGCGGCGACGTAGTAATAGCGCTTGTTGATGAGGACGGGTAATTCCGCTCCCCATTCTTCATCAAAAGCCCTTTCATCGCTAGCTTCATATGCGGACCAGAGCGCCAGCACTGCGCCTTGAGGAGCCGACCGGCGACTTGCTGAGTAAGTATCGTGCGCATATTCGCCTCGAACGCCCGAGCCCCAGACCAAATACTGGCCCACATACAGCGGCACCAAACCGCCCTTGCTTTTGTCATGCGGCACCGTGCTTCCGGCGTACACCGCTTCGGCACCAAACACATGGTAACCAGACCATTTCGGTGCGTCGTCCACAATATTCTGCGCCTCCGCGCCCAAAACCAGCAGCGCCAACGCGATGGCAAGTCCAATTTTCAGGCCGGGTTTCACGACAGATTTCCCTTAAATTCCTTCAGACAATCCCGGCCCACCCAGACACAGCTGGGATAGGCTTTTGGTTGCACGATGGTCATCCTAGTCTCACTGCCAGCGGATAGCGCGCTTGTCCACCTTCTTCTGCCATTTGATGAGGGCCTTGAAATCATCCCAAGTCACCGGATGTTGGCGGACATAGGTACGCTGCTCCGGCGTCAGGTCCGGGTCGCCTTCGCTGAGGAACACCCGGCAATCGCCACCATTGGCGTGCATGCGTTTTGCAGGGTCGCACAGCGACATTTCCATGTATTGCGCGTTGGTGATGGCTACGCCCGGCAATGTGTGCCAGACCGAAGTGTCATCAAGAATCGAAGGCGATTGCGCGTTGTGCGAGAGCAGCTTGTAGTACAGCGTGTCCTCGCGCCCGAACGCGTGGCGTGACACCGGATTGCGTTTGCCTTCGCTGTAGTGACGTGCCTGCGCCGTGTCCTCGGGCCGTAGGCCGGCATCACTCACCACCACGCCACCGGCCGAAACATAGATGCCGTAGTACTGATGATCTCTGGACTTGGGCGGGTATGGAATCAGTTCTTCGGGACGAACGGCGACGTAGTAATAGCGCTTATTGATAAAGGAAAGCGGCTCGCGTAGTCCATATGCCCTGTCTTCCAGTTCATAGGCAGCCCAAAGCGCGAGTACCATGCCTCGGGGCGCGGTCCGTTTTCGCTCGCTGTAAACATCATGCGCATATTCGCCGCGATTTCCGAGTCCATCCACAAAATACTGGCCAAAGTAGAGCGGCACCAGGGAACCTTTGGTGATGTCGCGAGGTAACGGGCTGCCTGCATACACCGCTTGCGCACCGAACACATGATATCCGTGGATGCCGGGAATATTTTCCACCACGCTCTGAGCCATCGCACCATGGGCAAGAAGCGCTAGCGTGCTCACAAGGGCACGCTTCAGTCGAAACTTCATTGCATCTTCCCCTCGAATTCCTTCAGACAATCCCGGTCCACCCAGACACAGCCGGGATAGGCTTTCGGTTGCACGCGCGAGAACTCTCGCGACTTCTGCATGTCCTTGGGCCGGTTGAAATACACGCGGCGTCGGCGCTCCAGTTCCACGCGGCCCGCCTCCATACCCACCAGTGAGCTGTGGTACGGCGCATGCGATCGGTGTACCCAGGTTTTCTGGAATTCGCCGGCAAAATTCCAGAATGTGTTGAATTCCTTCTCGGACGGGAAGCAGGCCTTGATGGCCTCAAATCGTCGCTCTTGTTCCTGCTCAATGTTCGCCGACTCCATACGCAGACGTTCAGCGTGGCGCTCCTGTTGGTCGATGGAGCCTGCACCCCTTGTTCGCCTGCGTCGTTCACAGAGATCGCGGGCGACCTCCAGAACGCGCCAGCGTCTATGTGCCCCAACGAGCCCAGGAACTTCTTCGTAATACTGTAGAAGCTGCTGATGGGCATTCGAAACATTGGCGTCGTGTTCCCAGAGCGTTTCTTCGCGTTCCGCGCTAGCGGAGTACTTTTTGTCTACTGGCACGCCCTCCTCACTCGCAGCCTCATACATCATCCGCAGCGTGATTCGTTCCAGTTCATTGCTCTGTTCCGGGGTCCGCTCATAGGCCCCGCCGATATCGCTGTGTGCTCCCGGCAGCACGATTTCCCGCATCCGGCCTGACTGCATGTCCACCGGATGCGCTGGATCCTGGCCGTCCAACAGCGCCTGCAGCGGAAAGTTCTCGCGGTGCTCGTCGTTGGCGACCAGATGCAGGCAGCCGTCCTGCAACCAGTGCTCAGCGATGTGGAAACTGAAGCCACGGTCGATGTTGTCGCCGGGATTTCCGAACGAAGCAACCGTGTCGAAGACGCCAAGAAAGCCGATGCGATAGGAGGACGCCGGTATGCGATTGTACGGCGCCGGCAGGGTGAACATGCCCTGCTTGACGACGTTGACGAAATGGCGCGCCATCGCGGCACCGCGTGAAAAGCCGAACACGTCCATCACTATGGTGCCTGGCAACGCGCCGTTGGCCTGCTCGTATTCCTTCAGCACGTTGCGGAACTCATGCAGCACGCCGTTGAACCGCGGCGCCGCGCCCTTGCCGAAGGCGGCTCCAAGGAAATCCATGCTGGAGTTGGTGCCGACGCCGCGTGCGTATATCCAGCGCACGGATTTTTCTTCGCTGTCTATCTGGTAGACGCGGGCCAGCTTGATCACGTTGGAAAGACGGACGCTTGGCCGATCTATATTGTTGCCGGTACCGTCGAGGAATACGCCCACCCGAAGTTGGCCGGCGTGGCATGGCAGCGTCGCGCACAGGTTGCCGGGACCGGTGAGGTATTGTTCGGAAGGTTCGGGACAGCATTGCGCGGCGTTCATGCGCGACTACTCCAGATGGCATTGAGATCACGTGCCGCATCGAGCAGCGCATGCAGCCGTTGCGAAGCGGTTTGTTCCTGTCGGGCGATCGCGACGAATGGCGCGTAGCGCGGGTCGCGGGCGAAGCCCCGGCCAAAGCGCAGGGCCAGCAGTGCACCCGCGGCGAACTGGCCCGGCGTTCGCACGCCCAGCGCGCCCATCGGCTGATTGAGGTCGCGGACCACGATGGGCAGATCATCGCCATGAAGCAGGGATTCGTCGCCCGGCAGATCCTTGGCTGTCAGCCCGGCGGCAGCCAGTTCATCGATGCGGAAACGGGCCAGTCGTTGCGGCCAGACTTCCCGCAACAGATCGGTGACCGCATCGATGACCTGCATTTCGGTCATGGCGTCGTTGGCGACGCGATCGACGGCGGCGTCGGCTGCATCGAGCGCAGCGGCCCAGGCGTGCGGCGCAAGCGCGACGCTTTCCGCATATCGGATTGCATCAGTGATCAGGAATTCGGTGTAGAGCCTTTCGCTGCTGACCTTGGCCGAAGTGATCCAGCCCTCGACGAAATCCCGGTACTGCGCGTCGATCTCGAACTCGCGACCGAGCAGATAGACGATCGTAAGGTAATCCAGCATGCCGCCATGACTTTTGTTGCCGGTCCTGCGCGCGGCCTCCACCGCCTCCAACGCGGCCTGCTTCAGTGTTTCTTTACCGAACCAGGAAACCGCGGGCTCGTGCAACCGGAGAAAATGCTCGCAGGCTTTCGCGTGGAACTCGCGCCAGCGTTGGGCGATCACACGCTCTCGGAATGCGGCTGGAATTTCGCTGCGGCTCATTCATCGGCTCCGGAGAGCGGCACCAGGTCATGCATTACTTGGCCACCACGCAGTCGAAACCGGATCAGTGTTTCCGGCTCAGTCGGATGCTCAGCCAGGAAGGCCGAGATGCCGCTGAAAAAACGCGCAGCAGCTTCGTCGCTGAGACTTGGCAGCCAATGCAAGGCCACGCGCGGATCCCAGAACGCGAAATAGGCATCTACGGTGCGCACCTCGGCCACCGGTTGCCGGCATTTGACGAAACGTCGCAAATGCTCCAGCAAGCTCTCCGCCGGAAGTTCGCTTCGAAGGTAGGTGCACCATGCCCGCCCGTGACCTTCGGCGATCAGCATATGCAGACCGTGGTCAGGTCCCAGTTCCAGCAGGTAGGGCGCTACCGTGCGCACGTGCAGCGATTCTTGGTCTCCGAAAAGACACCAGGACATCGTCGCGGATTCGATGATCTGCGCGTGCAATGTGGGTGCGTGCGCGCAATCTACGATTACATAGCTGCGTTCGGCCGACGTGGAATCCATGGACGCCGCGGCAACTATACGGTTTGCACGCTCGGTCCATCCGCGCGAGCGCGCTGCCTTGCGTACATTCACAACTGACTCCTCCTGATCTTCTTCAACAGGCAGGGGATGCAGACAGGATCTGCCTGCTTCGCGCGCGCTTTTAGTGCATCGATGCTTGGAGACGTGTTGGATTCTGTTTGGACCGGGCCTTTCATCTCGATGAGAATGCCGTCGAGCGTGATGCCGCTGTCATCGATGGTGATGGTGCCGCCCGGCCCGCGTATGACGATGCGGTCTGCCGCTTCCACGTGGTGTTCGCGCGTGCGCTGTCTGATGCGCTCTGCGGCCTCGATTTCATGCCGGCCAGCCACGGTGTGCGTGCAGTGCCCGCCGGTCTGGATGCGCCAGTCGGTGGCGGTGGTCTGCTGCCTGAGGTTGCCGACCTGTTCGATGAGGTCCTGGCCCACGTGCAGCGTGCCGGTGCGGCCGAGGTCGATGCGCTGGTCGCGGCCGATGCCCAGGCGGCGGTCCTGGCCCACGTGCAGGGTGTCGTCGCGGCCGAGGGTGTGCTGGCGGTCTTGGCCAAGGGTGAGGACCTCGTCGTTGCCCACCGCCTCGCGGCGGTCATGGCCGATGCGGGTGGTTTCGTTGTGTTCGACGAGGATGTTCTGGTCCTTCTGCGCATGGACGTAGAGCTCCTCCTGCCCGGCGTGGTCCTCGAAGCGGATTTCGTTGGAACCCCGGCCCTTGTGGGTCTGGCTCTTCCACGTGCTGCGGGTCTTGTGCTGCGGCAGCGCATACGGCGGGCGCTGGGTGAGGGGGTGGGTCCGGCCGGTGATGAGCGGCTGGTCCGGGTCCCCGTCCAGGAAGGAGACGATGACCTCGTGGCCGATGCGCGGCAGGGTGAACAGCCCGTAGCCGGCCCCGGCCCAGCCTTGAGAAACGCGCATCCAGCAGGTGGCGTTCTCGCGCGGGCCGGCCCGGTCCCACGGGAACCACACGTGCACCCGGCCCAGTTCGTCGCAGAAAATCTCTTCCTGCTCCGGCCCCACCACATGCGCCACCTGCGGCCCATCCATGACCGGACGCGGCGGCAGCGGCGCCTGCCAGTTGGCTTGGGCCGGCACGGCCGTGGCCGTATAGGCATAGCGGGTGCCGTGTTCGGCGCCGGCGGCCTCTTCCTCCTGCGAGACCGACTGCTCGCCGCGGTGGTGCATGGACACGATGCGCCAGGGGCCGGACGTGGGTTCGGCGTCTTCGGCCTCGTCGAACGCCTCGCCGTCCAGCGTGAAGGCCAGCCCCGGCCACAGGCGCGCATCATCGCCTTCCAGCTGGGCCTGCAGGGCCGCGTTGCGCAGGGACGCCAGCTTGGTGACAGTGAACGGCTGGCCGGCCTCATCGCGCTTGTAGCGGCCCGGGGCGTCGTAGAACTCGTAGTCGCCCACCCCTTCGCGCGCCTGGCTGCGCTGTTCCAGCGAATACGGCGGATTCCTGAAGGTGTAGTCGCGCTGCACCGCCCGGGTCACCGCCAGTTGCCGGCGCACCGTCCAGCGCCACACGTGCGGGCCTCCGGCATCACCGCCGGCCTGCGGCACATACCGCACCGGCGCCTCCAGCCGCGGACCGGCCGGCAGCACGTCGGTGATGCACAGCTGCGAGCGGGCCCCGGCATCGAAGTACCAGACCAGCCCCTCCTCGCCCAGGCAGCGGGCGAAGAAGGCCAAGTCCGTCTCCCGGTGCTGCACGCAGTACTCGCGCACCGCATGCGGCTGGGCCGTGCGCCACCGGGCATGCAACCGGCGTTCCTTGAACCGGGCCTGGAACAGCGCCGGCACCTCCTGCTGCTGGTGGATGCGGCTGCCGTGCCACAGCCCCAGCCGTGCCAGCGGTGGCTCCACCACCATCGCATGGCGCGCGCGGCGAACACCGCGCCGGCCCTGCTCGAATGCGGTGACGATGCCGTGCACCTCGCACACCGGCTCGCCCGCGCGCACGATGCGGAACACCGCCTGCGCATCCAGCAGCGCATCGGCCTGCACCTGCGCCTGGCAACTGCCCAGCTCCAGCCACAGCCGGAATACCTGGCTCACACCTTCCTGCAACTCGAAGCGCACCACCTCAAACCGCGCTCCCTCCACCTCCAGCGCAAACTCCACATCCGACTGTGCTGCCATGTGCCGCTCCTTTCAAACCGGAGCGAAATTGGCTCACTCAATCCGCCCTGTAAATACCTCGGCGAGCAGACTTAGTTTTGTCACTTTGATGGGCAAGAGTTTGCCCGCCGCAGACGCCTGCACGGATCGTCAATGTTTGTTTACCGACCGTCGGCATGCTGCAAACGAGCCCGCGTGTCTCGTTATTGCACCGTTGCGTGGCACTTGCCTCTGACGTTGATGACTCCCTCCAACGCTTCGCAAGAAGCGTCGAGTTCAGCGACAATCCGCGCATGCCCATGACGCCCCACGCCCGCGCGCAACTGCAAATCCATTTCTGTGTCCTGCTGTGGGGCTTCACCGCCATCCTCGGCAAGTTGATCACGCTGCCGGCGTTGCCGCTGGTGTGGTGGCGCATGTTGATCGTGGTGGTCGCGCTGGCGCTGGTGCCGCGCGTGTGGCGTGGGGTGCGTGCGCTGCCGCTGCGGCTGGTGCTGGCCTACGCGGGCATCGGCGGGCTGGTCGCGCTGCACTGGTTGACGTTCTATGGCGCGATCAAGCTCGCCAATGCATCGGTGGCGGCGACCTGCATTGCCTTGGCGCCGGCGTTCACCGCCGTGGTCGAACCCTGGCTCGCCAGGCGGCCGTTCTCGTTGCGCGAACTGGGCTTCGGGATTGCCGTGCTGCCGGGCGTGGCGCTGGTGGTCGGCGGCGTTCCGGACGGCATGCGCCTGGGCATCGCGGTCGGTGCCGTGTCGGCACTGCTGGTGGCGCTGTTCGGTTCGCTCAACAAGCGGCTCGTCGATCATGGCGACCCGCTCACCGTGACCGCGCTGGAACTGGGCGCCGGCACGCTGCTGCTGACCCTGCTCGCGCCGCTGATGCCCATGCTCTTTCCCGTCTTCGCCGGCACGCTGTTGGCCTGGCCGAGCGCGCTCGACGCCACGTGGCTGCTCGTGCTCTCGCTGCTGTGCACGCTGCTGCCGTTCGCGCTGTCACTGGTGGCGCTGCGCCACCTCACTGCGTATGGCGTGCAACTGGTGACCAATCTCGAACCGGTCTACGCGATCGTGCTGGCCGTCCTGCTGTTGGGCGAGCAGCGCGAACTGACGCCGCTGTTCTACCTGGGCGTGACGATCATTCTGGCCGCCGTGTTCCTGCACCCGCTGCTCGAACGCCGCCCTTCGCCCGTGCAGCATCCGGAAGTGCTGGGAACGTCCGAAGCGAAGAACCTGATCGACTGAGCCACACGATCACGCACGGTCTGCCTCAGTTCGACGACACCACGCGATCACGGCCGCCGCGCTTGGCTTCGTAGAGGGCGGCATCGGCGCGCTTGAAGATGTCCTCCGGCGTGTCGCCGATCTGGAACGCAGTCAAGCCGATGCTCACCGAGATCGGCAGGCCGGTCGCCAGCAGCCCGACACTCTGTCGCACGTATTCGCAATGCAGCCGCGCCTCATCGAGCCTGCTCGCCGGGATGAGGATGACGAATTCCTCGCCGCCGTAGCGCGCGGCCATGCCACGCCCGGCGAACTGTGCGCGCAGCAGATCGGCCAATGCGGCGAGCACGCGGTCGCCTTCATCGTGACCGTGCAGATCGTTGACCGTCTTGAAATGATCGACATCCAGCACGGCCACCGCGAAGGGTTCGCCGCCGCCACGCGATTTTTCGATCGCCGCGGCCAGCGCCACCGCGAATGCGCGGCGGTTGGGAAGCCCGGTCAGCGGATCGGTGCGGGTCTGCTCGGTCAGGTCCGCATTCAACCGTTCCAGTTCCTGCTGGTAGTGCTGCAGTTGCTGTTCGTACCACTCGCGTTCGCGCAGTTGATGGCTCAGTTCACGGCTCACCCGGCGCAACTGGATCAGATGGCCCGCCTGCCTCGACAGCGCCTGCAACGCGGCCAGTTGGAACGGCTCCAGTTCGCGTGGCGTGTAGTCGACCACGCACAGCGTGCCGAGTGCCAGGCCTTCGGCCGACAGCAGCGGCGCGCCGGCATAGAAGCGGATACCCGGATCGGACCGCACCTGCGGGTGGTCGCTGAAGCGCGCGTCGCGCGTGGCATCGTTGATGACCGTCACCCGATCCGGCTGCAGGATCGCATGCGCGCAGAACGCGGTGTCGCGCGGAGTCTCCGTGTCTTCCAGCCCGATGCGCGCCTTGAACCACTGCCGCTCGTCGTCGATCAGCGTGACCAGCGCCATCGGCACCGCGCAGACGCCGGCCGCGATCGTCACCAGATCATCGAACGCCAGCTCGGGATCGGTGTCGAGGATGTCGAAGCTCCGCAATGCGGCCAGGCGGGCTTCCTCGTTGTCGGGCTTGGGCGGTCTGCTCATGCCATCGGCTCCGCGGGCTGGCCGGAAGATGCCGGGATGGGTCGGCGGCAGGATTATCCGGCCACGGCCGTGATGAAAGCCGCGTGATCGCGCGCACGGTATTGGCATCCCGTGCCTTACGCCACGCGATCCCGTTGGCGCTTACCAGTCCGTGTGCTGCGGCAGCAGCATGCGCAGTTCCTGATCGGTCAGGTTGCGCCACTGGCCGGGCTTCAGAACGCCCAGCTTGACGTTGTCGATGCGCACGCGGCGCAGTTGCGTCACCCGATAACCGAACTCCGCCGACATCAGGCGGATCTGCCGGTTGAGTCCCTGCGTGAGCACGATGCGGAAGCCGAACTTGGCGATGCGCGTGGTCCGGCACGGCAGCGTCATCTGTCCGTGGATGCGCACGCCGCGTGCCATGCCGCGCAGGAATTCCTCGGTCACCGGCTTGTTCACCGCGACCAGGTATTCCTTTTCGTGGCGGTTCTCCGCGCGCAGGATCTGGTTGACGATGTCGCCGTTGCTGGTCATCAGGATCAGGCCTTCGGAGTCCTTGTCCAGGCGGCCAATCGGGAAGATACGCTGCTCGTGGCCGACGAAGTCCACGATGTTGCCCTTGACCGAGCTTTCCGTCGTGCAGGTGATGCCGACCGGCTTGTTCAGCGCGATGTAGACATGGCGGCGCTTGCCCGCCTTGGCCGCGCGGGCGCGCAATGGCTGGCCGTCGACCTTCACGTCGTCGCCCTCTTCCACCACGGCGCCGACGCCGGCGGGCCTGCCATTGATGGTGACGCGCTTTTCGGCGATCAGGCGATCGGCCTCGCGGCGCGAACAGAAGCCGGTTTCGGCGATGTGCTTGTTGAGGCGGGCGGTCATGACGCCATTATCGGCGATCAGCCCGACAGCGCCAGCAGATCCGGGCGCGCGGCCTTCCAGTCGCGGATCAGTGCCGACAACGGCACCGGCGCATGGATGGCATAGCCCTGCACGTAATCGATGCCGACTTCATCGAGCTTGCGCATCGCCGCTTCGTTCTCCACCCACTCTGCGATCGTGCGCTTGCCGAGCGCGCGCCCGACCTGGCTCATCGAACGCACCAGTGCCAGGTCGACGTTGTCCTTGCCGAGATCGCGGATGAACGCACCGTCGATCTTGAGGATGTCCACGTCCAGGCTCTTGAGATAAGCGAACGAGGACAAGCCGCTGCCGAAATCGTCCAGCGCGATGCAGCAGCCGCGCGCACGCATGGCCTCGATGAACAAACAGGCATCGGTGAGGTTGCCGATCACCGCCGTCTCGGTGATCTCGAAGCAGATCTTCTTAGCCAGGCCCGGATGGCAATCGAGTTGATCGGCGGCGAACTGGCGGAACTGCGGATCGGCGATGGATTGCGCCGACACGTTGATGTGGCAGAGATCCAGCGCGAGCAGGTGACGGGTGTCGCGGCTGATCTGTTCCAGCGTCGTCGCCAGCACATGGCGATCCAGGATCATCACCTGTCCGTAGCGCTCTAGCGGCGGCAGGAAATAGCTGGGCGGATACAGGCGGCCATCGCGATCGACCATGCGCACCAGCACTTCGTACTGCAATCGCTCTTCGCCGCGCAGCGGCTTGATGCGCTGCGCGTAGATCAGCAGGCGATCCTCGGCGATCGCCAGTTGCACGTGTGCGACCCAGTCCAGTTCGGTCTGCCGGCGCGCGAAGGCTTCATCGGTTTCGCGATAGCAGCGGATGCGGTTGCGGCCCTGCTCCTTGGCCAGATAGCAGGCCGTGTCGGCCGCGCGCAGCAGCCAGTCGGCGTCGTGCGTATCGCGGTTGATCTCGACCACGCCGATGCTGCAGCCGAGGCTGAACTTGCGATCGTTCCAGTGGAAGGCCGACTGCGCCAGCCGCGCGTGGATGCGCTGGGCCACGCGCTCTGCGTCCTCCAGCCCCGCATCGGCCAGGAAGATCGCGAACTCGTCGCCGCCGAGCCGGCCGACCCAGTCATCGCCACGCAACTGCGAGGACAGCGCATGCGCGAACTGGCGCAGGAACCGATCGCCGGCCGCATGCCCGCAGGTGTCGTTGACCAGCTTGAGTTGATCGAGATCGACGAAACACAACGCATGCCTGCGCTCATCGCGCTGCACGGCGGTGGTGATCTGGCCGAGCCGACGCTCGATCTCGCGACGATTGATGAGGCCGGTCAGGTCATCGTGGCTGGCCTGGTGCGCGATCTCGCTGGCCAGTTCGCGCGCTTCGGACACGTCCTCCACCACCGCGAAGATGCGCGCGTCCTCGCTCTGGCCGGTGATGATCGACGCGCTGAAACGGACCCAACGGCTGCTGCCATCGCTGCGGCGCAGGCGGCGCTCGGCCGGCTCGATCATCTTCGGCCAGTCGATGCGGCCCTGTGCATCCCGGTGCATGTCCTCGGGCGGCAGGATGTCATCGAGCCGCTGGCGGCGCACTTCCTCCAGCGGGTAGCCGACGATCTGCGCGAGCGCTTCGTTGGCCTGGGTGAAGCGGCCCTCGTCATCCAGCTTGAGCATGCCGACCGAGGCCTGGTGGAAGGCGGCGCGGAATTCGGTCTCGGTGCGGCGGATGTGGGTCAGCGTGCGCCGCATGATCGACAATGCGTACCAGGCCAACGCGAAGAACGCGATCACGCTGAGGATGGTCAGCGCCACGCGCAGGAAGCGCGAGCCATCGACCAGTGATCGGGAGAACGCCAGCTCCGAAGTCCGCAGGCGCTGGTCCAGATCCATCAGCGCGCGCTCGTAGGCTTCCTGCTGATCCGGGGTCAGCACGCCTGCACCGCGGTGCGCTTCCAGCCGCTGGCTCAACGCCTGCAGTTCCAGCAGATCGTCGTCGGATTCGCTCCACCGCTGCACAGAATCGCGGAAATACGGCGCGCGCGAAAAGATCCGGTACATGCGGATCATCCGATCGACATCGACCGGCGCATTGCCGCCTTCGAGGAAGCCGCGACGCGCGGCGCGATGATCGATGGGTTGGCTTTCCAGCGCCAGCCGCGCGGCGCGATCGCCCAGCGGCACGCGCAAGGCATCGCGCGCGCGTTGCAGATCGACGGCGTGGCCGTGGTTGACGTAGCGATACAGGCTGTAGATGGCCGATTGCTGGGCCTTGGACCAATGGCTCTCGCCGACGATGTAGGCGGTCGCGCCGGCCTGGATTTCAAGCACCGTCGCCGTCAGCAGCGCGCCGAGCGCGGAGAACACGATCAGCGCGGCCACACGGCGCGGCAGCCGCCGTCCGCCACCTTCGGTGGCCATGTCCGCGTGGGTCCCCATCCGTCGTCCGTCCACTTTCGATCCCCTGCGAGGCCCTGCCGGCCCCAAGCCTTCGGCGGTACGCAGCCCTGCGGCATCATCGCAGAACGGCGGCAACCGTCTGCGCACGACACCGGACACGGCGCGCCCCCGCGCACCGTGTCCCTGGCTCTGTCGCCTTCGTATCGGCGCGCGCCGGGAGAACTTTAGAGGGCGGTCACGGAATCGGCCGGATGTCAGGCCGGCACGGCATGCGCGGGCCGGCGCAGGAAGGCCGCGGCGGGACCGTGGCAGATGCGCGGCGGTTCGCCGGCCAGTTGCAGGCTGGCCTCGGCGTCGGCACGGCTCCAGAACTCGTTGCCGTTCGCATCGGCATAGCGCGCACCGGAATCGGCCGGCGCATGTGGCAGTTTGAGGATGCGCCCGTTGAAGCTGATGTCCGCGTCGCCTTCACCGTGGAAACTGGCGGTGACATCCAGTTCGCCGCACTGGTAGCGATAGGTGGTGGTCTGGCCCTGTTCGCGCGGGACCTCCGGAGCGGTCGGTGCGGTGGCGGTGTCCGGGGCCGGAGGCGGTGCGGACGCTGCCGCCGGCGCCTGCGGCTGGCACGCCGCGGTGACACACAAAAGCAATGACGAAAATGCCAGGCGCAACGCGTTCGCGGGCATGCGGGTTCCTCGATGACGGTGCGGCACGATAGCCTCTGGCGCGATCGCGTGCGTTTGCATCCGGTGAAGACGAACGCTTTCCGCGTGCCAGCGCCCGGCGAGCGGGGATCAGCCGGCCGAGAACTTCTTCAGGTTCTGCCTGATCTCGTCGATGCCTTCCCACGGATGACGCTTCAGGCGCTTGAGCCGCGCCGGAGCGGTGTCGATGTCGAATGCATTGCCGCCCTTGATCCGCCCCAGTTCCTCCCAGCGCAGCGGCATGGCCACCGGCGCGCCGGGACGCGCGCGCAGCGAGAACGAGGCCACGCTGGTCGCGCCGCGACCATTGCGCAGGTAGTCGATGAAGATGCGGCCCTTGCGCAGTTTCTTGCTGGAGGTGGCGACGAATTTCAGCGGCTCCATCTGCGCGATCGCATCGGCGAAGGCGTGCGCGAACGGCTTGACGCGATCCCAGTCCACCGCCGGCTTCAGCGGCACCACCACGTGCAGGCCCTTGCCGCCGGAGGTGCGCACGAACGATTGCAATCCGGCCGATTCCAGCAGGCCGCGCACCTGCCGCGCGGCGGCGACCACTTCGGCCCAGGCCACGTCCGGGCCGGGATCCAGATCGAGCACCACCCGATCGGCCAGCTCCGGCTTCTTCGCGTGCGAGCCCCACGGATGGAATTCCAGCGCATTGAACTGCACCAGTTCGCGCACCGCCTGCGCATCGCGCACGACCAGGTAATCCTCCACCTGCCCGCTCTCTTCCTTCAGCGGCACCGCGTCCACGAGCTTCATGCCGGGCGCCAGGTGCTTCTGGAAAAAGCATGGGCGCTCCGACCCCTGCGGACACCGGATGATCGACAGCGGCCGGCCGATGATTTCCGGCAGCAGCCAGTCCATCACCGTGTCGTAGTAGTTCGCAACGTCCTGCTTGGTCTTGCCGTTATCCGGATAGACCACGCGCTTGGGATTGGTCAGTTCGACCGTTTCTTCATCCTGCTTGCCGCGGCGCTTGCGCTTGCCCGGCGCGGCCGCTTCGCTTTGCACTGGCATGGGAGTGTCCCGATCGGAAGAACGCAGATCCGCGGCGGACTTGTCCGGCCGCAGGCCCTTGAGTGAAGGTTGCCGCAGCAATCCCTGATTGCCAATGCCGCGATAGAACACCTCGACCACCGCCCTGGGCGGAAACCAGGTCGCACCGCGCACGTCCGTTTCCATGCCCTCGGGGATATGCGCAGTCGGTGTCTTGCTGGTGCGCTTGCCGAGCGCCGCAGCCAGTTCATCGAGCATCGCATGACTGAAACCCGAGCCGACGCGTCCGGCGAAGTTCCATCCGCCGGCGCCATCGGGCCGCGCGAGCAGCAGCGATCCGAACCCAGTGCGGCTGCCTCGCGGTGGCGTCATCCCGACCACCGCGAACTCGTCGCTTTCCAGTCGCTTGGTCTTGCGCCAGTCATCGCCGCGGCCGGCGCGATACGGCGCGGTGGCGCGCTTGGAAATGATCCCTTCCAGATGCTGCTTGCCTGCGGCCTCGAACACTTCATCGCCGTGGCCCTGCACGTGCGGACTGTAGGCCAGTGGCGGCTTGGCATCGGCCAGCAGCGCCTGCAGCAGCTCCTTGCGCTCCAGTTGCGTGGAACGGCTGATGTCCACGCCCTGCAGATGGGTCAGATCGAACATCACGTAGGACAGCGGCGCGTTGCGTTCGCCCGAAAGCGTGGCCTGCAGCACGCCGAAGTCGGCCTGCGTGCCGCCGCCGGCGATCAGCTCGCCATCGAGCGCGGCTTCCTCGATGCCGAGGGATTCGAGCGCAGCGGCGATCTCCGGCACCTTGGCCGTCCATTCGATTTCATTGCGCGACCAGATGCGCGCCTTGCCCTGATGGATCACGCTGAGCAGTCGATAGCCATCCCATTTGGCCTCGTGCAGCCAGTCCTCGCCCTGCGGCGGCGCGCTGCCGAGCACCGCCAGCTGTGGCGCGAACGGTTCGCTCGCCAGCCTGGCCTTCCGCGCATGCGACAAGGCGGCCGCGCGCGCGGCCCAATCGATCGCGCGACGCCGCGTGCGCGTGCCGGCGGATTTCTTCGCCGCCGCGGACGAGCCCGCTTTGGAGGCTTTGGCCTTGGTGGCCTTCGAGGTTCGGGCGGCCGGCTTTTCCTCCTGCGTCGCGGGCAGCCTGCTGCGTCGATGCTTCGGCGTCCCGTGTCCGGACGTCGGCGCGGTCACGTCATCGAGCATGTCGTCGGCTTCGCGCGGCGCGGCGAAGTCGTCGTCTTCCTTGAACAGCAGCCATTGCGGCTTGGGTGAGGGCCGGTGCGTGCGCACCAGGTGCCAGGCGCCCTTGAGTTTCTCGCCGAACAGTTCGAAACGCAGGTGCCCTTTGGCGAGCTGCGCTTCGGGATCATCGCGCGTGGCCCACAGGCCCTGATCGAACAGCGCGACATGGCCGGCGCCATATTCGCCTTCCGGGATCTCGCCCTGGAATTTGGCGTAGGCGATCGGATGATCCTCGACTTCGGCCGCCAGCCGCTTCACCTGCGGATCCAGGCTCGGTCCCTTCGGCACTGCCCAGCTCTTCAGTGCATCGCCGACCTGCAACCGGAAATCGTAATGCCGATGACTGGCATGGTGCAGTTGCACCACGAAAATGGGTCGCCGGCCGCGGCCCTGGGCCTTGCCGGGCGCCGGCTCGCGGGTCTTGCCGAAATGTCGCTTCCGCTCGTACTCGGTGAGGCTCATCGATCAACCCGATCATCACGCTCGGTCCACTATGGTCGGGATTCCGTCAACGGGATGTATCGAAGATGACACCTCTGGACAAACCGCTGCGCCGCGAATTGATCCTCAATGACGTCACCTACACGCTAGTGATCGATCCGACCGGATTGAAGCTCACCGAAAAGGGCCGACGCCGGGGCATTGAACTGCGCTGGATGGATCTAGTGTCGGGCGATGCCGGGCTGGCGGCGGCATTGCAGGCTTCGACGGACAATACGTAACCTTCGCCACGCGTCACGGCTTCAGCCACGACAACGCGATCGATCCCCGCCGGGATCGATCGCGACGGCTCGCGCTTGAAGCTGTTCCATCGCCGATCGTTACGCGCTCTTGCGTTTCTTCGTCGCGGTTTTCTTGGCGGCCGCCTTGCGCGGGGCCTTGGCGGCCTTGCTGGCCTTGGTGGCCTTGCGCGCGGACTTGGTGGATTTCTTGGCGGCCGGCGTCCGCTTCTTGTCGGCCAGGCTTTTCTGCAACAGCGCCATGAAGTCGACCACGTTGGTGGTGGCTTCCTCTTCGCGATCCGGCTCTTCGACCTGCGTGGTCGCGCCCTTGGACTTGATGCGCTTGCGGATGATCTCCTGGAGCCGCTCGCGGAACTCGTCGTGGTAATCGTCCGGCTTCCATTCGCCGGCCATCGATTCGACCAGTTGCGCGGCCATTTCCTCTTCCTTGTCGGAAATGCGGTAGCTGGAGGCCGTGCCGGTCGGCAGCTTGTAGTCCTCCGGATCGACCACCTCCTGCGGATAGCGCAGCAACATCAGGATCAGGGCATCACCCAGCGGCATCACCGCCGAGAGATATTCGCGCGTGCGGATCACCACGCGCGCGATGCCGATCTTGCCGGTCTTCTCCAGCGTGCGGCGCAGCAGCACATAGCCTTTCTCGGCTTTCTTGCCCGGCACCAGCACGTAGGGTTTCTCGAAATAGCGCGGATCGATGCTGTCGCGATCGACGAAGGTCTCCACCTCGACGGTTTCGTGGCTTTCCGGCGCGGCGGCCTTGATGTCGCTCTCCTCGACCACGACGTAGCTGCCCTTGTCGTATTCGAAGGCCTTGATGATGTCCTTCCACGGCACTTCCTCGCCGGTCTCGGCATTCACGCGCTCGAAGCGGATCGGCTTGCGATCGCGCGAGTCGAGCATGCGGAAATGCAGATCCACGCGCCGCTCGCCGGACATCAGCGAGACGGGCACGTTCAACAGGCCAAAGGACAGCGTACCGGTCCAGATCGGGCGCGCCATGCGGGTTCCTTGCTTGCAGCGGAGTCCTTTGGTAGCCCGATCGCGATGATGGCGAAGTGAATGCAAGCTGGCCGTAGAGCGGCTCTAAAACGGGAACGGGTTCGCGTCTTAATGGTTTTTCGATGCAGCCTTTACATTCGCGGGGCCCGCGCTGGCCATCATTGTGGTTCGTCAAACAGGAGGCGTGGCATGGGCAGCATCCATCAGTATCTTCCCCGGCACCGGTTGCCATCCAAGTGCGAAGTGGTCGATCTCGCGGCCGAGATCGAGGACTGGCGCGAGGCGATCCCCAAGCACGGTTTCTATGAACCGGGCACCGATTTCAGCCATTACGAGGCGAGCCTGCTGTTCGCCTACGACAGCTACCTCCAGTACCACCAGGTTCCGCTCGGCGAACTGCTGCATACGCTGGAACGCAAGTACGACGAGCGCTTCGATCGCTTCTCCCGCCTGAACTGGCATCGCATGGAAGCGCTGCTCGAACAGGTGTGGCTGCGCATGGGCGGACCGTTGGGCGACGCCCACGCGCAGGCACATCCGGCGATGATGGAAACGCGCAGCGCCTGATCACGCGAGCAGGCAGCTTCGCCGCGACCGCGCCGGGTGCGGCGGGTCGCAACCGAAGCCGCTCCTGCGGAATGATGACGGCGCCGCGGCTCACTCGCCGTGGCGCGGTCCCTTGCGGTGCGGTTTGGCAGGCGCCGATCGCGCATCGCGCGGGCCCGGCTTACCGGCGCGCGGTGCGAAAGGCTTGTGCTTGCGGGGCGGCGCGTGGCCGCCATCCTCGCCCAGGCGATGGATGCGCAACTGTTGGCCCGATACCCACACCTTCTTCAGGTGCGAGAGGATCTCCGACGGCATGCCTTCGGGCAGATCCAGAATCGAATGATCGTCATGGATATCGATGCGCCCGATGTAGCGGCTCTCCAGCCCGGCCTCGTTGGCGATCGCGCCGACGATGTTGCTCGGCTTCACGCCATGCATGTGGCCGACCTCGATGCGGAAGGTTTCCATGCCGACTTCCGGCTTTTCGCGCGGCGGCTTGTCGAAGCTGCGCGCACGCGGCGCGGCCTCGCCTTCGGATGAAGGATTGAAATCGAATTCGCGTGCGGGCCGCTCGCGGCGGGCCGGCTGATCGCCGCCGGTTTCCTGCGTGCGGGGCCGCGGTGTGCGTTCGGCCGCATGTTCGCGATCGCCGCGCGGCGCCCGCTCGGCACGATCCCCGCGTTCGGGCCGATCCGCACGCTCGAAGCGATCCGGACGCTCGGTGCGATCACGCGGTGCGCGGCGCTGCTCCTGCAACAGCAGCGGCGTATCGCCCTGCAGCAGGCGCGCGAGCGCGGCGGCGATCTCGATCGCCGGCACGTTGCGTTCGCGCTCGTAGGCCTCGATCAGCGGGCGGAACTCATTGGCCTCTTCGCGCGCGAGTGCGTCGGAGATGCGATCGAGGAACTTCTGCACGCGGCGATCATTGACCGCTTCCACGCTCGGCAACTGCATTTCCTGGATCGGCTGGCGCGTCGCGCGTTCGATCGCGCGCAGCATGCCCTTCTCGCGCGGCGTCACGAACAGGATCGCATCACCGGTGCGGCCGGCGCGGCCGGTGCGGCCGATGCGGTGCACGTAGCTTTCGGTGTCGTACGGAATGTCGTAATTCAGCACATGGCTGATGCGTTCGACATCGAGCCCGCGCGCGGCCACGTCGGTGGCCACGAGGATGTCGAGCTTGCCGTCCTTGAGCTGCTGGATGGTCTTCTCGCGCTGCGCCTGCTGCATGTCGCCGTTGATCGCGGCGGCGGCCAGTCCGCGCGCCTGCAGTTTCTCGGCCAGCTCCTCGGTCGCGGCCTTGGTGCGCGCGAACACGATCATCGCGTCGAAGGGTTCGGCCTCCAGGATGCGGGTCAGTGCATCCAGCTTGTGCAGGCCGCTGACGAACCAGTAGCGCTGGCGGATGTTGGCCGAGGTCGTGGTCTTGGCCGCAATGGTCACCTCGGCCGGATCCTTCAGGTACGTCTGCGCGATGCGGCGGATGGCCGGCGGCATCGTCGCCGAGAACAGCGCGACCTGGCGCGTCTCGGGCGTCTTCTTCAGCACGGTTTCGACATCGTCGATGAAACCCATGCGCAGCATTTCGTCGGCTTCGTCCAGCACCAGTGTGGTCAGGCCGGACAGATCTAGCGAACCGCGTTCCAGGTGATCGATCACACGGCCCGGGGTGCCCACCACCACGTGCACGCCGCGCTTGAGCGCCTGCAACTGCGGGTAATAGCTCTGCCCGCCATAGATCGGCAGCACATGGAAACCGGGAATCTTCGCGGCATAGCGCTGGAAGGCTTCGGCCACCTGGATCGCCAGCTCGCGCGTGGGCGCCAGCACCAGCGCCTGCGGCTTGCCGGCGTCGAGATGGATGTTCGACAGCAGCGGCAGCGCGAAGGCGGCGGTCTTGCCGGTGCCGGTCTGGGCCTGGCCCAGCACGTCGCGTCCGGCCAGCATCGCCGGGATGGTCGCGGCCTGGATCGGTGAGGGCGTCTCGTAGCCGACGGCGGTGATGGCCGCCATCACGGGCGCCGAAAGGCCGAGATCGGCGAACAACGGGGGATTGGGCGGGGTGTTTTCGGGGGACATGGAGGACTCCGGGGCGTCGCGGAGTGCGCACGCAAGCAGCCTATTGTGCGCTTTCGGGGCTCTCCTGTCCCCTCCGGGACCGGCCGGGCGCCCTTCCGCTGCCGGCCACAGGGCCGGTCCGGACTGTTTTCCACGCGGCGGGCGAAGGTCGTGTGATTTTTTGCTTCGCACCGCGAATCACCCCTTCGAGCCAGCACAATCGCATGGGGCGAGGATGGACACGGTCGGCACGATGGCACGCGATGAACGGCAATGGTTCGCCGAACAACTGGACCAACATCGCGGCATCCTGGTCAAGGTGGCGGCGAGCTATTGCCGGCATCCGGAGGATCGCGCGGAGCTGATGCAGGACATCGCCGTGCAGTTGTGGCAGGCATTCCCGCGCTATGACGCGACGCGATCGTTCTCCACCTGGATGTATCGCGTGGCGCTGAACGTGGCGATCTCGTCGCTGAGGCGTGCGCGGGTGCCGGCGGTGCCGCTGGACGATGCGCTGCACGACATCGCCGACGTGCGGGCACGCGATCCCGCGGCCGAACAGCAGGTGCGCGCCCTGCACCGCTTCATCCACGCGCAGCCGCCGCTGGATCGCGCACTGCTGCTGCTTTACCTCGAGGATCGCGCCTACCGCGAAATCAGCGAGATCCTCGGTCTCACCGAAACCAATGTCGCCACCAAGATCAGCCGGCTCAAGCAGCGCATCCGCGACGAGCTGTGAGCCAGAGGAGTACGCCATGGAACCCGATGAACTGAAAGCCGCCTGGCAGCAACTGGATCACCGGTTGCAGCAACAGCATCAGGTGCAGTCTCGACTGCTGCGCGAGAGCCGCCTGGACAAGGCGCGCGCGAGCCTGCGACCGCTGCTGTGGATGCAGATCGTGCAGATGCTGCTCGGGCTGGGCCTGGTGCTGCTGGGCGTGGCGTGCTGGACGCGCAACCTCGACACCCTCGGCCTGCTCATCGCCGGCATGCTGGTGCATGCCTTCGGCGTGCTGCACCTGGCCTGCGGTGGCATCACCATCACCCTGATCGGCACGATCGATTACGACGTCCCGGTGCTCGACATCCAGAAACGCATGGCGCGGCTGCTGCGTTTCCAGGGATGGAACTCGGCGGCCTGCGGATTGCCGTGGTGGATCTTCTGGGTGCTGGTGGTGGTGGCGTTCGCCGGTCTGGGCGATGTGCCGCGCAGCGCAGCCACCGCGCCATGGATCTGGGGCAGTCTGGCGGTGGGCGTGATCGGCCTGCTCGCGACCTGGCGATACGGACGCGGCCTGGTGCAGGAACGCCGCGATCGCAGGCGCCGCGTCGACGATGGCGCCGACGGCATCCGCCGCAGCCAGCGCATCCTCGACGAGGTCGCGGCGTTCGAGCGAGAATGAGCTTTCCCCGCTGGCGGACCGCCATGAGCGTCATCGAATTCGATCTGGATCGCGAACACGTCGAACTGAACCAGTTGCTCAAGCTGGTCGGTCTGGTGGACAGCGGCGGCGCCGGCAAGGCGCTGGTCGCCAGCGGCGAAGTGCGGGTCGATGGCGAAGTCGAACTGCGCAAGACCTGCAAGATCCGCGACGGTCAGATCGTACGCGTGCAGGATGTGGAGATCCGGGTCCGCGCGATCGCCTGAATCATCGTTGCAGGACGATCACAGCGCGCCCGAAGCGTCGCGATCGAATTCGGCCAGCGGGCTTTCGCTCGGGCAACTGGTGTCGGGAAAACCGAAGCTCTTGCGCAATGCCAGGCCGCAGGCATTGATCTCTTCCAGTGCGGTTTCGGTCTTGCCGCACTCGCGATCGAAGGCGAGCATGAAATCGTCCTTGCGGCGCACGAATTCCTCGCCACACTTGCGGGTGAGCTGGATGCGATCGAGATCGTCCTGCGCGGCGTTGGCGCCCTGCAGGCCGTATTCCTCCAGCTCGGTTCCGGTGAGCAGGCGCAGGCGGCGGTTGGGCACGGTCATCATCAGATCGGCCACCGTCACCGCCGCGCCGTTGCGCTCCAGGTAATCCTTCAACTGTCCGTAGACCTGGCGCAGCTCCTCGGCCAGTTCGGCGCGCGAGTTGGCGCTGGAATTGATCCGCATCATCCGGTGGATGCCGACCTTGCCGGCGATCACGCGGTTGTCGCCCGCGGCCAGGATCAGCAGGCACGAGCTGTGGCAGATCGCGCCATCGCGCACCCACAGCGTCCAGTGCGAAGCGCCGATGATGTCGCCTGCGCGGATGCCGTCCTCGACGCGGCCGCCGCTGGAATCGATGTCGAGGATGCGTTTTTCGATGCGCTGCCGGTTGGCGATGCTCGACAGCCGTTCCATCAGCGCGGTGAACTCGGCGTTGATCTTGCCGGTGTAGCGCACGCGGATCACGCTGGAAGGCTGGCACGGTTTGACCGCGGCATCGAGCGTGGCGAAGTCCACCGCGTCGATCGGTTGTCCATCACCCTGCTGCACGTAATCCAGTTCGCAGCCGATCCAGGTGACGCCAGGCGTATACGCAACCTCGGGCCAGTCGGTGGTGCGGTTCAGATCGATCTTCGGCTGCGGCACGGGCTTGACCGGCCCGGTGCTGATCGCGCCGTTGTCCTCGCTGCTGGCGGTGGTTTCGGTGCGCGGGGCTTCCGGCGCCGGCGCGGGGGCCGGAGCGCGGCAGCCGAGCAGCAGCGCGGAGGTCAGCAGGGACGCGAACAGGACACCGACACGCATGGGCGATCAACAGGGACAAACGGGGATGCCGCTAGTGTAGACGGGCACGCCGCTCCGGCACCCAATCCCCGGTGAACATCGGGCTCGCCCGCGGGCAGCGTCGTCAGCTGCACAGCCCCCACAGCATCTGCACCAGGCCCCACAGGCCCACCGCCCACACCAGCGAGCGCAGGTACGGCACGCCGAAGGCATACAGCGGCACGTAGACCAGCCGCGCCCAGAAATACAGTTGCGCGCCGAGTGCGGTCGCGGCATCGGCGCGATCGGCGACGATCGCCGCCAGCGCCAGCGCCGCGAAGAACGGGAACGTCTCCATCAGATTGCGGAACGCGCGATCCATGCGGCCGGCCACGCCACGCAGCGGTTCGGGCTGGCCGTCGCGCGCACTGACATTCCATTTCGCGCCGCGCTGCGCGGTGGACAGGCCCGCCGCGATCAGCAACTGGGCCAGGCCCAGGATCACGGTCCACACCAGCATCTGGATTTCCGTCGGCATCAGTGACACTCCGTTGTTGAAGGACCGCGTCGAGCACTCAGGCGAAGCTGACCGCCAGCACCGGCGGCAGGCGCGCGGGCAACGGGTGCCAGTGATCGCCCTGATCGTCGCTCGTCCACAGCCCGCCCGTGGTGGAACCGAACGCCAGCTTCTCACCGCTGCCGTCAATGGCCAGTGCATGGCGGTAGACCAGATCGTAGGACGCCGCCTCCGGCAGTCCGCGGGTCAGCGTGTCGAAGCTGCGCCCGCCATCGCGCGTGCGCGCGACCACCAGGCGCGCATCGACCGGATAGCGTTTTTCGTCCTTGATCGCCGGCACGAACCACGCGGTCTGCCCGTCGCGCGGATGCACCGCCACCGCGAAACCGAACACCGACGGCGGCACATCGGGGATCTCCTGCCAGTCACCGCCATCGCTGGTGCTGCGGAACACGCCGTTGTGATGCTGCGCCCAGAACACTTCCGGCGTGCCGTGCGATTGCACCATGCGATGCACGTCCTGCTGGTTGGGTTCGTGCTGCTGGCCTTCGGGCATGTAGCGCGCGATCATCCCGTGCGCCGTCTGCCGCCAGGTGTCGCCGGCATCGTCGCTGCGCCACACGCCACCGGTGGAAATGGCCACGCGGATGCAGCGCGGATCGCGCGGATCCACGCAGATCGAATGGATGCCCGGATGATCGTAGCCACCGCCGAACCATTGCCTGCGTTCGGGGCGATCCCACAAACCGCGCATGAGCGTCCAGCTTGCGCCGTGATCGTCGGAGCGGAACAGTCCGCCGGGAATCGTGCCGGCCCACAGCCGTCCCGGCTCCTGCGCGCCACCGGCTTCCAGTGACCAGATCAGCCGCAGCGCCGCCGGCTGCGCGGGCTTGCCATCGCCGGTGACCACTTCATCGTCCGCATCGAATGCCGGCACCGCGATCTCGTCCCAGTGCCGGCCCTGATCGGTGGAGCGATGCAGCTTGGCACCGAAATGGCCCAGATCCAGTGCGGCGTACCAACTGCCGTCGCGCGGATCGACCTGGCTCAGGCAGACGTTGTCGCCGAGGAACGCGGTGCGCGCGATTTCCCAGCGGTCGCCGCCGCGTTCGAGCACGAACAATCCCTTGCGCGAAGACACCAGCAATCGATCCGACATCTCATCCTCCCGACAGTGCCTGCATGATGTAGAGCTCGGCGTCCTCGCCGACCGGCTGGCGCAGATCGCGCTTGTCGCGCAGCGTTTCACCGTCGACGAAGACCGCCACGTGATGGCGCACCGCGCCGTGTTCGTCGAGCACGTAACCGCGCAGGCTCGGATATTGATCGAAGGCGGCCTGCATCAGTGCGCCGACGTCGGCGCCGGACAGCGGCAGGCGGAGTTCGCCGGAGGGACGTTGCGCGGGCGGCAGCCAGCGGGTCAGCGCGGGCGCCAGTACGACCATGGCCATGCCGATCCTCGCGGGCGGAACGAGGCGCCGAGCATAGCGTCAGCCGGACGGCGCCGCATGCCGCAGCGCCGCGATGGAACATCGGGAGGGGGAAGGCCGGCCGCCGATCGACGGCCGGCGTGGTGCATCACCGGGCGGTCGTGGTCGAGGCCGTGGTGGAAGGCGCGGTCGAGGGACCGGCGTAATCGATGACCAGCGCGACGCGGCGGTTGTCGCGGCCGGCTTCGCCGGTGGCGCCGGCGCGCACCTGGCGATTGCGATCCTCGCCATAGCTGACCGCGCGCAACTGGGTTGCGTTGAGGCCGCCGCTGGTCACCAGATAGTCGCGCACGGCTTCGGCGCGGCGCTGGCCCAGGCGCTTGTTGAACGCGGTCGAGCCAGCCGGATCGGCGAAGCCCTCGACGGTAATCACCGCTTCGGAATGAC
Source organism: Pseudomonadota bacterium (assembly GCA_023390905.1). GTDB lineage: Bacteria > Pseudomonadota > Gammaproteobacteria > Xanthomonadales > Xanthomonadaceae > Pseudoxanthomonas_A. The sequence continues at coordinate 57,153 of JAEWBY010000011.1, read as the reverse complement.
TCTCGCGCACCACGCGGGCGAAGTCGTCCAGCAGCGGCTTGTCCTGATCCGAGAGGGTGGCATCGCCGGTGGCGAAGTGCGCGCCGGTTTCCACGCGCGTGCGGCCGGCGAGTTGGGTCACCAGCGCATCGTGCTTCTGCGACAGCGTGTCCAGTTGCTGCTGCAGGCGCTGATCGGTGGCGCGCAGTTCGGCGATGGTGCTGTCGAACTCGTCACGCTTGATGTACTGGGAACAGCCACTGAGGGTCACGACCATGAGGCCGGCGGCGAGAAGGACGGTGCGGGAAGTTCCGCTTGCCATGGGAAAGTCTCCTAGCTGGGATCCCGCCGCGGCAGCGTTCGCGAGGGGCTCTGCAATCGTTATGGAAAGATCGCTGCGCCGTGAATGTCCCCGAGCCGCTACATGCGCCGCGTGAAAATCCGCAACGCCGATTCAGCTTGGCGTCAAGCCGCTGACGACCGTTTTCACGCTTTAACGACGCGCTCACCCGCATGAATACGCCGGGCTCAAGAACCCCGGCTCAGGGCCGATACCGGCTCTGATTGCCATCGGAGGAGAACCCATGCGGCCGCAGTCCGCCGTTCATGCACGGGCGCTCCGACACGTCGGGCTCGACGGTCCTCGCCCGTTCCCGCCGACGCAGCGCGCCGTGTCCGGCCGTTGCGGCGGCCCCGCGCGCGTGATGCAGTCCGGCCGGCTCCGCCGATGATCGCGCCGACCCGGTTGCCCTACGAAGCACCGCCACCCCAGCAGCTTCGGTTGCTGCTGGGATTCCCCCCGTATGCGTGGGCATTCGCGGTGCTGCTGGTCGGCCTGTGCCTGACGGTGTGGCTGGCCGCGCGCGAATGGTCGGACATGCAGGCGCGCACGCAGGCCCACCGGCAGGCCGTGGCCAGTTCCGCCGCGCGGCAACTGCGCGTGCCGCTGGAAACGGTGGCCGCCGAATTGCGCGCGATGCAGACCGTGTTCCTCGCCAACGATCGCATGGACCAGGAGCGCTTCAGCCAGGTCGTCGACAACCTGCAACGCCAGCGCATCGGCCCGGCGCGCGTGGCGACCGCCTTCGCCGTGCGCGAGGCCGGCGAGAACGGCCGCTTCCACTACCGCTATCAATACATCACGCCGTTGCGCGGCAATGAAGTGCTGCTCGGGCTGGACATCGCCAGCCAGCGCGACAACCTGCGCGCACTCGAACGCGCGCGCGACACCAATGGCGCGATGCTGTCGGCGCCCTTCACCCTGCGCCAGTCGCTGCCGCGCAACCAGGATCCGCTTGGCATCACGGTGCGCCTTCCGGTGTACTCGGATGGTCCGCAGCCGTTGACCGTCGGCGAACGCCGCCGCCGCGAGATCGGCGCGCTGGCGGTCAGTCTGCGCCTGGCGCCGCTGGTGCGCGATGCCCTGCGCGGTGAAGCGCTGGATACCTTCCAGATCAGTGTGCGCGATCCGGGCGTGGCCGGTGGCGCGCCGTTCTTCCAGTCCAGCGCCGATGTGCAGGAAGAAGCGCGCAGCCATGTCGAGACCCTGGAATTCGGCGGCCGTCGCTGGGAAATGGTGATGCGCCCGCGTCCGGTGCCGCCGGACAGCGAACGGCTGCACGTGATCTTCACCACCGGCAGCGCGATCAGCGTGCTGATGGCGCTGCTGCTGTGGTCACAGGCGACCACGCGGCGTCGCGCGCTGGCGCTGGGCAACGAAATGAGCATGCGCTTCCGCGAAAGCGAGGCGCGTTTCCGCACGCTCAACGATCTGCTGCCGGCGCTGGTGCTGGTGTCCGATGGCGAGGGTCGCATCCTCCACGCCAATCTCGCCGCGCGCCAGCGACTGGGCGACGTGGTGACTGCCGGCGTGCCGCTGACCGCGTTGTTCTCCGATCCGGATCTGCGCGAGCGCGTGCGGCAACCGGTGCAGTCGGGCGATTACTGGGGCAATGTCGAGGCGCAGTTGATCGGCCTGGGCGGCACCGAGTTCTGGGCCAATGCCTCGATCGCGCGCGTGGAAGTGGCCGAAGAAGCGCGCCTGCTGATGGTCGCCACCGATATCTCCGAGCAGCGCGAGCTGACCGAACGCCTGAGCTATCAGGCCACGCACGATGCACTGACCGAGTTGTACAACCGCCGCGAGTTCGAGCGGCGTGTCGAACAGGCGCTGGCCGAACGCCGTCGCGGCGGCCGTGCATGCGCCCTGCTGTACATCGATCTGGATCAGTTCAAGCTGATCAACGACATCTCCGGGCACGCGGCCGGCGATCAACTGCTGGCGCAACTCGGCCTGGCGATGCGCTTGCAGTTGCGCGGCGATGACATGCTCGCGCGGTTGGGCGGCGACGAATTCGGCCTGCTCGCCTTCGATCTCGACACCGCCGGCGCGCGCGCGCTCGGCGAGCGGCTGCGCGCCGGAATCGAGTCGCAGATGTTCGTGTGGCAGGAACGCACCTACACGGTCAGCGCGAGCATCGGCGTGGTGGTGGTCGAACACGGCGATCCGACCCTGAAGGACGTACTGGCCTGGGCCGACACCGCGTGCTACGTCGCCAAGGAAAACGGCCGCAACCGCGTGCATGTCTATCGCGAGGACGATCAGACCACGCGCCGCTATGGCGAGATGGAATGGGCCAATCGCCTGCGCTGGGCGCTGGACGAACAACGGCTGGTGCTGGATTACCAGGAGATCATTCCGCTCGACGGCCGCCGCGGCGAAGGCGCGCGCATCGAACTGCTGCTGCGCCTGCGTGACGAGGACGGCCGCATCGTGCTGCCCGGCGCCTTCCTGCCGGCGGCCGAACGCTACGGCCTGATGCCGCTGGTCGATCGCTGGGTGATCCGCACCGCGCTGGCGCACCTGCACGAACTGCATGCGCACGGCCGCGAACTGCAGCAGTGCGCGATCAATCTCTCCGGCGCGAGCATCGAGGACGACGGCTTGGCCGACTACATCCTCGATCTGATCGCCGAGCATGGCGTCAATCCGGCCTGCGTGTGCTTCGAGATCACCGAGACCGTGGCGGTGCGCAACCTGCTGCGCGTGGTCGGCGTGATCGAACGCCTGCGCAGCGCCGGCTGCCGCATCGCGCTGGACGATTTCGGCGCGGGCATGTCCTCGTTCGGCTATCTGAAGAACCTGCCGGTGGACGTGATCAAGATCGACGGCAGCTTCATCCGCGATCTGGAGATCGATCCGATGAGCCGCACGATCGTCAGCGCCATCGCGCAGATCGGCCACCAGCGCGGCCTCAGCGTGGTCGCCGAATGGGTCGGCAGCGCCAACGTCGCGCTCACGCTGACCGAACTGGGCGTCGACTACGGCCAGGGCATCGCCCTGCACCCACCGGAACGCGTGATGTTCCAGCGCGCCCGGCAGGCAGCGTGAGGGCGGGATTCGGGAGCGGGGATGAGATACGAGGCCGCTACCGATTTCCAATTTCCTATTTCCGATTACCCATTGCCGATTTCCGGCTACCGGCTACCGGCTATCGGCTATCGGCCACCGGCCTGATCCGCACCGCCCACACCACGCCAGCGATCAGCAGGGCGATGCCGCAGAGCGTCAGCGGGGGCGGCACGTGGCCGCGCAGGAGGAAGGCGTAGGCCAGCGCGGCGAGGGTTTCGAACACGATCAACTGGCCGGCCACCGCGGTGGGCAGACGCTGGCTGGCCTGGTTCCAGCACAGCGTGCCGAGCCAGGAGGCGAACAGGCCGATCGCCACCATCAGCGCGATGAAATACTTCGGGCGCGGGCCGGCCGGCATTGGGAAGGGGTGATCGCTCAGGGCGAACCCTCCCCACAGCAGCGCGTATCCGATCAGCGCCAGCGGCAGCGTCGCCACGCCCTGCGCGGTCGCCCAGGTGCGTGGCCGGCGATCCGGATGCGCGCGCAGCCAATCGGCATTGCGCAGCGGATACCACGTCCAGCAGATCACCGCGATCAGCGCGAGCAGCGCGCCGCTGGCGTAGCGCGCAGGATCGGCGTCGGGCGCGGCACGCAGGGCCTGCAGTTCGACCCGGTTGACGCAGCCGATGCCGAGCGCAATCAGTCCCAGCGAGGGCAGCAGTTTCATCCACGGCAGCCGGCCGTCCCGCCGCGCGTTGCGCAGGTTGGCGCTGATCGCGATCACCACCGGCAGCGTGCCGATGATCATCGTCGGCAACGGCGCACCGGCGCGCTGGATCGCCGAGGCCAGGCACACGTAGTAGAGCAGATTGCCGATCGCCGACAGCTTGATCGCCTCGCGCCAGTCCGCCCACCGCAGGCGCCGCAGTTCAGTGCGATCGATCCACGCCAGCGGCAGTGCGATCACGCCGAACGCCAGATAGCGCCCGACCGATTGCAGCGCCGGCGGATAATCCGGCAGCAGCAGCGGCGCGATGAACACCAGTCCCCACAGCAGGCCCGCAGCCAGCGCATAGCCCGTCCCGCTCCACATCGTTCTGTCCACGTCCGTCCGTTGTCCAGCAGCAGGACGCGCAGCCTGCCATCACCGGCCGCGCGCGTCTTGTACCGGATTGCGTTTCAGCCGCGCACCTGGCGCTGGTAGCGCGCCGGAGTGACGCCGTAGCGGCGCGCGAAACCGCGGGTCAGATGCGCCTGATCGGCCATGCCGGTGGCGGCGGCGACCTGCGCGGGCGCTTGGCCGGCGGCGAGCCTGCGCTTGGCTTCCATCATCCGCAGCGCCATCAGCATCTGCTGCGGAGTGGCGTGATGATGCGCGCGGAACTGGCGCAGGAAATGGAACGGACTCAGGCCCGCCACGTTCGCCAGTTCTTCCAGCCGCACGGTGCCGGACAGGTGCGCGTGCAGGTAGTCGATGACGCCGGAGAAGCGAATGCGCGCGCCGTCGCGCGCCGGACGCTCGATGCGCGCATCACGACGCAGCAGATCGATCGTCGCGGCCAGTCCGCAATCGAACGCCAGCGGTTCGCGGCACTGCCAGAGGCCATCGAGCATGCCGGTCAGTTGCACGGCGCGCACGCGGTCCTCGCGCACGGCCTCATCGAAATGCCAGTGGCGATCGCCGGTGAACGCCTCCAGCACGTCGCGATCCAGATAAATCATGCGGTAGCGCCAACCGTCGGCCGCATCGGCATGACCGGTGTGCATCACGTCCGGATTCATCGCCACCAGCGCACCGGCGCCGGCGCGATGTTCGGCTCCGGCGTAGCGGAAGCGCTCGGCGCCGGATTCGATCGCGCCCAGTCCGTAGCCGTCGTGGACATGCGGCTCGAAGCTGTGGTGGACGATGTGCGCGCGATACAGCTCCACGCCGGGCCGGTGCGGCACCTGGAGGAACTGCGCGCGATCCCGCGGCGAGTCGAATTGTCCGGGAACGCCCTGCATGGGCCGATCATGCCATCGTGAGGGCGGGATGGCCGCCCGCGTCCGCGCCCGGCGTTGAAACCCGTGCAGGGGATGCAAGGCCGGCACGCCGGCGGAGATCCGATGAAGACGTTCTACGACCGCACGCTGCACTGGCTGGCGATGCTGGGATGCACCCTGCTCGGCGCGACCCTCGCGCTGAGCGTCAGCGCCATGCTGGGCTGAGGTCCGCTTCGCGGAACGCCAGTGGTCCGATGCGCCCTCGCCTCCTCGTCGGATCGCGGCCACCGGCCGCCCGGACCACTGGCGTTCCCTCTTGCCTGCCTTCAGTGCAGGCCGGACTCCCGCACATCCTCGGCCGGCAGCGCCATCACCCAGTCCAGCGCGTCGCCGGCCTGCGCGGATGCGAACGCGCGCACTTCGGTGCCGGGCAGCAGATGCCCGCCAAGTTCGGAGATCTTGCCCAGCCAGTCCTGATCGGTGATGACCGCGGCGCGGGCGAAGCGCGAATATTCGCCCAGCTTGGACAGCGCGTAGCGGAAATCCTTGCCCATCGCTTCCACGCTCATGCCGCTGAGCCCGGTCAGATCCGCCAGTACCGCAATGCGCTGGTATTCGACCAGCCGCGATTCGATTTCGGCGATGACGTGATCGTAGTCCTGGCCGGTCAGCGTGCCGGTGAAACGGAAGGCCGCCACGTGCGGCGGCGCGGGAATGGATTCGAACATGCGTGGGCTCCGTGGGGATGCCCGCATGCTGGACAGTGCGTTGTCTTCACACCGTCAACGGCCTCCGCGCGCCGTGAGGCGCCGTTCAGTCGATGCGGTAGACCCGCGCCTTGGGCGCGTCCTCGTGCACTTCCAGGAACCAGCGCCCGGCCACGCCCGGCACCACGCGGACGTCCGGATCCTGCAGCGGCCTGGACAATTGCATGCGCCCCTTGAGCACCTTCCATTGCTGGCCGTTGGCCAGCACGAACACCGTGCCCGGCTCCCAGCCGCTGACGGTACCGCCGATGCGGCTGCGGATCGGTTCATCGTTGAATCCGATCAGCGATTCCTCGCGTGCCGGATCGCGATGTGCGGCCGGTCCGGCTTCGGTGGCGATGGCGGTCGGTGCGGTCTCGGCCAGCAGACGATTGAGCAGGGCCAGTTGGTCGGGGCTGAGCTGATCCAGCCCGGTCGCACGCATCTGCTCGGGCGTCAGCCGCTGTTCCAGTTTCGGCACCGGCGCCTGGCCTGCCTGTGCCAGCGGCAGCCACAGCAGCAGCGCGAGCCACAGCCATCCTCGTTTCATCCCGCGCTCTCCCGTGCACGCACCGTCGCGTGTCGTTCCGGTGACGATCCTGCGTCGCCGCGATGACAGGCCGATGACAGCGCGCCGGGTGATGACACCGGCGCGACCGGATTCGACCATACTGGGCCGGCCGCCGCACGGAGACCGCCCATGCACCGCCTGCTGCATCGCCTGCGCCCGTTCCTGCTGTCCGCCCTGCTCTGCCTCATCGCCTCGCCTGCGATCGCCGCCGACGGTGATCCCGCACGCACGCGCGAGTACATCGATCGCGCCTGGAGCACGCTGACCCGATCGATGGAGGACTGTTCCTCGTTCGGCGATGAAAAGGTGCATAGCCGGCCCATCCTCTACCTGCCGGTGGATCTGCCGCACGATGCGCGCATCGATGCGATCGCCGCCCGCTGCGACGTGGAAGTGCAGCCGCTGCCGCGGCGCATCGCCCAGGTCGGCGATCTGGACCCGCGCTCGCTGCCGCGCCAGGGCCTGCTCTACCTGCCGCATCCCTACGTGGTGCCGGGCGGCTTCTTCAACGAGATGTACGGCTGGGACAGCTACTTCATCGTGCTCGGCCTGCTGGCCGATGGTCGCGGACGATTGGCCCGGCAGATGGTCGACAACATGCTGTTCGAGGTCGAGCATTACGGTGCGGTGCTCAACGCCAACCGCAGCTATTACCTCACGCGCTCGCAACCGCCGTTCCTCGGCGAAATGATCCGCGAAGTGCTGAAGGATCCGCAGGCCTTCGCCAGTGCGCGCGAAGCCGATGACTGGCTGGCGCACGCCTATGCGATGGCGCAGCGTGATTACGCCACCTGGACGCGGCCGGAACATCGCGCCGGCGATACCGGCCTGGCGCGCTATTTCGACTACGGCCAGGGCCCGGTACTGGAAATGCGCGACGCCGATTATCTGCGCGGGGTGATCGACTGGCTGGTGGCGCATCCGCAGCGTGATCCGGGTTTCCTCATCACCGCCTCCGAATCGCCGGACGCGGCCGAAGCCGGGCAACTGAAGACGCGCAGTTGCGATGTCACCGCATCGGCCGTGTGCGCGAAGGCGTGGTCGCAGGGACGCCGCCTCACGTCCGATTTCTATCTCGGCGATCGGGCGATGCGCGAGTCCGGATTCGACGTCAATTTCCATTTCGGGCCGTTCGCAGGGGCCACGCATCACTACGCACCGGTCTGCCTCAACAGCCTGCTTCATCGCTACGAGATCGGTCTGGCCGATCTGGCGCGGCGGCTCGGCAAGCGCGAAGACGCCGAGCGCTTCGAACGCGCCGCGCGGGATCGGCGTGCGGCGATGGATCGCTGGCTGTGGCAGCCCGATCGCGGCATGTACCAGGACTACGACTTCGTCCGTGGCCGCAGCAACGATGCGCCCTACATCACCACGTTCTATCCGCTGTGGGCGGGCGCGGCATCACCGCAGCAGGCGCAGGCGATGCGCGGAAAAATCAGCGTGTTCGAGATGAAAGGCGGGCTGGCGATGAGCGCCGACGACAGCGGCGCGCAGTGGGATGCCCCGTTCGGCTGGGCGCCGACGAACTGGCTGGCGATCGCCGGACTGCATGCGTATGGATTCGACGATGACGCGCGGCGACTGGCGCGCAAGTTCACCGCCACCATCGATCGCAGCCTCGCGCACGACGGCACCATCCGCGAGAAGTACAACATGCGCAGCGGCGATGCGGAGGTGAAGGTGCGCGCCGGCTACAGCGAAAACGTCATCGGGTTCGGCTGGAGCAACGGCGTGTACCTGAAATTGCAGGAACTGCTGGCGACCCCCTCGCCGTGACGCTCGGGGATCGCGCCGGCCGCCATGATCCCCGCGCGCCCGGCGGTGCGTCCTGATTCCAACCGCACGCTCAAACTGAACGCGCCCGCCGCCACGTGTCGATCCACGCACTGCCCGTTCGTCGTACCAGACAGGAGGCCGCCGGTCTCCCTTTCCACCCAACAGGAGTGACACCATGGCTTATATCGACGGCTTCGTACTCGCGGTCCCCACCGCCAACAAGGACAAGTTCATCAAGCACGCGACGGACGGCGATTCGCTGATCATCGAATTCGGCGCCACCCGGGTGCTCGAATGCTGGGGCGATGATGTACCCGACGGGCAGCTCACCGATTTCCGCAAGGCCGTGCAGGCCAAGCCCGATGAGACCGTCGTGTTCTCGTGGATCGAGTGGCCTGACAAGGCCACCCGCGATGCCGGCATGAAGCGGATGATGGAAGACCCGCGCATGAGCCCGGAAAACAACCCGATGCCGTTCGACGGCAAGCGGCTGATCTACGGCGGCTTCGCACCCATCGTCACGTTGCCGAAGGAGTGATCGCGGCAGGCACGGCTCGCATCACGTGGGCCGTGCCGAACGAAAGCGGCGGCGCGTGCATGCGTGTCTTCCGGGCAGCGCGTGCACGTGCGCCATCAATACTCGATTGCGTTGCGGGAACGATGGCAACGGAGGGCCCTGTCGCATTGACACCAACGGGCTGGCCTCCTGAATCGCCCCGCTTCGTCCATTCGAAAGGCGCGGCCAGGATCGGCATCACGGCCAGCGCAATACGCTGCGGCCCTGCAGTACATCCCGCTCCTTCTGCTGCGCAGGCCGGCCCGCTGTTGCCGGCTCGACCCATTGCAGCCGGATCGCGGGCCCGCGGTTGTCGATCGTCAGTTGCGTTCCGTCGCCCAGACGCTGCCAATACAGATCGAGGCGCTGATCGCCGACGCGCACGTTGCGCACGCGCAGTTCATTCCAGTTGGCGGGCGGACGCGGTGCGAAGCGCAGTGTCCGCTGCGCGCTGTCCACGTCCAGCCCCATCAGTCCGGTGATCGCAGCCGACAGGAACGCGGCCGAAGACCACATCTGTTCCGGCACCGATTCGCGCTGCGGTGTGAACGCATCGCCGCGCATCACTTCATGCATGTGGCCCGGCGCATCGACCCCGGCCCACGGCACCAAGCTGCGCCACAGCGTGTTCGCCTGTTCGCTGCGGCCGGCCTTCCACAATGTCTCGGCTGCCGACGCGGTGCCCAGTCCCCAGACGCTGCCACGCGAATAGGTTTCCGGATCGTAATCGCGCGCGGTACTGGGCCTGCTGCGCAGGCCCCATGCGGTGACGTAGGCCGGGGCGGCGAGTTGGTCGAGCGTGATCGCGGCTTCCTCCGCGGTCGCCGCACCGGATCCGATCGCCGCCAGATCCGCCGGCGAGGTGCTCTCGCCCGCCTTGCCCGCATGGGTGAAGCCGCTGATCCAGCGCTGTTCGCGCGTATCTCGGTAACGGCTGCGCAGGCTCGCGCGCGCGTGGTCGTGATATGTGGCTGCCTGCGATGCAAGTCCGGCATCGCCCATCACGCCGGCCAGCCGCGACATCGCCATCGAGGCTTCGACCCACGCCGCCGACAGCGTCAGCTCATCGGTGAGGCGGTCCTGTTCGTTGGCGCTCATCTTGTCCGCAGGCACGCGCGGCAGATGATCGGTGCGATCCAGCGTGGAGACGCAATAGCGATACGCCTTGAGGATCGCCGGCCAGTGCGCGCGCAGGAATGCCCCATCGCCACTGGCGCGCACGTATTCCTCGACCGCGCCCAGGAACGAGAACGCGATGTCCACATGCACGTACATGTAGTGGTAATCGTGCGCCCAATCGACGAATGCCGCGCTCTGCGACATCTCGTGCCAGATCATGCCGTTGTCCGGATGCTGGTAGCGCAGGATGAAATCTAGTTCCTCCGCCGCGCGCTCGAAGCGGCCTTCATGAATCAGCGCGCGCGTGCCGACCAGTCCGTCGCCGGCGAAATACCACGCATACTGCGGGCGCCGTGATCCGTGCGAAGACCCGTAGCCGGCGACCAGTCCGCAACCGAGCCGCGCATTGCAGGTCCACGCCTGTTCCAGCGCGATCTGCGCCCAGCGCAGCGCGCGGTTGGCGTCGGCATCGGGCGTGATCAGTTCCATGCGATCGGCGGCCGTGTAGCGCGCGCGATCGCTGGGCGCCGGATGCTCCACCGCGCGCAGTGCGCGCGTGGTGCCGGCAGTGGTCTCGGTGGCCTCGCTCTGCCCGGCGAAGATCAGGCTCGCGCAGCGCCGGCGGCCGCAGCGCTCCGGCTTCATCTGCAGGAACACGATCCGATCGAAGCGGCTGCCGCGTCGATCGTTGCTCGGCTCGGTGTGATCGCTGGCCTGGGCAGACGACACCAGCGCTTCGAACACGTGCCGCGGTTCGCTGAAACGCAGGCCCTTGAGTTCGGCATCCCAGGCCATTTCCTGGCCACCGGCGCCGACTGGCCACATCAGGTTCAACGACGGGCGGAACTGCGCGCGCAGTTGCACGTCCGCATCGCCTTCGATCTCGTAGCTCACCTTGATTCCGGGCAGTCGCGCATGGGTGAAGATGCGTTCGCGCACGCGATAACCGGCGCTGCGGTAATGACGCGTCACGCTCACCGGATCGACCTCGACCTGTTCCATCCGGGTCAGGCCATCGACGACGCCCTCGGGCGTGACGAACTGCAACCGATAGTCCGAGACGATCTGGAGCGGGAACGTCCAGAATTCCAGCCCGTCCTCGGAATAGCCGCCAGCGAATGCGCGCAGGCCATGCACGGCGAGGTAGCGATCCTGGCGCGCGTCGGGCAGTGTCCAGGTGGGCAGCGAGGTTTCGGCTTTCGAAGTTTCGACCGCGCCGGCATGGGCGGCGCACAACCACAGCAGGATCCCGATCGCAGCAGACCGCATGGCAGTTCTCCAGGGGGAGCATCCGTGCAGAGAGCCCGCGTCCTGGATGCAGACTAGCATCGCGGCATGCGAGTGCGCGATCCGCGCAGAGCGCCGAGGAGAGGTCTTCCGCCGAAACATCGCGTGCCGCACGGCACGAGCGGCATCAGCCGCGACCGATTGCATGGTTGCCGGTGCGCGCGCGGCGGCGGCGCGCCGCACTCGATAGACGCACGTGCCGCCGCTCCACGGGTGCAGACGACGACAGGTCGCGGCTGGAGCCGTTCCTGCGACCGGGCGGTTACAGCATCGGCAACTGCAGGCCCTGCTCGCGCGCGCATGCCTGCGCGATCTCGTATCCGGCATCGGCATGGCGCATGACGCCGGTGCCCGGATCGTTCCACAGCACGCGGGCGATGCGCGTGTCGGCCTCGGCGCTGCCGTCGCACACGATCACCACGCCGCTGTGCTGCGAATAGCCCATGCCGACACCGCCGCCGTGATGCAGCGACACCCACGTCGCGCCACCGGCGACATTGAGCATCGCATTGAGCAGCGGCCAGTCCGAGACCGCATCGCTGCCGTCGCGCATGGCTTCGGTCTCGCGGTTCGGCGACGCGACGCTGCCGCTGTCGAGGTGATCGCGGCCGATGACCACCGGCGCCTTCAGCTCGCCCGTGCGCACCATTTCGTTGAACGCCAGGCCGAGCTTGTGGCGCAGGCCCAGGCCCACCCAGCAGATGCGCGCGGGCAGGCCCTGGAAACTGATACGCTCGCGCGCCATGTCCAGCCAGCGATGCAGGTGCGCATCATCGGGGATCAGTTCCTTGACCTTGGCATCGGTGCGGTAGATGTCTTCCGGATCGCCGCTCAGCGCGACCCAGCGGAAAGGGCCGACGCCGCGACAGAACAGCGGGCGCACGTAGGCGGGCACGAAACCGGGGAAATCGAATGCGTTGTGCAGTCCCTGATCGAAGGCCATCTGGCGGATGTTGTTGCCGTAGTCCACCGTCGGAATGCCCTGCGCATGGAAGGCGAGCATGGCTTCCACGTGCACGCGCATGGACTGCTTGGCCGCATCGCGCACGCGTTCGGGTTCGACTTTCTGTTCGGCCTGCCACTGCTCGATCGTCCAGCCGATCGGCAGGTAACCGTGGACCGGATCATGCGCGGAGGTCTGATCGGTCACGCAATCCGGGCGCACGCCACGGCGCACCAGCTCGGGCAGGATTTCGGCGGCGTTGCCGAGCAGGGCGATCGACTTCGCTTCGCCGGCGCGCGTGTGGCGTTCGATGCGCGCCAGTGCGTCATCCAGATCCGCGGCCTGCTCGTCCACGTAGCGCGTGCGCAGGCGGAAATCGATGCGGCTCTGCCGGCATTCGATGGTCAGCGAGGACGCGCCGGCCAGCGATGCGGCCAGCGGCTGCGCGCCGCCCATGCCGCCCAGGCCGGCGGTGAGGATCCAACGGCCGCGCAGATCGCCGCCGTAATGCTGGCGGCCCATTTCCACGAAGGTTTCGTAGGTGCCCTGCACGATGCCCTGCGAGCCGATGTAGATCCACGAGCCGGCCGTCATCTGGCCGTACATCATCAGGCCCTTGCGATCCAGTTCGTTGAAGTGTTCCCACGTGGCCCAGTGCGGCACCAGATTGGAATTGGCGATGAGCACGCGCGGCGCATCGGGATGGGTGGGAAACACGCCCACCGGCTTGCCCGACTGCACCAGCAGCGTCTGATCGTCGCGCAGTTCGCGCAGGGTGGCGAGGATGGCGTCGTAGCATGCCCAGTCGCGTGCGGCACGGCCGATGCCGCCGTAGACGACCAGCGAGGTCGGATCCTCGGCGACTTCCGCATCGAGGTTGTTCTGCAGCATGCGGTACGGAGCTTCGGTCAGCCACGAGCGGCAGTTCAGTTCGGAACCGCGCGGGGCGCGGATGACGCGGGACGGGTCGTGACGCGGATCGGACATGGATGCAGCACCGGGCTGGACGATGCGGCATTATCGCAGGCCATTCCCGAGCGCAGCAGGCCCGAGCCATGATCCGCCGCCGAATCCTCCCTGTGCTGTTGCTGATCGTGCTGCTGGGCGCGGCCGCGCAGGCGCTGGCCTCGATGCCGCGCGTACTGGTCTTCAGCAAAACCGCGGGTTTTCGCCATGATTCGATTCCGGCCGCGGTGGCCGCGGTGCAGGGGCTGGCGATGGATGCATCCCTGTACAGCGATGCGACCGAGGACGCAGCCGAGTTCACCGCCGACAACCTCAAGCACTACCGCGCGGTGATCTTCGTCAACACCACCGGCGACGTGCTCGATGCTGCGCAGCAGCAGGCGTTGCAGGACTTCATCGACAACGGCGGCGGCTTCATGGGGATTCATGCGGCGGCCGATACCGAATACGACTGGCCGTGGTATGGCGAGCTGGTGGGCGCGTGGTTCCTCAGCCATCCGCCGGGATTGCAGACCACGCGCGTGCGGTTCGAACAGGATGGCATCGCCGCGGGCGGCCGCGACTGGCGCGTGACCGACGAGATCTACAACTACCGCCGCAATCCGCGCGCGCATGTGCAGGTGCTGGCGACGGTGGACGAGTCCGATTACAGCGGCGGCACGATGGGCGCCGATCATCCGATCAGCTGGTGCCATGCCAGCGGCCAGGGACGCGCGTGGTACACCGGGCTCGGGCACGACGCCAGGCTGTACGACGATGCAACCTTCCGCCGCCAGCTCGCGCGCGGATTGCGGTATGTCGCTGCGCGATCGGATGAGTGCTGAGGGACGCGAAGTCGGGCCCGGGGGCCCTAGGGCGACGGCGGGCAGTTGGGCTGGCGACCGGCTTCGAACTCGTGCACGCCGGCTTCATCGGTCGGCACCGGCGTGACGCCGTCATCGAACACGACGTGCCACTGGCCTGCGTCATCGCGCTGCCACACCGAGCCGAAGCGGCCCAGCCGATAGCTGCCGTCCTTGCGGCTGCGATACAGCGCCGGCCCGCTGGAATAGGCGATGCGGCCATCGCCACCCACGCTCACCAGGCGCGGATACCACTGCAACTCGACCGCGCTGCCATCGATGATGCCGGCCCATTGCGTGGTGATCGCTTCGCGGCCCCGGGTGGCCCTGCCGCTGACGCCGAATACCGCATCCTCGTGCAGGAATGCGGCGAACGCGCGTGCATCGTGATCGCGTACCGATTGCGCGAAGCCCAGTTCGCGCGCCCACACCGCGCAGCGGGCGGCGTCCATCGCCGATGGCGCTGGACCGGGGGCCGGAGTCTGCGCCGATGCGCCGCCGGCCATCGCCAGCAGGAACAACGCCCACGAAAGTCGAATTCCCGATGTCATGCGAACGTCTCCGGAACCTGCCAAGCTTGCGCCATTCCATCCGCTTCCGTTCGCCCATGCCCCTGCCATTGGTCAGGGCCGCGTGGCTGGTGCTGGCCATCGGGCTCGCCGGCTGCGCGCGCCACGCCCCGCGCGCCGACGCGCCCGCCATCGCCACGACCGCCCCTGCCACGCTGCTGCTGGTCTCCCTGGACGGCATGCGCGCCGATTACCTGCAACGCGGCATCACGCCCAACCTCGATCGCATGATGCGCGAAGGCGCCAGCGCGCAATGGTTGACCCCTTCGTATCCATCGCTGACGTTTCCCAACCACTACACGCTGGTCACCGGCTTGCGGCCGGATCACCACGGCATCATCAACAACACGATGCGTGACCAGGCGCTCGGCGGATTCACCGCCAGCGACACCCGGGCCGTCGGCGATGCGCGCTGGTGGCAGGGCGAGCCGATCTGGGTCGGCGCCGAGCGCGCCGGACTGCGCACGGCGACGATGTTCTGGCCCGGTTCCGAAGCGGCGGTCAACGGCGTCCGCCCGACTGCCTGGTCGTCCTACGACAAGTCGCTGTCGATGGAAGCGCGCGTGGAGCGCGTGATCGGCTGGCTCGATCTGCCCGCATCGCAGCGTCCCCGGCTGATCACGCTGTACCTCGAACACGTGGACACCGCCGGCCACGATCACGGCCCGGATTCACCGGAAGTGGATGCGGCGATCGGCGCGGTCGATGCGGCGATCGGGCGGTTGCGCGCGCATGTCCGGCAGCATGCGCGGGCCGTGCCGGTCAATCTCGTCGTCGTGTCCGACCACGGCATGGCGGCCACGTCGATCGATCGCACGATCGCGGTGGAGTCGCTGCTTGCGCCGGATGATGCGGAGGTCATCGCGCCCGGACAGGTCGTCGGCTTCCGCCCGCGCGCGGGCCGCGAAGCTATCGTCGAACAACGCCTGCTCGCGCCGCACGATCACCTGCAATGCTGGCGCAAGCAGGACATGCCGGTGCGCTGGCAGTACGGCCGCCATCCGCGCATTCCTCCATTCGTCTGCCAGGCGGAGGAAGGCTGGCTCCTGGTGCATCAGTCGTACATCGATCGCCGGCGCGCCAGCGGCTGGAGCGGTGGCGGTGCGCACGGCTATGACCCGGCGCTGCCGTCGATGCGCGCGATCTTCCTCGCGCAGGGTCCGGCATTCCGCAGCGGCGCGCGCATTCCGGCGTTCGACAACGTGGATGTGTATCCACTGCTCGCGCATCTGCTCGGCATCACCCCTGCGCCGAATGACGGCGACGCGACCACGCTGGAACCGCTGCTGGCACGGTGATCCACGGTGCCGGCATTGATGTCCGAAAACGGCAAGTCATCATCGTTCCGTGGTGCTAGCCTGCGTGCATGGATGCTCCGAACGCCCACGCCACCCTGCCCGATCCGCGCGTCTGCGAACAGGCGCGACTGAGCCGCGACGCACGTTTCGACGGGCTGTTCTTCACCGCCGTCACCAGCACACGGATTTACTGCCGGCCGGTCTGCCCCGCCCCCGCGCCGAAGCCGTCCAACGTCACCTACTACGCGAACGCCGCCGCCGCCGAGGCCGCCGGCTTCCGTCCGTGCCTGCGCTGCCGGCCGGAACTTTCACCGGGCGATGGCGCGTGGCGGCGCGGCGATGAGGCGGTCGCGCGCGCATTGAAGTTGATCGATCAGGGCGCGCTGGCCGAACAACCGCTCGCGCATCTGGCGCAGGCGGTCGGTCTCGGCGAACGACAACTGCGGCGCTTGTTCAGCGATCGGCTCGGTGCGAGCCCGATCGGCGTGGCCGGCACACGGCGATTGCTGTTCGCCAAGCAACTGCTGACCGAAACGCGCTTGCCGATCACCCAGGTGGCGATGGCCGCGGGCTTCGGCAGCCTCACGCGATTCAACACCAGCTTCCGCGAGGCCTACCGCATGGCCCCGCGCGATCTGCGCAGGCAGGGCGAGGAAGTGCAGGGCGAAGCCATCGCGCTGCGGCTGGCGTACCGGCCGCCCTACGATTTCGGCGCGATGCTGGATTTCCTCGCCGGGCGTGCGCTGCCGGGAGTGGAAGTGGTCGATGGCGAAAGCTACGCGC
Source organism: Pseudomonadota bacterium (assembly GCA_023390905.1). Taxonomy (GTDB): domain Bacteria; phylum Pseudomonadota; class Gammaproteobacteria; order Xanthomonadales; family Xanthomonadaceae; genus Pseudoxanthomonas_A. The sequence goes on along the minus strand of JAEWBY010000011.1, from coordinate 40,383 downwards.
GCGTGATCGGTGATGCGCGCTCGCCGGGCTGGCTGCGGGTCAGCCGCTGGAGCGCGCGCGAACAGGATCATGCACTGCGGCTGGAACTGCACGATGCGGCACCGGAACAGTTGCTGGCGATCGTCAACCGCATCCGCCGCATGTTCGATCTCGATGCCGATCCGCAGGCGATCAACGCCGCGCTCGCACGCGACCCGCGCCTGCGTGCGCTGGTCCGCAAACGACCGGGGCTGCGGCTGCCCAGTGGCTGGGACGGTTTCGAGATCGCGGTGCGCGCGGTGATTGGGCAGCAGGTCAGCGTGGCCGCCGCGCGCACGTTGACCGCGCGGCTCGCACAGCGATACGGCACCGCCCTGCCGACACCGTTCGGCAATGGCCTCACGCATCTGTTCCCGACGCCGGAGGCGCTGGTCGATGCGGAGCTCACCGCGATCGGCCTGACCCGCGCCCGCGCGGCGACGATCAACGCGGTCGCACGTGCGCTGCTCGACGGCCGGGTGGACTTCGCCAGCGAGCGCACGCTGGAGGAGTTCGTCTCCCGCTGGGTCGCGCTGCCGGGCATCGGTCCGTGGACGGCGAACTACATGGCGCTGCGCGCGATGGGCCATCCCGATGCATTTCCCGCCGATGATCTGGTGTTGCAGAAGGCGGTGCCGGAAGACGGCGTCCGCATGAGCGCCAGAGCGCTGACCGCGCGCGCCGAAGCGTGGCGTCCGTGGCGCGCCTATGCGGTGATTCAACTGTGGCGCGACAGCATGCCCGCGCCCGCGCCGGCCGCAACGACTTCGCGCACGCGACGCATTCCGAAGGCAGGCCCTGCATGAGCACCGCACTCTACACGTTCATCGAAAGCCCCGTCGGCGCGCTGTGGCTGGTGGCCGATGATGAAGCGCTGCAGGTGATCGAATTCCGCAATCCGCGCCATCCGATCGCGCGCGCACCGCACTGGCGCGAAGGCGACAACGCGGTGCTGCGCGAAGCCACGCGTCAGTTGGGCGCGTACTTCCGCGGAGAACGCCGCGATTTCGATCTGCCGCTGTCGCCGCGCGGCACCGATTTCCAGCGCCAGGTGTGGCGGACGCTGGCCGGCATTCCCTACGGCGAAACGATCAGTTATCGCGAACTGGCCCGACGCGTCGGCAAACCCACCGCGATGCGCGCGGTGGGCGCCGCCAATGGACGCAATCCGCTTCCGATCGTGCTGCCCTGCCATCGCGTGATCGGTGCGGACGGATCGCTCACCGGCTTCGGTGGCGGGTTGCCGACCAAGCAGTTCCTGCTCACGCTGGAAGGCGCGCTGCGCGCCGGCGATCTGTTCGCCTGACGCGACGGCTCAGGCGTCGGCCAGCAGCGCGCGCAGCGTGCGCTGATACGCGCGGCCGATGCTTTCATGATCGCGATGACGGCCTGCGCTGACGCACGTCTGTCCGGCCACCCGCACCTCGCGCACCAGCGGACGATTGCCGGCGAAGATCCAGCGATCGATCACGTCATTGACATGCGCGCCGGCAAAGGCGACGGCATGATCCTCCAGCACCACGATGTCCTCTTCGCCCGCCAGTCCGCTGGAAGCATCCGCGCTGGCGACCACGCCATGCAGCAGCGATTCGCCGACGCTGCTGCTTTCATTGACGGCGATGTTGCGATGACGCGTGATCAGTCGCTGGCCGTATTCCAGCCAGCGCAGTTCCTCGACCGGGGACACCGACACGTGCGAATCCGAACCGATGCCCCAGCGTCCTCCGGCCTGCAGATAGTCCTCCAGCGGAAACAGGCCATCGCCCAGATTGGCTTCGGTGGTCGGACAGATCGCGACGGTCGCGCCGCTGTCGGCGATGCCGAGTGTCTCGGCCTTGGTCAGGTGCGTGGCGTGCACCAGCGTCCAGCGCGAATCCACCGGCGCATGATCGAGCAGCCATTCGACCGGACGCGCACCGCGCAGCGCCAGGCAATCCTGCACCTCACCGAGTTGTTCGGCGATGTGGATGTGCACGCGCATGTCGCGCGGCAGCGCGGACAGCACGGCCTGCATCGCGATCTCCGGCACCGCGCGCAGACTGTGGAAAGCCGCGCCGATGCGCAATGACGCGTCCTGTTCCGCGCGCAGCGTATCGATGAGCGCAAGGAAACTGTCGATCGAATGGGCGAAACGGCGCTGGCGTTCGGACAGTTCGCGGCCGTCGAATCCCCCGGTCATATAGAGCACCGGCAGCAGCGTCAGGCGGATGCCGGTCTCGCGCGCTGCGGCGATCAGCGCGCGCGACATCGCCGCCGGATCGGCATAGGCACGCCCATCGGGCGCATGGTGCAGGTAATGGAATTCGCACACGCGAGTGAAGCCGGCTTCCAGCATCTCGGCGTACAACTGCCGGGCGACGGCATGCGTGCTGTCCGGATTCATCCGCGCGGCGAACCGGTACATGGTTTCGCGCCAGGTCCAGAAGCTGTCTTCCGGATGGGTCTGGCGTTCGGCCAGGCCGGCCATGGCGCGCTGGAAGGCGTGCGAATGCAGATTGGCGATGCCGGGCACGGCGTAGCCGTCGAAGCGATCGTCGTCGGTCCAGCCGACGGGGGTCCACAACTGGCCGGGGATGCTGTCCATGCGCCGCATTCTCGCTGCTTGCCAACGCAAACGCGAGCCGCCGCGCCTGCCCTAGAATGCACGCATGAGCATTGCCAACGACCCGCCCCGCACCGGCCTGCTGACCCATGCGCGGCTGGTGACGCTGAGAGGCGAAACCGGATATGGCGTGATCGAGGACGGCGCGCTGGGCTGGCGCGATGGGGTTTTCGATTACGTCGGGCCGGCCGATCGGCTGCCGGATGATCTGCGCGATCGGGCGCGCTTGGACGGTGACGGCAGGCTGGTCACGCCCGGGCTGATCGACTGCCACACGCACGTGGTGTTCGGCGGTGATCGCGCGGGCGAATTCGAGCAGCGTCTGCAGGGGGCCAGTTACGAGGACATCGCGCGCAACGGCGGCGGCATCGTCTCCACCGTGCGCGCCACGCGCGCACTCGATGAAGACGCCCTGCTGGCCGCCTCACTGCCGCGCGCGCGCGCATTGCTCGCCGACGGCGTGACCACGCTGGAGATCAAGTCGGGCTACGGCCTGGATTTCGTGCACGAACGCAAGATGCTGCGCGTGGCGCGCCGCATCGGCGACACGCTCGGCATCACCGTGCGCACGACGTTCCTCGGTGCGCATGCGCTGCCGCCGGAATACAGCGGCCGCGCCGACGCATACATCGACGCCGTATGCGCGTGGTTGCCGCGCCTGCGGGACGAAGGCCTGGTCGATGCGGTCGATGCGTTCTGCGAGCGCATCGGTTTCAGTGCGGCGCAGACGCGGCGCGTATTCGACACCGCGCGCGCGCTCGATCTGCCAATCAGGTTGCATGCCGACCAACTCAGCGATGGCGAAGGCGCGGCGCTGGTGGCGGAATTCGGTGGCCTGTCCGCCGATCACGTGGAATACACTTCCGAGGACGGCGTGCGCGCGATGGCCGCGGCCGGCACGGTCGCGGTATTGCTGCCGGGCGCGTTCCATGTGCTGCGCGAAACGCGGCGGCCGCCGCTGGATGCCTTCCGCGCGCATGGCGTGCCGATGGCGGTGGCGACCGATTGCAATCCGGGCACCTCGCCGTTGCAGTCGTTGCGGCTGGCGATGTCGCTGGCCTGCACGCATTTCCGCCTGACACCGGAAGAAGCCCTGCGCGGCGCGACCGTGCATGCGGCGCGCGCACTCGGGCTGGGCGATCGCGGCCAGCTCGCGGTCGGACAGCGCGCCGATTTCGTGCACTGGCACGTGCGCGAGCCGGCGGAACTGGCCTACTGGCTCGGCGGTGAGGCGGTGCGCTCGGTCCATTGCGCAGGCCGGCGCGCCGGATCGCAGGCATGAAAAAACCCCGGCGCGGGCCGGGGTTTCCCGTGTGCGGAAGCCGGACGGAGACTTACGCCTTGGCGACGGTCTTCTTGGCCACGGCCTTCTTCGCCGGCGCCTTCACCACGGCCTTCCTGGCGGTGGCGGTCGCGCCGACACCGGCCTTGGCCACCGTATGCTTGCGCGCGTTGCCATAGCTGGCGACGTAGCGCTTGCCCTTGGCCGTCTTGCGATCACCCTTGCCCATTTCGTTCTCCTGATTCATTGAATGTCTGCGCAGCCGACGGCGCCCCTCTGGCACCGCGCGCGAGGGCGCAAAGCCTATCACAGCAGGGCCGCCCGGGCCCGCCGGCCCGGCTCAATGCGCGCAGCTTGCGTCGTGCACGTGCCAGTGGTTCAGGCGCAGGTTCACCACGTGCGCCAAGCCGACCAGCGTGCCGCCGAGGGTCATCACCACCGCATGGACGATGACCGGCTGGTGCAGCGGCGGACACAGCACCCCGCCCCACAATGCGGCCAGGCCCACCATCAGCAGGCCCAGCGCACGGAACGCGCGATGCCGTCGATAGCCCCAGAGCAGGCTGAACAGGCCGAGCACGGTCACGAAGATCACGAAGGCGCGCTCGAATCCGTCACCCAGCCACACCGACAGCCCCAGCGAGGGGATGGCGGCCAGCAGCAGCGGGGTCAGCGCGCAGTGGACGGCGCACAGCATCGAACCGGTGGCGCCGAAACGATCGAGCAATTGGCGAAGGCGTTCTGACATGGCGCGAGTATGACTTTCGGGAGGGGTGTACCGCGATATTGGTATATTATAACATTGTCGTCGTCACTACCACTCTCCGATTCCATGACCCCACGCGTCCCCGCTCCACGTCCTCTCACCGCCGCGCTCGCCCTGGCCCTGTTCACTTTCGCCCAGGGCGCCCATGCCGAAGAGGCCCCCCAGTCCGCTCCCAAAGATCTGGATGCCGTCGTCGTCAGCGCTTCGCCGCTCAAGGGCAGCGCCGAATCGCTGGCCCGCCCGGTCGAGGTGCTGACCGGCGAGGCGCTCGATCGCGCCAAGGCGTCCAACCTGGGCGAAACCGTGGCCCGGCTGCCCGGCGTGCAGACCACCTATTTCGGTACGGGCGTGGGCCGGCCGATCATCCGTGGGCAGGACGGCCCGCGCGTTCAGGTGCTGTCCGGCGGCATCGGTTCGATGGACGCTTCCACCGTGAGCGCCGATCACGCCGTGACCATCGAGCCGTTCCTGGCCGATCAGATCGAAGTGCTCAAGGGCCCGGCGACGCTGCTGTTCGGCAGCGGCGCGATCGGCGGTGCGGTGAACGTCGTCGATGGCCGCCTGCCGGATGAGCTGCCCCAGGATCCCTTCAGCGGGCGCGTCGAACTGCGCGGCAACACGGTCAGCGACGAACGCAGCGGCATGTTCCGGCTCGACGGCGTCAACGGCAACTGGGTGCTGCACCTGGATGGCCTGGTGCGCGACACCGATGACTACGACATCCCGGGCTACGCCATCGCCGAACACCACGATGAAGAAGAAGGCGAAGAAGATCACGCCCACGAAGAACAGATCGACGGCCTGCTGCCCAACAGCTCGGTCCGCACGCGCGCCGGCGCCGTCGGTGCGACATGGCTCGGCGAACAGGCGTATTTCGGCATCGCCGCCAGCACGTACCGCAGCAACTACGGCATTCCCGCCGGCGCGCACGTGCACCACGATCACGATCATGAGGGCGAGGAAGAAGAGGAACACGAGGAAGAAGGTGCGGTGCGCATCGACATGGCGCAGAACCGCCTCGATCTGAAGGCCGGCGTCTACGCCCCGGTCTCGTTCCTGCAGGCGATCAATCTGCGCGCGGCCTACAACGACTACGAACACGTCGAACTCGAGGGCGGCCAGCCCGCCACGCGTTTCAGCAATGAAGGCGGCGAGCTGCGGCTGGAAGCCGTGCAGCAGGAATTCAACGGCTGGCGCGGCGCATTCGGGCTGCAATACGGTTCGACCGATTTCGGTGCGGTGGGCGAAGAAGCCTTCGTGCCGTCGACGGTGACCGACATGCTTGGCGTGTTCGTGGTCGAGGAAAAGGACTTCGGTCCGTGGAAACTCGAGCTCGGCGGCCGCCACGAGCGGGTCTCGCTGGATCCGGTCGATCGGGCGAAGCAGGATTTCAGCGTGACCAGCCTGTCCGGCGCGGCGATCTGGCGCATCAATCCGACCTTCGATCTACGCTTCGGACTGGACAGCGCCGAGCGCGCGCCGACCAATGAAGAGCTCTATGCGGCCGGCACGCACGTGGCCACGCAATCGGTGGAGATCGGCGATGCGTCGCTGGACAAGGAGCGCAGCCGTCGCGCCGAGATCGGCGTGCATGCGCATACCGATCGCGTCGAGTTCAAGCTCGCCGCGTACCTGACCGACTTCGACGACTTCATCTACCTGGCCGACACGGGCGTGGAAGAAGGCCTGCCGGTTCGGCTGTGGACGCAGCAGGATGCGCGCTTCAAGGGACTGGAAGCCGAAGCCACCGTGCATCTGGCCGATTCGGAACAGGCCGGCGTGTGGGATCTGCGCGTGTTCGGCGACACGGTGCGCGCCACGCTGGAAGGCAGCGGTAACCGCGAGGCCTCCTTCGACGTGCCGCACGGCGATCACAGCCATCACTACACCGTGGATCTGGCGCAGGGCGGCAACCTGCCGCGCATCGCGCCGAGCCGACTCGGCGCCTCGCTGGACTGGTCGCTGGGCGGATGGAGCGCATCACTCGGCGCGATCCGTTACGACCGGCAGGACAAGGTGGCGCAGAACGAGGAAGCCAGTGCCGGCTACACACTGGTGGACGCGCACCTCTCGTATCGCTGGGATCACCCGCAGACGAGCTGGGAAGTGTTCCTCGACGGCAGCAACCTGACCGATCAGGAAGCCCGCCCACACACGTCGCTGTTGCGCGACTACGCGCCGCTGCCCGGTCGCGGCGTGGCGTTCGGTGTACGCGCGTATTTCTGATCGACGTTGCAAAGATTGAAAGGCCGCCGGTGGTGCCACCGGCGGCCGTTCCTGTGCGTGGCCATCGCTGTGACGGGGTGCGCGGCACGCCGCGAGCCGTCTTCAGTTCTCCGCGCAGCGGCTGCACAACCCGTGCACTTCCAGCGTCTGCGCCTGCGGCCGGAAACCGAGCGCCTTGGCGCGCTGTTCGAGCTGGCTGACGACTTCGCGATCCTCCAGTTCGACCGCGCTGTGGCAGCGATCGCAGATCAGGAACGGCACCGAATGCTGCGCACTGTTCGGATGATGGCAGGCCACGAAGGCATTGACCGATTCGAGCTTGTGCACGAAGCCGTTGGCCATCAGGAAATCCAGCGCGCGGTACACCGTCGGCGGCGCGTCCGCGCCCACGCCCTTGCTGGCGCGCACCCATTCGAGCAGATCGTAGGCTTTCACCGGTTTGCCGGCATCGGCGATCAGCTCCAGCACGCGCGCGCGGATGGGCGTGAGCCGCAGGCCGCGTTCCTGGCAGGCATGCTCGACCGCGCGCACGAACGCGCGCGCGTCACTGACGTGGTGCTTGGGATCGGTGCAGGCGTGGGTCTGGGACATGACGGGCTCCGGTCAGCCGGCGGCTCCTGTCTTGATAAGCGCGGCATCGATGCGTTTCAAGGCCTCCTCGCGGCCGGCCAGATACACCGTCTGCGAAATGTCCGGGCTGACCTGCGTGCCGGTGATCGCCACGCGCAACGGCTGGGCGACCTTGCCCATGCCGATTCCGAGCGCGGTGGCCGCATCGTGCAGCGCGGCGGAGACCGATTCCAGCGTCCACTCGGTCGCCTGCGCGAGCAGCGCGCGCGCCTGCGCCAGCGGCGCCTGCGCGGCGGCGGTCAGGTGCTTGGCGACGGCCGCTTCGTCGTACTGTTCCAGCGGCAGATACCAGACCGCGGCGCGTTCGGCCATTTCCTTCAGCGTCTGCACGCGATCACGCAGTGCCACCACCACGTCCGCCGGTTGCGGGCCGTGCGCCGGATCCAGGTCGAGCAGGCGCAACTGGTATTCCAGATGCGGTGCGATGGCCTGCGGATCATCGGTCTTGAAATAGTGCTGGTTCACCCAGCCCAGCTTGGCCATGTCCAGGCGCGCGGCCTTGGAGTTGACGTCCTCCACCGAGAACAGATCGATCAGTTCCTGGCGGCTGAAGATTTCCTGGTCACCATGCGACCAGCCCAGCCGGGCCAGATAGTTGATCAGCGCATGCGGCAGATAGCCGGCGGCCTTGTACTGCATCACGTCGGCCGCGCCGGTGCGCTTGGACAGCTTGGCGCCTTCCTCGTCGAGGATCATCGGCATGTGCGCGAAACGCGGCACCGCAACGCCGAGCGCCTGGTAGATGTTGATCTGGCGCGGCGTGTTGTTGATGTGGTCGTCGCCACGGATGACATCGGTGATGCCCATGTCCCAGTCATCCACCACGACCGCGAAGTTGTAGGTGGGATAGCCATCGGGACGGAAGATCACCATGTCGTCGAGTTCGCTGTTGCTGATCTCGATGCGGCCCTTGATGCGATCGTCGAACACGACGCTGCCTTCGAGCGGATTCCTGAAGCGGATGACGCGATTGGGATCCTCGCGGAACGGCAGCGCCAGATCGCGGGCGCGACCGTCATAGCGCGGCTTCTCCTTCGCGGCCATCGCCGCTTCGCGCATGGCATCGAGTTCTTCGCGGGTTTCGTAGGCGTAGTAGGCCTTGCCCGCCGCGACCAGTTGCTCGGCCACTTCCCGGTAGCGATCCAGGCGATGGGTCTGGTAGATCGGGCCTTCGTCGTAGTCCAGGCCGAGCCAGTCCATGGCTTCGAGGATGGCGTCGATCGCCGCCTGCGTGCTGCGCTCGCGATCGGTGTCTTCGATGCGCAGGATGAACTCGCCGCCGCGATGACGCGCCTCCAGCCAGCAGTACAGCGCGGTGCGCGCGCCGCCGATGTGCAGGTAGCCGGTGGGACTGGGAGCGAAACGGGTGCGGCAGGTCATGTGGAATGGCTCTGGAACGGAAACGCGATTTTAGCCCGGCCGATGCGTCCACGGCGGGCAGGACAACGGAAACGCGGGATAGCACGGCAACCGCCCGCGTCCGGCGCATCGGGCCGCCTTCCGACGCGGGAACAAGGGACCCGTCTGCCCGCCTCCCGTATCATCCGGCCATGACCACGCTCTTCATCTCCGACCTGCACCTGGACGCCGAGCGTCCGGCGATCACCGAATTGTTCGGCGCGTTCATGCACCGCGAGGGCCGGCAGGCCGAGGCCATCTACGTGCTGGGCGATCTGTTCGAGGCGTGGGTCGGTGATGACGATCCGTCCGAGGCCGGCGCCTACGTGGCCGCGCGCGTGCGCGAAGTCGTGGAGCTGGGCGTGCCGGTGTATTTCATTCGCGGCAACCGCGATTTCCTGCTCGGCGATGCGTTCGCGCATCGCGCCGGCATGCGCATCCTGCCCGATCCCGCCGTCATCATGCTCTACGGCACCCCGGTGCTGCTGATGCACGGCGATCTGCTGTGCACCGATGACACGGCGTACCAGGCGTTCCGCGCGCAGACGCGCAATCCGGCTTGGCAGGCGCAGTTCCTGGCGCAACCGCTCGCGGCGCGGCTGGCGTTCGCGGCGCAGGCGCGTGCGGCCAGCCAGGCGCGGCAACAGGCGATGATCGGCAGCGACCGTGCGCAGTTCGAAGTGGTCACCGACGTTTCACCGGCCACGGTGCAGGCGACCTTCACCCGCTTCGGCATCGACACCCTGATCCACGGGCACACCCATCGGCCCGCCATCCATGAGCTGCGCGTGGACGGCCATGCCTGCCGCCGCATCGTGCTCGGCGACTGGTACGAACAGGGATCGGTGCTGCGCGTGGAGGCCGGCAGGATGGAGTTGCAGGCGCTGGACTGAGGCTCGGCTCAGGCCTGTTCCTGCAGCGCGAGCAGTTCGTCCTCGTCGAAACCCGCGAGCAGACGCGCCTGCAGGTTGAACGGTCCGTGCAGGTAGCCGCCCGCATATTCCTTCAGCAGTTCGCGGAAGCGCTTCCGCGCGTCGATGCCGGCGCGTTCGCAGTGCCAGTGGTACCAGCGCGAGCCGGCCGCCACATGCGCGATCTCCTCATCGAGGATGATCTCCAGGATGCCGGCGGTGGCGTCGTCGCCGAGTTCGCGCAGCTTGAGAATCATGCCCGGAGTGACATCGAGTCCCCGTGCTTCCAGCACGCGCGGCACGAGCGCCATCCGCGCCAGTCCGTCGTGCGCGGTCTTCTCGGTCATTTCCCACAGGCCGTTGTGCGCATCGAAATCGCCGTAGTCATGGCCCAGCTCGCGCAGGCGATCACGCAGCAGCACGAAGTGCCGCGACTCGTCCTCGGCCACCTTGACCCAGTCCGCGTAGAAGGCATCGGGCAGGCGGCGGAAACGGTACACCGCGTCCCAGCCCAGATCGATCGCATTGAGTTCGATGTGCGCGATGGCGTGGATGAAGGCCGCCCTACCCCGCACGCTGCCGAAGCTGCGGCGCGGCAGATCGCGCGGATGCACCAGACGGGGACGCGGCGGACGCCCGGGCATGCGGATCGGTTCGGGCGCGGGCGCGTCGGGATCGATCGGCAACTCGCCACGCGCGAACGCCGCCGCATGCGCCTGCGTCAGCGCGATTTTTTTATCGACGTCCGCCGCATCCAGGCACGCGCGCGCGGCATCGAAAACGGAAAGTGCTGGCCGGCTCATGGCTGCGTCAGGCATTGACGGAATCCGCGCCCTTCACGACTCCGGATTGCCGAATCCCGGATCCCGCTCCTAGGACGCACGCCGCTTGTGCTTGGCCTCGTCCGAGCGCATCTGCTCGATGCGTTCGAAATAGCCCGGCTCGATGCCGGTCACGTAGTGGCCGTCGAAGCAGGAAGAATCGAACCGCGTGATCTGCGGATTGCCCTCGCGCACGGCCGCTTCGAGATCCTCCAGGTCCTGGTAGATCAGCCAGTCGCAGCCGAGCAGCTTTTCGATTTCCTCCACCGTGCGGCCATGCGCGACCAGTTCGTCCACCGCCGGCATGTCGATGCCGTAGATGTTCGGGTGGCGCACCGGCGGCGCGGCCGAAGCCAGATAGACCTTGCGCGCGCCGGCATCGCGGGCCATCTGCACGATCTGCTGCGAGGTGGTGCCGCGCACGATCGAGTCATCGACCAGCAGCACGACGCGGTTGCGGAATTCCAGGTGGATCGGATTGAGCTTGCGGCGCACCGATTTCACCCGCTCGCTCTGGCCGGGCATGATGAAGGTGCGGCCGACGTAGCGGTTCTTGATGAAGCCTTCGCGGTACTTCACGCCGAGCACGTTGGAGATTTCCAGCGCCGCATCGCGCGAGGTGTCGGGAATCGGGATGATCGTGTCGATATCGTGATCCGGGCGCAGGCGCAGGATCTTCTCGCCCAGCTTCATGCCCATGCGCATGCGCGCTTTGTGCACGGAGACGTTGTCGATCATCGAATCCGGGCGCGCGAAATACACGTATTCGAAAATGCAGGGGGCGTGCTGTCCCGGCGCGGTGACCACTTCGGAGAACATCTCGCCGCCTCCGGTGATGACCAGCGCTTCGCCCGGCTGCACGTCGCGCATGCGCTGGAACCCGAGGATGTCGAGCGCGGCCGATTCGGAAGCGACGATGTACTCGGTGCCTTCGTTGTGCTCGCGCTTGCCCAGCACCAGCGGACGGATGCCGTTAGGATCGCGGAACGCGACCAGGCCCAGCCCCAGCACCACGCTGACCACTGCATAGCCGCCGCGCACGCGACGGTGCACGCCGGCCACCGCGCGGATGGCCGCTTCCGGCGTCAGCGCACGCTGCAGGTCCAGTTCGTGCGCGAACACGTTGAGCAGCACTTCGCTGTCGGATTCGGTGTTGATGTTGCGGCGATCCTGGGCGAATACTTCCTGCCGCAGCGCATCGGTGTTGATCAGGTTGCCGTTGTGCGCCAGCGCGATGCCGTAGGGCGAATTGACGTAGAACGGCTGTGCTTCATCCATGCCTTCCGAGCCGGCGGTCGGATAACGGCAGTGGGCGATGCCGACGTGGCCTTCCAGCACGCTCATCGCCTTGGCGTTGAAGACATCGCGCACCAGGCCGTTGTCCTTGTGCACGCGCAGACGCGTGCCATCGGCCGTGGCGATGCCGGCGGCGTCCTGGCCCCGGTGCTGGAGGACGGTCAGCCCGTCATAAAGCTGGCCGGCCACATTCTGGTTGCCGACGATGCCGACGATGCCGCACATGAGGGGTGTTCTCCGGGTGGATCAGTTCGGGGCGGGCGGGACTGGCGCCGGTTCGGGCGCGGGCGTCCGGCTGGATTCTTCCAGCGGTGCGGGCAGTCCGGGCGAAGCGTCATTATCGCCTGCGGCGGGGCCGTTTCCAAAATCCAGTTCCGATACGGTCCATTCCGGCAGCCAACGGCTCAGCCACTGCGCGCCCGGCTGGAACAGCGGCACCAGCTGCGACTGCCGCCAGGCGGGCTGATGCGGCATCCGGGTGAAGCCCAGCAGCAGCACCATCACGCAGGCCACGAGCGCGCCGCGCACAATGCCCAGCGCCAGGCCCAGCGCGCGATCGACGCCGGACAGGCCGATGGCTTTCACCAGCGTGCGCACGATCCAGCCGATCAGGCCGACGATGATCATCACGCCGATGAAGCACAGCGCATACCCACCGAAGAGCTCGGTGGCGTCGGGCGTGCCGCCTTCGGCGAGCCAACCGGCGACGACCGCGCCATAGCGGAATGCGGCCCAGCTCGCCAGCACCCACGCCAGCAACGAGGCCAGCGCGCCGATGAAACCGCGCATCACGCCGAACAGGGCTGACACGCCGATCACGGCGGCCAGCACGACGTCGATCATCGTCATCCGTTCAGCGCATCACGGATGCGGACGCACCATGCCGCTGATGCCGAACTTCGAGGCGATCTGCGCCTTGAGCTGGTCGGCTTCGGCACGGTTGGCGACCGGGCCGACGCGCACGCGGCTCAGCGTGCCCTTGTCGGTGCGGACCTGTTCGACGAATGCGCTGTAACCGCCCGCGCGCACGCGATCACGCAATGCATTGGCGTCGGCCGCATTGGAGAACGCGCCCAGTTGCACCGCATAACCGACGTCGGCGGCGGCTGGCTTCTGCACTTCGGCCGGCTTTTCGACGGCCGGGGCGGGCGCGGCCGGTCGAGGCGCCGGTGCAGCGGGCCTGGTCGTGGTCGCTGCGGTGGTCGCCGCGGGCGGGGTCGATGCGGGTCTGGCCGGCGTGGTCGCTGTCGCGGACGTTTGCGTGGCGGGACGGGCGGGTTCCGGCGGAAGGGTTTGCGTGGTGACGGCAGGCGCCGTGGTCGCCGCCTGCGCGACCGACGGCGTGGGCGTGGGCGTGGTCGTGGCGGCGGCGGTGCTTGCGGCGGGTGTCGCGGCGTCGGCGCCGGCATCGAGCACGACCACCTGCGCCTTGACGTCGCTGCGCACCTTCACCGCTTCCAGGCGCATCGCTTCGGCGGTGGCCTGATCGGCGTATGGACCGATGCGCACGCGGAACGCCGGGCGACCGTTGATCGTGGTCGGTTCGCTGTAGCCCGGCAGGTTGGCCTGGCGCAGGCGCGCGATCACCGCGTCGGCATCGGACGCGCTGGCATACGCGCCGAAGCTGACCGCGTAATGGCCTCCGGCGGTCGCCGCCGGCATCAGGCGTGTGTCGGCGGGTGCAGCCGCATCGCTCGATGGCGCCGGCGTGGACAGCCCCACCGCGCCATTGGCCGGTGCATCACCCGGTGTCACCAGCGGCAGTTCGCGGGTTTCGTATTGGCCGGCCGGTGCATCGGGCACTTTCAGTGGAATGTCCGACACGCCGCTGTCCGGCGCGGGGCCCTTGACCAGCATCGGCAGGAAGATGACGGCCAGCGCGACCAGAACGATTGCGCCAATCAGGCGCTGCTTCAGAGCGGTATCCATCAGTACCCAGATACGAGCGGCGGAGTGCCGTGGCGATTATACGGATGCGCCTGCGCGGTATCCGTCAATCCGATGAACGCAGCCAGCGCAGCGCTTCGGCAGCGGTGTGGAACGAACCGAACACCAGGATCCGTGAGCCCGGCTCGGCATGACCGAGCGCATGCGCCAGCGCCTGTTCGACGGTGTCATGGCGCGATGCGCCAGCGGCAGGTGTGCGGACCAGCCGCGCCGCGAGCGCATCGGCGCTCTGCCCGCGCGCGCTCTGCGGTTCCAGTCCCGCCAGCCGCCAATGCGCCGCAAGACCGTCGAATGCGGCCACGACATTCACCGCATCCTTGTCGGCCAGCGCAGCGAACACGATCTGCGTGGGCATGTGCGCCTGCGCGCGCAACCATGCGGCCAGTTCGCGCGCGGCCTGCGGGTTGTGCCCGACATCCACGACGATTTCGACGCCCTCGCGCATGAACGGCTGCAACCGTCCCGGCAGGCGAGCGGCGGCGATGCCGGGCGCGAACGCCTCATCCGGCGGTGCGGTTTCCAGCGCGCGCAGCGCGGCGATCGCGGCAGCGGCATTGTGTCGCTGCACGGGCGCGGCGAGCGGCGGATTCGGCAATACCAGTTCGGCGCCGACTTCGCGCCAGCGCCAGTGCTGCGCGTCGATGTCGTCCTGGAAGAAATCGCTGCCCAGCCGCAGCGCGTTCGCACCGATCGCATAGGCATGGCGCAGCACGCTGGAGGGCGAATCGATCTCGCCCAGCACCAGCGGCTTCCACGCGCGCGCGATGCCGGCTTTTTCCGCTCCGATGCTTTCGCGATCGGGGCCGAGCCAGTCGGTGTGGTCGATATCGACGGTCGTGATCACGGCCACGTCCGGATCGACGATGTTCACCGCATCCAGCCGCCCGCCGAGCCCGACTTCGAGGATCGCCAGATCCAGTTGCGCGCGCTCGAACAGCCACAGCGCGGCCAGCGTGCCGAATTCGAAATACGTCAGCGCCGTTTCGCCGCGTGCCTGTTCGACCGCCGCGAATGCCTCCGACAGCGCGGCATCCTCGGCTTCGTCGCCATCGATGCGCACGCGCTCGTTGTAACGCAGCAGATGCGGTGAAGTGTATGCACCGGTGCGCCAGCCCGCCGTGCGCGCGATCGATTCGATGAATGCGACGGTCGATCCCTTGCCGTTCGTGCCGCCCACGGTGATCACCTGCGCGGCGGGCCTGCCGAGGCCCAGGCGTGCGGCGACTTCACGCACGCGCTCCAGCCCCATCTCGATCGCGCGCGGATGCTGGCGCTCGATGTACGCGAGCCACTGGTCCAGCGTGCGTGTGGGCGTGTTCATGCGGAACAGTCGGGAGTGCGGAGATGATCCTGCGGGATTACAGCGCGCGATGCTTGGCTTCGCCGAAGAACGGCGTGTGGTGGGCGCAGTCGTTGAGGCGCACGACTTCCAGCCGTTCCACATCCGGACCTTCGAGCAGGTTGAGCGTGGTCGGCGCCTGGCGGAACGTCCACAGGCGCGCAATCGGCAGGCCGAGCACACGGCACAGGATCACGCGATTGACGGCATCGTGTGCGACCACCAGCAGCGTGTCGTAATCACCCAGGCCTTCGGCCGCGCGCGCGAGTGCGCGCCAGGAACGATCGAGCACCTGCCGCAGCGATTCGCCGCCCGGCATCAGCACGGTGTCCGGTTCATCGCGCCAGGCCGCCAGGCGCGCCGGATCCTTTTCGAGGATTTCGCTGGCGAGCAGCCCTTCCCATTCTCCGTGCGCGATTTCCTGCAAATCGATGTCGGTGGTGAGCATCCGCGCGCGATTCTCGCCGAGCGCGAAACGCGCGGTGGTCGCCGCGCGGGTCAGCGGTGACGCGACCGCACGCGTGATCGGTTCGTTGCGCAGGCGTTCGCCGAGCGCGCGCGCCTGTCCTTCGCCGATCGGCGACAGCGGAATGTCGATCTGGCCCTGGTAACGGCCTTCGGCGTTCCACGGGGTTTCGCCGTGGCGTGCGAGCAGGATGCGCATGCGTGAGTGATCCGATTGGGGGAGGAACGTTGTCCGCAAACGACAACGGGAGCGGATCATACCGCTCCCGTCGTGCGGTCCGCCTTCCGTGCGGAAGGCAGACCATTGTCGTACCGCCGCTTTTACTTGGCGGCCGGCACGTTCATTTCCTTCAGCAACTGCGGGGCCGGATAGACCTCCTGCATGATCCAGCGCAGGTAGCGGCCGTCCACCGCGATCATGCGGGTCATCTTCGGATCGAACACCCAGTTGCTGCTCACCGATTCCCAGTTGCCGTCGAAGGCCAGGCCGACCAGCTTGCCGTGCGCATCGAGCACCGGTGAACCCGAGTTGCCGCCGGTGATGTCCAGATCCGACAGATAGTTCACCGGCACCGAGCCGATGCGCTTGTCTTCCAGTCCGCCGTAGCGCTTGGCCTTGACCGCATCGAGCAGCGCCTTCGGAGAATCGAACGGATCCTGTCCGGTCTCCTTGGCGACCACGCCTTCGAGCGTGGTGAACGGCGTGTAAGCCACGCCATCCTTCGGCTCGTAACCCATCACGTTGCCGAAGGTGATGCGCAGGGACAGATTGGCGTCCGGATAGACGAACTCGCCCTGGCTCTTCTTGTAATCAGCCAGCGCCTGAAGGTAGGTCGGACGCGCGACGAGCGACTCGCCGGTGCGGGTCTTGCGCTCCTGTTCCAGCTTGAGCATCGTCGGCATCACCGCGACCGCGTACTGGATCGCCGGATCATTGCTGCCCTCGAATGCCTTGCGATCGGCCTTGAGCCACTTCAGGCGTTCTTCGGTGCTGCCCAGCCGGGTCGCGGCCAGCTTGTCGAGCGCGCGATTGATCGCCGCCGCGTCATTGCCGCCCAACCAGGCGTCCACGGCCGCCACGCGCTGCGAGGCCGGCAGCTTGATGTACTCGTTGAGCCAGTACTGCTGGATCTGGCGATCCATCTCCGGCACGTAACGGCGTTCCATCTGCTTCATCGCGCCTTCGATCGCGGGCAGATCGCGTTCCTGGTAGCCCTGCTCGCGTTCGGCGTTCGGCTTTTCGTTCTCGATCGACAGGCGGTAGAGCGTGTTCGCCACGCCGATCACGCCGCTGTTGCCGAACTGGCCCACGATCAGATCGCGGTCACGCGTGGTCCTGGCCTGATCGCTCAGCGCCACCAGCCTGGCGTGCGCATCGAGCGCGGCCTTGCCCTTGGCGCCCTGGCCCTTGAGCCAGTTCAGCACGGCGGTTTCCTCGGCATGTTTCTGGCCGGCGGCGTCGATGCGCTTGAAGCCTTCGAGCTGGCCTTCGAAATTCTTGCTGGTGTTGTTCCAGCCGGCCATGCTGCTGGCGTACTTCACCGCGATGTCCGGATTGGTCTTGCCGGCCGCTTCGACCATCGCGATCAGCGCCTTGTAATGGCGCGCCACGGTCGGATAGGTCCAGCTGGCGGTATTGTCGAATTCGGTCGCCAGCGCGTAGCGGTTGGTCGAGCCGGGATAGCCGGCCACCATCACGAAGTCGCCCGCGCCCAGCGGCTGGTCGGCGAACTTCAGCCAATGCTTGGGCTGGTACGGCACATTGTCCTTCGAGTACGCGGCGGGCTTGCCGTCCTTGCCGACGTAGGCGCGGTAGAACGAGAAGTCGCCGGTGTGGCGCGGCCACATCCAGTTGTCGATGTCGCCGCCGAACTTGCCGACGCTGCCCGGAGGCGCATAGGCCAGGCGCACGTCCTTGATCTCCAGGTTCTTGAACAGCCGATAGGTGTTGCCGCCGGAGAAGCTGTAGAGACGGCAGCGGAAACCGGCTTCGGCTTCGCAGTCGGCGATCAGCTTCTTCTCGAAGCCATCGAGCGCCTTGGTGCGGGCGAGCGGGTCATTGCCGGCGCCGGCGATGGCCGCGCGTGCTTCGGCGGTCACGTCCTTGATGTCGTCAAGCACATAGATGCGCGCGTTCGGACCGGCGCTGGGTTCATCGGCCAGGGTCGCGGCGTTGAAGCCGTCCTTGATGAGGTTCTTTTCGGCGGTCGAGTTGAGCTGGATCGCGCCATAGGCGCAATGGTGATTGGTGACCACCAGGCCCTGCGGGGAGACGAAACTGGCGGTGCAGCCGCCGAGCGCGACCACGGCGCCCATCGGGTCGCCGGTCAGGTCGGCGAGCTGCTCGGGCGTCAGCTTCAGGCCGGCCTTCTTCAGCGGGCCGGCGATTTCGGGCAGTTGCTGCGGCACCCACATGCCTTCGCCGGCGAAGGCGAGGCTGGCCGGCGCAAGCGCGGCCACGGCAAGAGAAACGGCAAGCAGGTTCAGGCGCATTCGGTGATCCCCGAGATGGAAAGTCCCCGATTGTACCGGGGCGGTCCGGCCGGCCCGACCATGACTTTCGGCCTAGGGAAACGGTGCTGGCGGGCGCAGCCGCGACCATACGGTCCGGGGCGGCGGCGTATAATCCGCGCCCTCATCCGTACGGCCCGGAACACCGATGACGCAAACCATGAAAGCGCTGGTGAAGCGCGAAGCCGCCAAGGGCATCTGGCTGGAAGAGGTGCCGGTGCCGCAACCGGGTCCGAACGAAGTGCTGATCAAGCTGGAAAAGACCGCGATCTGCGGCACCGATCTGCACATCTATCTGTGGGACGAGTGGAGCCAGCGCACCATCCGGCCAGGTCTGGTGATCGGCCACGAATTCGTCGGCCGCATCGCCCAGATCGGCCCGGGCGTCACCGGTTACACCGTCGGCCAGCGGGTCTCGGCCGAAGGCCACATCGTCTGCGGCCATTGCCGCAATTGCCGGGGCGGCCGCCCGCACCTGTGCCCGAACACGGTCGGCATCGGCGTGAACCGTGACGGCGCGTTCGCCGAATACATGGTCATGCCGGCCAGCAACCTGTGGCCGATTCCGGACCAGATCCCGAGCGAACTGGCCGCCTTCTTCGATCCTTACGGCAATGCGGCGCACTGCGCGCTGGAGTTCGACGTGGTGGGCGAAGACGTGCTGATCACCGGCGCTGGCCCGATCGGCATCATCGCCGCCGGCATCTGCAAGCACATCGGCGCGCGCAACGTGGTGGTCACCGACGTCAACGATTTCCGCCTCAAGCTCGCCGCGGACATGGGCGCCACGCGCGTGGTCAACGTATCCAACACCTCGCTCAAGGACGTGATGGCCGACCTGCACATGGAAGGCTTCGACGTCGGCCTGGAGATGAGCGGCAATCCGCGTGCGTTCAACGACATGCTCGACTGCATGTACCACGGCGGCAAGATCGCGCTGCTCGGCATCCTGCCCAAGGGCGCCGGCGTGGACTGGGATCGCATCATCTTCAAGGGCCTCACCGTGCAGGGCATCTACGGCCGCCGCATGTACGAGACCTGGTACAAGATGACCCAGCTCGTGCTCAGCGGCTTCCCGCTCGGCAAGGTGCTCACCCATCAACTGCCCATCGATGACTTCCAGAAAGGTTTCGATCTGATGGAACAGGGCAAGGCCGGAAAGGTCGTGCTGAGCTGGGTGTAATCAGCGCATTGTCCTGATCATCCAAGGCATGCGCGCTGCACGGAGGACATCATGAAATACCTGATCTCGTTCCCCAGCGCAGCCATGCGCGGCGCCGATCTCGAAGCCGCCGGGCGTGATGCGCACGCCGTGATCGAACAGGCCAAGGCGGCCGGCGTCTACGTGTTCGCCGGCGGCATCGACGAAAGCGTGCCGCCGGTGCTCGTGTCGGCCGAGGGCACAGTGGCCGAAGGCGGCTATCCGTGGGTGCCGGCGCTCGATGGCGGCTTCGCCGTGTTCGAACTGCCAACGCGTGAGGACGCCATCGGCTGGGCCGCGCGCATCGCCAAGGCCTGCCGTTGCGATCAGGAACTGCGGGTCTTCCAGTTCGACCCGCAATCCTGAGTAGTGCCAGCGCGCACGCGCGCGCCGGTGTTCACGCTCCTTCGCAAGAAGAAAGGCGCCTTGCGGCGCCTTTCCCTGACTCATCCGGCGATCAATTGCCGATGCTGACCGTCAACGCGATGCGGTCATCGTAGATGCCGCTCTCATCTTTCAGTGCATCGGCATCCGAGCCGAAGGTCGTGTAGTAGCCGAGCGTCGCGGTCGCCGGGCCAAAGCTCTTGTTCACCGTCACCGCGCCGTCGAAATAATCGCTGACGCCATAGTCGAGACGCTCGCCTTCAATCCACTCCTGGCCGTAATCGACCGAGGTGTAACCGACGCCCGCGCCGATCGAGAAGCCGGAATCGCCAAGTTCATACGAGGCCGACAGGTTGGCGTAGCTTTCCTTCGCCTTCGGAGTGAGCGCGCCGTAATCGGGTGCGTAGGCGACCAGGCCGGACAGTTCCACCGGACCAGCCCAGGTGACCTTGGCGATGAACTCGTTGTAGTCGCCACTGTCCACGCCGCCGGACGCGCCGTGGTAGGTGTAGCGCACCGCGCTGACGTCCAGGTTCCAGTTGTCGTTGAAATCGTGGCTGTAGCCGATGAAGGCATCCAGTTCGGTATCGACGCCACGAACGCCGGCTTCCGGATCCGGATCGCCGAAATCGACGTTCGACCCCCACACGCCCACGTACAGGCCGAACGGCGCGTTGTAGGTCAGGCCGGCCTGGAAAGCCGGGCCTTCGTCGGTCTGCGAGACGCCGCGGAACACGTAATCGGTGGTGGCGGCAAGCGACCAGGTGATGGGCGAGGACGCTTCTTCCTCGGGTTCGGCGTCCTGTGCGAACGCGCCAAAGGGGACCGCCAACAACAACGCCGCCGCGAGGGCGGTGGACAGCTTCACGGGCTTCATCCGGTTTCTCCTGATGGGGGGCTATCGGTCGATGTGCAGCAGGCCGGTCCCACTCCGACCACGTCACGGTTTACGGTTTTTTAACCGCCCAACGATAGTGCGACGCACCAATCGGGGCGTCAAGTGCTCGGGGAGCGGGCCGAGACAAGGGGATCGGGAGTCGGGAATCGGGAGACGGGTTCGGGAGACCGATGATCCCCTTACGGTGGAGCCCGGTCGTAATCAATGCGCTTCCCGCTCGTCTCAAAGTAGTTCAGGGTCCGGCTCGGGCTTCGGATTCCCGATTCCCGATTTGCGATTTCCGACTCCATCAACCCGACAACGCAAACCACCCCGCGCGCGCCGGCGCCAGGCGCAGTGGCTGGCCCACCGGATAGCGTGCTTCCGCGCTCGCGGGCAGATCCACTTCGACAGCCTGATCCGAACCGTCCAGCGCGGCGCGCAGGCGCAGGCGCGGCCCGTTGCGCTGGCGGCCGATGATGGTGGCGCACCATCCTGGCTGATCGGTTCCGTCGACCACGCGCAGATCTTCGGGCCGGACGAAGACCTCCGCCCTGCCCTGACCGTCCGCCGCACTGGCGATACGCAATCCCTGCGCGTGCAGTCCGCCCTGTTCCCAGTGCGCGGGCAGGCGGTTCACTTCGCCGACGAAGGCATAGATGAAGGGCGACGCCGGCGCGTCATACACCTCGGCCGGCGTGCCGACCTGCTCCACGCGGCCGTGGTTGAGGATGGCGACGCGATCGGCCAGTTCCAGCGCTTCTTCCTGATCATGGGTGACGAACAGCGTGGTCAGCCCGGTGCGATCATGCAGTTCACGCAACCAGCGTCGAAGATCGCGTCGGACCTGTGCATCCAGGGCGCCGAAGGGTTCGTCCAGCAGCAGCACGCGCGGTTCGATCGCCAGCGCGCGCGCCAATGCCACGCGCTGGCGCTGTCCGCCGGAGAGCTGCGCCGGATATCGCTGGCCGAGGCCGTCGAGCTGCACCAGCGCGAGCAGTTCCTCCACGCGCGCGCGGATGCGCGCATCGGGCCAGCGCTGCGCGCCACGCCGTACGCGCAGTCCGAAGGCGATGTTCTCGTGCACGGTCATGTGCCGGAACAGCGCGTAATGCTGGAACACGAAGCCCGCGCGCCGCGCCTGCACGCTCAGGCGTGAAGCGTCTTCGCCGTCGATGATCACCTGCCCGCCGTCGGCATGCTCCAGTCCGGCGATGATGCGCAACAGCGTCGTCTTGCCGGAACCGGATGGCCCGAGCAGCGCGAGCAGTTCGCCCTGGCGCACGTCCAGGCGCACATCCTCCAGCGCACTGAAGGCGCCGAAGCGCTTGGACAGGTGTTCGATGCGGATGCTCATGATGCCCTCAATGTCGATGATTGGCGGCGAGCGAATCGCCATGGCGCCACTCGAGCGCGGTCTTCAGCACGAGCGTGATCAGCGCTGACAGCGCGAGCAGCGATGCCGCGGCGAAGGCGGCGCTGTAGGCGTATTCGTTATAGAGGATTTCCACGTGCAGCGGCAGCGTATTGGTGCGTCCGCGGATGTGGCCGGAGACCACCGACACCGCACCGAATTCGCCCATCGCGCGCGCACTGCACAGCAGCACGCCGTACAGCAGCGCCCAGCGGATGTTCGGCAGCGTCACCCGCCAGAAGATCTGCCAACCGCTCGCGCCCAGGCTCAGTGCGGCCAGTTCCTCGTCGGTGCCCTGCTGCTCCATCAGCGGCATCAGTTCGCGGGCGATGAAGGGGAAGGTCACGAAGATCGTCGCCAGCACGATGCCCGGCAGCGCGAAGATGATCTTCGGCAGTTGCAGGTGCACGTGGCCAAGCAGCGGCAGCGAGGCGGTCCAGCCCTCATCGATCAGTGGCCACGCCCAACCCTGGGCACCGAAGATCAGCACGTAGATCAATCCGGCCACCACCGGTGATACCGCGAACGGAAGATCGATCAGGCTGATCAACACGCGCTTGCCACGGAACTCGTGCTTGCTCACCGCCCACGCCGCGGCGATGCCGAACACCAGATTGAGCGGCACCACGATGCCGGTCACCAGCAGGGTGAGCTTCACCGCCGCGAGCGCGTCGGCTTCACCGATCGCGGCCACGAATGCCGACCAGCCGCCACGCAATGCCTCGACGAACACCAGCAGCAGCGGCAGCAACAGGAAAGCGAGCAGGAAGGCGATCGCACCGAGGATCAACAGCCACCTGGCCCACGCCGGTTCGCTGGTGGCCGCGGTGGCGCGCGCGCGCCTCGCCCCGGGTGCGGGGGCGTCGGCCGGATGCGTGTGCGGAAGCGGGATCACGGCGGAGAGGGCCTCGCTCATCCACGGCCCCGTTGCGTGCGCGCCAGCCGCGATTGCAGGCTGTTGATCGCCAGCAGCAGGAACAGGGACAGCAGCAACATGGCCGCGGCAATCGCGGTGGCGCCGGCGTAATCGAATTCCTCCAGCTTGATGGTGATGAGCAGCGGTGCAATCTCAGACACGCCCGGCAGGTTGCCGGCGATGAAGATCACCGAGCCGTATTCGCCCACGCCGCGCGCGAAGGCCAGCGCGAAGCCGGCCACCATCGCCGGCCACAGGCCCGGCAGGATCACGCGGCGCAGTGTCTGCACGCGGCTCGCGCCCAGCGTGGCGGCCGCTTCTTCCAGTGCGCGTTCGCTTTCGGCCAGCACCGGCTGCACCACGCGCACGACGAAGGGCAGGCCGATGAACACCAGTGCCACCACGATGCCCAGCGGCGTGTAGGCGACCTTGATGCCGATCGCCTCCAGCCAGCGGCCAATCCATCCGGTCGGGCCATAGAGTGCGGTGAGTGCGATGCCGGCCACGGCCGTCGGCAACGCGAACGGCAGATCGATCATCGCATCGAACACGCGCTTGCCCGAAAACTCGTAGCGCACGAACACCCACGCCACCCACGTGCCCATCACCGCATTGAACGCCGCCGCCGCCAGAGCGGTGCCGAAGCTGGTCCACAATGCCGACACCACGCGCGGCTCGCTCCACACGCGCCACACGCCCTCGATTCCCAGCCCGCTCGCCTTGAAGAACACGCCAACCAGCGGAACCAGCACGATGAGGCCGAGCCACGCCATCGTATAACCCAGGCTGATGCCGAAGCCCGGGATGATGCGACGCCGGCGCGGCGGCATTGCAGGCGCCGACACGTTCACTTCACGCCCCGTTCGCCGGATGGCCGTGGCATCACTTGGCCTGGATCTGATCGAAGACGCCGCCGTCGGCAAAATGCGTGGCCTGCGCCCTGGCCCACGATCCGAACACCTGATCGATCGTCACCAGTTCGATTTTCGGGAAGCGCGCCATGTCCTGCGGGGCGGCGTATTGCGGATGGCGCGGGCGGTAGTAATGCCTGGCGGCCAGACGCTGGCCGGTCGGCGAATACAGGAACTGCAGATACGCGTGCGCCACTTCGCGCGTGCCGTGCTTGTCGACGTTCCGGTCCACCAGCGCCACCGGCGGCTCGGCGAGGATCGAGATCGACGGCACCACGATGTCGAACTTGTCCGGCCCGAGTTCCTCGATCGACAGGAACGCCTCGTTTTCCCAGGCCAGCAGCACATCGCCGATGCCGCGCTGGACGAAGGTCGTCGTCGCACCGCGCGCACCGGTATCCAGCACCGGGACGTTGCGGTACAGCGCGCGCACGAAATTGCGCGTCTTGGCTTCATCGCCCTTGAAGATCTTCAGCCCGTAGGCCCATGCGGCCAGATAGTTCCAGCGCGCGCCGCCCGAGGTTTTCGGATTGGGCGTGATGACCGACGTACCCGGTTTGACCAGATCCACCCAGTCGCGGATTTTTTTCGGATTGCCCTTGCGCACCAGGAACACGATCGTCGAGGTGTACGGCGCGCTGTTTTCCGGCAGGCGGCTCTGCCAGTTGGCTGGCAACAGTCGTGCCCGCTGCGCGATCGAATCGACGTCATAGGCCAGCGCCAGCGTCACGACGTCGGCTTCCAGCCCATCGATGACCGCGCGCGCCTGCTTGCCCGAGCCGCCGTGCGAGGTTTCGATCGCGACCTTCTGGCCCTGCTTCTGCTGCCAGTCCCGGGCGAAGGCGGCATTGAACTCGCGGTAGAACTCGCGGGTCGGATCGTAGGACACGTTGAGCAGTTTCGCCTCGCGCGCGCCGGCGGTGGCCGCCAGCGTGAGGCCGAAGGCGATCAGCAGGGTGCGCAGTGAATGCGGGATACGGGACATGGGAACTCCGGATGTCAGAAGGCGACCTGCAAGCGCGAGAAGATGGCCTTCTCGTCTTCGCGATCGGCAGCGGCCGCGCCACCTCGGAAGGAGGTGTCGAGATAGTTGAGGACCAGTTTGAGATTGCTGTTCAAGTACCAGTTGAGGCCGAGCGTCCAGTTGCGTGCCCGCCGCGCCGACACCGAGGCATCGGCGAAGACGGGAAATGCATCGCCATCGATTTCCAGCGCACCGAACCGGCCAACCAGTTCGAATGCGCCCCAGCCGCCTTCTCCGGGCTTGAACGGATGCGAAGGCTTGGGCACGCCGCGATAACTGGCGTCCTCGCCGGTGAGCACCCATTGCAGGGTCGCCTGCCAGGCGGTGTTTTCCAGATCCGCACGCACCCCGGTGCTGGCGCCGCTGGTCTGCACGACCTCCTGCCGCGAGCTGATGTACTCGCCCACAGCACCGACGCGGCCGAGGTAGTAGAAGAACTGCGGCGAGAAGCGGAAGCGCTCGCCATCGGCGGCGATCGTCGAACGGTAGTTGAAGAACTGCGCCTGGCCCGGCGTGCGATAACGCGGCACATAATTGTTGCCGATGCCGCGGGTGTCGCCGACACTCGCGCCGATGCCGAAGCCCAGCCCCGACCAGGCATTGGCATCATTGCGGAAAGGCTCGAAGAACACGCGGCCGGCGTATTCGAACTCGTTGTCCGGATTGCTGGTCACCGCATCGCGGCCGTCCACCGCGCCGTTGAACACGCCGACGGCATAGCTGAGGCGTCCATCGGCCGCCTCGCCCTGCCACTGCACGCCGATGTCGCGATTGGGAGCCAGTTCGCTGGCCAGTGAACGCTCGATCGCCGCAAGCGCGGCCGAGGATTGCAGGCGCTCCAGCCCCACCGGCGAAGTGAACTTGCCCACACGCAGGGCAAATGCCGGATCGAACTTCACGTCCGCATAGGCATCCACGATGCTGGCGCTGTCGCCGGCGAATTCCGGGGTGAACCGGAAACCGATCAAAGCGCCCAGCGAGCCCTCGATGATCGGACGCGCAGTGCGGAGCAGGAACGTGTCATTCTGGGGAGAGCGCTCGTCGTTCACAAAAAATCGTCCGTCACCCTGCAACAGGCCACGCAGGCGGATTTCATGGGAGCCGTCAGCAGATTTGAACGAGGCGCCCCTGTCGTTGATCGCGACCAAGGCGTTCTCCTTTGCCTTGGCCGCCGCCTCCTCCTGTTGAAGTTCGAACCGCCGTTCCAGCACCCGCAACCGCTGATCCAGATCGGACAGTCCGGCGCCACCGTCGGCAACGGACGCACTGTCCTCCGCGCTCGCTCCGAGGCGACGTTCCAGCGCTTCCAGGCGCCGCTGCAGTTCTTCCACCGACGGAGCGTGTGGCTGCTGCGCCTGCGCGGGCAGCGCCAGCGAACAGAGCAGCACGACCGCCAGCCGAATTCCGCCGTGTCGCCTCGTGTGCCCATTGCGCATGTTCTTGCCCCGTCATCTGCCGGCCTGGATGGACGATGCTGCGCATGCACAATCGTGGCGGGAAATGACGAAGTCGCGGCCTCTCATGCCGCTTTGGCATGACGCCCCGCCGCGGCGGGGACGCGCCGGTAGAATGGCGGCCTCCCCGACTTCGTCCGAGTGTCATGTCCGAATCGCCGACCGCCCGCTACGCCACCGAACTGGAGCACATCCAGGCGCAGGGACTGTTCAAGTCCGAACGCATCATCACCTCGCCACAGTCGGCCGAGATCACGCTGGCCGATGGCCGGACGGTGCTGAACTTCTGCGCGAACAACTATCTGGGGCTGGCCGATCATCCGGATGTCATCGCCGCCGCCAAGGTGGCACTGGACACCCATGGTTTCGGCATGGCGTCGGTGCGCTTCATCTGCGGCACGCAGGATCTGCACAAGCAACTGGAAAGGACCATCGCCGATTTCTTCGGCACCGAAGACACCATCCTCTACGCCGCCTGCTTCGATGCGAACGGCGGATTGTTCGAACCGCTGCTGGACGAGAACGACGCGATCATTTCCGATGCGCTCAACCACGCCTCGATCATCGACGGCGTGCGCCTGTGCAAGGCCAAGCGCTATCGCTACGCCAACTGCAACATGGCCGAACTCGAGCAGCAGCTCCAGCAGGCCAGGGCGGACGGCGCACGCACGATCCTGATCACCACCGATGGCGTGTTCTCGATGGATGGCTTCATCGCGCCGCTGGACGAGATCACGAAGCTGGCCAGGCAGTACGGCGCGCTCGTGCACATCGACGAATGCCACGCCACCGGCTTCATTGGACAGAGCGGGCGCGGCTCGGCCGAAGTCAAAGGGGTGATGGAGAAGATCGATATCTTCACCGGTACGCTCGGCAAGGCGATGGGTGGCGCGCTTGGCGGTTTCACCACCGCGAAGAAGGAAGTCGTCGAACTGCTGCGTCAGCGTTCGCGCCCGTATCTGTTTTCCAACTCGCTGCCGCCGCACGTGGTGGCCGCGGGCATCAAGGCGTTTGAAATGCTCTCCTCCGCCGGCGAACTGCGTGAGCGGCTCGCGTCCAACACCGCCTACTTCCGCGAGCGGATGACCCAGGCCGGCTTCGACATCAAGCCCGGCGTGCATCCGATCTGCCCGGTGATGCTGTACGACGCACCGCTGGCGCAGAAGTTCGCCGCACGGCTGCTGGAAGAAGGCATCTACGCGATTGGATTCTTCTTCCCGGTGGTGCCGCAGGGGCAGGCGCGCATCCGCACGCAGATGTCCGCCGCGCACACGCGCGAGCATCTGGATCAGGCGATCGACGCGTTCACCCGCATCGGTCGCGAACTGGGTGTGCTGAAAACCTGACGACCCGCGGAGCGTGCGCGTGGCTTTGCGGCCGCGCTCAACGCGTGGTCGAGAGTGCGGTGATTTCCGGTTCGGTCAACAACCGCCACTGACCCTTGCCCAGATCGCCCAGTTGCAAGGACCCGATCGCCACACGCACGAGCCGCAGCACCTCGATATCGAAGGCCGCCAGCAGCCGCCGTATCTGGCGGTTGCGGCCTTCGTCGAGCGTGATGCTCAGCCATGCGTTCTTCCCGCCCGCACGCAGAAGCGAGACCGAGCGCGCGCGCAGCCACTCATCGCCCTCCCGGACGCCCGACTCCAGCGACTCAAGCCGTAAGGGATCCGGCACGCAGTTGATCTGCACGTGGTAGGTCTTGTCCGGCCCGCGCGCAGGATCGGTGATCGCGGCGGCCCATTGCGGATCATTGGAAAACAGCAGCAGCCCTTCGCTGGCCTTGTCCAGCCGGCCCACCGGCGCGATCCACGGCAGGCCGCTGCCGTCGAAACAGCGATAGACCGTATCGCGATCGTGTTCGTCGGCCGCGGTGGTGACCAGGCCACGTGGCTTGTTGAGCATCAGATGGATGCGTTGCGGCCCACGCAGTGGCAGGCCATCGAGGCCGAGTGCGTGTTCGCCCTGCCGAATCGGAAACTCCGGATCGCGCACGATGCGCCCGTCGACCGAAACGCGGCCGGCGAGCACGGCGCGCTCGGCTTCGCTGCGCGAACACACGCCCAGTTTGGACAGCGTGCGCGCCAGGCCATGACGGGGTGCGGTGCGTTCCGGCCCGGATTGCGACGGCCTGCGCGGACGCGATGCGGAACGCCCGCCGGAGGGCGGGCGCTGGTTCACTTCTTCTTTTCTTCGGCAGCCGCGGGCGCCGGAGGTGCAGCCGTGGGCGCCGGCGTGGCGGGCTTGCCGACCACGCGCACGCCCTTGGCCTTCATCCACGCATCGAACTCGTCGGCCGTCATGCGCTTGCCTTCCTGCGTCATGTTGAAACGCCAGGGCGTGTTGTCGAACTGCGTCTTGGGCTTGTAGGCGGCCGGATCGTTGGCATCGGCCACCACCGCACCGGCCGGCATCGCTTTGGCGACGTCACGGCAGCCTTCAATGCGCAGACGCATGAGTACGCGATCGACCGAATACGATTCGTCGAGCGACTGCGAAAGCACGCCGCTCGGTGCACCCAGTTGGGACACCAGCGGAGTCAATTCGGAGGCGATCGGATCAAGCACCGTCGCGCGCACCGGCAGCGGCGGCTGCACCAGGCCGCCCGCGCAGTTCTGTGCGGCATGGGCGGCGGGAATCGCGGCGATCGCCAGTACGCTGGCAAGTGCAAGGTGGCGCATGGGGATTCCTCGATTCAACGGTTGCCGCAGTGTAGGCAGCCACTCCGGTGATATCAACCAACGCCTCATCTGGTGCCGCCAAGTCGTTGAGATTTCACTGCGCCATGTGTGTGAATCGCAAACACGATCACATCGTCGGTCGAGCCGTAACCGGCGCCGGTTACGGTGGCGCATTGGCCGCACAAAAAACAAAGCCCGGCGTAAGCCGGGCTTTGTGTGTTGCATGCGCTGGCGCCAGATCAGTTCTGGGCGTTCAGCTCGGTACGGCGGTTGGTCTCGCTCTTGCACGCCGGGAACGCCTGACCCTTGTCTTCCAGCGGACGGCTTTCGCCGTAGCCCACCGGGCCGGCCAGACGGCCAGCGTCGACGCCGTGGCTGGTCAGGAAGTCGTAGGCGGCGCGGGCGCGACGCTCGGACAGACCCTGGTTGTACGCATCCTTGCCGCACTGGTCGGTGTGACCGGCGACTTCGACGCGCAGGTCGGGGTAGCGCTTCAGGATTTCGGCGGCTTCGGTCAGGATCTGGACCGCATCCGGACGCAGCGTGGCCTTGTCGAAATCGAAGTTCACGCCCTTCAGGTCGATAGAGACCGGGACCGGGCAACCGTCCGGACCGATGGTCTGGCCAGCCTGCGAACCCGGGCACTTGTCGTCGCAGTTGTTGACGCCGTCACCGTCGTCATCCTTGTCGGCGCAGCTTTCGGCCGGCGGCGGCGGCGGCGGGGCGGTGGTCGGTTCCGGACCCAGCGGGATCACGATGCCGACGGAGGCCAGCAGATCGGCGAAGTCGTCGCCGTCGTCGATGGAGCCGTCATACGACGGGCCGATGGCGTTGTCGTCGAAATCAACGCGGTAGGCCAGTTCGGTACGGACGCCGACGCGGCCCAGCTTGGCCTGGATACCGGCGCCCAGCTTGGCGGCGAAGTTGTTGTCCTTGCGCTCGCCCGGCGAGTTCGGGTTCGGGAAGTTGTCGAACTCTTCCTCGGCGCGCTGCAGGCCCAGACCGGCCAGGATGTACGGATGCCAGTTGCGATCGGCCATCCAGAAGTGGCGACGCAGGTCCAGCGAGATGCCGTACTGGCTCCAGTTCAGATTGACGTTTTCTGCGAACTGGGTGTTCTGGTAGTTGATTTCACCGTCCAGCGACCAGTTCGGGCTGATGAACTTGCCCAGACCGATGGCACCAAACGGAGCGTCGTCGGTGTTGCGGTCGTTGTCCTGGACGTTCACGCCCGCGGAACCGGTCAGGTACCAACGGTCATCGAATTCCTGGGCAGAAGCGGCCTGCGCCAGGCTCAGACCGCTCAGCAGCGCGGCACAAAGCAGTTTCTTGTTCATTTGCAGCTCCTTGTCAAAAAATCATGGTGGTAACACGAAGAACCGAAAGACTTACCCGCGTTCTTTGCAGCGTTCTTATCGTTGTACAGACGGCTGTCAACGCGCGCCATCCTGAACAGATTATGCGGAACGGCGTGAAGACTGCGTTAACGGGACCATAACAAGTCCGGACAACGGACCGGCGGCATGCGCAGTTTGCCGGGTTGCCGGTTGCGGTGCCCGGATCACGTCCATCGGTGCAACACATCGGTGTGGGTATCCCTCTTGGCATCGGCAGGCATGGACGCAACCCTCCCGTCATGGACATCCCCTCGACCCTTCCCTCTCTGTTTCTCTCGCATGGTTCGCCCTTGCTGGCGCTCGAGGATTCGGCCACCGGGCGGTTTCTCGACGGACTCGGCCAGCAGTTGCCGCGTCCGCGCGCCATCCTCGTCGCTTCCGCCCATTTCATGCGTCGCGAGCCGACGGTCACGCTGAGCGCTCAGCCGGGCACCGTCCACGATTTCAGCGGGTTTCCGGCCGAACTGCACGCGATGCGGTATCCGGCTCCAGGCGATCCGGCCCTGGCGCGGCGCGTGGCCGCTTTGCTCGAACGCACGGCCATTACCGCCCGCGTGGATCCACAGGCCGGCCTGGATCACGGCGTGTGGGTTCCGCTGCACAGGATGTATCCGCAGGCCGATATTCCGGTGGTCGCGCTGTCGGTGAATCCGCACGGCTCGGCCGCCGATCACTATCGGACAGGCCTGGCGTTGCAGCCGTTGCGCAGCGAGGGCGTGCTCGTGATCGGATCCGGCGGTTTCTCGCACAACCTGCGCGCGCTCGACTGGCAGCATCCGCATGCCCCGGCATCGCCCGCCGTCGAACGTTTCACTACCGCCTTGCGCGATCATCTGCTGCGGGGCGACGTCGATGCGGCGCTGGAGTGGCATTCGCTCTCGGATGCACTGACCAATCATCCGAGCTCCGAACATCTCTATCCGCTGTACGTCGCGCTGGGCGCGGCCGGCCAACAAGCGCGCGCTCGTACCCTGCATCGGGCGGTCGAATTCGGCGCGCTCGCGCTGGATGCATTCGCGTTCGAGTGATCGGCGTCAGACCAGTCCGCGCTCCCACGGCGGCGCGTCACCGAACTCGGATACCAGCCGATCGATGAAGGCGCGCACGCGCGGCGGCACCTGCTGGCGCTGCGGCATCACCGCGCTGATCGCCGTGGTGGCCGGGGGATAGGCAGGCAATACGACTTCCAGGCGCCCGGCGCGCAGATCGTCGGCCACGTGCCACAACGAATGCAGCGCGATGCCCTCCCCCGCGACGGCGGCGTCGCGCAGCAACTCGCCGAAGTTGCTTTCGTAGCGGCCGCTGACCCGCACGGCCACTTCACCGCCTTGCGGATCCTGCAGGCGCCAGACGTCCTGGCGTCCCTGGCTGCCGGTCAGCACCAGGCATTCGTGTTCGCGCAGTTGCTCCGGATCGAGTGGCGGCCGGCGTCGTCGGAGATAGGCGGGCGAAGCGCACAGCACGCGACGGTTGGGCGCGATGCGGCGCGCGACCAGGCCCGAGTCCTCCAGCGAACCGATGCGGATGGCCAGGTCGAAACCTTCGCTCACCAGATCGACCACCTGGTCGCTCAGGTGCACGCTCATCCGCAATTTCGGATGTCGAGCGAGGAAGGCAGGCAGCAATGGCGAGACGTATTGCCGTCCGAACGTGGCCGACATCGTGACCCGCAGCGTGCCGGCGACTTCGGTGGCCGCTTCGCGCAAGCCCGCGCCCAGCGATTCGAGATCCTCGATCAGGGTTCGCCCGCGCGCGGCCAGCGCGGCGCCTTCGGGCGTGGCGTGCAGGCGACGCGTGGTCCGGTGCAGCAAGCGCACGCCCAGATCACGCTCCAGCCGCTTCAGGCGCTGGCTCGCCACGGCGACCGACAGGTCCAGGCTGTGGGCGGCGGCGGTGATGGAACCCATATCCAGCACCCGCAGGAACAGATTGAGATCGCCGATGCGGTCCATGGATTGTCAATGATTCATTGAAAGTGATTAGCCATGCTCGCGCTTTTTCCGAATATCGGAAAGGCCCAAAGTGCGCCGGTCTCCCCCGGCAGTCTCCCCCGTGAACCCGACCACCGCTTCCCGCCGCATGCCCGTGGCCCTGTATGCCCTGACCGCTGGCGCCTTCGGCATCGGCACCACCGAATTCGTGATCATGGGCCTGCTGATGCAGGTCGCCTCCGACCTGCACGTGTCGATTTCAGCCGCCGGTCTGCTGATCTCCGGCTACGCGCTCGGCGTCTTCGCCGGTGCGCCGCTGCTTACCGCCGCGACCCGCCGCCTGCCGCGCAAGGCCGTGCTGATCGCCCTGATGGTGATCTTCACCCTCGGCAATCTCGCGTGCGCACTGGCGCCGGACTACACCTTCCTGATGATCGCGCGCGTAACCACCTCGCTCGCGCATGGCACGTTCTTCGGAGTGGGCGCGGTGGTCGCCACGCATCTGGTGCCGGAGGATCGCAAGGCTTCGGCGATCTCGATCATGTTCACCGGCCTGACCGTGGCCACCCTGCTGGGCGTGCCGGCGGGCGCGTGGCTGGGCCTGCACCAGGGTTGGCGCGCGACGTTCTGGGCGGTCACCGCCGTCGGCATCGTCGCCACCGCCATCATCGCCTGGCAGGTACCCACGGACCGCACGCGGGAAGCCCCGGTGTCCTTCGGCGAAGAGCTGCGCGTGATCGCGCGTCCACAGGTACTGCTCGGCTTGCTGATGACCGTGCTGGGCTTCGGCGGCATGTTCACCGTCTATACCTACATCCAGCCGCTGCTCACGCAGGTGGCCGGCTTCGCCGACAGCGCCGTCTCGCCGATCCTGCTGGTGTTCGGCGTGGGCATGATCGCCGGCAATCTGCTGGGCGGGCGCATCGCCGATCGACGTCTTCCGTTCGCACTGCTGGCGAGCCTGTTCGTGCTGGCCGCCGTGATGGCGGTGATGGGACTGGCGCTGCATCATCGCGGCGCGATGGTGCTGTTCACAGGGCTACTGGGCGCCGCCGCGTTCGCCACGGTATCGCCGCTGCAATTGTGGGTGTTGAGCAAGGCGGGCGCTGCGCAGAGTCTGGCGTCGAGCCGCAACATCGGTGCGTTCAATCTCGGCAACGCGTTGGGCGCGTGGCTGGGCGGCGCAGTGATCGCACATGGCCTCGGCCTGCCGTCGCTGACCTGGATCGGCGCACTGGTGCCGCTGTCGGCTTTCGCGGTCGCGTTGATCGCGCTGGCGCTGGAGCGGCGCGCGGCATCGTCGCGCCGGCCGTCCGCGCCGGCATGCGCGGGTCAATGCGCCTGAGTGGATCACGCGACGCGTTCAAATCCTGCTGCATTCCTTCAACCCCGGAGCCACTCATGAAAGCTGTCGGCCTTACCCGTTACCTGCCCATCGACGATCCGCAATCCCTGATCGATGTCGAACTCCCGCGACCGGAGCCTGCCGGCCACGATCTGCTGGTTCGCGTCGAGGCGATCTCGGTCAACCCGGTCGACACCAAGGTGCGTGCACCCAAGGCGCAGCAGGAAAGCACGCCGCGCATTCTCGGTTACGACGCCACCGGCGTGGTCGAAGCCGTCGGCGACCAGGTCACGCTGTTCAAGCCCGGCGACGAGGTCTACTACGCCGGCGACATCACCCGATCCGGCAGCAATGCGCAGTATCAGTGCGTCGATGAGCGCATCGTCGGACGCAAGCCGGCCACGCTCGATTTCGCACAGGCCGCAGCGTTGCCGCTCACGACGATCACCGCATGGGAACTGCTGTTCCATCGCATGCCCTATTCCATCGACAGCGAAACCGGCGGGCGCACGCTGCTGATCCTGGCGGGCGCGGGCGGCGTCGGCTCGATCGCGATCCAGCTTGCGCGGCGCGCCGGGTTCACCGTGATCGCCACCGCCTCGCGCGCCGAGTCCGCGGACTGGTGCAGGCAGATGGGCGCGCACGAGGTCATCGATCATCGCCAGCCGCTGAAGGCGCAACTGGAGGCTCTCGGGCATGCGCACGTCGATGCCGTGCTCAATTTCGCCAGCACCGATCGCTACTGGGAGGCGGTGGGGGAAATCATCGCGCCGCTGGGACACGTCGGCCTGATCGTCGAGCCGGCGACCGAACTGAAGATCGGCGACCCGTACAAGGCCAAGAGCATCGGCATCCACTGGGAAATGATGTTCGCCCGGCCGCGCTTCCAGACGGCGGACATGGTCGAGCAGCATCGCCTGCTCAATCGCGCCGCCAGCCTGATCGATGCCGGCGAACTGCGCACCACGCATACCGAGACGCTGGGCACGATCAACGCGGCGAACCTGCGCCAGGCGCATGCCCGGCTGGAATCGGGCACGACGATCGGCAAGCTCGTGCTGGCGGGCTGGTGACTGGCGCGCGCGAGGCACGCACGCCATCCCGGACGCGGCGGCGACCTTCAGGCCGCCGCCGCATCCTGTGAACGATCCCGCTTGAGCACCGCGACCGGCTCGGCCCACTGGCTGTTGGGCCGGCGCTTGCTGGTGGCGAGCACCAGATCGGACGGCTCGAACACGTTGACGTTGTGCGTGATCGGCGTGGTGAGGATGTACTGCGCATCGGTCGAGCGCAGGAAGCGGCCGACCTTCTCGATGTTCGCCACGTCCAGATGCGCGAACGGTTCGTCGATGAAGACGAAGCCGCCGGGCTGTTCTTCATCGCGCAGCAACGCCACCAGCAGCAGCAGCGACTTCATCACCTGCTGGCCGCCGGAAGCCTCGCCATCGTCCAGTCCGATCCAGCCCTTGCGATCGAAATCGAAGCGCACCGTCAGCCCCGCCTGCGCGAGCGCGGTGTCCTCATTGACCAGTTCCGGCATCTCGATGTCCACGCCGATGCCGGACAACTCGCCTAGGGCTTCCAGATTGCGGCGATAGCGGCGCACGGTCGCGCGCAGCACGTTGATGTACGCACCGCGTGCTTCCTCGGTGAGCTTGCGCGCGCGGTGCAGGTGCGCTTCGCGCTTTCCGATCGCGGCCTCCAGCCCGGCATGATCGGCCGCGAACTTGTCGCGCAGCGTCACGCAGCCTTCGTCTTCGACGTATCCACCGCGGGCCAGCCGCTCCTCGAGGCGCTCCAGTTCACGGCGCGCCGCATGCGCGCTCTCGTATTCCTCGCGCGCGGCATGCAGCGCCGTGGCGCTGCGCCACGCCACCGGCATCTGCGCGCGGCGGCGGCGGAATTCGATGATGCGCTGGATCAACGCTTGGCGTTCCTGTGCAATCTGATGCGTGCGTTCGCGCAGTTCATTGGCAAGCGAGCGGATTTCGGTGGCGCGACTGGCTGCGACAATGCTGTTCTCGCGATCGCGCTGGGCGAGGCTGTCCAGTTCCGTTCGCACTTCCGCCAGTGCGATCGCCGCATGCTGCGCGGCTTCGGCCAGTTCGGGCAGGCGCGCCGCCGCACCGGCGAACTCGGCCGCCCGCGTGACCAGTTCATTGTTCGCACCCAGGCCCAGCAGGCGCGTCTGTCCGCTGGCGACCTGCTGGCTCAGCCGGGCCAGCTCTTCTTCGCGCGACTGCGCGCGCTGTTGCAGTTCCGCCAGTTCCTCGCGCAGCGCCGACAACTGCGCCTGGCGCGCACCGGCGCCGAAATACTGCGGGCCGCCGCCGATGTGGCGTCCGCCGCGCTGTTCGCGCAGATAGCCTTTGGCCGTGATCCAGTCCTGCCCTTTGGCGAGCCGATGGCCGGCCTGGACATCCTC
Organism: Pseudomonadota bacterium; assembly: GCA_023390905.1. Classification (GTDB taxonomy): domain Bacteria; phylum Pseudomonadota; class Gammaproteobacteria; order Xanthomonadales; family Xanthomonadaceae; genus Pseudoxanthomonas_A. The sequence continues at coordinate 4,211 of JAEWBY010000011.1, read as the reverse complement.
CACGCGCTGGATCCGATCGAGCTGGCGCGGCAACCAGGCCGGCGGCGGCGCGAGAAAGCGCACGACCTCCAGCAGTGAACCCGCCGTGGCCTTGCCGGCCGGCGCGCGCTCGGCCACGACAAAGTGGCGGTACTGCATCTGTTCGCCGAGTTCCCAGGCGGCCTTCGCGTCTTTCGGAGCATCGAGCACCAGCAGGTGGCGATACGGCGCGAGCACGGCTTCCACCGCGGTGGCCCATGCCGGATCGGTCACCTCGACCAGTTCGGTCAGCACGCTGTGGCCGATGCCACGACGATCCAGTTCGGCGCGGAATTCGCGCTCGAATGGCTCGATCATCCGCCCGCCGCCGCTGAGCGAGGTAATGCGCGCGGTCAGCTCGCTGGTGCGCACGCGATCGCGCTCGCCCTGGAGCTTCAGCTCGGCCTGGCGGCGGCGGCCTGCTTCGACTTCACGACTGATCGCATCGACATCGATGGCGGCATCGCCCTGCAAGCGCAGCAGATCGTCGCGCCGTTTGACCAGACCTTCCGCATCGCGCGCGTGGTCGCGGGCGGCGGTGAAGTTGTTTTCGGCGTGTCGTTGACGTTCACGAACTTCCGCGATGGCCGCCTGCAACTGCGTGCGCTCGGCGGCGGCGTCGGATTCCTGCATGAGCAGCTGGGCATGCAGGCGCTCGCGTTCGCGCAGCGCGCGGCGCAGGCCGGTCAGGCGCGGACGCGACCCTTCGATCGTCGCGCGTTGATCGGCCAGTTCGACCTTCGGCAGGATCTCGCTCTGCAAGCGATGCCGCTGGTTGCGCAGCGACAGGCCGTCCTCGAACGAGCGCACATCGGCACGCGCGGATTCCAGCTTCAGGTGCAGCTCGGCCAAGCCCTGCTGCAACTGGCCGATTTCCTTTTCCACATCGAACTGTTCGCTGCGCGCGCGCTGGTAGTCGTCCAGCACCGCCTTGTCCTCGAACACGTCGAACACCAGTTGCAGCAGCTCGCGCGGCGACAACTGGCACAGCTTGTCGGTCGCACCCTGTTCCAGCGTGAGCACGCGGCAGATGGCACGGCTGAGCCCCGCGCCCGCCAGGCGCACGCGATAGTCGCGCACGCCGAGCCAGTCGCCGCCCTGCTCCAGGATTTCCACCGGCACGTCGCCGGCCACGATCTGGTAATCGCGCGACCAGTCGCCGCCGCGCTTGCGCACGCGGCAGGCGATCGTCACCTGCTCGTCCATCAGCGGGAAGAACGCGCGCTTGCCGCGGCGATCGGCCGGGTTGCTGACCACCGCGCGCAGCCACGCGTAAGGCTTGCCGTTGTGGCGCAGGTAGGTCTTGTAGTCACGCGCCATGTCGCGATCGTCGATCGCCAGCAGCGTGCGCAACGCGTCGAGCAAGGTGGTCTTGCCCGAACCGTTGGGGCCGACGACGGTGATGATCGAGGCATCCAGCGGCAGCGTATAGCGCTGCCAGTAGTCCCAGTGCACCACTTCCATCTGGCGGAATTCAAACATCGGCGTGAACCTCCTCGGCATTCGGCTCGTCGCGTGGATCGTCGCCCGCCTCGTCCAGCGGTGGCGCGGCGGCCTGCGAACGACGCGCTTCCTCGATCACGTGCGACAGCGCGCCGTCCATCACGCGGCTGGCGATGCGCTCGTAGTCGAACGCCAGATCCAGCAGCGGCCCTTCATGGATGCGTTCGCGGCGGCGCACGATGAAGCCCTGGCGTTGCAGCGCGCCGAGGTTCATCTGGATGCGGCCCTTGCCGCCCAGCCGATCGGCGAAATCCGCCAGCAGGGTGCGTTCGTTGATCGGCTCGATGACTTCGGCACCGACCGGCACCGGCTTGAGTTCGGCGAACATCTGCTCCTGCGATTGCGCGCGATCATCTTCCTGCCGCGCGATCTGGCGCTGGCGCTTGGGCAGCACCAGCAGCGCCCACAACACCACCAGCAGCGCAAGCGCATCGCGGCCCAGCGACAGATTGCTCGCCGCCCACGATTCGGCATGGCCGAACACCTCGTTTTCCTGTGCACGCGCAATGCCGACCGCCACGTGCGCGGCATACGGATGTTCGAGCAGGCGCAGGCCGGACGCGGCCAGGCGGCGATCGAGCTCGTCGCGCAGTTCCGCATCCACCAGCATCTGCCGCACGGCGCGATCATCACGCGGCAGCCAGCGCTCGGCGAGCAGCCGGGCAATCAGGGAAGCAATCGGGTCACTCATGCGGGAGTCTTCTTCCGTTGGGTCTTGCGCGCCGGTCGCGGCGACGCTTCGGCGATCGGCAGCGGATGCAGGTGGCCGCGGCTCATGTACGCCACCCCGGCGCGCTGCACCGGTTCCAGCGCCAGTTCCACCCGCCATTCCAGCGGCAGCTGCGCCATCGATGCGGTGACGCCGTGGCGGTTTTCGGCGCCGGCATCACCAATCAATCCGAGCAGCGAAAGCCGGTACGCGCTGAGCGCGAAGGAATCCTGCGGCACCCAGTCGGCCAGGGCGGCGTCTTCATCCAGCGCGCTGAGCTGTGCGAGCCAGTGTTCGGCCTGCGCGTATTCGTTGCGCGTGGCCGGTGCCGGCACATCCTCCGGCGCGCTGCGCGACGGCGGCAGTCTGTGATCGTCCTGCGCTTGGCGCTCGCGCTCGACCAGTTCGTATTCGGCCACGTCCAGCGCGATCGGCGCGAGCATGAAGGCCGGCATCGGCGTGCGCGTGAGCGCGTCATCGGCCAGTCCCGCCAGCGCGTCGATGTCGAGCGCTCGCAGGTAGCGATTGACGTCCGACGAGGACAGGCCGCTCGCGCCCAGATGCACGCGATGGCGATCGAGCTGGTTCAGCGCACGCTGGAACACCGACGCCTGCCGCAGCAACGCGCTCTGCGCGCGGCCGATCTGCTGGGCCACGCGATGGGTCGCGACATCGAGATCGGCTTCGGCGGCGATGTCGCGGATCAGCGCGGTGCCCTTCTCCACCCATTGCCAGACCGACTGCAATGTATCGGCCGCGTGCTGGATGCGGTGTTCCGATCCGCTCAATACCGCCTGATCGAAATCCTCGCGCAGCTCGTTCAGGCGCGACAGCAGATGCTGCAGGTCGTCCGGGCCGACGCGGCCCACCGATTGCCCGGCCGCAAGCTGCGCGGTGACATAGGCAAGTTCATCGCCTTCGCGGTTGAACTGCAGGAGCAGGCCGATCGCCGACAGCGCCTGCCGGCCGATGGGGCTGATGCGATAGCGTTGGCTGGCGCCATCCCAGCCCAGCAGTCCGTTCTCGCGCAGGCGGCCGATGACGGTGTCGAACTTCACCGGATCCAGATAGGCGAACTGATCGCGCAGTTCCTGCGGCGTCCAGTCCGGCGCTTGGCCGCGTTCGCCGATGGTCCGCAGCACCAGCAGGCGGACCATGACGTTTTCCTCGCCGCCGTGGAACAGCGTCGAGAACGCCCGGATCATGTCGCGGGCGGCAAGCAGCGGGTGGAGGTCCGGCAGATCCGCGGCGGCCATGCCGTCGCGCAGGTATTCGTGCAGGGGCGGTGTCGCGGGGGCGTCCATGAAGACCAGAGTGCGCAGGTCCCCTATCGTCCCCGAGGTGCGCGGGCACGACAACTCTTGCGGGACGCCGCATTTTGCGATGGGGACCGGGGAGCGGCGCGCGCGGCGGCCACGGATGAGCCCGGCGTGGGAAACTTGCGCTCGACCGGCCCTCGCGGCATCGTGTCGCCTTTCCATACGCCAGCGTATCCATAGCCCGCATGTCGTCCAACGTCCCCGATCCGGGCGCAACGCCCTACCCGCATCTGTTCACTCCGCTGGATCTGGGCTTCACCACGATCCGCAACCGCGTGCTGATGGGGTCCATGCACACCGGGCTGGAAGATCGCGCGCGGGATTTTCCCAAGCTTGCCGCCTATTTCGCCGAGCGCGCGGCCGGTGGCGTCGGGCTGATCGTCACCGGCGGGTTCTCGCCCAACCTGACCGGCTGGCTCAAGCCGTTCGGCGGCAAGCTCTCCTGGCCGTGGGAAGTGCGCCCGCACAAGTTCGTCACCGCCGCGGTGCACGAGCACGGGGCCAAGATCTGTCTGCAGTTGCTGCACGCCGGCCGCTATGCGTACCACCCGTTTTCGGTGGCCCCGTCCAGGATCAAGGCGCCGATCAACCCGTTCACGCCGAGGGCGATGTCGGCACGCGCCGTGCAGTCGAACATCAGCGCCTATGCCTCGGCGGCCCGT
>JAEWBY010000002.1 GCA_023390905.1 Pseudomonadota bacterium | reverse complement strand
ACCTTTGCAAGGGTCGCGCGACCCGGGCATCGATGGATGGACCATCCCGTCAGCGGGATGGTCCATCGGCGTGAAAGCAGCGGGCCGGAAGATTGAAAGCGAGGCCGAGAGCCTCGGCCGGTGAAGTCCTGCGCCGCTCGCTCCGAGGGGAGGAGGACACCCTCCTCCCTTCAGGAAAACAGCGGGATTCCGTCACGCCGCCCTGGGCGGACGCGCCAGGCTCAGCGCGATGGTCACGCCGAGGATCAACGCCACGCCGGCCAGCGACCACAGCACCGGAATCTTGAACACATCGATCAGCAGCATCTTCGAGCCGATGAAGGCCAGCACCACCGCCAGGCCGTAGGGCAGCAGATGGAAGCGATCGGCCATGCCGGCCAGCAGGAAGAACATCGCGCGCAGGCCGAGCACCGCGAACACGTTCGAGGTCAGCACGATGAACGGATCGGAGGTGATCGCGAAGATCGCCGGGATGCTGTCCACCGCGAAGATCACGTCGGTCACGCCGATCAGCACCAGCACCACGAACAGCGGGGTGAACCAGCGCACGCCCTCGCGCTTCACGCTGAGCGCATCGCCGTGATATTCCGGCGTGAGCCGCAGGTGCCCGCGCATCCAGCGCAGCGCCGGATTGCTTTCCAGATCCGGTTCCTTGCCCGCGGCGAACCACATCTTGATGCCGGTCAGCAGCAGGAACGCGCCGAACACGTAGAGCAGCCAGTGGAATTTCGCCAGCAGCGCCGCGCCGGCGAAGATCAGGATGCCGCGCAGCACGATCGCGCCGAGCACGCCGATCACCAGCACGCGCTGCCGTTGTTCCTCCGGCACCGCGAAATAGCTCATCACCATCAGGAACACGAAGATGTTGTCGACCGCCAGCGATTTCTCGACCAGATAACCGGTGAGGAACTCCAGGCCGATGCGGTTGGCCGCCGCCTGGCCGGCGGTTTCCTGCAGGTACCACCACAGTCCGGCGTTGAACAGCAGCGCCAGGGCAATCCAGCCCAGGCTCCACCACAGCGCTTCCTTGAAGGTGACCTTGTGCGCGCCGCCGTGGCGCATCAACACCAGATCGGCCAGCAGCGCCAGCACCACCACGCCGGCGAAGCCAGCCCATAACCACACGTTGCCGATTGTTTCCATCGCGATTCCCTGAAAGAAGTGTCAGTGGACCGCAGGGACGGGTATTCGGGATTCTCTGCACCGTCGTACGGACGGGCCGGGGATTCCGGACGGACCTTCGCCATTGCGGCGAAGGTCTCGCTCACAACCGCAGGATACGGTTGCCGTGTGACCGGAGCGGGAAGCTCGTAATGACGGCCGGCACGCTGGGAGCTACTCCCCTTCGATGCGTGATTCTGGCTTTTTCGCGCGGAGCCGGTCAACCGGGCAGGTAAAATGCGTTCATGAACAGCCCCAATCCCGTCGTACGCCTCAAGAACGCCTGGCGCTCCAGCCACCCGTGGATCTTCCAGAAGCTGGTGGAGAAGCCCGCCCAGAAACCCAAGCCCGGCAGTCTGGTCGAGGTCGTCGGCGTGGACGGGGAGTGGATCGGCCGCGGCTTCTACAACGGCCATTCGCGCATCGCCGTGCGCATCCTGGAGACGCATCCGGACATTCCGGTCGATGCCGGCTGGTTCTCGCGGAAGATCGCCGAGGCCGTCGAACTGCGCCGCGGCGTGCTCAGGCTCGACGCAGTGACCGATGCCTGGCGCGTGGTGCATGCCGAGGGCGATGGCCTGTCGGGTCTGGTGGTGGATCGCTACGGCGATCTGCTGGTGGTGGAGTTCTTCAGCGCGGGCATGTTCCGTCATCGCGAATGGATCTACGAGGCGCTGCGCGAGCAGTTCCCGGGCGCGCGTTTCTACAGCTTCGCCGAAGAACACATCCAGAAGCAGGAGAGCTTCGATTTCCGCACGCCGGATCCGGTGCCGCCGTCGGTCATCACCGAATACGGCGTGAAGTTCCGTGCCGATCCGGCCGGCGCGCACAAGACAGGCTTCTTCGCCGACCAGCGCGAGAACCGCGAGTGGCTCTCGCACCAGTGCGCCGGCAAGCGCGTGCTGGATCTGTGCTGCAACACCGGCGGCTTCGCGGTGTATGCGGCCGCGCGCGGGGCCAGCGAAGTGGTCGGCGTGGACATCGACCAGGACGTCATCGAGATCGCCAAGGGCAATGCGCGCCTCAACGACGTGCGGCCGAAGTTCGTGCAGGCCGACATCTTCCCGTACCTGCGCGATGCAGCCAATCGCGGCGATCAATACGACGTGGTGATCCTCGATCCGGCGAAGATGACGCGCGATCGCGATCAGGTGATCAGCGCGTTGAAGAAGTACCTCGACATGAACAAGCTCGCGCTCGGCGTGGTGAAGCCGGGCGGCCTGTTCGCCACGTTCTCCTGCACCGGACTGGTGGCCGAGGATCAGTTCCTCGACATGCTGCGTCGCGCGGCGTATTTCTCCGGCCGCACGATCCAGATCCTGAAGGTGTCCGGCGCGGGCCCGGATCATCCGTTCATGGCGCACGTGCAGGAATCGCGCTACCTCAAGGCCGTGTTCTGCCGGGTGCTGGATTGAGCGAATCGCCCGCATGACGGTCACCGCGCCGCACGCCATGATCGGGCTTCCCGTCCGGGATCCCTGCGATCTGTGCGTGGCGGCGCGCGAGGAACGCTGGAAGATCATCGAGGAAAGCGCGCACACGCTGACGGTGATCAACCCGTGGCAGTTCGAGGTCGGGCAATGCTGCGTGATCACCCGTCGGCACGTGGCCACGCTGCTCGATTTGTCCGATGAAGAATGCGCGGCGGTCATGGCGTCGGCCAGGCGCGTCGCGGAGGCTCTGGTCAGAACGTATCGACCGCTCGGAATCCTGACCTTCCAGAACAACGGTGTGTACAGCGGCCAGGAAACGCCGCACTTCCATTTCCACGTCGTGCCTCGCCAGCCGGGCAGCGACTGGGGCATCGGCCCGCCGCAACTGGCCACGTTCGATGGCGCCGGACGCGCGCGCGGCACGCCGCATGATCCACGCGGGGACGCGCAGCGGATGCAGCGCGTGCGGGTTTCCACTGCGCAACTGACTGCAGCGGTGGAGTTGATTCGTTCGAATCTGCCGGAATAAGGTGGCCGCTCACGGGCTGGACGAAGAGGGAGCGGACATGACAGGCAACAGGCTGCACAACGCCGGCGCACCCGGTTTGCCGGTGCTCCGTCCGGCGCGGACCGCGCGCTGCGATCGCGCCTTCGATGCGGTGCGGAGCGCGGCGTGATGCGCGGCCTTCGATCGATGAGCCTGTGTGCACTGATCGCGGTATCGATGCAGGCCGGTGGCGCATCGCCGCAGGGCACCGCGTCGGAGTGGCGCGCGCTGATCGATGACGCCGGAGCGGCCGGCTGGCGGAACGTCGGCAAGGCTTCGCTGGACCCACGCTGGCGCATCGTCGAGGGCGCACTGGTCCTCACCCCCGGCGGCGGCGACATCATCACCCGCGAGACCTGGGGCGATTTTGAACTCGAATTCGAATGGAAACTTCCGGCCGGCGGCAACAGCGGACTGTTCTATCGCGCCGTCGAGGCCGAGCCAATCTGGGCGCGTGCGGTCGAATACCAGCTGCTCGATGATGAAGCGGCCGAGGATCGCTTCATGCCGACCCATCGCGCGGGCGCGGTCTACGATCTGGTCGCGCCCTCGGCACAGATGACCCGACCGGCCGGCGAGTTCAATCGTTCGCGCGTGGTGGCTTGCGGATCCCGCGTGGAGCACTGGCTCAACGGCGCCCGCGTGGCCGCCTACGATGCCGACAGCAAGGACTGGCACGCGCGCGTGTCAGCCAGCAAATTCGCCGGACAGTCCGGCTTCGCATCGGCGCGTCGCGGCCACATCGGCCTGCAGGATCACGGCGATGCCGTGCATGTCCGCGCGATGCGGATTCGCGCGCTGGCGCGCTGCGGCGGACAGCCGTAGGAGGGGCTTCGGCCCTGGCCGGCGTACGTTGCAAGCTGGCCGCCTGTGCGCGTCCGGCATCAAGCATGCGCAGGCGCATCGTGTCGCGCCGGTTTCGAAACATGCCGCTCTCGTGCGGCTTCTCCCACAAAAAACGGCGCTTTCGCGCCGCTTTTTTCCTGCACGGCATCGAAGTGATCGCGCCGATCAACCTTCCGGTGACAGCTCGATCACGTCGAACTGCACTTCCGGATTGACGTCGGCATCGTAGTCCACGTCATCGCGTTCGAAGCCGAACAGCTTGAGGAACTCGTGCTTGTAGTTGGCGTAGTCGGTCAGTTCGAACAGGTTTTCGCTGGTCACCTGCGGCCACAGCGCCTTGGCCTGCGCCTGCACTTCCGGGCGCAGTTCCCAGTCATCCAGTCGCAGGCGGTTCTCGTCGTCGGTTTCGGCAAGCGTGCCGTCTTCGCGGTACATGCGCTCGCGGAACATGCGATCGATCTGCTCGATGGTGCCTTCGTGCAGGCCCTGCTCCTTCATCACCTTGAACACGATGCTGATGTACAGCGGCATGACCGGGATCGCCGAACTGGCCTGCGTCACCACCGACTTGAGCACCGCGACGTTCGCACCTCCGCCGATCGCGCCCAGCCGCTTGTCCAGGCGCTGGGCGGTCTGATCCAGATCGACCTTGGCGCGGCCCAGCGCACCATGCCAGTAGATCGGCCAGGTGATGTCCGTGCCGATGTAGCTGAAGGCCACCGTGCGCGCACCGTCGGCGAGCACGCCGGCTTTTTCCAGCGCATCGATCCACAGTTCCCAGTCCTGTCCACCCATCACGGTGACGGTGTCCTCGATCTCCTGCTCGGTCGCCGGTTCGATCGAGGCCTGGATGATTGCGTCCTTGTTGGTGTCGATCGCGGTCGAGGTGTACGCCTGCCCGATGGGCTTGAGCGCCGAACGCTTGAGTTCGCCCGAGCCCGGCAGCTTGCGCACCGGCGAGGCGAGCGAATAGATGACCAGATCGACCTGGCCGCCCATTTCGTTCCTGATCAGTTCGATGACCTTGGCGCGCGCCTCATCGGAGAACGCATCGCCATTGATCGAACGGCTGTACAGCCCTTCGGCCTTGGCGAACTTGTCGAACGCGGCCGCGTTGTACCAGCCGGCCGTGCCGGGCTTCTTGTCGGTGCCCGGCTTCTCGAAGAACACGCCGAGGGTGTCGGCGCCGAAACCGAACGCGGCGGTAATGCGCGCCGCCAGCCCGTAGCCGCTGGACGCACCGATCACCAGCACCTTCTTCGGGCCATCCCTGCGCACCCCGTGCGCGCGGGTCGCCGCGATCTGATCGCGGACGTTGAGCTCGCAACCGAGCGGATGCGTGGTGGTGCAGATGAAGCCGCGAACCTTGGGATGGATGATCAACGTGGTCTACCGGTGTTTGCCTGCGCGGCATCTTAGAGCGCCGACGACGGGGATTGAAGCCCGCGCGCCACCCCGCGCCGCACACACGGGGGCGTATGGCGGCGTCATTGCACGGCAGTGCGCGATCAGCCGGCGCGATCCTTCGCCAGCAGGCTCGCGCGCCGGCCATAGGCCAGATAGACGATCACACCGACGGCATTCCACGCCAGGAACCAGATCTGCGTCTTCTGCGGCAGGCTCCAGAACAGATAGAGGCAGCCGACGATCGCCAGCGGCCCGACCACCCATGCCAGCGGCGTGCGGAAAACGCGCGGCCGCGAGGGATCGCGCACGCGCAGCACCAGCAGGCAGACCGCGACCGCGATGAAGGCCGCCAGCGTGCCGGCATTGGCAAGCGCGGCGATTTCATCCAGTCGCGCCACGCCGGCCAGCGCGGCCACCAGCACCGCGGTGAACAGCGTGATCGCCACCGGCGTGCCGGTGCGCGCGCTGACCCGGGAGAGCCCGCGCGGCAACAGGCCATCGCGCGACATCACGAAGAAGATGCGGCTCTGTCCGTAGAAGAACGCCAGCAGCACCGTCGGCAGCGCGATCACGGCGACGATGCCGATCACCAGCGCGGCGGTGCCGTGGCCGAGCTGGCGCATGATCAACGCCAGCGGTTCGGCGCTCTTGCTGAAGACGGTGTAGTCCATCGCGCCGACCGCCGCCAGCGCGACGACCACGTAGATCAGCGTGCAGCCGATCATCGAACCGACGATGCCGATGGAAAGATTGCGGCCGGGATTCTTCGTTTCCTCGGCGGCGGTCGAGATTGCATCGAACCCGTAGAAGGCGAAGAAGATGATCGCCGCGGCCGCCATCACGCCGCGTTCGACGCCGTCGCCGCCCATCACCTTGGAAAATCCGTGCGGCATGAACGGCTGGAGATTGCCGGCATCGAACGCCGGCAACGCCACCGCGATGAACACGCCCAGCGCGATCAGCTTGAACACCACCAGCACGGCGTTGATCGTCGCGCTCTCGCGCGTGCCGGCGATCAGCGCGCCCGCGACGAGGAAGGTGATCACGATCGCCGGCAGATTGATCAGGCCGCCGGCATGCGGGCCGGCTGCGAGTGCCTGCGGCAACGTCAGATCCATGCCGGTGCTCTGGCTGATCCAGTGCAGGAAGCCGACGAAATACCCGGACCACCCCACCGCCACGGTGCTGACCACCAGCGAATACTCGAGGATGAGGCTCCAGCCGACGATCCACGCGATCGCTTCGCCGAGCACCGTATAGCTGTAGGTGTATGCGCTGCCAGCGGCCGGCATCATCGTCGACATTTCCGCGTACGCCAGCGCAGCGCACGCGCAGATCACGCCGGCGATGACGAACGACAGCAGCACCGCGGGCCCGGCCTTGTCCGCGCCGACGCCGATCAAGGTGTAGATGCCGGTGCCGACGATCGCGCCGATGCCGAGCGCGACCAGATGCGGCCAGCCCAGCGTCGGCACCAGTCGGCGGCCTTCTTCGTGTTCGGTCAGCCGATCAATGGATTTGCGCCGCAGCAGGTTCTGCATGGAAGTCCTTCAATGAGGGCGAAAACGCCGGAAAGCGGCGCGATCGCGCCGGCGGTGAAGGCTAAGCTGGCCCGCCCTGGCTGGCAATCGGCGGCGCAGCACTTCAGCGCGGATCACCCAGCGCCAGCCGCAGACCGAAACCGATCAGGCATGCGCCGGCCAGCCATTGCAGCGCGCGCCGTGTGCGCGGACGTCGATGCAATCGCCGGGCGATGGCATGGCCGAGCAGGATGAGCACGGTGCAGTAGACGATCGACATCACCAGGATCAGCGCGGCCATCGTCGCGAAGGTCGCCAGCCCGCGATGATGGTGCGGATCGACGAACATCGGCAGGAACAGCATGTAGAACAGGATGGCCTTGGGATTGAGCAGCGACACCGCCAGCCCCTGGCGGAAATGCCGCGCGCTCGGCCGGACCGCGGCGCCATCGGTGGCGCGCGGCGGCCACCACAGGCGCAGGCCGAGCCAGAGGATGTACACCGCGCCGGCCAGCTTGAGCGCCTGGAACAGCATCGGATTGGCTTTCAACACGGCGGCCACGCCTGCCAGCGCGAGCACGATGACGATCTGATCGCCCAGCAGCAGGCCGCCCAGCGTGGCCAGGCCCGCGCGCGGCCCATCACGCCCGGTCGCCGCCAGCAGCGCGAACGTGCCCGCCCCCGGCAGCGCGAGCAGCACCAGCACGGCAAGCACGAAGGTGCCGGGATTCTCGATGCCCATCCAGTGCACGTCACACCTCCCGATCGCGATCGATGATTGTCGCGGCGAGGCCGCGCGTTGTCATCGCGTCCGGATCTCAGGCGGCGCGACCGCCCCGGCTACACTGTCGGCATGGAAACCCAGACCCTGTTGTTCGCCCTGTTGCTTCTGGCCGTGCTCGCGGTGGCGCTGTTGCTGGTCCTCGTCCTGCGCCGTCCGGAAACGCGCCTGGGCGCGCTGCTGGAGCGCGCGCTGCGCGAAGAACAGCGCGAAGGCCGCGGCGAACTGCGCGATCAGCTCGAAGGCCTGTCACGCCAGCAGGAAACGCGCATCGAGGGTTTCGGCCGCAATCTGGCCGATCTCGGCACGCGCACCGATCAGCGCCTGGACGTGCTGCGCGACACCCTCAGCGAGGACGCGCGCAAGGGGCGGCTGGAAGCGGCCGAATCGCAGCAGCGCTTCGCCGATGCGCTCGGCCAGCGGCTCAACGAACTGACCCAGCGCAACGAACAGCGCATCGGAGAAATGCGCACCACGCTGGAAGGCCGCCTGAAGGAATTGCAGGCCGACAACGCGGCGAAGCTGGAACAGATGCGCCAGACCGTCGATGAAAAACTGCACGCCACGCTGGAAACCCGCTTGACCGAAAGCTTCGGCAACGTCACCCGCATGCTCGCGCAGGTGCATCAGGGCCTGGGCGACATGACCAAGCTCGCGGCCGATGTCGGTGGCCTGCAGCGCGTGCTGACCAACGTGAAGACGCGCGGCGTGTTCGGCGAAGTGCAACTGGCCGGATTGCTGGAGCAGGTGTTCGCGCCGGATCAGTACGCGGCCAACATTGCCACCGTGCCGGGCAGCGGCGAGCGCGTGGAATTCGCGGTGCGTTTCCCCGGCGCTTCCAGTGACGGCCCGGTATGGCTGCCGATCGACGCCAAGTTTCCGCGCGAGGATTACGAGCGCCTGCTCGATGCGCAGGATCGCGCCGACGCCGACGGCGTGCGCCAGGCCGGCGAAGCGCTGGAGCGCGCGGTCCGCAGGCAGGCGCAGGAAATCCGCAAGTACATCTCGGTGCCGCACACCACCGAATTCGCGATCATGTTCCTGCCGACCGAGGGCCTGTATGCCGAAGTGCTGCGCCGCCCCGGCCTGTTCGAGGCCGTGCAGCGCGATTGCCGCATCACCCTGGCCGGCCCGACCACGCTGCTGGCGCTGCTCACCAGCCTGCAGGTCGGCTTCCGCACGCTGGCGATCGAGAAGCGATCGGCCGAGGTCTGGAACATCCTCGGCAATGCGAAGAAGGAATTCGGCAAGTTCGGCGACGTGCTCGATTCGGTCAAGCAGAAGCTGGATCAGGCCAGCAGGCAGATCGATCAGACCGGCGTGCGCACGCGCGCGATCGAGCGCAGCCTGCGCGAAGTGGAATCACTGCCGAGCGAGGAGGCGCCGCAGCTTCCGGCCGCCGGAGATGACGCGGTGTAGGAACAGCTCCAGCGCGGACGCCGGGTAATCCACAGGTCGCGGCCCAAGCCGCTCCTGCACGGGGCGAGGATCAGTTGCCGGGCGTCGGGATGTCCGGCATCGGCATCGAATCGACCGGCACGGTCGGATCCGGATCCTCTTCGTTGAAATAATCCGGCAGCGATTCATCCTGCTGCTGCTGCCGGGTGTTGGATTCGATCATGTACGCGCGGCGCTGCATCCACGAATCGCGCACCAGCGTGTAGTCGTCCACCGCGCCTTCGCGCAGGCTGTCGACCGAAAGCAGTTGCGCGCGCACGTCGACCAGCGAAAGACCCTGCAGGAAGATCCGCGTGCGATCGTTCTCGATCTGGCGCACGACTCCGAGCGGCGCATCGCCGGCCATGCCCAGCGTGTCGCGCACGGTGCGCGGCCCGAAGAACGGCAGTTCCAGATAGCGCGACTTCTTCCAGCCCCACACGCCGAGCGTCTGGCCGAAATCCTCGGAGCGCCTCGGCAGCTTCGCGTCGCTGGCCGGATCGAAGATGCCGCCGATGCCGAGGGTGGAGTTCAGCAGGAAGCGCGCGAAGGCTTGTCCCGCGTACTTCGGCCTGCCTTGCAGCAGGTGGTTGAGCGCGGCGATCGGCTGGCCGAGGTTGTCGAAGAAATTGCTCACGCCCAATCGCACCGGGCGCGGCACCACATTGGTGTAGGCACGCGCGAGCGGGCGTGCCACCGCGCGATCGACCACGTTGTTGAACCCGTGCACCTTGCGGTTGAACTTCTCCCACGGATCGTAGACGGCAGGCGAGCCGACCGGCTGCGGCAGCGAGGCATCGGCGATGGCGTCTTCGTCGGCGCCATCGCCGTAGATCGCGGCGTAGTCGTCTTCGGCGCTGGTGGCGTCGCCGGTCACTGGCGGTGCTTCAGGCACGGCGATCGGCGGTGCATTGGCAGGCTCGGCCACCGTGGTGCCGGCGGAAACGTCGGCGGCGGGCGGCGCAGCACCGGCCACGACCACCGGTTCGGCCGGCGCACTGGCGGTGGAGGGCGGCGCGGACGCGCAGGCCGAAGCCAGCGCGGCGAACAACAGCACGACAGCGAATCGGAACAGGTTCATCCCGTTACCTTCAAACGTGGGGGGTCAGGCCGGGAAATCCAGTTCCGGCGTCAATCGGTAGGCTGCGCAGAGTTCGGCCAGGCCCGCAGGCTGGCCTTCCCATCGCGGCACGCTTCCGCCAACACGCAGGCGGGCGGCCAGTTCGGCCAACAATGCCAGTCCGGCGCTGTCGACGGTAGTGACCCGGGTCAGGACGATGCGTTGCGCCGCACCCGCGCGTTCGACCTGCGGCCACAGCGCCACGGCGGCGGCACGGTCGAGCGCGCCGGTGAACACCAGCACGTCGCCTTCACGGGTCAGGGTGGCGTTACTTGGCGCTGCCATTGGCGCCATTGGTCTGCAGCCGGCCGGCGCGCAGGTCGGCCGCCACCTGGCTGATCGACTTCTGCCGCAGCGGTGCGTCGAACTGCGTCTTGAACGTCTGCACGAACGACACGCCCTCGACCAGCACGTCGAACACCTTCCACTGGCCGCCGACCTGGCGCAGCAGGTAATCCACCGGAATCGGCTCACCATCCGGGCGCAGCATTTCGCTGGCGACCTTCACGCCGCGTCCGCCCGGCAGTGCCGCTTCGGATTTCACTCGCACCTTGAGCTGGGTGTTGAAGTCCAGCAACGCCGAGCCGTAGCGCGTCATCAGGCTGTCGCTGAGCGCATCGGCGAAGGCCTTGACGTCGGCATCGGAAGCGCCGCGCCCGTGCACGCCCAGCACCAGGCGCGCGGCGTAATCGCGATCGAACAGCGTGTTGAACTCGCTGGCCACGTACTGGCGCAGCGCGGCGCGGTTGCCCTTGAACTCGGCGCGGCGCTTCTGCAGCGTGTCGATGACGCGCGAGCTGTTGCTCAGCACGACCTGGCTGGCCGAGGCAGGCGCGGCCTGCGCCTTGGCGGCCTGCGCCAGTGCGGTGTCCGGGACGGTGGCGGCGAACGCGGCCGCCAGTGCGATGGGGAGCAGGGAGCGGGTGATCTTCATGGTTGCGTGGTTTCCGTAGGTTGCGCGGCGGGCGCGGGGGTGTCGCCGTTGTTGGCGTTCGCACCGGCGCCACCGCCGCTGAACATGTATTTGCCGACCAGCTGGATCAGATCCACCGACGGCGTGGTGAAGGCGATTTCCTCGCCCGGCTTGAGCACCTCTGGATCGCCGCCGGGCGAGAGGCCCACGTAGTTCTCACCGAGCAGGCCACTGGTGAAGATGCCCGCCGAGGTGTCCGCCGGCAGATCCTTGAACTTGCTGTCGAGCGACAGGGTGACGATGGAGTCGAATTTGACCGGATCCAACTGAATGTCGGCCACCTGACCGACCACCACGCCACCAATCTTCACGGGCGCCTGCTTGCGGAGCTGGCCCAGATTGGTGAAGCGCGCCTTGAGCTCGTAGCTGCCGCCACCGATGCCGAAGCGCTTGTTGGTCGAGGCGATCGCCAGTACCAGCAGCGAGGCCAGCGCCAGCAGGAGGAAGGCGCCGACGGCGAATTCGAGACGGGGTCCACGGATGGCCATGGCATCAACTCCGGAAAAGCAGGGCGGAAAGAACGAAATTGAACATCAGCACCAGCAGCGAGGCATTGACCACCGCGCGCGTGGTGGCGACCGAAGTGCCTTCGATCGTCGGTTCGGCGTGGAAGCCGACATAGGCCGCGACCAGCGCGCTGGTGCCGCCGAAAATCGCCGATTTCAGCAGCGCCACACCGAAGTCGTCCCAGAAATCGACGCTGCCCTGCAACGCCGACCAGAACGTGCCGTTGTCCAGGCCCAGCACGTGCACGGCCTCGAAATAGCTGGCGCTGATCGCCAGGCTGCAGAAGAACCCGGTCAGCAGCGGCACCGTCAGCACCGCCGCCCAGAAGCGTGGCGCGACCGCCTTGGCGACCGGGTCGATCGCCATCAGTTCCAGCGCCTTGATCTGATCGGTGGCGCGCATCAGCCCCAGTTCGGCGGCGATCGAACTGCCGGCGCGACCGATGAACAGCAGCGCCGTCAGCACCGGCCCGAGTTCGCGGTAGAGCGACAACCCCAGCAGCGTGGACAGCGCGTCGGCCGCGCCGAACGTGGTCAGCGTGCGATAGCCCTGCAGGGTCAGCACCAGCCCGACGAACGCGCCGCCGACCGCGATGATCGGCAGCGAACGACCGCCGATCTTGTAGATCTCGCGGGTCAGTTCGGCGAAGAAATCGCGCGTGGGCTTCGATGCGCGGAGCACCGACAGCGAGAACAGGCCGGCGCGCCCCAGTGACTGGGTCGCGGAGACGAACGCCATCAGTCGAACCTCCCTGCGCGGGCCATCGGCAACGCGTGGCCATGGACCACGCCCGTTCCCTGTTCCCGGTTTCCGGTTTCCATCGCTGTCCTCACGCGGCCGCCTCCGTACGTCGCGCAGCGTCGAACGCGATCGGGCCATCGGCTTCGCCGCGCAGGAACTGCCGGACCAGCGGATCGGCCGTGCCCTCCAGCTCGGCGGGCGTACCCGAGAAGACCAGACGGCCGTTGGCGATCACCAGCGCCTGATCGGCGATGGGCAGGGTTTCGTGCACGTGGTGGGTGACGATGATGCTGGTCAGCCCGAGCGTGTCGTTGAGCCGCTGGATCAGACCCATGATCACGCCGCTGGCAATCGGATCGAGCCCGGTCAGCGGTTCGTCGTAGATCATCAACGGCGGATCCAGCGCCAGCGCGCGGGCCAGCGCCACGCGGCGCGCCATGCCGCCGGAGAGTTCGCGCGGATACAGGTCGGCGGCGCTGCGCAGGCCGACCGCGTGCAGCTTCATTTCCACCAGGCGGCGGATCACCGGATCCGGCAGCGTGGTGTGCGCGCGCAGCGGCAGCGCCACGTTCTCGGCGGCGGTGAGGTCGGTGAGCAGGCCGTTGCCCTGCAGCAGCACGCCGATCGACTTGCGCCGCTCCAGCAACGCGCGCTGTTTCAGCGGCAGCGGCGCACCCAGCACCTCCACAGTGCCGGCCGCGGGGCGCAGCTCGCCGGTCAGCGCCGCCAGCAGCGTCGACTTGCCGCTGCCCGACGGGCCGAGGATCGCGACCACGCTGCCGCGCGGCACCTCGAGGTCGATGCCGTCGAGGATGGTGCGGCCGCCGCGGTCCAGGCGCAGCCCGGAGAGGCGGACGATGGGCTGCGGGGTGGGAGACGCGCTCATCCTCCCATTGTCGCAGGAACGCGTGCGTGTCAGCCGTTGCGCAGCGCCGCCGTTACGGCTGCATGCAGGGAGGGATCCACCGCGTCCGCCGGCGCGAGCGGCGCCCCGCTGCGCAGCAGGTCCAGCAGGGCGGCGGCCTCGCCGTGCGTGCGCGCGTCGAGCAGGCGCAGCTGCCAGGCGAGCAGGGCTTCCAGCCGGGACCAGGCGGCAATGCCGTGCCCGAGCTGGGCGCTGGCGAGGGTGCCGAAGCTCCACA
>JAEWBY010000087.1 GCA_023390905.1 Pseudomonadota bacterium | reverse complement strand
CCCTACTTCCGCGTGTTCAACCCGATCCTGCAGGGCGAGAAGTTCGATCCCGACGGCGCGTACGTATCGCGCTGGGTGCCGGAGCTTGCGCAGTTGCCGCCGCCGCTGATCCACAAGCCGTGGGAGGCGACGCCGATGGAGCTTGCCGGCGCGAACGTCACGCTCGGCAAGACCTATCCCGAGCCGATCGTCGATCACAAGACGGGACGCGAGCGCGCGCTGGCGGCGTATAAAAAGACGCGGGGGTGAATCTGATCGTCATTGAGGCCTTCTCCTCCTCCTGAGGAGCGCGCCCGTAGCCAGGTTTACGCAGGCTACGCCTGCTATGGCGCGCGTCTCGAGGGATGAGGCCGCAATGTCGAACGATCACGGCCTCATGGTTCGAGACGGCGCGGAGTTCATCATCGGGCAGCGCTTCGCGCGGACCCGTCGGCGTCTCCTCACCATGAGGGGTGTCGTTGCGCTCGTCGCATTCCTTGAACCGTCATGGCCGGGCTTGTCCCGGCCATCCCGATCAGGGACGCACCGTGCTCACCTCAGCGGGATCACCGGGACAAGCCCGGTGATGATGTCGGAAATCACGTGAGGACAACATTAAAACCGTGATGATCGCCTCTCGTGTCCCGGGCGCGACGCAGCGTGTAACGCAGCTTCGCAGAACCGGGACCGTTCCATACTCAGAGTCTGGAACGGCCCCGGATCAGCGGAGCGGTGTGAAGAACACCGCACCGCGTCCGGGCACTCGCATCTCTAACTTCCTCGCGCGTCCTTCCCGGCCGGCTTGTTGACGATGAACACGCCGGCCGCGCAGATCGTCATGCCGAGAACGCCGAGCCAGCCGACATGCTCATCGAACAGTACGAAGGCCATCAGCGCCGTCACCACCGGCACGAGGTAGAACAGGCTCGCGACCTGCGTCGCGCCGTTGTGGCGGATCAGCCAGTACAGCAGACCGATCGAGCCCATCGACAGGGCGACCACCAGCCAGCCGACGCCGAGCACGAACTCCCACGACCACACCACCTGCCGGGTCTCGAACAGAACCGCGCCGATTGCGTAGAGAACACCTGCCGCAACGAACTGGATCAGATTGCCGGTGCGCCAGTCGATGCGGCTGCAATAGCGCTTCTGGTACAGCGTGCCGAGCGTGATGCTGACCAGCGCGACGCAGGTCCCGAGCCAGCCCCAGCCGAGTTGCCCGGACATCTGGCGCGTGTGCAGCACCAGCAGCACGCCGGACAGCCCGAGCAGCAGGCCGAGCCATTGCTGCGGCGTGACCCGCTCGCCGAGGAAACGGTTGGCAAGCGTCGAGGTCAGGATCGGCTGCAGACCGGGGATCAGCGCCGACAATCCCGCCGGGACCGAATGATAAATCGCCATGGCGGTGCCCGCGAGATAGAAGCCGTGAACCAGCAGCCCCGCCACCACGCTGTGCCAGGCTTCGGTGCGGTTCGGCCATTTCGGACGCGCGATCGCGACAATGATCGCCATCAGCACCACCACCGCGACCATGCGGATGAACAGGAACGTCAACGGCTCCGCGCCGGCGAGCGCGTATTTGGTGGCGATGAAGCCGCTGCTCCACAGCACCACGAAAATGGCCGGCGCCGCCCGCGTCAGAGCCCGCTCGAATGTGACATTCTGATTCATTTGCGGACCTGATTGCCCGAACGTATGTTAGGCGGCAATCGCCGATTTGCGCGCGGCCGCTCACGCGCAAACACATAACACGCTCTCAGACTGGCCCTCTCCGGCCAATCCACACTGACATTACGAGGACGAAACCATGGACGTTCGCGCCGCCGTCGCCATTGCCGCAGGCAAGCCGCTGGAAATCACCACTGTGCAGCTCGAAGGCCCGCGCGAGGGCGAAGTGATGGTCGAGATCAAGGCCACCGGCGTGTGCCACACCGACGAGTTCACCCTGTCGGGCGCCGATCCGGAGGGGCTGTTTCCCGCCATTCTCGGCCATGAGGGCGCGGGCGTGGTGGTCGATGTCGGACCCGGCGTCACCAGCGTGAAGAAAGGCGATCACGTCATTCCGCTCTATACGCCCGAATGCCGCCAGTGCCCGTCGTGCCTGTCGCGCAAGACCAATCTGTGCACCGCGATCCGCTCGACCCAGGGCCAGGGCCTGATGCCGGACGGCACGTCGCGCTTCTCGATGGGCGGCAAGCCGATCCACCACTACATGGGCACCTCGACCTTCGCGAACTACACCGTGCTGCCGGAGATCGCGGTGGCGAAAATCCGCGAGGACGCGCCGTTCGACAAGGTCTGCTACATCGGCTGCGGCGTCACCACCGGCATCGGCGCGGTGATCAACACCGCGAAGGTCGAGCCCGGCGCCAAGGCCATCGTGTTCGGCTTGGGCGGCATCGGGCTCAACGTCGTGCAGGGCGCGCGCATGGTGGGCGCGAACATGATCATCGGCGTCGACCTCAACCCGGGGCGCGAGGCGCTGGCGCGCAAGTTCGGCCTGACGCACTTCGTGAACCCCAAGGA
>JAEWBY010000027.1 GCA_023390905.1 Pseudomonadota bacterium | reverse complement strand
TCCTGGGCCAGGTGGTTCGGCCGGGAGGTGTCGGTGTACATGCCCGGACGGCGTTTGACCGGATCCAGGCCGGAGAGGACTTCGATGTCGGCGGCGTCGTAGCGGGAACTCATCGGCGGGATTCGGGGGCGCTGGGGTAGGGGAAGCCGATCAGGATGGCGGGGTGGGCAGGGCGGGTCAAGGCGGGGTATTGACCCCGATCAAGAGCCCTGCGCCCGGGATCGCCGAGCATGCGCGGACCAGCCTGCAGGGGGCCCCATGACCGCTTCCACCGACGACTACGCCGACCTCCACCAGAGCTACGGCCGCTGCCTGCGCGACCGGGACTTCATCGGCCGCTTCTACGAGGTGTTCCTCGCCAGCAACCCCGAAGTGCCCCCGCTGTTCGCGCACACCGACTTCAACAAGCAGCGCATGGCCCTTCGACGGGGCATCACCATGGCGATCTTCCATGCCGGAGGCAGCCGCGTGGTCGACCGCGGGATCGCGGAGATGGGCAGTGTCCATGCCAGTGGTGGCCGCTGCCCGGTACCGGCAGCGCTGTACCTGGACTGGATCGACAGCCTCCTGAAAGTGGTTGCCGAGACCGATCCCGAGGCCGACGAGGCGCTGATGGCGCGCTGGCGGGAGGCGATGGGCGTGGTGGTGGGGACCTTCCAGGCCCGCGACGGGGCCACCGAGGCCGGGCTGGAGCCGGCGCGGGACGGCGCCCGCGGGCTGTTCTCGCGGGTGATGCAGGGACTGAGGCCGCAGCAGGCCTGAGGCCGGCAACGCCCGTCTCCGCCCTGCGCGGGAGCAGGCAGCCCCACGCGTCCCGGGCTGTCAAGGTCGCCCCGGTCACCGCCAGCCGCTAGACTATGGCTTTCCTGCGGCAGCATGACCATGACTCCCCTGATCTTCGTCACCGGCGGCGTGGTGTCCTCGCTTGGCAAGGGCATTTCGGCGGCCTCGCTCGCGGCCATCCTCGAAGCCCGCGGACTGCGGGTGACGATGATGAAGCTCGACCCCTACATCAACGTCGACCCGGGCACCATGAGCCCGTTCCAGCACGGCGAGGTCTACGTCACCGACGACGGCGCCGAGACCGACCTGGACCTCGGCCACTACGAGCGCTTCGTCAACACGCGCCTGAGCGGCCGCAACTCGATCAGCACCGGCAAGGTGTACGAGGCGGTGATCCGCAAGGAGCGCCGCGGCGACTATCTCGGCGGCACGGTGCAGGTGATCCCGCACATCACCGACGAGATCAAGCGCTGCATCGACGCCGCGACCGCCGGCTTCGACGTGGCCCTGGTCGAGATCGGCGGCACGGTGGGCGACATCGAGTCGTTGCCGTTCCTCGAGGCCATCCGCCAGCTGCGCACCGAGCGCGGCCCGGACAAGGCGATGTTCATGCACCTGACGCTGGTGCCGTTCATCGCCGCCGCGGGCGAGCTGAAGACCAAGCCGACGCAGCACTCGGTGAAGGAGCTGCGTTCGATCGGCATCCAGCCCGACATCCTGCTGTGCCGCAGCGAGCAGCCGCTGCCCGACGGCGAGCGCCGCAAGATCGCGTTGTTCACCAACGTACCGGAAAAGGCGGTGGTGTCGGCGGTCGACCTCGACAACATCTACAAGCTGCCGATGTGGTTCCACGCCCAGGGCCTCGACCAGATCGTCGTCGACCAGCTGCGCATGGGCGATCGCGCCGGCGAGGCCGACCTGTCGCAGTGGGAGGCCGTGGTGGACGCGGCCGAGCATCCGGTGGATGCGGTCACCATCGCGGTCGTCGGCAAGTACGTCGACCACCAGGACGCCTACAAGTCGCTGGCCGAGGCGCTCAAGCACGGCGGCCTGCGCCAGCGCACGAAAGTCGCGCTGAAGTGGCTGGAGTCGAGCGAGGTCGAGCGCGACGGCGCGGCCGCGCTGGCCGGCGTCGACGGCATCCTCGTCCCGGGCGGCTTCGGCGACCGCGGCTTCGAGGGCAAGGTGCGGGCGGCGCGCCACGCGCGCGAATCCGGCATCCCGTACTTCGGCATCTGCTACGGCATGCAGGCCGCGGTGGTGGACTACGCGCGCCACGTCGCCGGCCTCGCCGACGCGAACAGCACCGAGAACGACAAGCAGTCGCCGCATCCGGTCATCGGCCTGATCACCGAGTGGCGCACGGCCACCGGCGACGTCGAGCGCCGCAGCGAGGACAGCGACCTGGGGGGCACCATGCGCCTCGGCCTGCAGGAGCAGCGCATCAAGCCGGGCACGCTCGCGCACAAGCTCTACGGCGCGGACGTCGTGGGCGAACGCCATCGCCACCGCTACGAATTCAACAACCGCTATCGCACCCAGCTCGAGGATGCGGGGCTGGTGATCAGCGCCAAGTCCATGGACGACACGCTGGTGGAAATGGTCGAGCTGCCGCATTCGCGGCATCCGTGGTTCCTGGCCTGCCAGGCGCACCCGGAGTTCCTGTCGACGCCGCGCGCGGGGCATCCACTGTTCATCGGCTTCATCCGCGCCGCCCGCGAACACAAGGCGGCTGGCGGACGGCACGCCGCCGGCGGACGCCTGCTGAAGGAGGCCAGCGCATGAACCTGTGCGGATTCGAGGTCGGCCTCGACCAGCCGTTCTTCCTCATCGCCGGGCCGTGCGTCATCGAGTCGATGCAGCTGCAGCTCGACACGGCCGGCACGCTGAAGGAAATCACCTCGGCGCTCGGAATCCCCTTCATCTTCAAGTCGAGCTTCGACAAGGCCAACCGGACCTCGGGCACGAGCTTCCGCGGGCCGGGCCTGGAAGAGGGCCTGAAGGTGCTGGCGGAGGTGAAGCGCCAGCTCGGCGTGCCGGTGCTCACCGACGTGCACGAATACACGCCGATGGACGAGGTCGCGTCGGTAGTGGACGTGCTGCAGACGCCGGCGTTCCTGTGCCGCCAGACCGACTTCATCCAGAAGGTCGCCAGCGCGGGGCGCCCGGTCAACATCAAGAAGGGCCAGTTCCTGTCGCCGTGGGAGATGAAGCACGTCACCGACAAGGCGAAGGCGACGGGCAACACGCAGATCATGGCCTGCGAGCGCGGCGCGAGCTTCGGCTACAACAACCTGGTGAGCGACATGCGCTCGCTGGCGGTGATGCGCGACACCGGCTGCCCGGTGGTGTTCGACGCGACGCACTCGGTGCAACTGCCCGGCGGCGCGGGTGGAAAGAGCGGCGGCCAGCGCGAGTTCGTGCCGGTGCTGGCGCGCGCGGCGCTCGCGGTCGGCGTCGCCGGCGTGTTCATGGAGACGCACCCGAACCCGGACGTGGCGCTGAGCGACGGCCCGAACGCCTGGCCCCTCGGCAAGATGCGGGCCCTGCTCGAAACCCTCATGGCCCTCGACGCCGCCACCAAGCGCGCCGGCTTCCTCGAATCCCAATCCTGAAAACCGAACAGATGACGACGATCGCCAAGGTACATGCACGCGAGATCCTGGACAGCCGGGGCAACCCGACGCTCGAGGCGGAGGTGACGCTGGCCGACGGAAGCTTCGGCCGCGCGATGGTGCCGTCGGGCGCGTCCACCGGCTCCAAGGAGGCGGTGGAACTGCGCGACGGCGACAGGACGCGCTACCTCGGCAAGGGCGTGCGCAACGCCGTGGCCAACGTCAACGGCGCCATCGCGCAGGCGCTTGACGGCTTCGACGGCGACCAGGTCGCCCTCGACAAGCGGCTCATCGACCTCGACGGCACCGAGAACAAGGGCCGACTCGGCGCCAACGCGCTGCTCGGCGTGTCGCTCGCGCACGCGCACGCGGTCGCGGCCTCGCACCGCATGCCGCTCTGGCGCTGGCTCGCCGGCGACCGCGCGGTGTCGCTGCCGGTGCCGATGATGAACATCATCAACGGCGGCGCGCACGCGGACAACAACGTGGACCTGCAGGAATTCATGGTGCTGCCGGTGGGCTTCGGCTCGTTCTCCGAGGCGCTGCGCGCGGGCACCGAGGTGTTCCACGCGCTGAAGTCGGTGCTGAAGGCGCGGGGCCTGTCCACCGCCGTCGGCGACGAGGGCGGCTTCGCGCCCGACCTGCGCAGCAACGAGGAGGCGTTGGAGACGATCCTCGAGGCGATCGGCAAGGCCGGCTACCACGCGGGCGAAGACATCCTGCTCGGCCTCGACGTCGCGTCGAGCGAGTTCTTCGAGAACGGCAAGTACCACCTCACCGGCGAGGGCAAGCGCCTGACCAGCGAGCAGTTCGCCGACTTCCTCGGCAACTGGGTCGCGCAGTACCCGATCGTCACGATCGAGGACGGCATGGACGAGGGCGACTGGGACGGCTGGAAGCTGCTGACGCGCCAGCTCGGCGACAAGGTGCAGCTGGTCGGCGACGACCTGTTGGTCACCAACCCGCGCATCTTCAAGGACGGCATCGAGCAGGGCGTGGCCAACGCGATCCTGATCAAGGTCAACCAGATCGGCACGCTGACCGAGACCCTCGAGGCCATCGCGATGGCGGACGCGGCGCGCTACGCGGCGGTCGTCTCGCACCGTTCGGGCGAGACCGAGGACACCACCATCGCCGACATCGCCGTGGCCACCACCGCCACCCAGATCAAGACCGGCTCGCTATGCCGCTCCGACCGCGTGGCCAAGTACAACCAGCTGCTGCGCATCGAGGAGGCGCTGGGCGCGCAGGCGCGCTACGCCGGCCGCGACGCCTTCGTCTCGCTGCGTCGCTGAGCGCGCTGGCGGACACGGCGCCGATGCGCGGCCTGCGGATCGTCCTGGTGCTGCTGCTGGCCCTGCTGGGCTGGCTGCAGTATCGGCTCTGGTTCGGCGGCGGCGGCGAGCGCGAGGTCGCGCAGCTGGCCGGGCAGG
>JAEWBY010000108.1 GCA_023390905.1 Pseudomonadota bacterium | reverse complement strand
GGTCCACTCCCCGCCGCGAACGGCAGGGAGGGTGCCCCGGCCGGAGCCGGGGCGGGTCCCGCTTAGATCTTGCCGACCAGGTCCAGCGACGGAGCGATGGTCTGGGCGCCTTCGCGCCACTTGGCCGGGCACACCTGGCCAGGGTTGGCGGCGGTGAACTGCGCGGCCTTCAGCTTGCGCAGGGTCTCGAAGACATCGCGGGCGATCTCGTTGGAGTGGATCTCCACGGTCTTGATCACGCCTTCCGGGTTGATCACGAAGGTGCCGCGCAGGGCCAGGCCTTCCTCGTCGATGTGCACGCCGAACGCGCGGGTGAGCTGGTGGGTCGGGTCGCCGACCAGCGGGAACTGCGCCTTGCCCACCGCCGGCGAGGTTTCGTGCCACACCTTGTGCGAGAAGTGCGTGTCGGTGGTGACGATGTACACCTCGGCGCCGGCCTTCTGGAACTCGGCGTAGTTGTCGGCGGCGTCTTCGACTTCGGTCGGGCAATTGAAGGTGAAGGCGGCCGGCATGAAGATGAGCACGGACCACTTGCCCTTCAGGCTGGCATCGGTCACTTCGACGAATTCGCCGGCATGGAACGCGGTGGTCTTGAACGGCTGGACTTGGGTGTTGATCAGGGACATCGGTTTTCCTCGGGTTTCGGAGGGGGTGTGGAGCAACGGGATGCAGATTAATAGGCGCGGCCTAATAAATCCAATGGATTGATAGAATCAATTCGATAGCCGGAAGCTATGGAGACCCCTGATACAAAGGCCCGGCCATTGGTCAGACCCGTCGAACAGGCCCGCGACGACGGCAAACCGGTACTTTCGGCAGGGGGGGCGCGGGCTGGGCGTCCCCGTAAGCTCGCGGTTCTGTCTGTCCATAGTGGGGGGATTCCGATGACCGTTCTGCGCCGTACCGCGCTCGCCTGCGCACTCATGCTTGCCGTCGCCCTGCCGGCGGCCCACGCGGCCGATACCGCCGTGCCCAAGGGGCCGCTGCCGCGCACCGTCGTACCCTCTCTCGTCAAGCTTGAACTGAAGCTGGATCCACGGCAGGAACGGTTCAGCGGCACCACCCGCATCGAAGCGGACGTGGCCGAGGCGACCGGCGTGATCTGGATGCATGGGCGCGAACTGGACATCCGGCAGGCCACGGCGATCGTCGCCGGCGGCAAGCGCATCGCCCTGACGGCCGCCGAGGCCGATGTGTCCGGCGTGCTCAAGCTCACGGCCGCCGAACCGATTCCGGCCGGCAAGGCGCAGATCGAGATTGCCTTCGAAGCGCCGTATGGCCAGTTGCAGGGCGCCTATCGCGTCAAGCCGGACGGCCATGATTACGTCATCACCCAGATGGAACCGCTCGGCGCGCGCACCGCGTTTCCCGGTTTCGACGAACCCAGCTTCAAGCAGCCGTGGGACATCACGCTCATCGTCCCCGAGCAGGAAGTCGCGGTTGCCAACAGCCATGAAGTGAAGACCGAAAAGCTCGGCGATGGCTGGAAGAAGGTCACCTTCGCCCGCACCGAAGCACTGCCGAGCTACCTCATCGCATTCGCGGTCGGCCCGTGGGACGTGCCGCAGGGTCCGGACATCCCGGCCACGGCCATCCGCGATACTTCGATCAAGCTGCGCGGCATCGCGGCCCAGGGCCAGGGCGAGCGCATGCGCTATTCGCTGGAGAACACGCCGACCATCGTGACCCAGCTCGAACAGTACTTCGGCACGCCGTATCCGTTCGACAAGCTGGACAACGTCGCCGCACCGGATTTCTGGGCCGGGGCGATGGAAAACGCGGGCCTGATCGTCTATCGCGACACGCTGATGTTTCCCGATGAAAAATCCACGCCGCGCGAACGCCAGAGCTTCTGGGGCGTGAGCGCTCACGAACTGGCGCACCAGTGGTTCGGCGATCTGGTGACGATGAAGTGGTGGGACGATCTCTGGCTCAACGAAGCCTTCGCGACGTGGATGGGCACCAAGATCACCGGCCAGCTCCAGCCCGGGTTCCATGCCGATCGCGGCCTGCTCGAAGGCGCGCTGGAAGCGATGAGCGAAGACAGCCTGGTCAGCACGCGCCGCGTGCACGAGCCGATCAACGACTTCACCGACATCCAGGCCGCCTTCGACGGCATCACCTACCAGAAGGGCGGTGCGGTGCTGTCGATGTTCGAGACCTACATCGGCGAGACGCCGTTCCGCGATGGCGTGCGCAATTATCTCAAGGCGCATGCACGCGGCAATGCGACCAGCGGCGATCTGATCGCGGCCGTCGCTGCGCAGAGCCAGGATCCGCAAGGCGTCGATGCGGCGTTCAAGAGCTTCATCGATCAGCCGGGCGTGCCTTACGTCAAGGTGGACGTGGATTGCGAGGGCAAGACACCGTCGCTGAAGATCGAACAGCAGCGCTACGTGCCGCTGGGATCGCAGGTCAATCCCGACCAGAGCTGGGGCATGCCGTTCTGCGTGCGTTACCAGGATGGCGATCAGGTGCGCGAGGAGTGCTCGCTGGTCACGCAGGCCAAGGCGAGTGTGGCGCTGCGACAGGCCACGAGCTGCCCGGCGTGGGTGATGCCGAACGCGCACGGCCAGGGCTATTACCGCTTCGCGCTGGCGCCCGCGCCGGCCAAGGCGCTGGCCGGCGCCTTCGAGCAACTCGATGAGCGCGAGCAGCGTGTCTATGCCGATTCGCTGGCCGCGGCGTTCCGTGCCGGCAGCATCGACGCGGCCACGTATCTGGCCGCAGTTCCGCAACTGGCTTCGGCCGAAGTCCGCCAGACCGCGACCGCACCGATGGAAGAGTTGATCTGGATGAAGGAATACCTCGCCAGCAATGAGGCCGAAAAGCAGACCGTGGCCGCATACGCGCGCAGGATCTACGAACCTCGCCTGCGCACGCTGGGCCTGGAAGCCAAGCCGGGCGAGAGCGATGACACGCGCATCCTGCGCCGTGCGGTGATCGGGTTCCTCTACCACACCGGTGAAAGCCCGGAACTGACGCGTGAACTGGTGTCGCGTGGCCGTGCGGTGATCGGGCTCAAGGCCGACGGCAGCGCGGGCTCGGGCACAGTCAATCCGGAAGGCACTTCGCGCGATCTGCGCGCGCTGTCGATCGAGGCGGCTGCGCGCAGCGGTGACAAGGCGACCTTCGATCTGCTGGAAAAGCACCTGCGCGCCACGCAGGACGCCGCGCTGCGCAACGAACTGC
The DNA here is from genome assembly GCA_023390905.1 of Pseudomonadota bacterium. Classification (GTDB taxonomy): domain Bacteria; phylum Pseudomonadota; class Gammaproteobacteria; order Xanthomonadales; family Xanthomonadaceae; genus Pseudoxanthomonas_A. Next base: position 75,542 of record JAEWBY010000108.1, on the reverse strand, counting down.
TGTACGCGCTCGGCAGCGTGACCGAGCCGGTGCTGGCCGAACGCGCGCGCGCGCTGGTGCTGGAAAAGGGCCTGCTCCGCCGCAACGAGATCGCGCCGCTGCTGCAATCGCAGATGGACGATGAAGCCGGACGCCCGGCGATGCGCCAGTGGGTCGATACGCACTTCAGCACGCTGGAGGCCTCGCTCGCCCCGGCTGGGGCGGGCCTGGTGTCGCTGTATGCCGCCGGCATGTGCAGCCAGGCCGATGCCGATGCGCTGCACGGCAGGTTCGCCGAACGGATGAAGAACATCGAAGGCGGCCCGCGCGCGCTCAAGCAGTCGGCCGAGTACATCGGCCTGTGCGCGAACCTGCGCAGCGCCCAGCAGGCCAAGGGGTTCGGCGACGCATTGCGGTAACGGCTCCACACCGCGCGCGATCGGACCGATCGCGCGCGGTCACGTCAGAAGGCCGTTGTCCGCGCCGGTGCAATGCGTTTCGGCTGGCGTTGACGGAAAATGCCCGGCATGCCGACAGAGCCTCATCGCTTGAACGATCACGCGCCGCCGCCCGACATCAACCAGCATCTGGCCGCAGCGGCCGCGCGCCTGCCGCAGGGGGATGGACGCTTCGTCGCCGAACTGCTGTTGCTGCACGTCCTGGGGCGTGAACGCGCGTGGTTGTTCGCGCATGCGCGTGATCGGCTGGAGGATGCGGTGATCCAGCGTTTCGAGGCACTGCTGGCCCGGCGCATCGCCGGTGAGCCCGTGGCCTATCTCGTCGGCCGACGCGGATTCTGGACACTCGATCTCCAGGTCAGTCCGGCCACGCTCATTCCGCGGCCGGAAACCGAACGGCTCGTCGAACTCGCGCTGCAACGCCTGCCCGAGGATCAGCCCGCACGCATCGCCGATCTCGGCACCGGCAGCGGGGCCATCGCATTGGCGCTGGCGAGCGAAAGGCCGCTGGCGCAGATCATCGCCACCGATGCCGGCGCAGCCGCGCTCGCCGTTGCGCGCGCAAACGCGGCGCAGAACGGACTCGCCCATGTCGAATTCCGTGAAGGCTCATGGTGGGCGCCGCTGCACGGCGAGACCTTCGATCTGATCGCGAGCAATCCGCCCTACGTCGCCGACGACGACCCGCATCTGCGACAGGGCGATCTGCGCCACGAACCGATGAGCGCGCTGGCTTCCGGACCGGACGGGCTCGAGGACATCCGCACGATCATCGAAGGCGCACCTGCGCATCTGCACGCGGGCGGCTGGCTGCTGATCGAGCATGGGCTGGATCAGGGCGCGCGCATTCGCGCGCTGTTCGAAGCCGCCGGCTTCACCGATGTGACGACCGAACAGGATCTCGAGGCGCGCGACCGCGTGAGCGCGGGCCGCTGGCCGGGCGCGCGCTCGCCGCGATGATGCATCGGTGTCGTGGTTGTCCCATGCGTTTGCCTGCGGACTAGAATGACGCTTTCTCCGCAGGATTCCGCCATGCGCACGCTGTATCCCGAACTCGAACCCTACGACGTCGGCACGCTGAAGGTCGATGATCGGCACACGTTGTACTACGAACAGTGCGGCAATCCGCAGGGCAAGCCGGTCGTGCTGCTGCACGGCGGGCCAGGGGCCGGATGCAGCCCGAAGATGCGCCGTTTCCACGATCCGTCCAGGTACCGGATCATTCTGTTCGATCAGCGTGGGTCCGGACGTTCGACGCCGCATGCGGATCTGATCGACAACACCACCTGGGATCTGGTGGCCGACATCGAGAAGCTGCGCGCGCATTTCGGCGTCGAGCGCTGGCAGGTGTTCGGCGGAAGCTGGGGCTCGACGCTGGCGCTGGCCTATGCGCAGACCCATCCGGAACGCGTGACCGAACTGGTGCTGCGCGGCATCTTCATGCTGCGCCGCTGGGAACTGGAATGGTTCTACCAGGAAGGCGCGTCACGGCTGTTCCCGGATGCGTGGGAGCATTACCTGAAGCCGATTCCGCTGGTGGAGCGGCATGATCTGATCTCGGCCTATCACCGCCGCCTGACCTCCGAGGATGTGCAGACCCGGCTCTCGGCCGCGCGCGCGTGGAGCGTGTGGGAAGGCGCGACGAGTTTCCTGCACGTGGATGCGGATTTCGTCAGCGGACACGAGGATGCGGAGTTCGCGCTGGCTTTTGCGCGCATCGAGAACCATTACTTCGTCAATGGCGGATTCTTCGAAGTGGAAGATCAGTTGCTGCGCGGCGCGCCTCGCATCGCCGATATCCCCGGCGTGATCGTGCACGGGCGCTACGACGTGGTCTGCCCGATCGCCAATGCGTGGGATCTGCACAAGGCCTGGCCGAAGGCGCGACTGGAGATCACGCCGGCCTCCGGACATTCGGCGTTCGAAGCCGAGAACGTCGACGCGCTGGTGCGCGCGACGGATGCATTTGCGTGAGGAACGTGCGGCGTCGCCGGCTGATCGGGCGCGCTTACTTTTCGTCGTGCCGCCGCGTCACGGCAGGTCGCCGCTGCCGCGCGGCGTGCCGTCGAGTTCGTGTTCGATCATCCACAACCCGGCCCAGAGCTTGGCGTCGAGCGCATAGCCTTCGCCGAGCTTGCGGGTGAGCCATGCCGCCGCGCCCGCGCGCGGAATTTCGTGCACGGTGATGTTCTCGTCGCCGTCACCGCCGCCTTCGCCGACCTTGCGCAGGCCGCTGGCCCGCACGAAAGCGACCTTTTCGCTGCTGCTGCCCGATGAGGTCGGCCCGATGAGCAGCACCTCGGCGCGCTCGGCGGTCCAGCCGGTTTCTTCTTCCAGTTCGCGGATGGCGGACAGTTCGATGGACTCGTCCGCATCGATGTCACCGACCAGTCCGGCGGGCATTTCGATGGTGTTGGCCTGCAACGGCACGCGGAACTGCTCCACGAACAGCACGCGATCGTCCGGCGTCACCGCCAGGATGATGGCGGCCAGCCCGCCGGCGTGCGTGCGCTCGGAATATTCCCAGGTGCCGCGCTCGACCATGCGCAGGTAGCGGCCTTCGTAAACGATCCGGGGTTCGGCGGTCTTGCGTGCGTGTGCGTCGTCCATGCGCCGATGCTAGCAGGTGCTCATGGCAGGATCGGTGTGCGCTCCTGCACGGACGGGGCCGGCACGGGTGCCGGGATTCCGGCCGCCTCGCGCAGGCGCCGCCGCGTCATCGGACCGAAACGCAGCGCATCGGCCAGTCCGTGCAGCAGATCGGCATCGGCCTCGCTGCGCCCGAAACCGTCCTGGACCAGGCCGAACGGCGCGTCCAATGCGATGGTGGTCAATTGCCGCCACAGCAGCGCGTGCTCGCGTTGTTCGCGCAGCCGCAGGGCGATGCCGGCCGCGCCACGCAGCCGCAGGAACGGCACTTCATCGACCCGCGCAAGCAGGGCATCCAGGCTGCCGAAATGCGCCAGCAGCACCGCCGCGCTCTTGGCGCCGATGCCGGTGATGCCTGGAATGTTGTCCACCGCATCACCGCAGAGGGCCAGATAGTCGGCAATCTGCCGCGCCTCCACGCCGTGCCGGGCCTTGACGCCGGTCATGCCCCAGCGATGGCCGCGCGCGAAGTCCCATTGCTCGTCGTGATCCAACAGCAACTGCGACAGATCCTTGTCGGCCGAAATGATCACGCCGCGGAATCCGGCCGGCCGGGCCGCATGCAGGGCGCTGCCGATCAGATCGTCGGCCTCGTAATCATGGTGGGCCAGGACGTTGAGGCCCAGGGCCGCGCACAGCGCCTTGCAATGGGCGAACTGGCGCCGCAGTTCCTCCGGCGCGCGCTCGCGGTTGGCCTTGTAGGCCGGATACAGCCGATGGCGGAAACACGTGTCCAGCGCTTCGTCGAAGGCGATCGCGATGTGCTGCGGGCGCTCGCGTTCGAGCAGTTCCAGCAGGAAGCGCGCGAACCCGTGCACTGCATTGGTGGGCCAGCCCTCGGCATCCTGGAACTCATCCGGCATCGAATGCCAGGCGCGGAACACGTAGAGGCTGGCGTCGACCAGGTACAGCGGCCGCGGCATGGTCGGATCAGCGAGCATCCGGGCGCCACTGGCTCAGCAGCGCGTCCACATCGGGACGCTCGCGCTCGGGAGCTTCCATGCGCGCGGTGCCGATGTGGATGAAGCCGACGATGCGTTCGTTTTCTTCCAGGCCGAGCAACCGCTCGACCGCCTCGTCGTAGGCCATCCAGCCGGTCAGCCATTGCGCGCCGAAGCCCAGCGCCTGCGCGGCCTGCAACAGCGCGAAGCACACGCTGCCGGCGGTCAGCAGTTGTTCCTGCTCGGGCACCTTGTGGCCGGGAACCAGGCGGGCGATGACGGTGATGATGTCCGGCGCATGGCTGAAACGGCCGCGGTCCTTTTCGACGGCAGCCTCCGGCGCATGCGGATCGCGCGCGCGGGTGCGTTCGGCGAGCGCATCGCCCAGCGCCTGCCGTGCATCGCCGTGGATATGCAGGAAGCGGAACGGCACGAGCTTGCCGTGATCCGGCACGCGTACGGCGGAGGCAAGCATGCGCCGCAGCGTGGCGGCGTCCGGGCCGGGCGCGCCCAGTTGCCGGGACGGGACCGAGCGGCGCTGGTCCAGCAAATCGAGGGAGGAGGGATTCATGCCGATAGTTTACGTGGCCGAGCGCGTGTGGCCTGGACTGCCGCGTGAAGAGCGCGTGGCCGTGACGCCGGTCGCGGCCGGAACCCCCTGTAACGGGGTTTGCGGGTTGCCATTCGCGTTGCACCGCGCCAAAGTGCCGAACTGGTCACGTTGCCTTAGCACCGGAACGCCTAGGATGTTAAGGCGACCATCCGGCCGCGTTCCTCAAGCACTTTCGCCTGCCAAGGCGGGGATCCTTGCGCATGTCGAGCAGCCCTCAAGCCACCGTCCGCCGTGGACACGATCCGCATCTGCTTGGGCAGGCGCGCGACGCCGTGATCCCGCCGCTGACCGAAGCGTTCTCCGTGGCGCTGGGCCGGTTCGACGACGCGCTGTTCGATCGTGCCGAGCGCGCCGGTCCCTCGCAGATGGCGTTCCTCGATGCGATGCGCGAGCTGCGCCGCCGCCGCGAGGAGATCGTCACCCGCTTCCGTGACGCACTGCTGCATGTCTGGCGCTCGCTGGAATCGGGCGAACCACTGTCGGCTGAGGAAACCCTGATCCAGGGCGAGGCCGGCGGGCTCAGCCTGGTCAGTGAACAGGAACTGGAATCGCGCCTGGCCGCGCGCAACCTCGCCGCCGTGCTGGCGCGCGACTGCAAGTCGGTGCTGGCGCGGCTGGAACGCAGGCTCGGCGTGATCGCCGGCAATCTCAAGCTCGATGCCGAGCACAACCCGATCGGCGCCGAGCACATCGGCGCGGCCGTCCATACCGCCTTCGCCACCTGCGACCTCGCGCTGGACGTGCGGCTGGTGGTGATCAAGCTGTGCGAACGCGATCTGGTGCCGGCGATCGCGCGCCTGTATGAAGCGCTGGATCAGCGTCTGGCCAAGGCCGGCGTGATGCCGGAAATGGAAGCGCCGCGCCGCCCGCCGTCCGCCCCGCAACGCCAGCGCGCCCAGGACAATTTCGACGACCCGCTGGAGCAGGGGGACGAACTGCATGCGCCCGCATGGGCGGCGCGTTTCGTCAACCGCATGGCCGGTTTCCGCGACATGCACAACGAGCGCGAGGCCATGGCGCAGTCGGGCGGCTACGAGGGCGCGCAGGGCGCGCAGGGCGTGCTGCTCGAAGCGCTGCATCATCTGCTGCAGGAATCGCGCGGCCAGCGCGAACCCGGCGCCGCGCGCAGCCCCGGCACGCGCGATCTCTCCCAGCGCGAAATGCTGTCGGTGCTGTCGCTGCTGCAGACCACGCCGAGCGCGACGCTGCGCGCGGCCATCGGCGATACCGGTGAGTCGCTGGCGCAACGGTTGAAGAACGAAGTCATCAGCAGCGCGATGCAACTGGGCGTGGATCCGGCCACCGCGCGGCTGGCGCCGGTGGACGAGGACGCCATCGATCTGGTCGGCATGCTGTTCGACGTGATGCTGGACGAACGCGACCTCGAAGGCCGCCCGCGCGAACTCATCGGCCGGCTCGTCGTGCCGTTCGTCAAGGTAGCGTTGCTTGACCGCCGCATGTTCGTGCAGAAGACCCATCCGGCCCGGCGCCTGCTCAACGCGCTGGCCGAGGCCTGCGAAGGCAACAACGGAGAAAGCGCCGCCGAGCGCACGCTGCTCACCAAGGTCGAGGAAGTGGTCGATCGGCTGGTGGCCGAGTTCAACGAGAACCTGGCGATCTTCCTGACCCTGGAAGAGGAATTCCGCGCCTTCCTCGATCAGCATCGCCGCCGCATCGAGATCGCCGAGCGCCGCGCCGCCGAAATCCAGCGCGGGCAGGAGCGCCTGGAGACGGCGCGTTCGCGCATGAACCGCGAACTCGACGCGCGCGTGGAAGGCCGGGAACTGCCGCAGGCGATCGAGGATTTCCTGCGCCAGCCGTGGGCGCACCACGTCACCATGACCGTGCTGCGCGAGGGCGAGGAAAGCGCCGCGCTCACCGATGCGCTCGTGCTGGCCGATGGCGTGCTGGAAGAACTGGCCGAGGCGCAGCGGCAGATCATCGGCAAGCCGTGGCTGCAGGCCTGGCGTCCCGGATTGCAGCAGGTGTTCGCGAGCGTCGGCATGAACATGGACAGCGCCAACGCGGCGGTCGATGCGCTGCACGACACGCTGCAGGCGATCGCCGCGTCGCGTCCGGATCTGCAGAAGCCGCTCCCGGAACTGCCGCAGGTCGTACTGCCCAAGCCGGCCGAGGACGAATCGGCCTCGATGCAGCTGGTCGGCGGCACCGACACGCTCGAATTCGATCACACCGACGCCGATCATTTCCGCCAGCTCGCCATCGGCACCTGGCTGGACTTCATCGACAAGGACAACAAGGTGCAGCCGGGCAAGCTGTCGTGGGTGAGCCCGATTTCCTCGCGCCTGCTGTTCGTCAATCGACGCGGCGTGCGCTTCTGCGTGGCCTCGCCGGAAGAACTGGCCGCGATGGTCCGGCTCGGCCGCCTGCGCAAGCATGTCGAGGAAGACGCCTTCGACAGCGCGATGCAGGGCGTGATCGAACGGCTGGACAGCAACGAAGCCTCATCCACCCGCTGAAGCGCGCGCGTGTTGCCCCTGGCTGGATGCGCGCGCACCCGCGCTCGATGCAGTGCGGATGACTACACCGTTGCCTGGACCGGACTGCGCCGCGCATCGAGCATGATCGTGCGATCCGCGATACCGGGCAGCGTCGCCAGGGCATGCCGGCTGACGCGTTCGAAGAACTGCACGAATCGGCGCACGCCGTCTTCATCCAGCGACACCGCGCGCGATTGCGCCGCCGCCAGCCGCTGTTCCTGCTGCCAGCGCCACTGGCGCACGAGTTCGAACCCGGGCGCCTGCAGGCACCACAGCGCATCCATGCGCGACCACAACGCCGGATAGAGCGTCCTCAACGCATGATTGCAGTGACGACGCCATGTGCCATCGGCGTCTTCATCGCGTTCGAGCGCATTGACGGGTTCGCGCAGGGCGTCGTCCGCTTCGGCGGGCGTGCCCAGGCACCAGCCTTCCAGCAGGATCGCGTCCACGGGCGCGTCGATGCGATCCCACTCCCGCGCGGGCATCCGGTCATCGGACAGCTTGTCGAAACGTGGCAGCGCCACCGGCCCGCCATCGCGCAGCGCATCGATCCGATCGCAACCCAGCGCGACGTCATGCGTGCCCGGCGGGCCGCGCGTGGCGAGCAGCGGATGCACCGTCCGCGCGAGCCGTTCGCGCTCGGCGCGGGTCAGGTACAGATCGTCCAGCGAAAGAACGGCCACGCGCCTGCGCTGACGCACCAGTTCGGCGGCGATCTGCGCGGTGAAGGTGGACTTGCCGCTGCCCTGGACGCCGGCGATCCCCAGCACCGGTACGCGCGACGCCGATTGACCGCAGATCAACGCCGCCTGCGCGGCCTGCCGGACCAGCGGTGCGGGAAAGCCTTCACCCGTAGCGGCATGCACGGAAGCGATCATCGCGCGACAATACCGCAGTCCGCCGCGTCCACGCGGCCCCGCATGGAACCCACGATGACCGACCTGTACGCGGAAGCCCTGTCCACCTTCGGCGCGCTGTATGCGGAGGCCGTGGCCTCCAATCGCGAACCGGAGGCCAATGCGATGACGGTCGCGACCGCTTCGGCCGCCGGCGAACCGGCCGCGCGCACCGTGCTGCTGAAGAGCTACGACGAGCGCGGATTCGTGTTCTACACACATTTCGACAGTCCGAAGGGACGCGATCTGCAGGCCAATCCGCGCGCGGCGCTGCTGTTCCTGTGGCGCAGCCTGCGCGAGGCCGGCATCCAGGTGCGCATCGAGGGCGAGGTGGTGAAGGTCGATGACGCCGAGGCCGATGCCTACTTCGCCAGTCGGCCGCGCATGAGCCAGATCGGCGCGTGGGCCTCGCACCAGTCGCAGACGCTGTCGTCGCAGGCCGAATTCGATCAGGCGATCGCCGGGACCGAAGCTCGCTTCCAGGGACAGGACGTGCCGCGACCGCCGGGCTGGGGTGGTTTCCGCGTGGTGCCGCGCGCACTGGAGTTCTGGTACGGCGCGAAGTTCCGCCTGCACGAACGCTGGCGCTATGAGCGCGGCGTCGATGGACAGTGGAGCAAGCGGATGCTGTTTCCGTGATGCAGGGCTGGCAGGTGCGTGCGGCCACGCACGCGGACTGGAATGACTGGGCCAGGCTGCGGCAGACGCTGTGGCCGCAGGATTCGCTCGCCGCGCAGATCGCCGACATCCAGGACACGCTCAACGGCGATGCGCAGGGATTCATCGCGCACGATGCGCAGGGGCAGGCCATCGGATTTGCCGAAGCGAGCGTGCGGCGCGATTACGTCAACGGCACCGAAACCTCGCCGGTCGCCTTCCTCGAAGGCTGGTACGTCGCACCGGAGTGGCGCGGACGCGGCGTGGGCCGCGCGCTGATCGATGCGGTCGAACGCTGGTCGCGCGAACAGGAGTGCGAGGAACTGGCTTCGGACGCGGCGCTGGACAATACCGGCAGTCATGCCGCGCACGCGGCCTGCGGCTTCGAAGAGACCGAACGCGTGGTGTATTTCCGCAAGGCACTGGAGTAACGCGTGGGACCGCAACGCATCGTCTGCCTGACCGAAGAACCCACCGAGACCCTGTATGCGCTCGGCCAGCAGCATCGCATCGTCGGCATCAGCGGCTTCACCGTGCGGCCGCCGCAGGCGCGCCGCGAGAAGCCCAAGGTCAGTGCGTTCACCAGCGCCAAGGTCGAGGAAATCCTCAAGCTGCAACCGGATCTGGCCATCGGTTTTTCCGACATCCAGTCCGGCATCGCGGCCGAGCTGATCGCGCGTGGCGTGGAGGTGTGGATTTCCAACCACCGCACCATCGAAGGCATCCTCGACTATATCCGCCGACTGGGCGCACTGGTCGGTTGCGCCGCCGCAGCCAGCGAATACGCCGATGCGCTGCAACGCGACCTCGATGCGATCGAGACGGCGGGCCGGCAGTTGCCGCAGCGTCCGCGCGTGTATTTCGAGGAATGGGACGAACCGATCATCACCGGCATCCGCTGGGTCGCCGAACTGATCCGCATTGCCGGCGGTGATGACGTATTCCCGGAACTGTCGCTGGAACCACTGGCCAGGCAGCGCATCCTGGCCGACCACCGCGAAGTGATCCCGCGTGCGCCGGACATCATCCTCGGCTCATGGTGCGGCAAGAAATTCCGCCCCGAACGCGTCGCGGCGCGCGATGGCTGGAACACGATCCCCGCCGTGCGCGATGGCGAACTGCACGAGATCAAGTCGCCGCTGATCCTGCAACCGGGACCGGCGGCACTGACCGATGGCGTGCGCGAGATTGCGCGCATCATCCAGGCGTGGGCGGCGAAGCGGTAATTGCGCCGGGACAGGCAGCGGGACTGAACAGGCGGATCGCCGGCCCACCTTCGCGCAGGCATGACCGCGCGCCTCACGTTCGGCCACGGCATTGAACGCGGGTTTCAATCGATCGCGTTTTTCAACAGGCAGGGCGGATCATCCGCCGGCGAGGCCCTGCTCAGAAATTCCGCGCGAACTGCAACGTGCCGGTGCGTCCGTCCGCGCGCACGGTGACCTCGAAACGATAGGTGTCGTGGGCGCCGACGTCGACCGTGCCGATATGATCGATGTAATCGCCGGTGCGCACCGGGCGGAAGTGCAGGGTCTGCTGCTTGCCCGACAGATCACGCGCGACCGCGCTGACGTCGCCTTCCATTGCGACTTCTTCGGCGCCCTTGATCCGGCGCACGGCGATCACGACCAGCGCGGTGCCGGCGGTGCGTTCGACGCCGTATTCGCGCGCCACCGCTTCGCTCAGCGACAGCGTTGGCAGCGCATTGAAGTGCACGCGCAGATCACCGAAATCCTGCTGGGTTTCCACCGGCGGGACGAACTGCGCGGTGCGCGGCGCTTCGCCGGCCGAACAGGCGGCCAGTGACAGTGCAGCGAGGACACAGGCCAAAGCGCGCAGGCGCATCGGGAATACGGGTTTCATGCAGTCGCCTCAGTCGTTGGCGGCGGAGAGTTCGCGTCCACGCGTGGTCGCCGCTTCGATCGCGCGGGCCACCAGCGCTTCGAATCCACCGGCCTGGAAGGTGTCGATCGCCGCCTGCGTGGTTCCGTTGGGCGAAGTGACGCGGCGGCGCAGTTCGGCCGGGGCTTCGCCGGATTCGACCAGCATGCGCGATGCGCCCAGCAGCGTCTGCTGCACCAGCGTGCGCGCGGCTTCGGCGGTCAGGCCCTGTTCGCGGGCCGCGGTTTCCATCGCCTCGGCCAGCAGGAAGACATAGGCCGGGCCACTGCCGGAGACGGCGGTCACCGCATCCATGCGTGCTTCATCGGCGATCCACACGACTTCTCCCGCGCTGGCGAGCAGGGCCTCGGCGCGCGCGCGCCCTTCGGCATCCACGCGCGCATTGGCGAACACGCCGCTGACGCCCGCACCGAGCAGCGCGGGGGTATTGGGCATGCTGCGGATGACGGCCGCCTCGCCGCCGAGCCAGCGCTCGAGCTGCGCGGACGTGATGCCCGCGGCGATGGAAACGACGATGGGATCCTGTTCGCGCACGCGTGCGGCGAGCGCCGCGCAGACGCTGCGCATCGCCTGCGGTTTGACCGCCAGCAGCCACAGGCCCGCGCCATGCGTGGCCTCGGCCGCTTCAGCGAACACCTGCACGCCGAACTCCGCCGCCAGCGACGCACGCAGCGATTCGACCGGCTCGGCCACGCGGATCCGCGCCGGCTTCACACCGCGCTTGACCAGCCCGCCGATCAGGCTGCGGGCCATGTTGCCGCCGCCGATGAAAGCGATCGGATCCGGTTGGAGATGCACGTGGTCCTGGCTCATGGCGTGTGGAGCATGCAGAAGGAATGACCCCCACAGCATAGCGCTGGTGGTCAGAGCCCGGCAGCTGCTCAGGAGCCCTTGGGCGGACGCGCGCCGAACAAGGCGGTGCCGATGCGCACCTGCGTCGAACCCTCGGCGATGGCCAGCGCGAAGTCATCGCTCATGCCCATCGACAGCGTGTCCACGCCGGGATATTCGGCCGCCAGCGCATCGAACAACTGCTTCATTCGCCGAAACGCCGGACGCCGCGCTTCGAGGTCCGCATGCGGCGTCGGGATGCTCATCAGCCCGCGCAGCCGCAATCGGGGCTGCGCCGCGATGGCCGATGCCAGCGCCGCGATCTCCTCCGGCCGGCAGCCATGCTTGCTGGTCTCGTCATCGACGTTGACCTGGATCAGCACGTTCAGCGGCGCCCGCTCGGCGGGGCGATGACGGGCCAGCGCCTCGATCAACTTGGGCCGGTCGACGGTTTCCACCCAGTCGAAGATCCCGGCGGCGAGCTCGGCCTTGTTCGATTGCAGGTGACCGATCAGGTGCCAATCCAGCGAAAGCTCGACCAGTTCACGGACCTTGGGGGCCGCTTCCTGCACATAATTCTCGCCGAATGCGCGCTGCCCGCGCGCAGCCAGCGCGGCGATGTCGGCCACCGGCCGGGTCTTGGACACGGCCAGCAGGCGGGGGACTGGCCGATCCGCATCAACGGCAGCGTTTTCAATACGTTGCAGGGTCCCGCGCAGGGGGTCGGCCAGCGGCATCGGGCGGTTGGAAGGCAGGAGGGGAGCGCTATACTGCCCTTCGGGGAAGCATCGTTCCAGTTTGCGGCACACAAGGGGAAGGCAAGCGTATGGATATCGCCGAACTATTGGCGTTCTCGGTCAAGAACAAGGCATCGGACCTGCATCTTTCCGCGGGCCTGCCGCCGATGATCCGCGTCGATGGCGACGTGCGCCGCATCAACATCCCGGCGCTGGATCACAAGCAGGTGCATGCGCTGGTGTACGACATCATGTCGGACAAGCAGCGCCGTGATTACGAAGAATTCCTGGAAGTGGATTTCTCGTTCGAGATCCCGAGCCTGGCCCGCTTCCGCGTCAACGCGTTCAACCAGAACCGCGGCGCCGGCGCGGTGTTCCGCACCATTCCCTCCGACGTGCTGACGCTGGAGGATCTCGGTTGCCCGCCGCTGTTCCGCGAGCTGATCCAGCAGCCGCAGGGCCTGATCCTGGTCACCGGCCCGACCGGTTCTGGCAAGTCGACCACGCTGGCGGCAATGGTCGATCACGTCAACAAGAACGAATACGCGCACATCCTCACCGTCGAGGATCCGATCGAATTCGTGCACACCTCGCAGAAATGCCTGATCAACCAGCGCGAAGTGCACCGCGACACGCACGGCTTCAACGAGGCGCTGCGCTCGGCGCTGCGCGAGGATCCGGACTACATCCTGGTCGGCGAGTTGCGCGATCTGGAAACCATCCGGCTGGCGTTGACCGCCGCCGAAACCGGCCATCTCGTGTTCGCCACGCTGCACACCAGTTCGGCGGCCAAGACCATCGACCGCATCATCGACGTGTTCCCCGCCGGTGAAAAACCGATGGTCCGCTCGATGCTGTCCGAATCGCTGCGCGCGGTGATCTCGCAGGCGCTGCTGAAGAAGGTCGGCGGCGGGCGTACCGCCGCGTGGGAAATCATGGTCGGCACCCCGGCCATCCGCAACCTGATCCGCGAGGACAAGGTCGCGCAGATGTATTCGGCCATCCAGACCGGCCAGCAGAGCGGCATGATGACCCTCGACCAGCATCTGCAGGATCTGGTCAAGCGCAGCCTGGTCACGCGCCAGCAGGCCAAGGAATATGCGAAGGACAAGCGGTTGTTTGAGTGAAGCGGTAAACCGGTAACCGGTAATCGGTAGCCGGCCACGTCAATCGCAGTTGCCCGGCTACCGGCTATCGGTTCCCGGCTTCCGGAGAGTTCAATGAGCACCATCGACTTCACTTCGTTCCTCAAGCTGATGGCGCACCAGAAGGCGTCGGATCTGTTCATCACCGCGGGCATGCCGCCGTCGATCAAGGTGCACGGCAAGATCTCGCCGATCACGCAGACGCCGCTGACGCCGCAGCAGTCGCGCGATCTGGTGCTGAACGTGATGACGCCCGCCCAGCGCGAGGAGTTCGAAAAGACCCACGAGTGCAACTTCGCCATCGGCGTGGCGGGCGTGGGCCGTTTCCGCGTGAGCTGCTTCTACCAGCGCAACCAGGTGGGCATGGTCCTGCGCCGGATCGAGACGCGCATCCCGACGGTGGAAGAGCTGAACCTGCCGCCGATCATCAAGACGCTGGCGATGACCAAGCGCGGCATCATCATCTTCGTCGGCGCGACCGGCACCGGCAAATCGACGTCGCTGGCTTCGATGATCGGCTACCGCAACCAGAACTCGACCGGCCACATCATCACCATCGAGGATCCGATCGAATTCGTGCACAAGCACGAGGGCTGCATCATCACCCAGCGCGAGGTGGGCATCGACACCGACAGTTGGGACGCAGCGCTGAAGAACACCCTGCGCCAGGCGCCGGACGTCATCATGATTGGCGAGGTGCGTACGCGCGAAGGCATGGATCACGCGATCGCCTTCGCCGAAACCGGCCACCTGGTGCTGTGCACGCTGCACGCCAACAACGCCAACCAGGCGATGGATCGCATCATCAACTTCTTCCCGGAAGATCGCCGCACGCAGTTGCTGATGGACCTGTCGCTGAACCTCAAGGGCGTGGTCGCCCAGCAGTTGATCCCGACGCCGGACGGCAAGGGCCGCCGCGTGGCGATGGAGATCCTGCTCGGCACGCCGCTGGTGCAGGACTACATCCGCGATGGCGAGATCCACAAGCTCAAGGAGCTGATGAAGGAATCGACCAACCTGGGCATGAAGACCTTCGACCAGAGCCTGTTCGAGCTGTACCAGGCCGGCGAGATCTCCTACGAGGACGCGCTGCGCTATGCCGACTCGCAGAACGAAGTGCGCCTGCGCATCAAGCTCTCGCAGGGCGGCGATGCACGCACGCTGGCCCAGGGCCTGGACGGCGTGGAAGTGGCCGAGGTCCGCTGAGCCGGCGCTCCGCGATGCAGGCGGCCGCACGGCCGCCGTGTGTCTCCAGGCTGGATGACCGCGATGCTCGCGGGTGCGCAAGCGTCAGCGCTTTTCGAGCAACGTGCGCGCCAGCGAAAGCGCATCGAACGGCGCATGCACCTTCGCATCGTTGTCGAAGTAGCAATAGACGTCGCGCGGCATGCGGGGCGCCGCTTCGCGTGACACCGTGCGAGCGCCGCGTGGCGAGCGGCCCTGGCTCCACGCACGTATCCTGCGCGCCCAATCCTCCAGCGCCGCGTCCGAATAGCCGCTGACGTACAGCTCCTGATCGCCGTGCAGCCGCACGTAGACGAAATCGGCGGTCACGTCTTCCAGCACCGGATGCCGCCCGGCGCTGTCGGCCACCACCAGACCGATGCCGCGCTCGCGCAGGTGCGCCACGAACTCCGGCGTGCAGAAGCTGGAGTGCCGCACTTCCAGCGCATGCCGCAACGGACGATCGGACACGCGGGGCAGGGCACTGCGATCCTTCATCCGCGCACGTTCGCGACGGCGGGCCAGCGCCAGCGCCTCGGCGGTGGTGCGCGGCAACAGCGCCAGGAATGCATCGAGCTGCGCCGCGTCGTACTTGAGCGTGGGTGGCAGTTGCCAGAGGAACGGGCCGAGCCGCTCGTCCAGGCACAGCACGCCGGAGGCGAAGAAATTGGCAAGGGCCAGATCGGCATTGCGCAGGCGCAGCGTATGCGTGATGAAGCGCGGGCCCTTCACCGCGAACACGAAATCCTGCGGCACCTCATCACGCCAGCGCGACCAGCTTCTGGGTGATTGCAGCGAATAGAAGGAACCGTTGATCTCCACGGTCGGGAATTGCGTGGACGCGAATTCCAGTTCCCGTCGTTGGGGCAGATCGGTCGGATAGAAGACGCCGCGCCAGGGTGCATAGCGCCAGCCGGAGATCCCGATGCGGATGGCCATGCGCCCAGTGTCGCGGGTGCGGAGCAAGAGCAGGTGAAAGGAGGGATGGCGTGCGCCGACGTATCATCCACGCATGACCCTGCGGCTTGATGAAGCACCGATCGCGGCGCGCGAACTGCGCCGATGGCTGTCCGCGCATGATCGCGTCTTCGTGCTGACCGGCGCGGGCATCAGCACGGCGTCCGGGATCCCGGATTACCGCGATGCGGACGGCCAATGGAAACGCACGCCGCCGGTGACCTGGCAATCGTTCACCGGCGATCGGCTGACGCATGCACGCTACTGGGCGCGCAGCTTCATCGGCTGGCCGCGCATGGCCGGCGCACGACCGAATGCGGCGCACCAGGCACTCGCGCGCTGGCAGCACGGTGGCCGCCTCGCGTGCCTGCTCACGCAGAACGTCGATGGACTGCACCAGCGCGCCGGCAGTGACGCGGTCATCGATCTGCACGGGCGCATCGATCAGGTCATCTGCCTGGCGTGCCAGGGCCGCACGCCGCGCGCGGAACTGCAGGTGCGCCTGCATCAGGCCAATCCCGCCTGGCATGGCCTGGAGGCGGGCACCGCTCCCGATGGCGATGCGGATCTGGATGGGCAGGACTTCAGCCGGTTCAGTGTGCCCGCGTGCCTGGACTGCGGCGGCATGCTGAAGCCTGACGTGGTGTTCTTCGGCGAGAACGTGCCGCGTGCGCGCTACGAGGCGGCCCGGCAAGCGCTGGCCGATGCCGATGCACTGCTGGTGATCGGATCGTCGCTGATGGTGTATTCGGGTTATCGCTTCGCGCGGATGGCGCATGAGGCGGGCAAGCCGATCGCCCTGCTCAATCGCGGCCGTACGCGCGCCGATGATCTGGCCAGCCTCAGGCTCGAGGGCGATTGCGTGGCGGTATTGCCGCAGGCGCTCGGGTGAGCGCCGCATCGGGCGGAAAATGGACACCCGCCGCACACGCTGCACACGTGCTCAGGGCATCGCCTCCATCCACGGCGGACGCCGAAGCGCCGCGCGCGCGAATGCAGGACAGCTTTGGCGATGCGCACCCGGCAGCCAGCCCAGGCTCATCAGGAATTCGCCAGTGATTTCGCCCCCGGTGAAACGGAAGGTCTGCTTGAACAGCTTCACCCACGCTGCCTTGTCGCGCGGATGATGCGCCTGCAACCATGCGTGGAATCCGCCATGGGAAGCGCGCAGCCGCTGGATGACCTGCGCGTTGTGGATGGCCGCCTCGACCTTGAGCCGATTGCGGATGATCCCCGAATCGGCCAGCAAACGCAGGCGATCGGCTTCACCATAGGCGGCCACGGTATCGACGTCGAAGCCGTCGTAGGCCCGGCGGAAGGCTTCGCGCTTGCGCAGCACGGTCTCCCAGCTCAGCCCGGCCTGATTGATTTCCAGCAGCAGGCGTTCGAACAGCGCGGCTTCGTCCTGCTGTGGAAAGCCGTATTCGTGATCGTGGTAGGGCCCGTGCAGGGCATGGCCGGGGGCGACGTCGCAATATCCGCTCATGCGGTCAGGGTAACCCGGGCGGGATAGAATGGGCCCATGTCCGCCGACCCCTTCCTCGCCAACCAGCTGATCATCGCCTCGCCGGCGCTGGATGATCCGAACTTCGCGCGCAGCGTGGCCCTGATCTGCCAGCACGATGGCGAGGGCGCGATGGGCGTGCTGATCAATCGCCCCTCCGAATACACGCTGGGCGAAGTGCTGGAACAGATGCAGTTGCAGACCGGCGATGCCGCGCTGCGCGACCGGCCGGTGCTGAGTGGGGGGCCGGTGCATCCGGAACGTGGCTTCGTGCTGCATGACGATGCGCGCGCGTGGGATTCCACCCTGCAGGTGGCCGACGGCCTCTACCTCACCACCTCGCGCGACATCCTCGAAGCGATGGCCGCCGGCCACGGTCCGGACCACGCCCTCGTCACGCTCGGCTGCGCCGGATGGGGCGCGGGCCAACTGGAATACGAACTGGGCGAGAACGCCTGGCTGACCGCGCCGGCCGACGCCGCCGTGCTGTTCGATACGCCGCTGGAACAGCGGTGGCAGAAGGCAGGCGGGCTCATCGGCGTGGACATGACGCGATTGACGGATTACAGCGGGCACGCATGAAACGCCGTCCCCCGCATCCCGGCGCGAGGCACCCTGTCGGGCGGCGCCGGCGGCGTTTCGGGAGTGGACGATGAAACTCGATGGAACGGTACTGGGCTTCGACGTGGGCGCACGCCGCATCGGCGTGGCGGTCGGCAGTGCATTCGGATCCGGTGCACGCGCGCTGGCGGTGGTGGACGTGCATGCGCATGGACCGGACTGGCCGGCGCTCGACAGGCTGCACGCCGAATGGAAACCGGATGGGTTCGTCGTCGGCGATCCGATGACGCTGGACGGTGGCGACCAGCCGAACCGCAAGCGCGCGCAGGCCTTCGCGCGTGAACTGCATGTGCGCTACCGGTTGCCGGTGGTGCTGGTGGACGAGCGCGCCAGTTCGATCGAAGCCTCGCAGCGCTTCGCCCTCGATCGCGCCGAAGGCCGCAAGCGCAAGCGCGATGCCGCCGCGCTGGACGCGGTGGCGGCGGCGGTGATCATCGAACGCTGGCTGGCCGCGCCGCAGGATGCCACGCAGGTGACGATTTGAGCGATGGGCTGGACATCGACCCATGCCGGTTCCGCACGCTTGAAGCCGGAAGCGTGGGCTTCCACGCTTGTTCTGCTCGGCTCGCTTCAGTGCACAGGTTCCGCCGGATGATCTCCGTGTGTCATTCAAGGAGGTGGGTCGTGCGCTCGCTCAGTGCCCGATCGCTTCACTCGCGTGCGGACGCCAACGCCTTCCTTCCGCTACAGACAAGCACCAGACCTTTTCCCTGCACACCCCACCGACGCCATGACCCAGCAACTCGATTCAAACGGACGCCTGCATCACCTGCTCACGCTCGAAGGCCTGCCTAAGGAAACTCTGTGCCGGTTGCTGGATCGCGCCGGACAGATTCGCGATACCGCGCTGGGCCGCACGCAGCGCCGTCAGTCGCTGGAAGGCACCACGGTCTGCACGCTGTTCTTCGAACCGTCCACGCGCACGCGCAGTTCGTTCCAGATCGCCGCGCAGCGGCTCGGCGCCGACGTGCTGAACTTCGATGCGTCCACGTCCTCCACGCGCAAGGGCGAGACCGCGCGCGACACGCTGAAGAACCTGGAAGCGATGGGCATCCGCGGCTTCGTCGTGCGCCATTCGGACGATGGCGCGGTCGATGCGCTGGCGCAGGTGGCGGGCGAGGGCACCACCTTGGTCAATGCAGGCGATGGCCGCAGCGCGCATCCGACGCAGGGTCTGCTCGATGCGTTGACGCTGCGCCAGGCCAAGGGCGCGGATTTTTCGAAGTTGAAGATCCTGATTGTCGGCGACGTCAAGCATTCGCGCGTGGCGCGCTCGGATCTGCATGCATTGCGCACGCTGGGCGCGGGGGAGATCCGCGTCTGTGGCCCGGCCTCGCTGCTGCCGCAGGACCAGACGCTGGCCGGTTGCACGGTGGGCGCGGACTTCGACGCGATGATCGAGGGGGTCGACGCGGTGATGATGCTGCGCCTGCAACGCGAACGCATGGAAGAAGGCCTCATCGCGTCGCTGGAGGATTACCACCGCGATTACGGCCTGGACGCGAAGCGGCTGGCGCGCGCGGCGAAGGATGCGGTCGTGCTGCATCCGGGCCCGATCAATCGCGGCGTGGAGATCACCGACGAGGTCGCCGATGGTCCGCAATCGCTGGTGTTGCGCCAGGTGAGCAATGGCGTGGCGATCCGCATGGCGGTGCTGGAGACGCTGCTGGGCTGACGTGTCGGCGTGATGCTATCGAGTGCAACGCGGTTGCACTGACACCGCTCCCGCAATCGCTCCAGCAGCATCACCCCAGTGACGCAGCGTGCGTGATCAATGCGCCGCCAGCACCTGGTTCTTGCCGCCGGACTTGGCCTGGTACATCGCGCGATCGGCGCGTTCGAGCAGCGATTCCTGCGTCTCGCCCGTGCGCCAGCAGGCGACCCCGGCGCTGAAGGTCACCGACACGCGCGCATCATCGTAGAGGAACGGGCGTTGCGCCAGGCGATGGCGCAGGCGTTCGACCGTGGCTTGGGCTTCATCGAACGGCGTCTCCGGCAGCAACAGTACGAATTCTTCGCCGCCGATGCGCGCGATCGCATCATTGCCGCGCAGTGCGGCCTTGATCACCGCGACCATGTGGCACAGCGCCGCGTCGCCGCCGAGGTGTCCGTGCTGCGCGTTGATCAGGCGGAAGTCGTCGATGTCGAGCAGGGCCAGGCACAAGGGCTGGCCGATGCGCTGGGCGCGCAGTGATTCGCGCCGGAACAGTTCCTCGAACCCGCGACGGTTGAGCGCCTCGGTCAGTTGATCCACGCGCACCAGGTTGGAAACCGTCTGCAGCTCGCGCTCCAGTGCGGCCACGCGCTGTTCGGCGGCGTGCGCTTCCTCCCGCGCGACCAGCAGGTCGTCGCGCGCCTTCAGCGTCCGCATCTGCAACTGCGCGGTGTCTTCCAGGATGTCGTCCATCCGCTTGCCGAGTTCAGCGATGCTGCGGCTGTTGCGGATGGCCTGCGAATGGTAGCTGATGCGATCGTGCAGCTCGCCGGTGCTGTTGGCCATGCCGTCGAGGCGATCGACGAAGGTCACCATCATCTCGCGCATGGCCGCCTTGGATTCGGCCAGGCCATGCTTGAGCAGCCCCTGCTTGTAGATCACTTCGCGCAGGCCGGTGCGGGTCTGTTCGAGCGCATCGCGATCCAGCGGCCCGGCAAGCAGGCTGCGCGCGGCGCTGATCTGGTCCTGCAGCCAACTGCCGTCTTCCAGCAGTTCGCCGACATTCTCCAGCAGCATGTCGAACAGGCTGCGCAGCAACGCCTGGGCGTCATTGGCCTCGTGGGTGCGCAGGCCGATGAGGTGACAGAGATCCTTCAGGCGTTCGTCGAGCGCATCCAGCGGCTGGCCGGGCTGCCACAGGCGCAGGTGATCGGCGATCTGCTGGGATCGCATCGCCATCGCATGATCCTCGTGCAGCAGCGTCTCCACGCCGGTGACCAGGGTGAAATGCAGCAGATCGCGCAGACGTTCGGCATCGCTGAGCGCGCGCGGGGCGTTGGCGGGCGGGTGGTCCTCGATGGTGCGGATGTACTTGTCGATCAGGTGGCGCATGGAACGGCCGTAGGCCTGCCAATCGGTTTCGGCATGCGCGGATTTCAGGCGCTGGCCCATGCCGCGCAGTTCTCCGGTCAGCCCGTTGATGCCGTCGGCGAACGCGGCCAGCAGCGCCTGGGGATCTTCGGCCCGCGCGAACAGACCCTGCAGATCCGCCGCGCTGATGCTGCCGATGCCGAGCGTGTCGTCGTCGTCCCGCGTGTTCGATGCGGGACGCGCCGGACGCGGACGCGACCACAAGCGGCGGAAGCCGCCGGTCAGGCCGGAAGGAGCGTCGGGACGATCAGCCATGGGTGTGCGCGGGAGGGGGAGGCAGCAAGGCTATCGGCCGCGCGGGCCGGAAGTTGAGCGCCAGGGCTGCGGCGTGATCACTCCGCAGGGGGATCCCGCGAATCGGTCTCCAACCCGGCCGATTGCAGGATGGCCCAATGCTCGCGGGCTTCCGGGTGCCCGGCCTCCGCCGCGCGGCGCACATCCTCCAGCCCCGGGTGATTGACGATCAGCAGCAGGTTCGCGCACTGCGGACAGGCGTAATCGGTGACCTCATCGTGCAGATCCATCACCATCGCGCGCGAATCGCCGCGCCAGCCGCAGGCGCATTCCAGCACGCGCTCGCGCCAGCCTCCGGTGAAGTAATCGCGCAGCAGTTCGGCCATCAGCGGTGCTGCCCGAACAGCCACGGCCACAGTTCGGCGGTGGCGTAGGCCGGATCCCACGAGTTGTGGTTGGCCTCGGGAAATTCGGTGTATTTCACGTTGCCGCCCGCCGCCAGCAGCGCGGCGTACATGCGCCGCGACTGCGCCGGCGGCACTGCATCATCCTTGGCGCCGTGGAAGATCCAGATCGGCGTGTCCTTGAGTTTTTCAGCCGCGGCGGCGAACGGATCGGTGGCACCGGCCACGCTGTGGGCCTGCATCTGCGGGCGGGCGTCGGTCCAGTCGACGGTCAGTCCGCCGCACACCGGCACCACGGCGGCGAAACGCCGTGGCTGCTGCAAGGCCAGCTCGTAGCTGCCATAGCCGCCCATCGACAGCCCGGTGAGGTAGACGCGTTGCGGATCGACGTCGAATTCGCGCATCGCCGCATCCAGCGCGGCCAGCGCGATCGGACCCGCATCGGTGGTCCACTCGCTGTCCTCCGGCGCCTGCGGGATCACGACCAGCGCAGGGAAGTCATCGCGGTGCTCGCGCAGATACGCAGGCAGGCCGACCTTCAACTGCGCCTGGTTGTCGTCGCCGCGTTCACCGGATCCATGCAGGAACAGGATGGCCGGCAATCGTCCGCGTGCGCCGTGCGTGGCGGGCACGAAGACCTGATAGCGATGCGTGCGGCCATCGACCTTCACCTCGCGCGCGACGAACTCGCCGTGTGCGTTCGGCGGCGATGACGCGCAACCGGCCAGGGACAGCAGCAGAAGGATCAACGGCAATGCGAGGCGCGAGGGAAAGGACATGGCGATCATCCGGATGGCGGCGAAACGAGCATACGCCGGTGCGCGCCGCGCCACGCTCTGCGGCGCAACACGGGTCAATGCAGCAGGACCAGCGTGGCCAGGCCCAGGAAGGTGAAGAAGCCCATCACGTCCGTCACCGTGGTGAGGAAGATGCTGCTGGCCAGCGCCGGATCGTAACCGGCACGCTTGAGCGCCACCGGCACCATCACGCCCGCCAGTGCGGCGAACAGCAGGTTGGCCGTCAGCGCGGTGGCGATCACCAGTGACAGCCCGATGCTCTTGAACCACAGCAGCACGATCACGCCGAGCAGCGTGCCCAGCGCCAGCCCGTTGATCAGCGCCACCCGAACTTCTTTCCACAGCAGCGTGCGCACGTTGGACGCGCCGACCTGGCCGAGCGCCAGGCCGCGCACCATCAGCGCGAGCACCTGCGTGCCGGCGTTGCCGCCCATGCCGGCGACGATCGGCATCAGCACCGCGAGCGCGACCACCTTGTCGATGGTGTCGGCGAACTCGCCGACCACGCTCGCGGCCAGGAACGCCGTGCACAGGTTGATGCCGAGCCAGATCAGCCGGCGACGGAAAGCGCGCCGCACCGGCGAGAACAGATCTTCGTCCTCGTCCAGACCGGCCGCGCTCAGCGCCTGGTGCTCGGCCTGCTCGCGGATGATGTCGACCACGTCATCGATGGTGATGCGGCCGAGCAGGATGTTGTTGTCATCGACCACCGGCGCGGAGATCCAGTCGTGATCGGAAAACTGCCGCGCCACTTCATCATCCCGCTCGCTGACATCGATCGCCGGCTGCTCGTCGTCGATGAGGCGATTGATCGGTGTGCTGTCATCGTGGGTCACCAGCGAGGCCAGCGAGACGCGGCCCAGGTACTGGTGGCGGCGGCTGACCACGAACAGGTGATCGGTGTGATCCGGCAGTTCCCCGCGCAGGCGCAGGTAGCGCAGCACCACATCGACATTGACGTCGGCGCGCACGGTGACCACATCCGGGTTCATCAGGCGGCCGGCGCTGTCCTCGGGATAGGACAGCACCTGCTCGAGCCGCTCGCGGTTCTCGCGATCCATCGACTTGAGCACTTCGTCGATGACCGTATCGGGCAGGTCCTCGACCAGATCGGCCAGATCGTCGATGTCGAGATCCTCGACCGCGGCGACGATTTCGTCGGTGTCCATTTCGGCGAGCAGGCTTTCGCGCACTTCATCGCCGACGTGGACCAGCACCTCGCCGTCATCCTCGGCATCGACCAGTCCCCATACGACCTCACGCTTGCCCGGCGGCAGCGATTCGAGCAGGTTGCCGATTTCCGCTGGCGCCAGCGTGTTGACCAGCCGGCGCACGGGACCGAGCCGGCCACTGTCCAGGGCATCGGACAGCAGGCGCAGTTGACGCGCGGTCTTGTCGTGGCGGACGGCTTCGGCCATGTGGCGCTCCGAACGTGGCCGATCCGCAGGACGGATGCGACCGTGGCATCAGGTGTTCATGCCTGCATTATCGCGTTTTCATACAGCGCGTGAAAACCCCGGGCATGGGTCGGGCAACGCCTGGAACACAAGGCAGGGTGAGGCAACGGACCCGAGCAGGATCACGTGAGGCATGCAAGCCCGCGCTTCATCAGTGGGATGCACTGCTGGAGGAGGGACTGCAATTCCGAGGCGGAGTTCGGGTCGGCTGAAGGCGCGCTTGCAGGCTGGGGCGATACCGTAGGGCGTTGTCGGCCGGTGTCGTTCATCCGCCGCAACCGCATCCGCCGTCGATCCGATGCATTGCCGCTGCTGGCGGCACGAGCCGCCGCGCATCGCGGGCGCGCGCTACTGCGTCGCCGCCTTCAGCCAGCGCTCGATGCCGGCGCGGTCACGGACCTGCAACAATTTGTGTCCGCGATCCTGCAATGCGTTCCAGTCGCTGTCGCGGATCGCGCGGCGCAGTTCGAGCAGCGTGTTCGGGTGCAGGCTGAATTCCCGCAGGCCCAGCGCCAGCAGCAATGGGGCCAGGCGCGGGTCGGCGGCCACTTCGCCGCAGATGGCGACCGGCTTGCCGTGTTCGGCGCCGATGCCGATGACATGCCGCAACAGGCGCAGCACGCCCGGATGCAGTGGCGAATACAGTTCGCCCAGCGCTTCGTTGTTGCGATCGGCCGCCAGCAGGTACTGCACCAGATCGTTGGTGCCGATCGAGACGAAGTCCACGTCGTCGATGAAACCCTGCATCGCGATCGCCGCGGCGGGCACTTCGATCATCGCGCCGAGCGGAATGCCCTCGGCGATGGCCTGGCCTTCATCGCGCAGGCGGGCGGCGATCTTCCTGAGCCTCCGCTTGACCGCGACGATCTCCTCGCGGCTGCTGACCATCGGCACGAGGATGCGCACCGGTCCATAGGCCGAGGCGCGCAGGATGGCGCGCAATTGTGTGTCGAACACGCCATCGCGCGCCAGCGAGAGCCGCACGCCGCGCACGCCGAGCGCGGGATTGTCTTCGTCGTCCATCACCAGACCGGTGCGGTCGGCCTTGTCGGCGCCCAGATCCAGGGTGCGGATCGTCACCGGTCGGCCACTCATGCCGAGCACGACTTCGCGATAGGTGCGGAACTGTTCGTCCTCGTCCGGCAACTCGTTGCGTTGCAGGAACAGGAACTCGGTGCGGTACAAGCCGATGCCGGCCGCGCCCAGCGCATGCGCGCGCGCGACGTCATCCAGCGATTCGGCGTTGGCGAACAGCGCGATGTCCACGCCGTCGCGCGTGCGGCTGGGCTTGGAACGCAGGCGGCCCAGTTCGCGTTCCTCGCGCGCGGCTTCGCGCAGGCGTGCGCGGTATTCGACCAGATCGGCCGGACCCGGTTCGACCACCACGTCGCCGGTGCCGCCATCGACGATCAGCGCGTCGCCGTCATTGATGCGCAGCAGGGCCTGCTGCGCGCCGACCACCAGCGGAAGATGCAGGCTGCGCGCCAGGATCGCGCTGTGCGAGAGCGTGCTGCCGCCCGAGGTGACGATGGCGACCACGCCCTGCGATTGCAGTTGCGCCAGTTCCGAGGGCGCGACGTTGTCGCAGACCAGGATCTCGCCGGCCATGCCTTCGGTCGGTTCGGCGCGTTCCTGCAGATGCGCGTGGATGCGCCCGATCACGTGATCGAGATCGTCCATGCGGCTTCTGAGATAGGCGTCGTCCATCGTCTCGAAGACGGCGGCGAGGCGATCGCGTTGCAGGCGCAGTGCATAGTCGGCGCTGTAGCGGCCGACCTCGATCAATTCATCCAGCCCGCGCAGCAGTTCCGGATCATCGAGCAGCAGGGCGTGCAGATCGAGGAACTCGCCGACCTCGTGCGCGAGTGCGCCGTGCAGGCGCGCGCGCAGGCGATGCATTTCCTCGCGGGTTTCGCTGACGGCGTGGTGCAGCCGGGTCAGCTCGGCGGTCACCTCGTCCGCATCGATGTGCTGTTCGGCGACCTCGAGCGCATGCGGCAGCCGGACCCGGGCGCGTCCCAGCGCGCTGCCGCGCGAAGCGCCGTGGCCCGACAGCAGCTTGCGCATCAGGCGTCCTCGTCGAATCGTCGTTCGAACAGCGCGGCGATGGCTTCGAGCGCGGCGGTTTCATCTTCGCCATCCACGCGCACGGTGACCGGCGTGCCCTGGCCGGCCGCCAGCAGCATCACGCCCATGATGCTCTTGGCGTTGACTTCGCGTCCCTTGGCCGCAAGCGTGACGTTGCAGCGATAGCCGGCCAGCGCCTGCACCAGCTTGGCGGTGGCGCGGGCATGCAGGCCCAGACGGTTGGAAACGGTGAGTTCGCGCTCAAGCATCGTCGTGAATGACTCCATTGCGTGCGCCGGCGGCGGCGGTCGCCGGCAGTTCGTCCAGTCCCTGTTCCGAATAATTCATCACCCGCAACAGCATCGGCAGGCTCAGTCCGGATACCCGCCGTACCGGCGTGCCCAGGCGCGCGAGCCGGCCGGCCAGATTGCTGGGGCTGGCGCCGTACAGATCGGTCAGCACCAGCACGCCTTCGCCTCCATCCACCCGGCGCAGCGCGGCCGATGCCTGCGGCAGCAGTGCCTCCATGTCGGCATCGAACGGAACCTCGAACGCCTCGGCCTTCAGCGGGAGCGGCCGCAGCAGCGCGCTGGCGACCGCAAGCAGGGAAGCGCCGAAACCGGGATGGGTGATGAGGAGAATGCCACAGGCCATCCCGGAACGTTAGCAGACGGCCATGACCGCCCGGAAGCATTCTTCACGGGATTGGCCGTTGCAGCGATGGCGCCCCGCCAGCGGTACGACGCCGCCGGGATCAATCCAGTTCGCGGTGGAACGTGGCGACCTCTTCCCAGCCCTGGTTGCGCGCGTGCTGGGCGAGGGTTTCGGCCAGATAGACCGAACGGTGCTTGCCGCCGGTGCAGCCGAAGGCGATGGTCACGTAACTGCGCGTTTCCCCGCGCAGGCGCGGCAGCCAGGTGTCGAGGAACTGGCTGACCTGGCCGACGTATTCGTTCACGTCGGCCTGCTCGCGCAGGAACTCGCGCACCTTGGCGTCGCGACCCGAATACGGCCGCAGTTCGGGGTTCCAGTGCGGATTCGGCAGCACCCGCGCATCGAACACGAAATCCGCATCGGCCGGCACGCCGCGCTTGTAGGCGAAGGACTGGAACAGCAGTGACAACGCGGCGCCGCGATTGAGCGCGAACTCGGCGATGATGCGGCGACGCAGCTGGTGGACGTTGAGCTGGCTGGTGTCGATGACCACGTCGGCGGCGTCGCGCAGGGGTTCGACCAGCTCACGCTCGCGGCGGATGGCCTCCTTCAGCGACAGCCCCGTGTGGCCGAGCGGATGGCGGCGACGGGTGTCCGAATAGCGACGCAACAGCACTTCGTCATTGGCATCGAAGAAGATCAGCGTGCCTTCCAGGCCGAGCTGCGCCAGCGCCGCGCGCCATTGCGCCAGCCGGCCCAGCTCGATGTTGCGGCTGCGTGCATCGATGCCGACGGCGATCTTCTGCGGCAGGGTGTCGCCGCCGCGCATCAGGCTGCGCACGAACGGCGGCAGCAGGTCCACCGGCAGGTTGTCGACGCAGTAGTAGTCCAGATCCTCGAAGGTCTTCAGCGCCACGGATTTTCCGGATCCGGACAATCCGCTGACGATGACCACGGTCGGCGGCGCGGCGCGCACCGAGGCCGGGATTTCCTCGTCGCTGACGGCGTGGATCATGGCGTGCTGCGCTCCAGCAGGTTGCTGTGGCGGGCGATGAACATCGCCGCCGGATCGATGCCCTTGGTGCGCAGGATGTGCAGGCGCGTGGCCGCTTCGGTCAGTACGGCGAGGTTGCGCCCGGGCATCACCGGCAGGGTGATCAGCGGCACGTCCAGGTCCAGCACGTGGCGCGTGCCGGAGTCGCCGGTCAGGCGTTCGTATCCGTGGGCGCTGGGCTCGGTCATCGGACGGGTCAGATGCACGATCAGGCGCAGGTACTTGTTCTTCTTGACGGCGGTGTCGCCGAACATCTCGCGCACGTTGAGCACGCCCAGGCCGCGCACTTCCAGCAGATCCTGCAGCAGTTCCGGACAGGTGCCGTCGAGCACGTCCGGCGCGATCTGGGTGAATTCCGGCGCATCGTCGGCCACCAGCCGGTGGCCGCGGCTCAGCAGTTCCAGCGCCAGTTCGCTCTTGCCGGATCCGGCTTCGCCGGTGATCAGCACGCCGATCGAATAGATCTCCATGAACACGCCGTGCAGCGTGACGCGCGGCGCCAGCGTGCGGGCGAGGTGATAGGACAGATGGTTGAGCAGTTCGTGGCCGCGCTTGGGCGAAACCCACAGCGGCGTGTCCGATTCGTTGGCCGCCTCGCGCAGATCCTCGGGGCATTGCTGGTTCTTGCTGATCACCAGCGCCAGCGGGCGGAACTGGATGATCTTCTCGATCGTTTCCCAGCGCTGGCGCGAATCCAGCGAATCCAGCCAGCTCAGTTCCTCGGTGCCGAGGATCTGCACCTTGTTCGGATACACCGCATTGAGATAGCCGGCCAGCGACGGACGACGCGCGATGGTGTCTCCGGCATCCAGCACGCGGTGCTCACCCTTCTGCCCGGCGACCCAGCGCAGGACCAGGCGCTCCTTCTGCTGTTCGAACAGTTCGCGGGCGGTGATGCTGGTATTCATCATGCAGGGCGGCTCGATCGGATCACGGGCGCGCCAATACGCGCCCGGCCATGCGGGGCGTCAGGAAGTGTAATGCGCGTGGGACACAACCGCGAATGCGGAAGGTCAGGGGTATCGTGTCTGCTCCCGCGGCGGCGTGGCCGCGGGAGCTGCCCGGCAGGCGGGCGGTGTCAGCCGAGGGCTTCGCTGCGAGGACCGCGCTGGACTTCGGTCTTCTTTTCCTTGTGCTTGACCAGCAGACGATCCAGCTTGTCGGCCAGGATGTCGATGGCGGCATACATGGTCTGCGCGCCGGCGTCGGCGTGCAGGGTACGTCCGGCAAGGGAGAGGGTCGCTTCGGCGACGTAGTCGGGTTTGCGGGTACAGAGTTGCGTACGGACCTCGAAGGGTTGATCGAAGTGGCGTTCAAGCCGCTTCAGTTTGCTCTCGACGTACTCGCGCAGGGCGGGAGTGACTTCGATCTCGTGGCCGTAAGTCTCGATACGCATCGCTTGCCTCCTTCAGTCGGTGAAAGCAGCAGCATCGCTGCCGCAGGGAACGCGTTCCCGTCATCTCTGACAACGGAATCGGTGTGGGGTTCCTGTTTCTCCGTCACGCGGCCGGTTGCCGCACTGACAAGATGGCCCCGAACCTGCCGAGGATCAAGCGGTCTGGACGTCGTCAATCAAGACGAACGCGTTCATGTGACGAAAGAATGTGGAGCGCTTCACGGTACTTGGCCACGGTGCGCCGCGCGACCGGTACGCCGGAAGCCTTGAGCAACTCGGCGAGCTTGGCGTCGGACAGCGGTTTGCGCGGGTTTTCCTGCTCGACCAGGCGTCGGATCATGGCCTGGATCGCCGTGCTGGAAGCTTCACCGCCGCCTTCGGTATCGATGCCCGAGGCGAAGAACGAACGCAGCGGCAGCGTTCCACGCGGCGTGCGCACGTACTTGCGCGCGATCGCGCGTGAAACGGTGGACTCGTGCAGGCCGACTTCCGCCGCCACTTCACGCAAGGTCAACGGACGCAGCGCCTGCGCGCCGAATTCGAGAAAGCCGGCCTGCTGGCGGATCAGGCAGCGGGTGACCTTGAGCAGCGTTTCCCCGCGTGCCTCCAGACTCTTGAGCAGCCAGCGCGCTTCCTGCAACTGGCCCTTGAGATAGCCGGCGTCGCTTTCACCGCACTGACGGATCATCTGTTCGTAGCCGCGATGGATGTTGATGCGCGGCAAGGTATTGGCGGCCAGTGACGCGCGCCACACGCCGCGTTGCCGCCACACCACGCAATCGGGCACGACATAGGTGTCACTGGCGAGATCGCCGATCTGCGCGCCGGGCTTGGGATCCAGCGTGCGCAACAGTTGCACGGCGGTTTCCACTTCGGCCAGCGGACGCTTGAGTTCCAGCGCCAGGCCGTTGACGCCGCTGCGCGGCAGGCGATCCAGCGGGCCGTCGGCGATGCGGATGGCGAGCGCCTTGCCGGGCGTATCGTCGCTCAGCACCGACAATTGCAGGCGCAGGCATTCGCCCAGGCTGCGCGCGGCGATGCCGACCGGATCAAAGCGCTGCAACTGATGCAGCACCACGAGGATTTCGTCTTCGCTTGCGGTGAGGTCAGGCTTCAGCGCATCGACGATGGCGGTCAGCGGTTCGCGCAGATAGCCATCGTCTTCGAGTGCATCGATCAGGGCGCTGCCGATGCGTCGATCGCGTTGCGAAAGATGCGACAGATGCAACTGCCAGAGCAGGTGATCCTGTAATGTCTCGGCCTCGGCCACGCGTTCGGCGGCGCTGCCGTGCTCATCATCGTCATCGAAGGAACCGCCGCTGCCGCTGATGGCCCAGGGCCCTTCGTCCGGCGCCCAGTCATCGTCGCCGCGATCGCGCTCGCTGTCGGCATCGGCGGAGGGAGCGTCGGCGCCGCCGGTTTCAGTGCCTTCGTTCGGTGCGTCGCCGCTGGAACCCTCATCCCAGTCCAGCAGCGGATTGGATTCGACCGCCTGCGTGATCTCGGCTTCCAGCTCGGCCGTGGACATCTGTAACAGGCGGATGGCCTGACGCAACTGCGGCGTCATGACCAACTGCTGTCCGAGCGATGTCTGGAGGCGTGTCTTCATCCGTTGTCCGAGCAATGCCGTCGGCGGCGGGTCGCTCCGTGCGCGCCGCGTCTCAGAGACGGAAGGTTTCTCCCAGATACACGCGGCGCACGTCCGGATTGGCCAGCAACGCGTCCGGGGCCCCCTGCGCCAGCACGCTGCCTTCGTTGAGGATATACGCCCGGTCGCAGATTCCCAAGGTCTCGCGGACGTTGTGATCGGTGATCAGCACGCCGATGCCGCGATTCTTGAGGTGTTTGACGATGCGCTGGATTTCGCCGACCGAAATCGGGTCCACGCCAGCGAAGGGTTCGTCCAGCAGCATCAGGCGCGGCTTGGCCGCGAGCGCGCGGGCGATTTCGCACCGGCGGCGTTCACCGCCGGACAGGCTCGCGCCCAGCTGCTCGGCCACGTGCGTGATCTGCAGTTCGTCCAGCAGCGAGGCCAGTTCGCGCTCGATGCCGGCTTGGTCCAGTTCCTCGCGCAGTTCGAGCACCAGGCGGATGTTGTCGGCCACGGTGAGCTTGCGGAACACCGACGGCTCCTGCGGCAGGTAGCCCACGCCGAGCTTGGCGCGCTTGTACATCGGCTCGCCGGTGATGTCGCGGCCGTCCAGTTCGATCTTGCCGGCGTCGGCGGCCACCAGCCCGACGATCATGTAGAAGCAGGTGGTCTTGCCGGCGCCGTTGGGGCCAAGCAGTCCCACCACTTCGCCAGCGTCCAGCGTCAGGCCGAATTCGCTGACGACCTTCCGTTGCCGGTAGCTTTTGCGCAGGCCCTGGGCGATCAGCATTACTTCCCGCCCTGCGTCTGCGACCTGGCCTTGATGACGGTGTGCACGCGGCTGCCGTCGCCGCCGCTTTCCATGTTGCCGGTGCGGGTGTTGTAGACCATCTTCTGGCCACGGTTGGAGCCGCGCGTGGAGCTGACCGTGTAATTGCCGATGAAGGTGATGATCTCGGTCTTCATGTCGTACTCGACGCGATCGGCGCTGGCGTCCATCCAGGTGCCATCGTCCATCTGCTGGCGCATCTTGACCTGTTTGCCGGTGAAGATGGCGCGGGTGATCTCGCCGCCGCTCATGTAGACCTCGCCGGCCGCCGAGTTGATCTCCAGCGTGCCCTGCTTGACGTTGACGCCACCGGTCAGGACGGTCTTGCCGTTGCCGTCGAAGGTACCGGCCTGATGGCCTGCATCGATGCTCATGTCCTGGTTGCGATCGGACGACCTGGCCCAGGCGGGCGCGGCGACGAGCACCGACAGCGCGGCGAGCAGCAGGGCGTTAGCGGGCGGAATTCGGGGCATAGACGCTCTTGACCTGGGATTTGAATTCGTAGGCCTTGGTCTTGAGATTGGTCTCGAAACCACGGCCGTTGAGTATAGAACCCGGTTGCGTGATGGTCACCGCAAGATCGGTGCTGGCCATATCGCGTTCGGGGAAGATGTTCAGGCGCTCGGTGCGGAAGGTGGTGGGCGACTGCGCTTCCTTCGGGCTGGTGCCGGTCACCTCGCCCAACAGCCGCAGTTCGGAATGGTCCGGACTCATCCAGCCGGTCCTGGAGCGCATCTGCCAGTAATGGCCTTCACGATCGGGCAGCAGGAACAGCGGGGTGGTGATGTCGAAACTCTGATCGGCCGGATTGCGGTGCATCTCGGGCGCGCGCAGCGTCACCGATTCCTTGCCCTGCTTGTCGAGGGCGACCACCTCGAAATCGTGCATCACGTAGTCCGAGCGATCCGTGCCCGGAGCCGCGCCATCGGCATGGCTGCGATTGCGCCACGCGGACCAGCCGCTCAGCACCGCGGCAATCAGCAGCACCACGCCGGCGGCCAGACGCCAGTTCATGCGCCGATTCCCGCGATGGCGGCTGCGTGGCCCTGCGCGCCGAGCAGCAGGTCACAGCACTCGCGCGCCGCACCGGCGCCGGCGCGGCCCTGTGTGCGCCAGTGCGCGTGGCGGGCGGTCCAGGCGTGCGCGTCCGCCGGCGCGATCGCCAGGCCCACGGCACGGAACGGCGGCAGATCCGGCAGATCGTCGCCCATGAAGGAAACCTCTTCGCGACCGATCGACAGCTCGCTGCACAGGGCATCGACCTGCGCGAGCTTGTCCTTCACGCCGGTATGGATGCGCACGCCGAGTTCGCGCGCGCGCCGTTCCGCAGCCGGGCTGTGGCGCGCGGTGATCAGCGCCACCTCGATCCCGGCGCGGCGCAGCAGCACCAGCCCCTGGCCATCGTGGATATGGAACGCCTTGGATTCGCGGCCTTCATCGTCATAGATCAGGCGGCCATCGGTCAGCGTCCCGTCCACGTCGAAACACGCCAACCGGATGCGCGCGGCGCGGCGGCGCAGGGAATCATCGAGGTTGGCCAGATGGGATAGGGGCATGGGGATCGGGATTCGGTATATCGGGATTCGACGAGAGAAGGGGCGGAGACACCAGGGAAGGATTCTGCCAATCGCCCCTCCCGAATCTCCAAACCCGGCTTTTCTTACACCACGCGGGCGCGCAACAGGTCATGAATATTGAGGGCGCCGACCGGGCGTTGTTCAGTGTCCACCACGATCAGGCCGCTGATCTTGTAGGTCTCCATCATCCGTGCCGCTTCCACGGCCAGTTGATCCGCGCCGATGGTCTTGGGCTGGCGCGTCATGACCTCGGCGATCCCGGCCTGGCGCACGTCCACGGCGGGATTGTCCAGCGCCCGGCGCAGATCCCCGTCGGTGAACAATCCGGTCAGCCGGCCGTCCGCGTCGACCACGGCCGTCATGCCCAGGCGCTTGCGGCTCATTTCCACCAGCGCCTGGCTCAGCGAGGCGTCCTCGCCGACGCAGGGGACGTCATCGCCGGCATGCATCACGTCGGTGATGTGCAGCAGCAGCCTTCGGCCCAGACTGCCGGCCGGGTGCGAGCGGGCGAAGTCGTCGGCGGTAAAGCCGCGCGCCTCCAGCAGCGCGACCGCCAGCGCGTCACCCATCGCCAGGGTGGCCGTGGTGCTGCTGGTCGGGGCCAGATCCAGCGGGCAGGCCTCGGCCGGCACGCTGACGTCCAGGTGGATGTCGGCCTCGCGCGCGAGGGTCGAACCGGGCCGGCCGGTCATCGCGATCAGCGGATTGCCCTGGCGCTTGAGCACCGGCAGCAGCATCAGCACTTCATCGGATTCGCCCGAATACGACAGCGCCAGCACGATGTCGGCATCGGTGATCATGCCCAGGTCCCCGTGCCCGGCTTCACCCGGATGCACGTAGAACGCAGGCGTGCCGGTGGAGGCCAGGGTGGCGGCGATCTTGCGGGCGATGTGCCCGGACTTGCCCATGCCGGTGGCGACCACGCGTCCCCTGCAGGCGAGGATGGCGCGGCAGGCGCTGGAAAACCCGCCGTCGATGCGCGCGGCCAGCGCGGCCAGCGCCTGGCCCTCGATCTCGATCACGCGACGCCCGCTGGCGGCCAGATCGGCGTCCTGCACGGCCGGATTTTGGGGAAGCGTCTGGGGCATGCGTCGACCGCGCGGGGGTAGAATAGGCGACCATTTTATTAGGATTGCCCGTTGGACGCCGAAACCATCCGTAAACTCATCGAAGCAGGCATGCCCGACGCGCAGGTGCAGGTCGAAGGCGAGGACGGCGTGCATTTCGAAGCGACCATCGTGTCCGAAGCCTTCCGCGGCAAGATGCCGCTGGCCCGCCACCGCATGGTCTACGCCACGCTCGGTGATCTGATGGGCGGCGCCATCCATGCGCTGGCGCTGAAGACCGTCACGCCCGACGGCCAGTGAACGTCGATTCGCGCGTGCCGTCCCATGGCATCGCGCGCCTGAATACCGCGCCTTCCTCCGAGCCCGGGCCACGCCCGCTCTCCACCTTCCAGTCGAGCCATCCATGCAGAAAATCGTAGTCACCGGCGGCATTCCGCTCCAGGGTGAAGTCACCATTTCCGGCGCGAAGAACGCCGTGCTGCCCATTCTCTGCGCCACCCTGCTGGCCGATGCGCCGGTGGAGATCACCAACGTGCCGCACCTGCACGACGTGGTCACCACGGTCAAGCTGCTCGGCGAACTCGGTGCCGGCATCAGCATCGACGAAGGCACGCTGTCACGCGGCAGCGCGATCACCGTGGACCCGCGCAGCGTCAACCAGCACGTGGCGCCGTACGAACTGGTCAAGACGATGCGCGCCTCGGTGCTCGTGCTCGGCCCGCTGCTGGCACGCCACGGCGCGGCGGAAGTGTCGCTGCCCGGCGGCTGCGCCATCGGCTCGCGTCCGGTGGATCAGCACATCAAGGGATTGCAGGCCCTGGGCGCGGAGATCTCCGTCGAGAACGGCTTCATCAAGGCCCGGGCCAACCGCCTCAAGGGCGGACGTTTCGTGTTCGACATGGTGACCGTCACCGGCACCGAGAACGTGATGATGGCGGCCACCCTCGCCGACGGGACCACGGTGCTCGAAAACGCGGCGATGGAACCGGAGATCACCGATCTGGCCGAATGCCTGATCGCGCTGGGCGCGGACATCGAGGGCGCGGGCACCTCGCGCATCGTCATCCGTGGCGTCGAGCGGCTCAATGGCGGGAGGCACGCGGTGCTGCCGGATCGCATCGAAACCGGCACCTTCCTGGTCGCGGCGGCGATGACCGGCGGACGCATCGTCGCGCGCCGCGCGCGTGGCGACACGCTCGATGCGGTGCTCGACAAGCTCAGCGAAACCGGCGCATCGATCGAGACCACGGCCGACACGATCACGCTGGACATGAAGGGCCAGCGCCCGCGCGCGGTCAGCCTGACGACCGCGCCCTATCCGGCGTTCCCGACCGACATGCAGGCGCAATTGATGGCATTGAACTGCATCGCCGATGGCGTCGGCGTCATCAACGAAACGATCTTCGAAAACCGGTTCATGCACGTCAACGAACTGCTGCGCCTGGGCGCCGATATCCGCGTCGAGGGCCATACCGCCATCGTGCGCGGCGTGGAGAAGCTGAGCGGCGCGCCGGTGATGGCCACGGATCTGCGTGCCTCGGCCTCGCTGATCCTCGCGGGCCTGGTGGCCGAAGGCGACACCATCATCGATCGCATCTACCACCTGGATCGCGGCTACGAGAACATCGAAGAGAAGCTCGGTGCGCTGGGCGCACGCATCCGCCGCATTTCCTGAGGCTGCCATGGCGACGAAAACGCGATTCTCCGCGCGCCGCAAGGTGCTGCTCACCGTGGTCGCGCTGCTGCTGGCCACGGTGGCGTTCCTGCATTTCACCGGCGCGGCGGGCATCAGCGGCATTCCCAGCAAGGACATGGACTGGAACGGCGATGGCGTGGTGAGCGAGGAAGAAATCCTGCAGGCCTTCTACGCCGTGGTGGTGGAAAAGAAGACCGAAGGCCCGCGCGAATGCCGGTCCTACGCCTGGCGCAGCGATCGCAAACCGATTCGCGTGGATTGCCGCACCACGATGGCCCAGCCCACGGCGGAAGCCGAATGAAAAAGCCCGGCGAGAGCCGGGCTTCTTCTTCTGGACAGGACTGATTACTTCCAGGATTTGATGGTCAGATCGATCGAATCCTGGCCGTTCTCCCGCTGCAGGATGCGCGCCGGCACCGGCATGTCCGGCACCACCCAGACCACCATCTGCTTGTCGCCGTCCGTGCGGATGACCTTGGTCGCCTCGCGCGGCTTGCCGCCCACGGTGATCTGTTCCTTGCCGGCCACCTGGTAGTTCATCGGCTTGGCCCGGCCGTTCTCGATCATGCGGTAGCGCAGCGGCTTGCCCGCCGCCACGTCACGCACGATCGCCAGATTGACCAGCAGCGCATCCATGTCACCGGCCTGCAGCTTGAGCGGGCCGGCGCGCTCGGGCTTGATGTCACCGCTCCACGTGGCCTGCGCCTTGCTCCAGTCGTAGAGGGTGTCCACGGCCTTCTTCTTGACCAGCACGCGCGAGACGTCGCTGGAGGACAGCGGGCGCAGGCGACCGTTCTGTTCGTCGAACACGGTCTTCTGGCTCAGATCGACCAGCTGGTTGCGGATGCTCAGGCTGTACTGCCAGCGATTGCCGGACTGCGGCGTCACGCTCATCTGGCCTTCGCCCTGCATGCCCATCGCACTGGCCTGGTATTGCGCGGTGAAGGCTTCGATCGCGTGCGCGGGCAGGCTGGTGAGCGCCAGCATGCCGGCCATCACGCCGGAAGACAGGAGACAACTGCGGACAGACTTCATGTTCATTGGACTCCTTGGTATTCGATGAGGCGAAGATCGAGTTTGTCCTCGCCATCCTCGCGTTGCAGGATGCGCACCGGCGTCGGGACGCCCTGGGCCACCCAGAAGATGGTTTCGTCATTGCCGCCATTGGTGCGGTTCACGCGCATGGCGTCGTAGCTCAGACCCTCCACCGCCACGATCTCGGTCTGCGCGGCCACTGCGTACTGGTAATCGCGCGTGCGGCCGAAGTCGACCACGCGATACTCCAGTTGCCGGCCCGGCTGCGCATCACGGATAACCGCCAGATTGACCAGCAGGGAACTCAGATCACCATTCTGCAAGGCCACCAGTGCGCGCCGGTTCTTCTTGACGTCGCCCTGCCACTGCGCCGTCATCGCCCGCCAATCGTACGTGCCGACCACGCGCTTGCCGGTGAAGAGCGCGCTCTGCGTGGTGGCCTGGCTCAACGGCCGGTACTGATCACCCTGCACGTCGAACAAGGTGCTCTGCTGGATGTTGAGCCCGGACAGGCGCGCAAGTCCCTTGGTGCCGCGTACTTCCAGATCGATATGCCAGCGCGCGGCATTGGCATCGGGCGTGACCTTGAGCGTGGCGCTGCCGGCAAGCCGGCCGCCGCGATAGGCATCGTAGGAGGCCACGAAGGGTTCCAGCGCCGAAGCGGCGACGCTTGACGTGGCCATCATCGCCAGCAGCGCACAGCGGACAAGCCAATGAGTCGGGGCCATCAGACGAGGGGAGGCGCGGGGAGTGAGGGTGAGCCTAGGATCAGCGGTTTTAATATCGGCTGACCATCCACCCACGCCTGTTCATCCTGTTCACGGATGTGACCGCCGACAGCCATGCGCAGTACCGCCACCAGCAGCGCATGTTCCTGCGGGAGCAGCCGCGCGGCCAGTTGTTCCGGGCTGTCGCCGGGAAGTACCGGAATGATCGTCTGCGCGATCACGCTGCCGGCATCCAGTTCGGGCACGACGAAATGCACGCTGGCGCCGTGTTCGCGGTCGCCGGCCTCCAGTGCGCGCGCGTGCGTGTGCAGTCCGCGGTACTTGGGCAACAGGGAAGGGTGGATGTTCAGCAGCCGGCCCCGGAAGCGGGCGATGAAGGCCTCGCCCAGGATGCGCATGTAGCCGGCGCAGACGATCCAGTCGGGCCGGCACGCCTCCACCGCATCCCCCAGCACCCGATCGAAGGCGGCGCGATCGGGATAGGCACGCGCCGACTCGCTCCAGCGCAACGGTGGGGGCACGCGCTGCAAGGCGGCGGCGGAGGGACGATCGGAAAACACGCCGACGATTTCCGCATCCAGCGCGCCCGCGGCGATAGCATCCAGCAGCGCCTGCAGATTGCTGCCGCGGCCCGATGCGAGGATGGCGATGCGACGGCTCATGCGGCTTTCACCGCGGTGCGCTCGCCACGCACCAGCGGCCACACGATCAGGGCACCGAGCGTGGCCAGCAGCATGTCCATGTGCGCATCCCAGACATCGCCCTGTTGGCCGTTGTAGGACTCGGCCGCCTCCGGCGACATCGTCAGCGCGATGCCCCATTCCATCCATTCGTAGATCAGGCTGCTGCACATGATCAGCATCACCGCGATGACGAAGCCCTGCGCGGCGCTCAACGGCCAGCGCTGACGCAGCCAATGCCACGCGGCCGGTGTGAAGCAGGCGCCGTACATGAAATGGATCAGGCGATCGAAATGATTGCGGTGCCAGCCGAAGGTCGCCGCCGGCGACCATCCGAACAGCGCCTGCAGCCATTGTTCGTAGGGGACATACGAATACAGCCAACGCGCGCCGATGCAGTGCATCACGATGAACACGCAGATCAGCGCGAAGTGCGAGGGCCGCATCGGCCAGTGCCGATCATGCCGCCACAGCCAGACCAGTCCGACCACGGTGAGGCTGCTGTGCAGGGCCTGTTCGAGCGGCCAGCGCGGGGCGATCCAGCTCAGTGCGAAAACGGCCAGCGTCAGCGCGAAGGCGACGCGTTTGCCTGTTTGCATGGACGTGGATCAGCCAATCGCGACGCGTTCGCCGCTGGCCGGCACGACTTCACCGATGCGCCAGTTCGGCAGTTGCAGGCGGGCCAGATCGGCTTCCACCGCACTGGCCTGATCCGGCGACACCACCAGCACGAAGCCGATGCCGCAGTTGAAGGTGCGCCACATTTCCGCCGAATCCACCGCCCCCTCGCGTTGCAGCCACTCGAACACCGGCGGCAGCGTCCAGGCGCTGGCTTCGATGCGCAGGCCCAGTCCTTCTGGGATCACGCGGATGATGTTCTCGGTGAGCCCGCCGCCGGTGATGTGCGCCATCGCATGCAGTTCGTGCGACTTCAGCAGTTCCAGTATCGGCTTCACGTACAGGCGCGTGGGCGCCATCAGCGCATCGACCAGCTTGACGCCGCCGAGATCCAGATCGGCCGGACGACCGGCGCGGTCATAGATGCGGCGAACGAGCGAATAGCCATTGGAATGCGGGCCGCTGGACGCGATGCCGATCAGCAGATCGCCGGCGCGCACGCGGGCGCCGTCCAGCAGTTTGGATTTTTCCACCGCCGCGACGCAGAAGCCGGCCAGATCGTATTCGCCCGGCGGATACATGTCGGGCATTTCCGCCGTCTCGCCGCCAATGAGCGCGCAACCGGACAGTTCGCAACCCCTGGCGATGCCGCCCACGACCGCGACCGTGGTCTCGACATCGAGCTTGCCGGTGGCGAAATAGTCGAGGAAGAACAGCGGTTCGGCGCCCTGCACCAGCACGTCGTTCACGCACATGGCCACCAGATCGATGCCGATGGTGTCGTGGCGGTTGAGCTGCTGGGCGAGCTTGAGCTTGGTGCCGACGCCGTCGGTGCCGGAGACCAGCACGGGCTCACGGTACTTGCCGGACAGATCGAACAGCGCGCCGAAACCGCCGAGCCCGCCCATCACTTCGGGCCGGAAGCTGCGCTTGACCAGCGGCTTGATGCGTTCGACCACTTCATTGCCGGCGTCGATGTCGACCCCCGCGTCGCGATAGGTCATCGGGGTGGAGGCGGGGGGCGTGGACTGGGTCACGGCATTCGCTGGCAGGGGGCAAGGCCGGTGATTTTAAAGGAATCCGGTCCCGGTTCGGTCCTGGCTGAACGAGCCACGTTGGCGCTGGTGGCCCATTCGGGCAACAATTCCCTCCGTTTCGGGAGTCTTGGGACGCGTGATGCGCTGGATGAAAGGTTTGCTCGTCGTGGCCCTGCTGGCCGCCTCCGCCATGGCCACCACGCCGGCGGCATGGGCCCAGAGTGGTCTGCGCACCGAAGGCGACAGCGCCGCGGCGCGCGGCGCCTATGAAGCCGAAGTGCCGGTCAACGGCCAGGGCGAGGCCGAGCGCAATGGCGCTTTCGCGCGCGCGCTGGCGAGCGTGATGGGCAAGCTGTCCGGCGATCGCAGCGTCGCCTCGCGGCCGGGCGTGGGCCAGGAACTGCGCAATGCGAAGAACCTGGTGAAGAGCTACGACTATCGCCAGGACCAGGGCACCTCGCCCAGCGGCGCACCGACGTTCCGCACCACGCTCGTCGTGCGCTTCGATCAGGACGAAGTGGACGAACTGGCCGCCGTGCTCGGACTGCCGATCTGGCCGCAGCCCCGGCCCAAGCCGGTCGTGTGGCTGGCGATCAATGACGGCAGCGGTCCGCGTCTGGTCGGTCTGGAACAGGCCAACGCGGCGCGCCCCTTGCTCAACCGCGCCATCGAACGCGGCTACAGCCTCGGCCTGCCGGCCGGCAGCGCGGCCGAGCAGGCGCTGGTCGGCGCGATCTGGCGCCAGGACACCGCCGCGATCGCACGCGCGTCATCGCGCTACAGCCCGCCCATGCAGTTGATCGGCAAGCTCTATCGCAAGGGCAGCGGCTGGACCGCCGACTGGACCTTCGTCGACGCCGGCAAGGTGCTCTCGAGCTGGTCCACCAGCGATGGCGATGCGCGTCGCGCGATGGCCGGTGGCGCCGATGGCACGGCCGATGCGCTGGTCAAGCGCTACGCCAAGCGCAGTGCGTCCGGCCCCGCCGGCACCTACCGGGTCGTCTTCACCGGCATCCACGACACCAACGACTACCTGACCCTGATGGCCCAGCTGCAGAAGATGGCCGTCGTCCGCCGCATCGTGCCGGTGCGCGCGGCCGGTGACACGCTGGAGCTGGATCTGGAACTGATCTCCGGCCTCAGTGGTTTCCGCCGCATGCTCGGCGACAGCAGCCCGCTGGCAGGTGGCGAA
This sequence comes from Pseudomonadota bacterium, assembly GCA_023390905.1. Classification (GTDB taxonomy): domain Bacteria; phylum Pseudomonadota; class Gammaproteobacteria; order Xanthomonadales; family Xanthomonadaceae; genus Pseudoxanthomonas_A. Next base: position 34,726 of record JAEWBY010000108.1, on the reverse strand, counting down.
GGCGAACCGCCGGTGTATCGTCTGAAGTAATTCACCCGCCAGGACACGGACGACGCATGGATCTTTCCTCCCCCACCAGCGCGACCGCGCGCCGCTGGCAATGGCTGCTGATCGCCGCGATCGGCGGATGGCTGATCTATCTGCTCGCGCCGGTGCTGACGCCGTTCGTGTGCGCCGCGCTGCTGGGCTGGCTGGGCGATCCCTGGGTGGATCGGCTCGAACGCCGGGGGTATTCGCGCACCATCGCGGTGGTGCTCGTGTTCACCCTGATGTTGCTGCTGGTGGTGCTGGCGCTGCTGATCCTGGTGCCGATGCTGGAAAAGCAGGTGGTCGAGTTGATCGAATCCCTGCCGACCTACCGCGACTGGTTCGTGCAGACGGCGCTGCCGTGGGTCGAGCGCCGCACCGGTCTGGAACTGGTGGCGTGGCTGGACCCGGAGCGCATCACCGCGTGGATCCGCGGCCACTGGCAGCAGGCCGGCGGCGTGGCCGCGACCTTCTTCGGGTATCTGTCGCGCTCGGGCTTCGCGATGATGGCGTGGATCGCCAACATCGTGCTGCTGCCGATCCTGACGTTCTATTTCCTGCGTGACTGGGACAAGCTGGTCGAACGCGTGGCGGCGCTGATCCCGCGCGATCACATCGGCACCGTGACGCGGCTGGCGCGCGAATCCAACGACGTGCTTGGCGCCTTCCTGCGCGGGCAGTTCCTGGTCATGCTCGCGTTGGGCGCGATCTACGCGGTCGGCCTTTCGGTGGTGGGCCTGAAGCTCGGGCTGCTGATCGGCATCATCGCCGGCCTCATCAGCTTCGTGCCGTACCTGGGTACCGCGACCGGCATCGTGCTCGGCGTGATTGCCGCGCTGGTGCAGTCCAGCGGTGACTGGACACTGGTGGCGCTGGTGCTGGTGGTGTTCGTGATCGGGCAGATGCTCGAAGGCTATGTGCTGACGCCACGCATCGTCGGTGATCGAATCGGCCTGCATCCGGTGGCGGTGATCTTCGCGATCATGGCCGGCGGCCAGTTGTTCGGTTTCCTCGGCATGCTGCTGGCGCTGCCGATCGCGGCGATCGCCAACGTGCTGCTGCGATTCGCGCACGAGCGCTATACCCACAGCCATCTGTACGCGGGCGATCACCCGACGATCCTGCTCGATCCGCATGTCGATCGCGCCGTGCCGATCGACGCTCATCCGGACAAGACGGAACCCAAGTGACCCCGGCTTCGCCTCCGTCCGGCCTGACCCCGCAACTGCCGCTAGCCCTTCGTTATCCGCCGGATCAACGGTTGGAGAGCTTCGTGCACGCGCCGGAGGGTGCGTTGCCGCAATTGCGCGCGCTGGCGACGGCGCAGGGTGCGGACTGGATCTATCTGGCCGGCGCTGCGCGCACGGGCAAGACCCATCTGGCACTCGCGCTGTGCGCCGAGGCCGAGCAGGCCGGTCGCCGCGCGGCGTTCCTGCCGCTGGCCGCCGCCGCGGGCCGCATGCGCGAAGCGCTGGACGCGCTGGAAGGGCATGACGTCGTGGCGCTAGACGGGTTGGACGCGATCACCGGCGGACGCGATGACGAAGTCGCCGTGTTCGATTTCCACAACCGCGCCCGACCAGCCGGCATTTCCGTGCTCTATACGGCGCGCGAACTGCCCGCGGACGTCGCGATCGATCTGCCGGATCTGCGTTCCCGCCTGGCGCAGTGCACGCGCGTCGTGCTGTCGCCACTGGATGACGAAGGCCGCCGCGAGGTCCTGCGTGACCGCGCGCAACGCCGCGGTCTGATGCTGGAAGATGCCGCCATCGACTGGCTGCTGACGCGCACCGATCGCGATCTCGGGCGGCTGGTCGCGCTGCTCGATCAACTGGATCGCGCTTCGCTCGCGGCGCAGCGACGCATCACCGTGCCGTTCCTGCGCAGCGTGCTGGAAACGCGCTGAGCCGGAAACGGCTGGCCAAAAAATCGCCAGTCCGCTTGACAGCCTTGCGCCGCAAGGCCGCGCGGATGTTATCCACACGATTGTCCCGGCTTCATCCACACCGGTTGTGGAGAACTGTCCTTGTTGTGGATGCCTACGCCTGCGGGCCATGCGTGCCAGGCCTCGGCGCCCCCGCACGGCCCGGGTGATCCATCGCGACCACCACGCCATCGACGCTGAAGTTCCAATCAGTCGGCGCCGCTGCGCAGTTCGTCGTCCAGAGCCTTCAGCCGCTGCGGTGTGCCGACATCGGTCCAGCGACCGCACCAGTGTTCGCCGGTGATCGCGCCTGCCGGCATGCACGCGCGCAGCAGCGGCGCCAGCATGAAGCGCGGCGGCGTCCCGGCATCGGTGGTGATCACCTCGCGCCAGCCATCGAGCAATGCGGGCCGGTAGATGCCCAATCCGGCGTAGGTGAGGCGGCGCGCGCCGTCGCTGCGCACATGGCCTGCTTCGTCCAGCGCGAAATCGCCATGCGTGGCATGCGCCGGCGGGTCCACCAGCACCAGATGGGCCAGCCCTTCAGGCTCACGCGGCAAACGGGTGAAATCGAAATCCGTCCACACATCGCCATTGACCAGCAGGAACGGCGCCTGGCCCAGCAATGGCCGCGCGTGCAGCATGCCGCCGCCGGTTTCCAGCGGCGTTGCGCCTTCATACGAGTAGTGCAGCCGAAGTCCCCAGCGCGCACCATCGCCCAGCGCAGCGGGGAACTGATCGGCGAGCCAGCTCGTGTTGATCACCACGTCGCGCACGCCGAGCGCGGCGAGCTTTTCCAGATGCCAGACGATCAGCGGCTTGCCACCGACGCTCAGCAGCGGCTTGGGCGTGTGATCGGTCAGCGGCCGCATGCGTTCGCCCAGGCCGGCCGCGAAAATCAGCGCCTTCATACTGGTTCCTTTGTCGCGAGTGCCGGCTTGATGCGTCGATCAAGCAGGGCCTGCACTCCGGACAGTTCGGGATGCCGCGGCAACACCTCGTCCAGATACGCGATGAAACGCGGCGCATCGGCCAGATAGCGACTCTTGCCATCGCGATAATGCAGGCGCGAGAAGATGCCGAGAATCTTCAGGTGCCGCTGGATGCCCAGCCAGTCCGCATCACGCAGGAACGTCCGCGCGGACGCGGGCACCGGCACTCCGGCTTCCACGGCGCGCGCGTGGTAGCGCAGCAGCCAGCCATCGACGCGCTCCAATGGCCAGCTCAGGAATGCATCCTTGAACAGGCTGACCGGATCGTAGGCCACCGGCCCGATCACGCAGTCCTGGAAATCCAGCACCGCCGGCATGGGCAGCGTCGGCATGAGATTGCGCGGCATGAAATCGCGATGGGTCAGCACGCGCGCCTGCGACATCGCGTTGTCCATCAGGCGCCGCTGCGCCAGTTGCAGCGATTCGGCTTCCCCGCAATCCAGCTCAAGGCCCAGATGCCGCTGCAGGAACCACTCTTCGAACAGGCCGGCGTCGCGCTGGAGCAGGGCTTCACCGAACTCGCCGGCGCCTTCGGGCGGTGCGATGCGTTGCAGTGTGATCAGCGCTTCGATCGCGCGATCGAACCAGGCATCGGCGGTGTCGGCGGTGATCGTCTGCGCCAGCGTGGGACCGCCGAGATCCTCCAGCAGCAGGAACCCGTGCTCGACATCGCGCGCCAGCACCTGCGGCACGCGCACGCCGCCGCCTTCGAGCAGATCGCGCATGCGCAGCCACGGCCGTACGTCTTCCAGCGACGGCGGTGAATCCATCACGATGCGCGTGGGGCCCTCCTGCGCCACGCTCCGCCAGTAGCTGCGGAAGCCTGCATCGACCGAGGCGCGTTCCAGTTCGAGCACGGGATCGCCAGTCACCTGACGGGCCCATTGCAGGCGGCGCGCGGCGCGCTCGATCGACTCGGACGACGTTGGATGCATTGCGGGTTCCAGCCTTGCGGTTTGCGTGCACAGGGTAAACTGCGGTCCTCCATCCGCGCGAGCATTCCATGGCCGTCGTTCAACCCGTCCTGCTGTCCGGCGGTTCCGGCACACGCCTGTGGCCGCTGTCCCGCGAGGCGTATCCGAAGCAGTTCCTGCCGCTGGCGACCGAGCGCACGCTGCTGCAGGACACCTGGTCGCGCGTGGCCCCGCTGTCAGCGCTCGCGCCGATCGTGGTGGCCAACGAAGAGCATCGCTTCCTGGTCGCCGAGCAGCTTCGCCAGATCGGCTCGCCGGCCCCGCACATCCTGCTGGAACCGGTCGGCCGCAACACCGCACCGGCGATCGCGGTCGCCGCGTTGCAGGCGAAGGCGCAGGGGGATGATCCGGTGTTGCTGGTGCTGCCGTCCGATCACGTGATCCGTGATGGCGAAGCGTTCCGCAGCGCCGTGCGGTCGGCGATCGGCGTGGCCGAATCCGGCGCACTGGTCACCTTCGGCATCGTGCCGGACGCGCCGGAAACCGGTTTCGGCTATATCCAGGCCGAGGCCGGTGAGGGACTGCGCCGGGTACTGCGCTTCGTCGAGAAGCCCGATGCGTCCACGGCGGGACACTATCTGGCCGAGGGCGGCTATTACTGGAACAGCGGCATGTTCCTGTTCAAGGCCAGCCGTTATCTCGAAGAACTGGAGCAGTTCCGGCCCGACATCGCGCAAGCGGCGGCCCACGCATTCGCCAGCGCGCATCGCGACGGCGATTTCGTCCGCCTCGACAAGGAGGCATTCGCCGCGAGCCCGTCCGATTCGATCGATTACGCCGTGATGGAGCGCACCGCGCACGCGATGGTGTTGCCGGTGGACATCGGCTGGAACGACGTGGGCAGTTGGTCCGCATTGTGGGAGGTGGCCGAGCGCGACGCGCAGGGCAATGCGCACCATGGTGACGTGATCGCGGTGGACACGCGCAACAGCTATGCCTACGCGCAGCGGCTGGTGGCGCTGGTCGGCCTGGATGACGTGGTGGTCGTGGAGACCGATGACGCGGTGCTGGTGGCGCGCAAGGATCGCGTGCAGGAAGTGAAGCAGGTCGTGGCGCAGTTGAAGAATACCCAGCGCAGCCAGGCGGTCCTGCATCGCGAAGTGCATCGTCCCTGGGGCAGCTACGATTCGGTGGACATGGGCAGCCGCCATCAGGTCAAGCGCATCAAGGTCAAGCCCGGCGCCAAGCTGTCCCTGCAATCGCATGCCCATCGCGCCGAGCACTGGATCGTCGTCAAGGGCATCGCGCGGGTGACGCGCGACAACGATGTTTTCGAACTCTACGAAAACCAGTCCACCTACATTCCCATCGGCGCGCGCCACCGCCTGGAGAATCCGGGCCAGGACGTGCTGGAACTGATCGAGGTGCAGTCCGGCGATTACCTGGGCGAAGACGACATCGTCCGCTATTCGGACATCTACGGGCGCAGCGAGTAAGCATTGGAGCCGGCCGCGCGCTACCGCCTGGATGATCTGCTGATCGATCTTCAGCGCCAGCGCGTCGAGCGCGACGGCGAGCGTTTGAACGTCGCCGGGCTGAGTTTCCAGTTGCTGCGCTATCTGCTGGCGCAGGGCGATCGCGTCGTCGGCTTCGATGAATTGATCGAACAGGTCTGGGCGCCGGCAATCGTCAACGAGGAGACGGTGACGCAGCGGGTCAAGCTGCTGCGGCAGGCGCTGGGCGATGACGGCCGCCAGCCGCGCTACCTGCGTTCGGTGCGCGGGCAGGGCTATCAGCTCTGCGTGCCGCCGGAGCCGGTCGCGGTCGAGGAACCCGTGGCACCGCAGCAGAAAACGAAGCCGGCCCGGACGCGCAGGTTTTCGCCGTGGATCCTGGTGCCGTTGCTCATCGTCATCCTCGCGGCGGCGGGCTCGGCGTGGTATGCCGGCCGGGCCCACGATGACGCCACACCGGCCGCTACGGTTTCGCAGGTCGATGCACTCAACGAGCGCGCCGCGTACTATGCGGGCATCGGCCAGCGCGATGACAACGAACGCGCGATCGGCCTGTACCAGCAGGTGCTGCAATCGGCGCCGCGGGACGTCCGTGCGCGCCTTGGATTGAGCCGCGCCTACAGCGCGCGCGTCTGCCTGTTCAACTTCCCGCCGCAATGGGCGATGCGCGCGCAGCATCTGGCCAACGAAGTGGCCGCGGCGCAACCCGGCAACGCGCGTGCGCAGTCGGCGCTCGGGTACGCCTTCGATTGCCGCGGACGCATCGACGACGCCCTGCGTCATTACGAGCGTGCCTATCAACTCGATCCCGCCGACGACAACAGTCGCGCCTCGGCCGCCTATCTGTACGAACGCAAGGGCCGCCTGGCCGATGCGGTGATCGCCAATCACGCCCTGCGCGGTGATCCGGCACGCGTGCGCTTTCTGCCGTTGCAGATTGCAGCTAACCTGGATCTGCTCGGTTATCCGCACGCGGCGGAGGAACGTTATCGGCGCAGCTTTGCGCTGTATCCGGACAACGTGTTCTCCAACAGCGCGTGGCCGCGTTTCCTGTTCCGCCATGGTCGCCTGAGCGAGGCGGACACGGCCTTGCGCGAAGCCCTGCTGCGCGGAACCGACCACGTCGATCTGCATCTGCTGGCGGCGGAACTGGCGCTGTTGCGTGATGACGGTGCCGCCGCGGCCACGGCCTGCGCGGCGGCGGTCCGGTTGCGGCCGCAGGCCAGCCTGCCCGTGACGCTTGCGCGCGTGCAGGCCGGCCACGTGGATCCGGCCTGGGCGCGGCAACGTGCCGATGCGATGGCGGAGGAACTCGAGGCAGGTGCGGGCTATCCCTCCGACTGGCTGGAAGTGGTGGTGCTGCGCGAAGCCGGCGGCGATCGCGCCGGTGCGTTGTCGGCGTTGCAGCGCGCCGTCTCCGCCGGCTATCGCGACAGCGACTACCTGCGCGTGTCACCGTGGTTCAAGTCGCTGTCGGCCGAGCCCGAATTCGCGCGCAGCATCGACGCCATGCAGCGGCGCGTGGAGGCCGAGCGCGCGCGCATTCCGCCGGCACTGCTCGCACGCATCACGGCATCGCCCTGAGCAGGTAGTCGGCGAACATCTGCTGCGATTGCGGATGCACGTTGCGTTGGTTGTACGAGGTGCGCGTGATCACGGCGACCAGGCGGTGCTCCGGCACGATGAAGACATAGTTGCCGCCGTTGCCCGACATCGACCATGCCGGCAACTGGCCGTCGCGGAACGGATAGCGGAAGCGCCAGAACTGATATCCATAGTCGGCGTCCTCGCGTGCCTGTGCATGGACGGTCAGGCTCGCGCGCACCCACTCGGGTGAAAGGATGCGGCGGCCCTGCCAGCGTCCGCCGTCGACCATCACCTGTCCCAACTTGGCCAGGTCGCGGCTGCGATAGCGCGTGCCGCCGCCGCCCATGCCCACGCCTTCGGACGCGCGGTTCCACTTCGATGTCCGGATGCCGAGCGGCTTTTCCAGTGCGTCGCCAGCGAAATCGGCCAGGGCCTGCCCGGTCGCGCGTTCGACGATCGCACCCAGCAGGAAACTGCCGGCCGTGCAGTACGAAAACGCACGCCCGTGCGGACTGTCCTCCGGTCGCCTCATCCACGGCGCGAACCCCCGCAGCGGCAGATCCAGCGCGAAGCGCGTCCAGCTTTCGCTGAGGTACATGCGTTCTTCATTGCCGGCCGAAAACTGGTTCTCGTCGTCGCATTCCCAGGCCGAGCTCATCGTCAGCAGATCTTCCAGCGTGATGCGCGCCTTGCGCTCACTTGCGTGCTGCCAGGGCGCCAGATCGGCGAAGAAGTCGTAAGCGCGCGCCTGCACCGATGGAATGCGCCCGCGATCGATGGCCGCGCCGACCAGCATGGCGGTCACGCTCTTGGTCGCCGAACGGGTGTCGTTGAGCACGTCCGGCCCGCCTTCGCCGAAGTACCGCTCATAGACCAGCCGCCCGTCCTTGGCGACGACGATGCTGGTCACACCGGGGAAATCGCCTCGCGCGATCGCGGCTTCGAGTTCATCGAACCTGCCCGTCTGCCAACCGGTTTCGAGCGCGCTGGCCACGGGCCAGCCGTCGTCATGGCGCGGCGGGGGCGAGTAGGGTGCGGCGTGGATGGGCAGCGCGAGCGCGGCCAGCAGGACCGAGGCACAGCAGGCCAGCAGTGATCGAGGCATGAAGCGGACTCCGTGTTGGGAGTCCGCATTCGATACCCGGCCTACATGAAACGCCGGAAATCCGGATGAAGAATTATGAAAGCGCCCGCGAGGAACGACAGGCGCGCGTGATCACGCCTTCTTCTTGCGGATCAAGCCGTAGAGGATCAGCAGAATGATGGCGCCGACCACCGAGGCAATGAAGCCGGCCGGTTCCTCCGGTCCGTACCAGCCCAGTGCGCCGCCGACAAAGCGCGCGAGCAGGGCGCCGGCGATGCCGAGCACGATGGTCCAGAAGATGCCGAGCTTGTCGTCGCCGGGCTTGAGCGCACGCGCGAGCAGGCCCGCCAGCAGGCCGATGAGCAGGGTCCAGAGAATGCCGCCACCAAAAATCTGTTCCATCGAAAGGCTCCGGTCGAGTGGGGTGGACGCAGGGTAACCCAGCGCAGCGGACTCAACCATTGGGCCGGCAAGACAGGAAAGGCCGGCATGTGCCGGCCTTCCTTCGGTCCTGCGACGCTCTGGCGCCAATCAGCAGCAGCCGTGATCGCCGTGCTGATCGCCGCCGGCCACCGCCGCCACGCCCATGGTCTCGCCACGCACGCTCGCGGCGTGATGCTCGGCGATGACCCGCGCCACGCACGCGGTCACCTTCTTGCCCATCGGGATGTGCAGGAATTCGTTCGGGCCATGCGCGTTCGAATGCGGGCCCAGCACGCCGGTGATCATGAACTGTGCGCCGGGGAACTTCTCGCCCAGCATGCCCATGAACGGAATGGTGCCGCCTTCGCCCATGTACATGGCCGGCGCGCCGAAGAATTCCCGGCTCGATGCATCGATCGCCTTTTCCAGCCACGGTGACATCGCCGGCGCGTTCCAGCCGGTGCTGGCTTTTTCCAGATCAAGGCTGACCTGTGCGCCATTGGGAGGATTCGCAAGCAGCAGTTCCTTCAGCAGCGCGCCGGCCTGCTTGCCATCCAGCGTAGGCGGCAGGCGCAGCGACAGCTTGACCGAGGTATGCGGACGCAGCACGTTGCCGGCCGACGACAGCGGCGGCATGCCATCGACGCCGGTCACCGAAAGCGCGGGCCGCCATGTGCGGTTGAGGACGAGTTCGGTCAGATCCTCGGCCATCGGCGTCATGCCCGGCAGGAACGGGAATTTGTCGAACACTGCGGTGTCGAGCACGCGCGCGGCTTCCTTCGCCTGCGCCAGGCGATCGGCCGGAATCTCCACCTGCAGGCCGTCCGGAAGGATGCGGCCGGTGTTCTCGTCCTCCAGCCGCGAGAGTAACTGCCGCAGCAGACGGAAACTGGACGGCACCACGCCGGAGGCATCACCCGAATGCACGCCTTCGCTCAGCACCTTGACGGTGAAGTTGCCGCCCGCCAGTCCGCGCAGTGACGTCGTGCACCAGAGTTGATCGTAGTTGCCGCAGCCCGAATCCAGGCACACGACCAGCGAAGGCTGGCCAATGCGGTCAGCCAGATGATCGACATAGGCGGGCAAATCGTAGCTGCCGGATTCCTCGCAGGCCTCGATCAGGATGACGCAGCGTGCATGCGGGGCGCCCTGTTCCTGCAGCGCCTGGATCGCGGCGAGCGAGCCGAAGAGCGCGTAGCCATCGTCGGCGCCTCCGCGCCCGTACAGCTTGTCGCCCTTCAGCACCGGCTTCCACGGACCGAGATCGGCATCCCAGCCTGTCATTTCCGGCTGCTTGTCCAGATGACCGTAAAGCAGCACGGTGTCCTGCCCGGTCTCCGGGCCGCTGGCCGGAATCTCGAGGAAGATCAGCGGTGTGCGGCCTTCCAAGCGCACGACTTCCACCTGCAGGCCGGGAATCTCCTGCGCCCGGGCCCAGCGTTCCATCAGCTGGACTGCGGCCTCCATGTACCCGTTGGCCACCCAGTCGCGGTCGAACATCGGCGACTTGTTGGGGATGCGGATGTATTCGACCAGTTGCGGGACGATGTCGTCATCCCACTTTTCACTGACGTAGCGGTCGATCTTGGCGGTATCCATGGAAGCTCCAGCATGCGAATGCAAACCCGCATTCTACGCCCCGCAGCGTGTAGGAATTTTCCTACACGAACTTGCGGGGTTTCCCGGCAGCTTTCGTAGCGCAGGGACGATACCTTGGCTTCCACTGGCGAACCAGACTGGCGACGTCAGCTCAGGGAGGGAATCCCGGGCCGACGGAGGAGACGGAAGTTTCCCGAAGGAATCAATCCATAGCCACAAGGAAGGTTAGCCATGAAATCGCTGAGTGCAGTTCTGAAGTCCGTCGTGTTGTCGTTGATGCTGGTCGGGAGCGCGTTTGCCGCCGACAAGGTGAACATCAACACGGCAGACGCCGCAACACTCGAGTCCGCCCTGGATGGCATCGGTCAGGCGAAGGCGCAGGCCATCGTCGAATACCGGAAGACACACGGACCGTTCAAGAGTGCCGAAGAACTGGCGATGGTCAAGGGCATCGGTTTGAAAACGGTGGAACGCAATCGCGACCGTATCGAACTGCGTGCCAGCGCCGCACCGCCCGCCGCGACCGCGGCAGGCAAGTCGGCCGCCGCAGCGGCGCCCGTGGTCCGGCGCTGAAGCGTACGCAACAACCCATGCCGGATGGATGCAGGATCGCAACCATTCCGGCTGAGGGGCAGGATGCCGAGGGGGGACAGGCAGGAGGCCGACAGGGATGTACTGATTTCAGGGATCAACGTGCGGAATGCACAGGGACAGGAGCGGACAGGATGTCTGCGTTCGGCAGGATGCCGACAGGGAAGTAACTCATCGCCCAGACGCAGCCGATGCGCCTGGGCGATGTGCTGTGTGCGGGTAGAATCCGGCAACCCCCTGGCGAGCCTGTCGTGAACACCGCACACGTCATTCCGTCCAACGAATACCGCCGCGTTCGCTGGAAAAACGGGCTGGGATGGACGCGCGAAATCGTCCGCGTGCCTGACCACGATGACTGGGACTGGCGGTTGTCGATTGCCGAGATCGAACAGGATTCATCCTTCTCGCGGTTTCCCGGCATCGAGCGCGAACTGGTCCTGCTGCGTGGCAACGGCCTGCGGCTGAGATTCGAGGACGGCGCTTCGGTCCAACTGGAGCCACCGCACGGACGTTGCCGTTTCCCCGGCGAGCGCGAAGTGAGGGGCGAACTGGTCGAGGGACCCACGCACGACTTCAACCTGATGTGGCGGCGGGAAACCGTACGCGCCGAACTTCTGCATCGTCCGCTGGTCGGATCAATGCTGTTCTTCACCGACCCGCATGTCGGCTGGGCGATCCATCTGCTCGCCGGGCATGCGAACTTCGGCGCCGATTCGGGCCTGCCGCCGATGCAGGCCGGCGACACCGCGATACTGCCCTTCGCCACGCCGCGCGCGCGTCATGCGCTGGAAGGCGCCGGCGAGCTGCTGGCAATCCGGCTGGAGCCGCTTGCCGGAGTGGATCAGTAGACATCGCGCCGATAGCGGCCCGAGACCCGCAGCGCATCCAGCACCGCTTCGCCCAGCACGTCGATGAGTGCAACATCCACGCGCGGCGCCATGCCGTCCAGACTGCCGCACACATGGATGGCCGCGCCGGCCTCAACCCATTGCCGGATCTCGACGGCGGCCGCTCGTACTTCGTCCTGCACATAACGGCGCTCTGGCTGATCGCGGGAAAACGCCAGCGTCATGCGTTCGATGACGCCCGCGCGCTGCCAGGCTTCCAGTTCTGGTTGATGGAAAAAATCGTGCGCGCGACTGCGCTCGCCGAACATCAACCAGATGCGCCCGACGCCCTGCGCCGCGCGCTGCTTGATGTGCGCGCGCAGCCCTGCCAGTCCGGTGCCGTTGCCGATCAGGATCATCGGCACCGGTGCGGCCGGCGCGTGGAAGTTCGCATTGCGGCGGATGCGCACGTCAATGTTTCCGCCAATAGGCGCGTGCAGGCAGAGCCAGCCGCTGCCCAGCCCGGCCTGGCCGTCCGGACGCTGCATCAGCCTGACCAGCAACTCGATCGAGCCATCCTCTGGAATGGAGGCGATCGAATATTCGCGATGCGCAAGGCGCGGCAGTGTTTCCAGAAGCTGCTCGGGATTCCGGCCGTGCGTGCCGCCGGGCGGCGGAAGCTGGCGTTCGGCCAGCACGTCGCCGAGCGTCCGCACTTCGCCATCGACCGAAATGCGCGCACCGGCCTCCCAGCCGCACGACCGAAGGAACGAAGCCACCACCTCCATCGAATTGCGCGGTCCGATCTCCACCAGATCACCGGCCTGCCACGCTGGCGTCAGCCCATCGGGCGGTTGCAGCGCCAGATGGTAGGCGGGCCCACCGACGGAACCGGGATTGAGCAGACGGCGTTCGCTCAAACGCCACGTTTCGTAGCGCGGCGTATCCCAATCCGGCAGATCGGTCACGCCGCCGAGCTGTCCGAGATGATGCTGCCAGTGCCGAAGCGCGCTCTCGTCGGCATTGTCCACATCCACGCGATCGAACAACGGCTGCGCGCCATGCTGGCGCAGCCAATCGTCCAGTTGGATCCCGAACCCGCAGAAGTGGTCGTATTCGCGATCGCCCAATGCGAGCACCGCGTAATGCAGTCCATGCAGATCGGGTGTCTGCGACATCACGCGACGGACGAAACCCAGCGCGTGATCCGGCGGATCCCCTTCTCCGGTCGTGCTGGCGATGAACAGCATGCGTCCGCTCAGGTCTTCAGCCGTCACGGTTTCCAACGAGCGCGAAACGACAGCCAGACCGGCCGCGCGCAGGGATTTGGCGCTGCGCTCGGCCAGCACCTGGGCAAAGCCGGTCTGGCTGGCGTGGACCACGGTGATGACGTCCTTGCCCGCCGCCGCATTCGAGTCCACTGCGGATCCACGCGGCCGCAGACACCACGCGGTGAACGCGATGTAGGTCGCGACAATCCCGCCCGCGATCCACGTCGCCGAAGCATCCGGAGCAGCCAGCCACCACGGCGATGCATGCAGGCGTGCGAAGACCACCGCGATCACGAGCAGCAGCGACATGACGCCCACGTTGCCCCACACGGAGAGCGAATGGCGCGCGTCGAGTGCCCTCATGCGAGCAGCATCGCGTCCAGGGCGGGTGTGCTGTGCTCCTGCAACCCGTCCGGCGTGCGGATCACATAGCGCACGGCAAAATCGTGTTCCCGTGCCAAAGCCAGTCCCTGCTCATGACCGAGCACGGTGAATGCGGTCGCCCAGGCATCGGCTTCCATCGCGCTGCGCATGACCACGGTCACCGCGGCGCTGGCGTGCGGCACCGGCCGTCCGTTGCGCGGATCGATCGTATGGCTGTAGCGCTCGCCGCCGGCTTCGTAGGCATGCCAGCGGTCGCCCGACGTGGCCACCGCGAGATCATCCAGTGCGAGCACGCGCGGCTCCCAACCGGCCGCGGCTTCTTCGTCAGGCGAGGATTCCATCAGCACGCGCCAGCCTTCGCCATCGGGTTTGCGACCGAAGCCGCGCAGTTCGCCGCCGACTTCCACCAATGCGGCGGCGAGTCCGCCTTCGCGTAGATGTTCGATCACCGCATCGACCCCATATCCCTTGGCGATCGCGGAGAAATCCAGTTGCACGCCACCGGGCTGGAGAATGCGCGACGCGTCCTCGTCCACCCGCAGGCGCTTCCAGCCCACGGTCCCGTGCGCGGAGGCCTGCCTTGCCGAATCCGGTGCAGAGGACGGCCCGGCCTGCGCGCCGAATCCCCATGCGCCCACCAGCGCGCCGACGGAAGGATCAAAAGCGCCATCGCTGGCTTCGGCGATCGCCAGTGCGCCGCGCAGCACCGCCATGAACCCGGGCGGCACGCTCAGCCACTGGCCTGCATCGCTGCGGTTGAAACGGCTGATGTGCGAGCCAGGCTCCCACGTGCTCATCTGCGCGACGATGCGATCGAGCACGTGCTGGATGCCGGCATGCAGCGCATGCAGATCCGCATCGGCCGCCGCGCACGCGCGCACCGACCACGTGGTGCCCATGGTCTGGCCATGCAGCACGTGCACGACCGCCGCCGCTGGAACAGTGGACTTCATGCAACCGAGTGACGCTGAATTACTGCGGCAGCACTTCCAGCGTCGCGACGTAGCTCAGTCGGCGTTGCCTGGCCTGCGGCAGCGACGTTTCGTCGTCCTGGGTGGTTGCTTCGAGCCAGTACATGCCGGCTTCGGGCCAGGTCACGCTGAACTCGCCGCTGGCGTCACTGGTCACCTTGATTTCGTTCTGCGCGTTGCGATAGCGCGTGCCGCCGCGCGTGATCTCGAACTCGATGCCGGAAGCGGGCTTGCCATCCTTGAGGATGCGGAACTTCGCCGCTTCGCCTGCGAACAGATCATTCGGATGCGTCACCGGCACCAGTTCCAGGCCTTCGCCCGTGGTCTTGAACACGGTGTCGGTCGGCGAACCATTGGTGACGAAGGTTTCCACGCGACCCACCGATTGCGAAACCTGCAGGTTCTTCGCGTCCTTCGGCACTTCGGTGGCGAACGAGGCCGGGGTGCCGCGCCAGCGCTTGGGCTTGCCGTTTTCTTCCCAGCTTCCGAACAGGCCGCTGTTGATCACCGCGATGCGGTAGGTGCCCTGCTGCTTGAGCTCGACGTCGAACACGGTGCGGAACTTGCCGGTCGCCAGATTCTGCGCATCGACCTTGCTGCCGTCCGGCGCGGTGATCACCAGGCCATCGGTGCGCAGCGGCACATGGTTGAAATAGAAAAGATCGTTGGACACCGCCGCATCGACGGTGATCCACGGATTTTCTCCGGCGATGACCGTCTGCGAAGGTTGCAGCCAGGTCTTGTGGGCCAGTGCGGAGAACGGCAGCGCGGAAGCCAGCGCCATGGCGAGGGTGAGGGAACGCTTCATGGAAACCTCCAGCTTTCGTGGGAATCAGGGTTTGACGGTGACGCTGACGGCGCCGAGTTCGGTACTGCCTTGCGCCTTGCCGGTCTGCACGCTCCGGGCCGGCCAGCTGAAAGGCACCTTGACCAGTTCGCGGCCGCCGACTTCGCGCACGGCCTCCACCAGCAGCGTGTACTGGCCGGGCGGCAACTGCGCCAGTTGCGCTTGTTTGTCGGTGAACTTCAGCGCGTGCTGGCCTACCGGGCGGGTCGGGCCGGTCACGCCATCGACCGGCACTTTCAGCGTGCGGCCGGACTTGCGCCACCACTGCCGCAGATCAGGCAGCCATTTGGTGCCGTGCCCTTCGGACGTGTCGCGCTGCTGGTACCAGACCGAGAGATTCGCGGCGACCTTCTGGTCCGCCCCTTCCAGCCAGATCGCCACGTAGGGACGGTGGTACTCGGCCACGTTCAACTTGGGCACTTCCACGTTGACGCTCAATTCGCCGGCGAAGGCCGGTACGGTCAACAGACCGCTGAGTGCGAAGGTCAGGGTCAATGAAACGGTCTTGTTCATCGGCGGGCTCGGTGGGAATCAGTGGATGAAAAGAAGCGCCAGCAGCAGTGGAACCACCAGGCCAAGGCCGACCATCGGCCAGGTCAGACGGCGCTGGCGCGCGTGCAGGTGCAACAGGAACAGGCCGGTGATGCAGAACACCAGGCAGGCGATCGCAAAGACATCGAGGAACCAGCCCCACGCCGGGCCGGCATTGCGTCCCTTGTGCAGATCGTTGAAATAGGAAATCCAGCCGCGATCGGTGCGCTCGAATTCCACCGCGCCACTGGCGCGATCGATGCTCAACCACGCATCCGCGCCCGGGCTGGGCATCGACAGGTAGATCTCTTCGGCCGACCACTCCGCCTCGCGCGCGCCGATGGGGACGTCCAACTCGTTGCCGAGCCAGTCGGCGACCGGCGCGGGCAGCGGCGCTTGGCCGTCCTCGCGCGCGCCCAGCCGCTCGAGCAGGGAAGCGGGCAATTCGCGCTGCAGGTTCACCACTTCCGGCTTGGCTTCGATGCGCGCCGCGTGGTTGAGCGTAATCCCCGTGGCCGCGAACAGCAGCATCCCGATCAGGCAGATCGCCGAACTGATCCAGTGCCACTGGTGCAGCGTGCGCAGCCAATAGCCGCGTCGCTGCTGCTGGCGGGTGACGGAGGAGGAAGCGGCAGGGCTCAAGTCAACGAAGGCCGGAGAGGAAGAAGGCGATTAGACCATAGATGAGAATGGCTCTCAATTGGCCGATTGACAGCACGATGGGCGGCCAAGCCATCCGGAACCCGCGCTAATCGATGGCCACGAAACCGGGTCGCTGCTTCCTGGACGCTGGTCTTGCGCGCAGTGGTTCGACCATCCACTGCCACGTTGGGCGACGAAATGCCGCCAGAGCACTCGTCAGGTTTCCGCCCAGCCGCGCAGCAGGTTGTGGTACACGCCGGTTAACTGGAGCACCGCCTGCGCATCGGCATTGGAGCGGCGCAGCGTTTCGATCGATGTGTCCAGCTCGAACAGCAGACGGCGCTGCATATCGCTGCGCACCATGCTCTGGATCCAGAAGAACGACGCCACGCGCGCGCCACGGGTCACCGGGCGGACCTGATGCAGGCTGCTCGACGGATAGAGGATCAGATCCCCGGCCTGCAGTTTGACTTCGTGCTCGCCGTAGGTGTCGCTGATGATGAGCTCACCCCCGTCGTATTCCTCCGGTTCGGAGAGAAACAGCGTGCAGGAAAGATCCGAGCGGATGTGCTGCGTCTGCCCGTCGGCATCCTTGACCAGCATCACCGAGCCATCGACGTGGAATCCGTATTCGCCGCCGCCCTGGTAGCAGTTGAAGCGCGGCGGCAAGGTGCGCAGCGGCAGCGCCGCGGCGAAGTACAGCGGATTGCGCGCGAGCGCGGCGAGGATGCGTTCGCCGAGTTGCTGCTTCAGCGGCGAAGCATCGGGCAATTGCAGGTTGCGCTTGACCTGCGCGCCCTGGACGCCGACGGTCTCGCGCCCGTCGGTCCATTCGGCGCCCGCCAGCGCCTGGCGGATCTGCGCCAGTTCGTCGGCATCGAGTACGTCGGGGATGTGCAGCAGCATCGCAGGACTCCGGAAACGAAGCGGGGTAGGCATCGCCGTCCCCGCGGTTGCATCAGAAACGCAGGTTGAGGCTCAACAGCACCGAACGCGGTGCGCCGGGGGTGTAGCGGTAGCCGCTCTTGTTGATCGCCGCGACATATTCCTTGTCGAAGAGGTTGTAGGCGTTCAGGCGCAGATCGAGGTTGTCGCTGAAGGCATAGCTCACCACTGCATCCCACACCGTGTACGACTTGACGAACATCGGCGTGCCGGCCGCTCCGTCGGTGCCGCGCTTCATCTCGCCGGAGTAGCGCACGCCGCCGCCGAAGGTCAGCCCGAACGGCAGTTCGTAGCTCGTCCACGCGGTGAAGGCGCTGTCCGGCGTGTAGGCCAGATACGACGAACCATCGCGCGACACCGCCGGCCCGTCGGTGACCTTGGCGTCCATCGTGGTGTAACCGGCCGATACCGCCCAGTGCTCGGTGATCTTGCCGACGGCGGACAATTCGATGCCCTTGACCCGCTTGTCGCCGCCCTGGAACGTCACGCCGTTCTCGGTGATGACCTCGTTGGACACGTCCGTCTGGTACAGCGCCATGGTCAGCAGGAGCGCATCGTCGAGCAGGTTCCACTTGCTGCCCACTTCCATCGTCCTGGTTTTCTGCGGGTCGTAGATCGGATTGTTGGCGTTGTTCGCGGCCGGGCTCAGCTCCATCGTGGCGCCGCCCGGAGGCTGCTGGGAAATCGCGTAGTTCGCATACACGCTAGCGACCTCGCCGACCTTGTAGACCGCGCCGAGTTTCCAGTTGAACAGCGTGTCCGAGGCTTCCTGGCGCAGATCGGTGAACGTGCCGACCGGTGCACCGTTGCAGGGCTGGGTGTTGTTGGCCGTGCAGGGCAGGTGCGCGAAATACTCGGTGTCGTAGCGATCGAAACGGATGCCGCCGGTCAGCAGGAAGCTCTCGGTCAGATGCACCGTGTCGAATGCGTAGAACGAAGCCGTGGTGGTCTCGGCTTGCGTATACGCGCCATTGTGGAACCAGCTCAGGCCGGTGGCGCTGTCCACATCCGGGTTGTACAGATTGGCCGGAGTCCACGCGCCGGCCGTGCCGAAGCGCCAGCCCTTCAGTTCCTCGCGCGCGAATTCCACGCCGGTGCTGAGGTTGTGCGCGATCGAGCCAGTGCTGAAATCGGCGCGCAGGTTCAACTGATCGGTGAGGATCGTGTACTGCTGGTCCTTGAACGTCGGCAGGCTGCGCGCGATCGTGTACGTCGAGAGATCCGCCGCGTTGGTGAAGCGGATGTTGCCCGGCGCGCCACTGGTGGCGTTGGCGCCGGTCCCCATGAACGCGGTGAGCAGATAGTCCTGATCGTTGCGGCCCCAGCGTGCCACATTGCTGAGCTTGAGCGTATCGGAGAAATCGTGCTCGAAGCGGAACGTCGCCATCTGCGCGGTGACGTCATCGTGATCGTGGCGCGTGCCGTAGAAGTTTTCCGGATTGACCGGATGACCGGCCAGATTGCCGAGGGTCGGCTGCGGCTCCCAGCCCGGCAGGCCGATGGTCGGCACGCCGCCATCGGGCACGTTGTCCTGATCGACGTACAGCAGATTGAGGTAATAGCGCGTATCGGTGCCCAGGCCGAACGCCAGTGACGGCGCGATGCCCCAGCGCTTGTTGTTGACCAGATCGCGGCCGATCGCATCGCTGTCCTGCGCCATCACGTTGAGGCGGAACGCGGCGCTTTCGCCGATCGACTGATTCCAGTCGGCGGTGACTCGACGTTGATGATCGGTGCCGACGGACACCGTGCCGCCGATGGAATCGCGCCGCGATGCCTGCTTGCTGACCAGATTGATCGCGCCGGTGGGCGCACTGCGGCCATTGTCCGTGCCGGCCGGGCCTTTCTCGACTTCGACCTGTTCGGTGTTGAAGATGTCGCGCGAGACCGACCCCAGATCGCGCACGCCATCGACGAAGATGCTGCTCGAACTGTCGAAGCCGCGCATGAAGATCGTGTCACCGGTGGCCGTGTTGCCGTTCTCGCCGACGAAGAACGTGCCCACGCCGGGGCTGTTGCGCAGCACTTCGGTCAGGGTCGTCGCGCCCTGCTGGTTGAACAGGTCGTCGGTGATGATCTGGATCGTCTGCGGCGTGTCCTGCAGCGACTGGGTGAACTTGGGCGAGGCGACCTTGTCGGACTTGAAGTCGCCCACGCTCACGCCTTCGACATGCACCTCCGGCAGCGTGGTGGGATCCGGCGCCGTGCCATCGGCGGCCACCTGCGCGGCGACCGGCGCCGCCAGCGCCAGGCCCGTGAGGAAGGTGGCCGTGGCCAGCGCCGAGGACGGCGGACGGAGGGAAGACGAAGCGTGCTTGCGCGACTTGATGCTCATGAGAGGTCCGGTGGGAGGATGGAATCCCCGATGGCGGCGGCGAGGGGAGCGGCGTATGGGGCCGGGCCTGGGCGCGTCCTTCCGGCAGCCTGGGCCGGGCCGGAAAGCGTCTGGATTCAACGCAGACGACGGGCGCGCGCACCCGGGTGAAGCTACTTTTAACAATTTAAATGATAATTGTTCTCTTTGGCAATGGCCAGGACCGGCCAAAGAAAAAGGCCGGTCAGGGACCGGCCTCGGGTGGGTGCGATGGCGCGTCGCCGCAGGCGTCGTCCGCCTCAGTCGCGATTGTCGCGGGTCCACAGCCCGCCGTGTTCCAGCTTCACCGGAAATTTCGCCACCGGCGAGTACGCCGGCGCGCAGAGCGCGCGACCGTCCCGGACATCGAAGCGCGCGCCATGCAGGACGCATTCGATCGTCGCGTCCTCGGCGTCAAAATTGCCCGACGACAGTTCGAAGTCCTCGTGGCTGCATTGGTCTTCCAGCGCATAGAAATCGCCGTCATGGTTGAAGACCACGATCGGGGTGCCGGTGACCTCGTCGAACACCGTGCGCATTTCGCCGGGCAGCATTTCACCGAGCGCGCAGACGAAGGTCCAGTTCCCGCTCACAGCGGCTTCTCCAGCAGTTCGAAACGCAGGTCGTCGCGCTTGGGGATGCCGAAACGTTCGTCGCCATAGGGGAACGGTTTCTTCAGGCCGGTGCGGCGATAGCCGCGTCGTTCGTAGAACGCGATCAGTTCGTCGCGGATGTCGATGACCGTCATGCGCATGGCCGGCAGGCCCCAGTCTTCGCGGGCCACGCGCTCGGCCTCGGCGATCACGTGCTTGCCCAGCCCATCGCCCTGGCGATCCGGCCGAACGGCGAACATGCCGAAATACCCGGCGCCGTCCTCCACCGCCACATGCGCGCAGGCGAGCAGTTCGCCGTCCTGTTCGGCGAGCAGCACGCGGCTGTGCGGGCGCTCGATGTCATCGCGTAGGCTGTCGGCGTCCACGCGCTGGCCATCGAGCATGTCGGCTTCGGTGGTCCAGCCCTGCTTGCTGGTTTCGCCGCGATAGGCCGAGGTGACCAGGGCGACGAGCGCGGGGATGTCGGCCGGTGTGGCGTTGCGGAAGTGCAATGGGTTCATGCGGAGATCCTAGATCGCCAGAGGCGGGCTGGCGACAGGCGGTGCGGGGACAGATCAGGCCAGCAGGCTGCGCGCCTTTTTCAGCGCGGCGATGAAATGCTCGATTTCTTCGTGCGTGTTGTAGAAAGCGAGCGATGCGCGGCAGGTGGCGGTGACGCCGAAGAACTGCAGCAGCGGATGCGCGCAATGCTGGCCGGAACGCACGGCCACGCCGTCGAGATCCAGCAGCGTGGCCAGATCGTGCGAATGCGCTCCTTCGATGAGGAACGAAAGCACGGCGGCCTTTTCCGGGGCCGTGCCGAACAGGCGCAGTCCTTGGATTTTCAGCATTTCCTCGGTCGCGTGCGCGAGCAATTCCTGCTCGCGCTGTTCGATGTTCGCCATGCCGAGGTGCTGCAGGTAATCGACCGCGGCGCCGAGGCCGACGAAGCCCGCGATGTTCGGCGTGCCCGCCTCGAACTTGTGCGGCGCATCGTTGAACACGGTGCCGTCGAAACTGACCTCCTTGATCATCTCGCCGCCACCGATGAAGGGCGGCATCGCGGCCAGATGCTCCCGTCGCGCCCATAAGGCGCCGGTGCCGGTCGGGCCGCACATCTTGTGGCCGGTCAGCGCGTAGAAGTCGCAGCCGATCGCGGCGACATCGACGGGCCGGTGCGGCACCGCCTGCGAGCCGTCGACCACGGTGATGATGCCGTGCCTGCGGACCTCGCGGCAGATGTCGCGCACCGGATTGACGGTGCCGAGCACGTTGGAGACGTGCGCGATCGCCAGCAGTTTCACCTCGTCGGTCATCGCCGCGTGCAATGCCGCCAGGTCCAGACTGCCGTCGGGCAGCACATCGACCACCTGCACGCGCGCGCCGGTGCGCTCGGCCACCAGTTGCCACGGCACGATGTTGGCGTGGTGTTCCATGCGGCTGACCAGCATGACATCGCCGGCTTTCAGTCGTGGCAGCGCCCACGAATAGGCAACCAGATTGATCGCGAAGGTCGTGCCGCTGCACAGCACCAGCTCGTCCGCGCGCGCATTGATGAAGCGTGCGAGCCTGCGGCGCGCGCCTTCGTACGCTTCGGTCGCTTCGGTGCCCAGCGTGTGCACCGCGCGGCTGACGTTGGCGTTGTGCAGCCGATAGAACGCATCGACCGCCTCGATCACCGCGGCCGGCTTCTGCCCGGTGTTCGCGCTGTCGAGGTAGATCAGCGGTTTGCCGTGCACCTGCCGTTGCAGCAACGGGAAGTCCGCGCGCACGCGCGCCCAGTCGATCGCTGCGTGATCCGGCTGTGGCCGCGCGACATCGTTCATGGCGAACCCAGCCCGGCGAGCGCCTGATCGACGCGATTGAACAGCAACTCGCGCACGGCGGCGTCGCGGATCACCGTCAACGGTTCACGGCAGAACGCGGCGGTGAGCAACTGCCGGGCTTCGTTTTCAGGCAGGCCACGCGAGCGCAGGTAGAACAAGGCGTTGGATTCCAGTTGGCCGACGGTCGCACCGTGCGCGGCCTTGACTTCATCGGCGTGGATTTCCAGCACGGGCTGGGTGTCGATTTCGGCGTTGTCCGACAGCAGCAGGTTCTTGTTGGACAGCATCGCGTCGGTGCCGTCGGCGCTTTCGCGGATGAGGATGCCGCCATGGAAGACCGCGCGACCGCGTCCGCTGCCCAGCCCGCGCCAGGTCAGTTCGCAGGCGGTATCGCGGCCGATGTGATCGATGCCGAGCCGGGTGTCGACGTGGCGGCGTCCATCGGCCAGCAGCACGCCATTGGCGACCAGCCGCGCGCGATCGCCCTCGAGGCGCACATTCAGTTCGTGTCGCGACAGTGATGCGCCCAGTTCCAGATCGATGCGCCGGTACAGCGCGTCACTGGCGAGCACGGCGTCGGTGCGGAGCAGGGCGGTCGCGCGATCGCTGTCATGCTGCACGCGCGCGTGGCCCAGCTCGGCGCCGCGGCCGACATGCACGTGCATCAGCGCATTGCCGAAATGCGCATGCGGGCCGACCGCGACGTGATGTTCGAACACCTTCAGCGAGGCGCCGGCGCGCAGCTCGATCAGGTGGCGCAGGTGCCAGGCGCGATCGGCCGGATCCGGCACGCCGATGAACACCAGGTGCAGCGGCTCGGCGACCGCCACGTTCTCGTCCACGCGCAGCAGCACGCCTTCGTCGGCCAGCGCTGCGTTGAGGCGGGCGAACACTTCCTCGCTGCGCTCGAAGCGGCGCGCGAGAAAACGCGCCGAGTCGTTGCCCTCGGCCATCGCCTCGGACAGCAGTTGCAGGCTGAGGCCTTCGGGCAGATCGGTGGTCAGGGACAGCGCCACCGAATAGCGCCCGTTGACGAACACCGCGCGCGGGCCGGGAATGTCGGCCAGCAGCAACGGATCCACCACCGGAGCCTGCGTCACGGGCGCGAAGCTGCGGCGCTCCAGTTGGCGCAGCGAGGTGTACTTCCATGATTCGCTGCGCGGACCGGGCAGGCCTTCGCGCAGCGCCTCATCGAGCTCGGCGCGGCGTGCGCCGTCGCCGTGGAATGCACCGGCCAGCGAGTCAAGCAGCGTGCTCATCAGGCAACCCGCTCCGGCGTCACGCGTTCCTTGATCCACGCATAGCCATGCTGTTCGAGTTCGAGTGCCAGTTCCGGCCCGCCGCTTTCGACGATCCGTCCGTCGGCCAGCACATGCACCACGTCCGGCTTGATGTAATCGAGCAGGCGCTGGTAATGCGTGATGACCAGGAACGCGCGATCCGGCGAACGCAGCGCATTGACGCCATCGGCGACGTTCTTCAGCGCATCGATGTCCAGGCCGCTGTCGGTTTCATCGAGAATCGCGAGCTTCGGCTCCAGCACCGCGAGCTGGAAGATCTCGTTGCGCTTCTTCTCGCCGCCCGAGAAACCTTCGTTGACACCGCGATGCAGCAGTTCGTCCTTCAGATGCAGCACGGCCAGTTTCTCGCGCACGATCCTGAGGAACTGCATCGAATCCAGTTCGCTCTCGCCGCGCGCTTTGCGCTGCGCGTTGAGCGAGGCGCGCAGGAAATACGTGTTGTTGACGCCGGGAATTTCCACCGGGTACTGGAACGCCAGGAACACACCGGCGGCGGCGCGTTCTTCCGGCTCCAGTTCCAGCAGTGGCTTGCCGTCGAATTCCACCGAGCCCGCGGTGACTTCGTAGCCCTCGCGACCGGCCAGGATGTTGCCGAGCGTGGACTTGCCGGCTCCGTTGGGGCCCATGATGGCGTGCACCTGCCCGGGCTTCACTTCCAGCGACAGGCCCTTGAGGATTTCTTTGCCGGCGACGCTGGCGTGGAGGTTTTCAATTTTCAGCATGGGATTGGATATTCGGATTCGGGATTCGTAAGCGCGGTGGATTTCGTGACCGGGCGGGAGGCTTCGGATCCCGCATCGCCGATCCCGAGCCCGGCCGCATCAACCAACGCTGCCTTCCAGCGAGACTTCCAGCAGTTTCTTGGCTTCCACTGCGAACTCCATCGGCAGCTCGCGGAACACCTGTTTGCAGAAGCCATCGACGATCATCGACACGGCGTCTTCTTCGCTGATGCCGCGCGCGCGGCAATAGAACATCTGATCGTCGGAAATCTTGGACGTGGTCGCTTCGTGTTCCAGCGTCGCGGTCGGGTTCCTGACCTCGATGTACGGGAACGTGTGCGCGCCGCATTTCTTGCCGATCAGCAGGCTGTCGCACTGGGTGTAGTTGCGCGCGTTGGCGGCGTTGCGATCGACCTTGACCAGCCCGCGATAGGTGTTCTGGCCGCGTCCGGCGCTGATGCCCTTGCTGATGATCTTCGACTTGGTGTTCCTGCCGATGTGGATCATCTTGGTGCCGGTGTCGGCCTGCTGGCGGTGATGGGTCAGCGCGACCGAGTGGAACTCGCCGACCGAGTCGTCGCCCAGCAGCACGCAGGACGGGTATTTCCAGGTGATCGCCGAACCGGTCTCGACCTGCGTCCACGAAATCTTGCTGCGCGCGCCACGGCATTCGCCGCGCTTGGTGACGAAGTTGTAGATGCCGCCGCGGCCTTCCTCGTCGCCCGGATACCAGTTCTGCACCGTGCTGTACTTGATCTCGGCGTCTTCCAGCGCGACCAGTTCCACCACCGCCGCGTGCAACTGGTTTTCATCGCGCATCGGCGCGGTGCAGCCTTCCAGGTAGGACACGTAACTCTTGTCCTCGGCGATGATCAGCGTGCGCTCGAACTGGCCGGTGTGGCCGGCGTTGATGCGGAAATAGGTGCTCAGTTCCATCGGGCAGCGCACGCCCTTGGGGATGAACACGAAGCTGCCGTCGGAGAACACGGCCGAATTCAATGCGGCGAAGTAGTTGTCGCCGACCGGCACCACGCTGCCGAGGTATTGCCTGACCAGATCCGGATGTTCGCGGATGGCCTCGCTCATCGAGCAGAAAATGATGCCCTTTTCGGCCAGTTCCTTGCGGAAGGTGGTGCCGACGGACACCGAGTCGAACACCGCATCCACCGCCACGCCGGCCAGCTTGGCGCGCTCGTGCAATGGCACGCCGAGCTTGTCGTAGGTGTCGATCAGTTCCTGCGGGACTTCATCGAGCGACTTGTACTTGGCCTTGGGCGCGCTGTAGTAGCTCACCGCCTGGAAATCGATCGGCGCGATCTTCAGCTTGGCCCAGTGCGGCACCGGCATGGTCAGCCAGTGGCGATAGGCGGCCAGGCGCCATTCGGTCATCCATTCCGGCTCGTCCTTCTTGGCCGAGAGCGCGCGCACCACGTCCTCATCCAGGCCGGGCGGCAGCGAATCGGATTCGATGTCGGTGACGAAGCCGGCGTCGTAGCGACGTCCGAGCTGTTCGAGGATTTCAGCGTTTTCGGTGGCCATCGGGCTGCCTGTGGATCAACAGTCGACACGCGCGGCGATGGGGCGCCGGCGCGTGTCGTCGGAGGGGGAGGGAGTGGGCGCGCGCAGCATCTGCGCAAGGGTCACCCCGCGCAGGGCATCGGCGACCACGTCATTGATCAGCCGCCAGTTGGCGCGCGCGCCGCATTGATGGGCGATGCCGCAGTGGCTCTCGGCCTGGCTGCATTCGGTCATCGCCAGCGGCCCTTCCATGGCCTCGACAATCTCGATCAGGCTGATGTCGGCCGCGGCCCGGCTCAGCCGGTAACCGCCGCGCACGCCGCGCAGGCCCTCGACCAGACCGGCCTGGGCCAGCGGCTTGAGGACCTTGCTGACGGTGGGCGACTCCAGGCCGGAGTGATCGGCCAGATCGGTCGCGCTGAGAATCTCACCCGGCCGTGCGGCGAGCACGGTCAGGACCACGGTGGCGTAGTCGGTGAGTTTGGTGACACGGAGCATGGCGGGGCGGGTTCAAAAGCGTACCGAAATTGTACGCTTTATCCCCGGCCCGCGCCACACTCGGGCTGAATGGCGCGCAGGCTCAGTGCTCGGGCGCGGGCTCGGCCGGCAATACCAGGCCGAAATACGGTGGCGGTGGCGTCTGGCCCGGCGGCAGGTAATCCGGCGCCGGCTGGCCGGCCGGACCGAGCGAGCGGATGAAGTGGTACATCGCCCGGCGATCCTCGGCGGTCATCGCACGCACGGCGAAGTCCGGCATGACCGGCCGCGTGCGCAGGTGGGCGCTGTATTCCATCCATTGCGCTTCGCTCATGTCCTTCAGGCGCAGGCGCAGGTTGGCCGCGTAGGTCGTGCCCCATGGCCCGCTGTAACCCACCGGCGATCCGGTCAGCCATTGCGACGTGGGCAACTGGCCCTGGCTCTGGGGATAGCCGGCCGTGTGGCAATCGTTGCAGCCGCTGGTGCGGATCAGGTACTCGCCGCGCGCGACGAGGTCCGAATGGGTGGGCTGCGCGGCCGCGGATTTGCTGGCCTGCGCCTGGCAACCGGCCAGCGCCGCACAGGCGATCAGGAGCAGGGGAATCAGGGTATTTCGGGTGGTGGGCATGGATTGACTCGACAGGGTGTCCGGGGGAACAGGCCTATCAACGCGCAGCGCCCGCCGGAGCGGACACGTACGCGGCGCATTCCATTCACATGCGCGCCGCCAGCCGACGGACGGCGCTTCGCGTGCTCTTCGCCGTGCGCTGGCGATGCTTGCGCACGGCGTGACTTGGTATGACGCGCTGTCTGAGCGAGAATCCCCGTTTCCCGTTCCGCATTGGATCACGCATGCCCAGCAAGGTCGAAGCCCGCAAGTCCGACATCCATGGCAATGGCGTCTTCGCCATCGCACCGATCAAGAAGGGCGAGCGCATCATCGAATACAAGGGCAAGCGCCGCACCCACGACGAAGTGGACGCCGATGACAGCGGCGACGTCGAATCCGGCCACACCTTCCTGTTCACGCTCAATGACGATTACGTCATCGACGCCAACTACAAGGGCAACAAGGCGCGCTGGATGAACCACAGCTGCTCGCCCAACTGCGAGGCGGTGATCGAGGAACACGACGGCAAGAACCGCAAGAAGGACAAGGTGTTCATCGAGGCGATCCGCAACATCGCGCCGGGCGAAGAACTGACCTACAACTACGGCATCGTGCTTTCCGAGCCGCATACCGCTCGCCTGAAGAAGGTCTGGGCCTGCCGCTGCGGCAGCAAGAAGTGCACGGGCACGATGCTGCAACCCAAGAAGAAGTGAGCATTCGGCGGATCCGTCCGCCATGCGGCGCGGTGTAGCCGCGGTTACAGCGCGCACTCTGGCGGGCTTTGCCATTCGGATGCAGCCGGCGCACAAATGGTTGCCATGACTAACGCCAGTCGGTGAATCGGCGTGGCACCGGTAGCGTTGCACCCCGTGGGCTGGAGCCCGGGGAGCGAATGATGCGTCTGGCAGTGTTGAGTGTTTCGGTTCTGATGGCGCTGGCAGCGCCGGCGATGGCGATCGAGGTCGATGGCCGCATCGATCCGGCCGAGTGGCAGGGTGCGCGCCACATCACCGATTTCCGCCAGGTCCAGCCGCTGACCAAGGCGCCGGCATCGCAGCCGACCGAGGCGTGGGTGCTCGCCACGCCCGAAGGCCTGGCGATCGCCTGGCGCAATGTCCAGCCCGCTTCGGTGACGTGGACGCGCCAGCGTGTGCAGCGCGATTTCGAGGATCAGGTCGATCGCGTGAACCTGATGATCGACTTCGACGGCGACGGCCGCACTGGCTACAACTTCACCGTGTCCTCCACCGATGGCGTGGCCGATGCGGTGATCACCAACGAGTCGCAGTTCAACGACGACTGGGACGGCAATTGGAAGCATGCAGTCAGCGAGGACGGCGATAGCTGGTCGGTGGAGATCCTGATCCCGTGGTACATCGCGCCGATGCACAAGAGCGTCGGCGACATGCGCACGATGAAGATCTATCTGGATCGCGTGATCGGTTCGACCGGCGAGCGCTCGGCGTGGCCGGCCGCCAGTTTCGAGCGTCCGCGCTTCATGTCCGATTTCGCGCCGGTGGAAGTGCCGCAGTACAGCCAGTCGCTGCTGGCGATCACGCCGTACGTGTCCGGCCTCTACGACAACGTCGGCCAGCGCAGCGATTTCGATGGCGGCGTGGATCTGTTCTGGAAGCCGAACGGGCAATTCCAGATGACGGCGACGATCAACCCGGATTTCGGGCAGGTCGAAAGCGATGATCTGGTGGTGAACTTCAGCGCCACCGAAACCTTCATCAGCGACAAGCGCCCGTTCTTCACCGAGAACCAGGGCATCTTCGAATACACCACGCCATCCGACTACAGCCAACTGCTGTACACGCGCCGCGTCGGCGGGCCGGCCGATGACGGCAATGGTTCGGGCGACATCACCGCCGCACTCAAGCTCAACGGCAGCTTCGGCCAGACCAAGTACGGCCTGTTCGCCGCCGACGAAGCCGATGAAGTCGGCCGCACGTTCTATGCGCTGCGGCTGGTGCGGGATTTCGAGGCGCAGAACATCGGCATGATGCTGACCAACGTCGAGCGGCCGTATCTGGATCGCGAAGCGACGGTGCTGGGCGTGGATCACAACTGGCGCCCGAACGCGCGCTGGAACATCCGCACGCGCGTGTTCGGCAGCCAGATCGATCAGCAGGGCCAGACCCGCCGCGACAACGGCGCCACGATCTGGGCCGACTATGAAATGGACCACGGCTGGCGCCAGCAGTGGATCGCGATGCATTTCGGCGACGAGTTGCAGATCAACGATGCCGGCTATCTGTCGCGCAACAACCTCAATTACCTGCACTGGGAGTTCAAGCGCCGTTTCGCCGAGCAGCCCGCCGAATCGCGCTACTCGTCCAAGGAATGGCGCTGGCGCGGCAGCACCGTCTACAACGATCAGGGCCAACGGCTCAACAACCAGTTCCGCATGAGCCGGCAGGGCCAGCTCCGCAATGGCAGCAGCGAATACGCCCAGATCAACGTCAACACCTCCGGCGTGGACGACATGCTCACGCGCGGCAACGGCGTGGTGAACGTTCCCGGGCGCTGGACGGCGCATTACGAATTCGAACGCCCGCGCAAGGGCCACTGGGCGCACGAGATGTTCGTCGACGCGTTCACCGGCGGTCTGGCCGGCAATCGCAAGGTCGGCTACGCGGCCGAATACGAGGCGACGTATTTCATCAGCGATGCCTTCAGCGTGTATGGCGGCGTCTACGCCGACATGACACCGGACTGGCTGCTGTGGCAGTACGACAACCTGATCGGCAGCTACAAGGGACGCGAGTGGCATCTCAACGCCGGCGTCAACTGGAACATCAGCGACAAGCAGGAACTGCGGGTCAAGCTGCAATCGATCGCGCTGGATGCGCGGGCGCTGCAGGCCTACCGGGTCGCGCCGAATGGGCAGTCCGTGGCCAGTGGCGATGCGCTCGAGGATTTCAGCCTCAGCAACCTGGGATTCCAGATCCGCTATCGCTATGAACTGGCGCCGCTGTCCTACCTGTACGTGGTGTATGGACGCGGCGGGCGCGATGACAACGACTACGGCGATTCGGCCGGTTCGCTGTTCAGCGACAGCTTCGGACTGCGCGATGACGAACAGCTGCTGGTGAAGCTCAGCTATCGCTTCGAGCTGTGATCGGCCAGGCGCAGGCGATGATCGTCTGCGCCGTTCGCCTCAGGGGCTGAGGTTGAGGTGCACCTGTCCGCCTTCGATCCGGATGGCGTCGGCCCCCAGGTTGCCCGGCACCTGCGCGAGGGTTTCCTGATCCAGCCGATAGATGGGCTCGTTCTTCGCGTAGTCCTGCAGCAGAGCAGTGATCAACGCGCGGGTGTCGTTGTCCACGGCCGGATTCTGGTTGGCATCGCGGATCTCCAGCACTTCCGGATTCTGCAGGTGCAGCCCGCGCGAAGCAGGGTGGTAGCGCAGACCGCTGGCCACGCGCAATGCGCCCTGTTCGCTGCGGCCATCGACGCTGACGTCGAGCTGGTACGCCAGATCGAGCTGGATGCGATCGCCCTGCAATGGAATGGCGATCACCGGATCGCTCAACGTCAGTTTCGCCAGCCCGCCCAGCAGTTCTTCTTCGCGCGGGAATCCCTGCACGACCACGCTCTGCAACTGCGCCGGCGAGATGGTCAGGGATCCTGCGGTGATTTCCTGTGCCTGCGCGACGGATGCGGTGAGCAGGGCAGCGGGGAACGGAATCGCCGCGGCGCTGGCGGCGAGGGCGGCGGCGAGCATGCGGCGCGAGCGGCGCAGGCGGCGGAAGGTGGGCAGGTCAGCGTTCATCCAGTGTCACCACGATGCGTTGGTTTTCGATCAGGGTCTGCCCGATGCGCTTGCCGCGGGGCAGGCGATCGAGCACGTCGTTGTCGATGCGGTAGACCGGTTCTTCGCGCGCGTATTCGCTGAGCAGTGCATTGAGCAGTCCGCGCGTGCCACCCTTCATCAGATTGCCTGCGCCGGGCAGATCGACGCGCAGGATCTCGGGTTGATCCAGATGCAGTCCGCGCGTGGCCGGGTCGTAGCGCAGACCGCTGGCCAAGGCGAACTGTCCGCTCGCCACGTTGCCCGCGCCGATCGCTTCGACCGCGATGTCGAAGTCCAGCCGCAGGCGCTCATCGCCTTCGCCCAGTGACAGCCGCGGCCGGCTGAGCGTGGCGGTGACCAGCCCGCCGAGCTGATCGAACTGGCGCGGGAAGCTGCGATCGAGCCGTCGCTGGATTTGCGGTTCGGTGAAGCTGATCTGGTTGCCGAAATAGCCGCTGACCGCATTGAGGCTGCTGCAACCGGCCAGCAGCCACAGCAGGGTGGCGAACAGGAACAACGAACGTGCGCGTGGCGGCATGCAGGATTCTCCGGGGTCTGCGGCACCTTACCCGCCGCAGTCTGTCCGTGAGCTTACCCGCCGACGGCGCCGAGCCAGTGATGGTCCATGCCGCGCCGCATCACGGCGCGTCGGGATCGCTCAGCGGCGTGGCCTGGGCATCCATGCGTGCGCGCTGCTTGAGGCCCTGGATGAAATCGCCGAAGTGCGCACGCAGCGGAGCGAACAGATCGTCCTCATCCTTGCGGTGCGACAGCATCAGGCCGCCGAGCAGCTTGGCGCCCACCACCAGCGCGACGCGCTCGTCGCCGTTGTAGCCGCGCAGCCGCTGGACGTTTTCGACGATGCGCGTCCAGTCATCGTGGCAGGCATGTTCGAACTCGAGCGTGCAGCGCCCAAGGCAGGGCAGGCCGTCGGATTCGACGGGCGTGACGGTGATGCGATAGCGATGGGCGTTGTGGGCCATGGCAGCGGTACGGAGCGATTGGGGGATGCATCCAAGATAGGCTCCGGATGACCCGCTCACGAGGGGTGCGATCGTGATGGACTGTTCCGCCGCGGCGATGCCGGTTCAGCGCGAAGACGGTTGCGCTCCGGCGCGCAGCAGCGGCAGTGGGTCACGCGCACCTTCGGCGCCGTAGATGCCGAAGTGCAGGTGCGGCGGTGTGCCGCGTGCGTTGCCGGTGGTGCCGACCGTGCCCAGCGGCGTCCCGGGCCCCACCACGTCGCCGCGTTCGATGCCGGGCGCCCATGCATCCAGATGCGCGTAGTAATAGCGTTCCCCGCCGGGACCGTGGATCCACACCTGGCGGCCGCCCAGTCCGCCATCGCGCACCGACGTCACCACGCCTTCGGTGCTGCTCACGACCGTCGTGCCGCGTGTGGCGAAGATGTCCACGCCCGCATGCTGGCGATCGCGACCGCGTGGCGCGCCGAACGTGTCGGCGATGCTCCGCGCCTGCACGCCTTCCACCGGCACCGGCAACGCTTGCGCCGGCGGCATGCGCGATACGCGCCATGTGGTGCGCGCCGTCAGCATGAAGGGCTGGCTCCACGCCCACAGGATCACGCCGGCGAGCACCGCCAGCAGCACCAGCGTGCGCAGCGCACGCGCAATGCGGGTCGCGCGCGTATCCACTCAGGTGGCGTGCTGCGCGACCTGGTTTTCCAGCCGCGATTTCAGCGCAGCATCGAGTCGAAGCTGGCGGGCGAGTTCATCCAGATAACTGCGCTCCATGAAGTTCTGTTCGTCGGTGACCAGCAGGCTGGCGATGTACATCTCCGACGCCACTTCCGGCGAGCCGGCCGCGCGCGCGACCTCGGACGGATCCAGCGGCTTGGCCAGTTCCGCGCTGAGCCAGCGTTCGACTTCCGCACCCTGTCCCAGGCGCTGGAACTCGCCTTCGATCACCTGGCGCTCGCGCGCGTCGATGTGGCCATCGGCCTTGGCCGCGGCGATCAGGGCGCGCAGGATGGCTTCGCTGTGCACGCCGGCCTGCGGTGGCGGCAGCCGATCGACGGTCTGTGGTTCGGCCATCGCCCCGCCGGTCTGCTGCTGATGTTCGCGCCAGGCCTGGTAGGCCATCACGCCGATCGCGGCGAGTCCGCCGTAGGTGGCGAGCTTGCGCGTCTTCCGGTTGCGGCCGAGCAGCAGGCCGAGCGCGCCACCGCCGGCCGCGCCTTTCTGGAAGTCGGTGCTCCCGAGCAGGCTGCCGCCGCTCTGGGATTTCAGCAGTTGATCGAGCAGGCCGTGCAGATTCATGCGGTGGATCCCGATGGAGAAGTCCATGCAAGCATCGCAAATGCGCGCGCCGTCCGCGTGATGTGCGCCGCACCGGTTCATTGCTGACTCATCGCCGCGAGGCCGAACCCGGTGCGCCTCCAGCGGAACGGCTCATCCCCAGTCCCAACCCGCCCTTCAACAACCGAAGGCGCCAGCAAATCTTCCAAAAAAAAACAGGACGGCAATGCCGTCCTGTTTTTCTCCGCAGGTGTCGCGCCGTATCAGGCAGCGGCGTCCTTGAGCTTCTTCAGCGGACGCACCTTGACCTTCACCGAAGCCGGCTTGGCGGCGAACCACTGCTCTTCCTTGGTGAACGGGTTGATGCCCTTGCGCTTCGGCTTGGCCGGAACGTTGACGGCGGTGATCTTCAGCAGGCCCGGCAGGGTGAAGGAACCGGCGCCCTTCTTGCTGACGGAGGCGTGCACGGCGCTTTCCAGCGAAGCCAGCACTGCGCGCACGTCCTTGGCAGCCACCGAGGTGAGTTCCGAGATGTGGGCAACCAGGCCGGACTTGCTCAGCACTTCCTTGATGGGCTTCACGGCTGCCGGCTTGGCAGCGGCCTTCGGTGCGGCTTTCTTGGCGGCCTTTTTCGGCGCTGCCTTCTTGGTGCTCTTTGCCATAAGTGTCCTGTCTATACAGTCTGTGTAGGTGGGTAATCGGGCCGATCGCGTCGGCACACGAAATGTAGGGCAAAGAAATCGCCGCGCCAAGTAGCGAAGCGATAAAAATGCGCTTTTTTTGCGATTTTCCGATGCCCTGAGCTGGATGACGCGGAAAAAGCGCGGCAACGGACATCCCGGCGTCGCATTCGAGCGTCTTTTCCGCATCGCAACGCCGCGCTTCAATCCTCATCCGGACGGGGCCGGTACGCCTCGATCAACTTCTGCTGCACCTGTGCCGGCACCGGTTCGTAATGCGAGAAATCCAGCGAATACCGCCCGCGCCCGGCGGTCACCGACTTCAGTTCCGCCGCGTATCCATCCAGTTCGGACAGCGGCACCTGCGCCTTGACGATGATCTCGCCACGCACGGTATCGGTGCCGCTGATGCGCGCGCGCTTGCTCGACAACCCGCCGGTGATGTCGCCGACCTGCGCTTCGGGCGCGGCCACTTCCAGATCCACGACCGGTTCCAGCACCTGCGGACGCGCCTTGCCGATCGCGTCGAGGAAGGCTTTTTTCCCGGCCGCGACGAACGCCACTTCCTTGCTGTCGACCGGATGATGCTTGCCGTCGTAAACGGTGACGCGCAGATCCTGCAGCGGATAGCCGGCGACCGCGCCGCTGCCCAGCACCTGCCGCACGCCCTTTTCGACCGCCGGCATGAACTGCCCGGGAATCGTGCCGCCCTTGACCTCGTCGACGAACTCGAAGCCCTCTCCGCGCGACAGCGGTTCCACCCGCAGGAACACTTCGCCGAACTGTCCTGCGCCGCCGGTCTGTTTCTTGTGGCGATGGTGGCCTTCGGCCCTGGCGCCGATGGTTTCGCGATAGGCGATGCGCGGCGGGCGCGTCCTGACTTCCACGCCGTGGCGCTCCTTCAGGCGTTCGAGCATCACCCGCAGATGCAGATCCGACAGTCCGCGGATCACTGTCTCGTTGAGTTCGGCCAGATGCTCGACGACGAAGGCCGGATCTTCCTCGGCCAGTTTCTGCAGCGCGTTGGCGAGCTTCTGTTCCTGCCCCTTGCTGGCCGCTTCGATCGCCAGGCCGAACATCGGCCTGGGGAAATCGATCGGCGCCAGGTGGATGTGATCCTCGTCGTGGCTGTCGTGCAGCACGGCATCGAAATGCAGATCCTCGATCTTGGCCACCGCCGCGATGTCGCCCGGCACCGCCTGGTCGATCTCGACGTGATCCTTGCCCTTGAGCTTGAACAGGTGCGCGACCTTGAACGGCTTGCGGCCGTCATCGACGAACAGCGACGCCTCCTTTTTCACCGTGCCCTGGTAGACGCGGAAGATGCCGAGCTTGCCGACGAACGGATCATTGATGATCTTGAAGACATCGGCGATGACGTGCGCATGCGGATCCGGCAATGCCTGCACCGGCTCGCTGCCGCTGCCGTTGCTCTTGTGGAAAGGCGGCGGATTGCCTTCACCCGGATGCGGGAAGAGGCGCTCTGCAACGTCGAGCAATTCCTTCACGCCCACGC
>JAEWBY010000095.1 GCA_023390905.1 Pseudomonadota bacterium | reverse complement strand
GGTGCAGCCGGCTTGGCGCCGGCCTCGTCCGCGACTTCGATCAGCGCGACGACCGAGCCTTCGGCCAGTTCGTCACCCAGCTTGACCTTGAGTTCCTTGACCACGCCCGCGAACGGCGCAGGCACTTCCATCGTGGCCTTGTCCGATTCCAGCGTGACCAGCCCCTGATCCTTGGCGACGGTATCGCCCACCGCGATCAGCACTTCAATGACGGGCACGTCACTGTAGCCTCCGATGTCGGGAACACGCGCTTCCTTGATTTCGGCCATGGGAGGACTCCAGCGATCACTTGCCAATAGGGGAACCCCTATTGTGGCCATCCATGGCCCGATGCGCCAACTTTCCCGCGCGCTTTTTTTTTCCCGGCCCGGACAGTGGCACCGGCAGCCGGTTTCTATTCGTCGCTGGTATGGCTTTGGTCAGGCTGCTCGCGCAGCAGGTCGAGTGCGCCACCGCCGGGCAGACGATACGCCAGCGCATTGTCGAGGCGATCGAGCTCGCGCATCTGCGTGCAGAGTTTTTCCGCGCGTGCCTCCAGCGCCTTGGCGCGCGGCTCGATGCGCGCTTCGATCTGCTGATCGAGATTCTCCATCCGCTCCAGCCGCGCCGCGTCACCGCTGAGCGCGGCGGTCAGCGCGCCGCCCACGATGTCGCCCACGATGCGCGGCACCACATCTTCCACCGCGCGCGAAATGCCTTGATCGAGATCCTCGCTGTTGAAGCGGTTGGCGCTGATCGCGCGGCTGATGCTCTGGTCGATCGACTTGCGCGCCTGATCCAGCGAGCGCCGGGTCTTGTCCGGATGGTTGCTGATGCCGGCGGCGACTTCGCCCAGCGCGGTGAAGGCGATATCGGCGGCATCGCGTCCGATTTCGTGCGCCAGCGGCATCGCAGCGCGGGCGCCGCGCTCGAAATCCGCCAGCCGGCGGCTGTCATCGGCGCTGAGGGTGACCCAGCGATCATCGACGAACAGCCTGCCCTGGCGCATGACGATGGCCTTCGGCACGCCGCTCTCGCGGGTGAAGATGACGCTGCGCTCGTTGATGGTCAGGTCGTAGTCGCTTTCGATGTTGCAGCGGATTTCCCTGGCCTGCGCGGACAGGGCCAGCGCGGACAGGGCCAGGCA
Organism: Pseudomonadota bacterium; assembly: GCA_023390905.1. Lineage (GTDB taxonomy): Bacteria > Pseudomonadota > Gammaproteobacteria > Xanthomonadales > Xanthomonadaceae > Pseudoxanthomonas_A. The sequence goes on along the minus strand of JAEWBY010000095.1, from coordinate 33,819 downwards.
GGTGGCGGTCTGGATCATCGGACGTCGCATGCTGGACTCCTCGGGTGGGTTGGGTACAAGCATCGCACCGGACGGCGGGCGCGACCCGTGCCGGAGGCAGGCATGACCTTCGTCAGGGACGGCGCAACGCATCTTCCAGTACGCGCCATTGCGCGTACAGCGCGTCAAGGCTGAAGGCCGCGTTGGCCGGGCTGGTCGAAGGCAGCACGTGCAGGCTCACGTCGATGCGTGCCTCGTTGCGCCAGCCGGGCGCGACATGGCGCGCGAACGCCTGCGCCGCCTTGCCGCCGTTGAACGCGATCGCGCGCAGTTCCGCCAACGATGCCAGACGCGCGGCCAATGGATTGGCGATCTCGCTGTCCGGCACGATCGCGGCATCCAGGCTGCCCGTTCGTTCGCACTGGCCGATGACGTCCCACAGGCCCACGCCCGCTGCCTGCAAGGCGCGGATGCGTTGCGGATAGTCGAGCCCGGCATCGACACCGCACACCCGTTGCATCAGGGGCCAGAACCGGTTGCGCGGATGCGCGTAGTAGCGCGCGGCCGACAGCGAAGCCGCGCCGGGCATCGATCCCAGGATCAGCACGCGGCAATCGTCGCCAATCCGGGCAGGCAATCCGCTCAGCACGAGGGATCAGCCCGCATGCGTCTGCCACGGCCGCACGACCAGCAGCGCGCCGACGATCACCAGCACCGCGCCGGCCACGCGCACCGGGTCGATGGGCTGTCGCGCGTGCAGCACGCCGAAGTGATCCAGCAGCAGCGAGCCGATCAGTTGGCCGAACACCACCAGGCAGATCAGCGGGGCAGCGCCCATGCGCGGAATCAGCAGCGTCGCGGCCGCCACGTAGACCGCGCCGATCACGCCACCGGTCCACGCCCACCACGGCACGCGCGACAGCGCCGCGAGATCGAACTCCGGTCGCGTCGCCGTCCACCAGACCGCCAGCACACCCGTCCCGACCGCGAAGGACACCAGCGCGGCGAACACCGCGCCGAACGTCTGACGGCCGAGCGCCGCGTTGATCAACGCCTGCAACGGCAGCAGCATGCCGATGAGGATGGCCAGCGCCAGGCCTGCTGGATTCATGTCGTTCTCCCGTGCGAAGCACGACACGATACGCGAGCGTCGGGGCGTGCGGGCGATCCGGCTCGCGCCGCGGATCAACGCGGCGATGTGGCTCCCAGGTGGCGATCGAAGAACCGCGTGATCACTTCATACGCCTCCTGCGATTCGGGCAGATCCGGAAACACGAAGAACGCGTGCCACATGCCATCGAACACCACCAGCTCCGCACCGGCGCCGGCCGCGAGCAGGCGACGCTGCATCGTGGTCAGCGAGCTGAGCGCGAAGTCGCGGCCGCCGGCCAGCAGCAGCGTCGGCGGAAAGCGTGCGAGCAACTGCGGTGACTGCGCCGGGTAGGCCACCGGATCATCGGCGCGCGCGGTGCCCAGATACGGCAGACGCACCGCGCCGTCGGCCGGCATCGGCGGCGCGCCCACGGCCAACTGCCCCAGCGTGGCCGAATCGCCACCGAACGCGATGCCCGTGCCGCAGAAGGTGCCGATCGCGCCCGGTCGCGGCAATCCGGCCTCGAGGATGCGCGCGGTCGCCTGCGCGGTGAGCATGCCACCGGCGGAACAACCGTAGATGCCGATGTTCTTCGCATCGTATTGCGTGAGCAGTTGTCGATATACGGCTTCGACATCATCCACCGCCGCCGGATAGGGATGCTCGGGCGCGAGCCGATAGTCCACCGCGACCACGCGCACCCCGCCGACCGCTGCAATCGGAATCGCCTCGACCAGCGCGCCGCTGCCGGCACCCCACATGAAGGCACCGCCATGCAGATTGATCAGCACACGACGCGCATTGCGCGCACTCACGCCATCACGCGGCTCGACGATCTGCACGGGCACGCCGCCGATGCGGTCATCCCGCACGCGCGACGCATACCGGCGCTGCACTTCCTCCAGCCGCGCATCGTTGTAACGCTGGTAGAAGCGGCGCTGCTCGGCCACGTCGGCGGGATTGGGCCCCTGGCCCTCGCGTGTTTCCGCCAGCAGCGCCGCGAATCGGCGCGCAGCCGCTTCACTGGCGAAATGGCTGTAGGGCAACGTGGCCGCCGGCATCGGAACATCGGACGCCGCGAGCTCCGGCTTCGGCCCAGTGCCAGCAGCTTGTGCGAAACACGCCGACACGCCGCCGTGCAGCAGCATGATGGCCCACAGGAATCGCCAGCGCTTGCACATCACGGCGTCACCGCCCGTGGCTTCGATGCGCGGTCCGGCTCCGGCGCCGCCTGCGCCGGCGGAGTCAGCGCCAGGAACACCGTGCTCCACAACTGCGCCGCATTCGATTCGTCCTCATGCGCGCCCTGCGCACCGAACGGTTCGACCTGATAGCGGCCATCGCGGTACGACCACGACCACAGTTCCGACGTGCGCACCGCATCGGCCGCGCGGATGGCGTTCCACAATCGCGCCTCGGCCTGCCGCAGATGCTCGCGGGTGCGGGCCGGCAGATCATCGCGCTGGAGCTGGCGACCCAATCCCGCCGCCATCACCGCCTGCTGCCACGCCCACACCACCGTGCCGTGATAGGCATTGGCGCCCAGCCGCGTCCATGCATCGCGGCCCGCGTACGCCGGGTTGGCGACCAGCATGCCCGCATCGGTCATCAGACCGGCCGGGAACGGGCGCACCAACGTATCCACGTCGCGTTGCAGCGTGTCCGCGCCGGGCCGGCCGAACAACAGGCGGAACCCTTCGTCCGAATGCAGCACCGGAATCGGCGCGCCCCGCGCATCCAGCGCGATCGCGGGGAACTGTAGATCCGCAGCGCCCATCGCGGCAAGGGCCTGTGCGGGATCGACGCTCGCCTGTCCTGCGTAGGCGCGCACCTGCTCCGCGGCCTGCGCTGCCGGAATGCGCACGGCGAACAACGCCGTGGCCTCGCGCTCCCAGACGACGGCGCTGTCGGCCGCACGTTGCAGACGCGCGCGCTGCTCCGGCGTCAGGTACGGATCGATCAGGCCGCTGCGCAGGAATCCACCGATCGCCCGCAGCGAGGCCGGCACCCAGACGGCGTTGACGTCATAGGGATAGCGTCCGCGGCCGATGCCTTCGTTGCTGTCGCGCCATTGCCCGGCGCTGCGGCCTTGCTTCAGCGCGATCAGGTTCGACGCGCGCGGCGATTCGGCGAAGGCGCGGCTGCTGTCGGCGACGAACAGCAGGTTGCGCACCAGTGCGTCCCCGTGCCGGCCCGCGGGGCCGGACTCGGCGAGAAAGCGCGATGCGCCATCACGTCCGCGCGCATCCTCGATCAGCCACGCGGCAGCGACCGGCGGCAACATGTAATCGTCATCGATCATCGCGTAATCGAAGATCGGTTCGGCCGACGCGCCCTCGCCCTGCTTCCGGTGCCGCAGCACGGCGAATTCGCCGATGTCCTCCTCGTGCGCCACCTCGCCATTGGGCGCCAGCCGGGCCAGCACCGAGGCAATGCCGGCATCGACCGCGCGCGGTTGCAGCGCGGGCATCAGCAAGCGCAACGACATCAGCGTGTCACGGCCGAAGTACGTATCGAAACGCCACGAGCCGGCGAGGAATTTTTCTTCATAGCTGAGGAACTGCAACGCCTGCCGGCTGCGCGCATCCGCGCCGGCGCGTTCGTTGAGCAGGGCGTCGGCCGGGAACGGCGTGAGTGGCGTTTCACCCGTCGCGGCATGAATCCGCAGGCGCAGCGGCTCACCGGCGCGATCGGTCCTGAGCACGATCGTTCCGCCCTCCTGGATCGGCCGCCCGTTCTCCACCCGCAACGCGATCAGATAGCCGGGTGCGCCATCCAGGCGGTTGCGCTGCCAGCGCAGCGTGCGATCCTCGATCACCGGCGCGGCGCGCGTTTCTGGCGGATAGCCCTGCCCGAGCTGGTAATCGCGCAGAACGCGCACGCTGCCGAGCACCGCATCCCGCACCGCCAGGCGCGATACCGATGCCTGCGCCGTCGCTTCGATGCCATGCCATGCGGGCGTCGGCAGCCCGGCCTTCATTCGATCGACCTGGTGCAGGGTCCAGTGCAGAGGCGCTGACTGATCGTCGAACCACACGCCCACGCCGCTGTTGCCTGCCGGAAACGCGACCAGCACGCGCGGCCGCTCGCCGGAGCTCAGCAGCAGATGCGCCGCGACGTCGTCCTGCTGGTAGAAGGCGTTCTCGACCCGGCCTTCGGTGATGCGGAACTGCAACGGCGCGACGCCCGCACGATCCAGTGCGAAAGCCGGCAACGCGCACGCAAGCGACAGCGCAGTCGCCAGGACCACGCGCATGAATGGACCTGCCACGCCCATCTCAATGTCCTCCCATCGGCAACGCATCGGCGGCAGCGCCAACGCGCGCGCTACGCTGCAACAGGATCAGCGCGACCAGCAGCACGGCCATCGGCGCCAGCAACAGATAGAAGGCGCGCTGCCCATCGAAATGCGCGAAGAGCTGTCCGGTGATGAACGAGCCGGTCGTACCACCCAGCGCCGAGAACACCACGATGAGCCCGGTCATCGCCGCATGGCGCGCCTTGGGCAAGGCACTCAGCACGACCGAATTGATGGTGGGATAGATCGGCGCCATGAACAGGCCGATCAACGGGAACACATATGCGGCCAGCGGCGCATTCCACCAGCTCTGATCCGCGCGCGGCTGCACGTTCGCCGCCAGCGGCAGCGCGATCACGACCAGCACCGCCATCGCCACCACGCAGGAGGACAACACCCAGAACCAGCGCAACCGGCGCAGCAGCACGCCGCCACCCAGGCGCCCCAGCGCCAGGCAGCCGGCGAATATGCCTGCCGCCTGCACGCTCAGCGCAGTCGGCAGGTGCAGGATTTCGCGATTGAATGTCGGCAACCAGGTATTGATGGCCTGCTCCATCAGCACGTACAGGAACGCCGACAGCAGGAACACGCAGACCAGCGGACGCGCGAGCAGGCGGAACATGTCCGCGAACGATTCGCCGACCGCATGCCCATCGCGCGCGGCCGCTTCATCCATGCGCGAACCGGCCAGCAACACGATGACCAGCACGCACAGCCCGGCGATGACCCAGTACACGTTGAGCCACGACGGATCGCCCGGCATCCGCGGATTGATGAACGCGGCGAACAACCACGCGCTGCCGAGAATGCCGACCATGAACCAGCCTTCGATCGTGCTGGTCAGCGAGGCATGCGCGCGATCACCATCGGTGAGCAGGCCGATGCTCGAATACACCGAGACCTTGACCAGGGCGAACGACACGCCGACGGTGACGAACAGCAGCTTGGTCGCCCACAGCGCGCGCAGCAAAGGCATGCCCACGCACGCCAGCGCGACCAGTGCCAGCCCCAGCATCATCGCGCGGCGATAGCCCAGTCGCGGCAGCGTGGACGCCACCAGGAACGAGGCGATGGCGATCGGCAGATCCTTGAACGCTTCCAGCGTACTGGCCTCGGCCTTGCTGACGCCGAAGCCCTGCATCACCTGCAGGATCACCGCACCCACCGAATTCAGCAGCATCGCGAAGATCATGTAGGTCAGGATGAGGCCGAGGATCATTCGTGGGCGTGGCGGCATGGAGAGACTCAAGGAAGGAGAAAGACATGAAAGCGGGAGGACGGGAACCGATGACCGGTAGCCGATAGCCGGAAAAGTGGATGCCTTGGGATGAACGATATCCGTGGATGCAGCGCGGGATCGCCAGCGCGCTGACGACCCCGCCCTTCTGCTTTTCCGGTTTCCGATTTCCGGTTACCGGCTACCACCCCTCACCACAGATACTTCGCCTGGAAGTTCACCTCGCGGCCTTCCAGTGGCCGCGCGAGCAGCACGCCGCCGGCGGTGGTCGCCGAACCGAAGATGCGCGAGTTGCTTTCGGTCAGGCCCAGTTCGTTGGTGACGTTGGTGCCGCGCAGGTTGAACTGCCAGTGATCGCCCACGTTGGAGGTGACGCCGAAATCCAGCGTGTGGTACGAACCGAGTTGCTGGAGCCCGGACTGGTCCTGCGTGTGATCGCCGACATAGGTGTAGGTGATGTACGGCAGGATGTCGCCCCAATCCATCACGAAGCGGTAGCTCGGCGTGAACATCGCGCGGAACTTCGGCTGGCGTTGCAGTTGCTGGCCTTCGATGGGCGCGCAGGCATCGTTGTCGTTGATGTCCACGTAGGGCAGGCACGCGTCGTAGTCGGTGTACTCGCCGTCGAGATAGTTGGCCACCAGTTGCAGGCGCAGGTTTTCCACCGGCGTCAGCGCGCCGATGAAGTTGACGCCGTAGGATTCGGAGCCATAGACGCGCGGATCCCCGACCGGCGTGCCGGCGCCATCGGTCGGCTGGTACAGCAGGCCACTGAAGACGCGCCGGTAGCCGCTGATGTCCGCATACAGCAACTCGTTCTGGAACTTGAAGCCCATCTCGTAGTTGCGGATCTTCTGCATCGGCGGGAAGTTTTCGTTCGAGGTGCCGCGGATGCCGTTGTCGAAGTCGAGGAAGTGGCCGCCGGTGTTGACGCGTCCGTACATGGACATGTGTTCGGTGAACGAATAGTTCGCGCCGGCCGTCCACGAGGGATGGCTCTTCTTGTAGTTGATGCGGGTGAACGTGCCGTCGCAGACCGGCACCTGGTTGTTGTAGACCGTGGTCGGATCGCCGTCGAGATCGATGTTGGTGTCACCCTCGATCGGGTCAGCGGTGAAGTTGCAGATGTTGTTGGTCGCGTCCTGGTTCTCGATGCGTCCGGACAGATCGAACAGCCATTTGCCCACCCGCCACGAATCGGACAGATACAGCGCCAGGTTGGTGGCATTGCCGTACTGGGCGATGTGGAAGCCGCCGAAATCGCTGAAGCCCTGGCTGTCGGTGCGGTAGTAGGTGGTGCCGCCGTCGACGTAGCTCACCGTGATCGGGCGCGCGTTCGGCTCGTTGGTCATCAGCATCTGGTTGCCGAGCGACCACTTGTCGCTCATCGAGTACTTGTTGACGTACAGGCCGATGGTGAGCGTATTGCCTTCGAACAGTTCCTTGCTGAGGCGGAAGTCGTTGCTGAAGCTCTTCAGGTGCTTGTGGATCGACCACCAGCCCTGCTGGATCACGCTCTGCGTCAACGGCACCGCGCCGCCGCCGACGAAGCTGGCCGTGGCCGTGCCCGCCGGCAGTTCAAATCCACCCGGCGTGTCCGGCGTATACAGCTGATCCTGCAACGACACCGGATTGTTGCCGGAGAACAGCGCATTGGTGTCCATGTCGCCTTCGTCGAACAGGAAGCGATCGCTGATCGACCAGCCGTTGTCGAAGGAATAATCGAAGTTGCCGCCGAAGAAGAACATCTTCGCGCCGCGGCCGTCCGCCAGATCCGCGTTCTTGCCGCCGTTCGGGTAGGTCGGCAGGAATACGTGCTGGATGTCGCGGCTGTAATAGGTGTCGGTCAGCGGGTCGAACCCGGGATAGGCGCTGAAGTTGTCCTCGCCACGCTGGATCAGCGGAATCGGCGTGATGAACTGGTTCTTGTCGTTGAGGTAGCGCGAATACAGCGTCAGCTTGCCGGCATCGAAATCGTGCGACAGCGTGGCGGTGAGCTGGCCGCCCTTGTCGGCCTTGAACTGCGGATCACGCACACCGTCCGATTCGCGCCAGAAGCCGCCGATGCTGCCGTACCAGCCTTCGGCGACCTTGAAGCCGGCAAAGCCATCGACCCGCCACAGGCCTTCGTCACCGTAGGTCAGGCCGACGCTGCCGCTCGGTTCCTCGGTGCCGGTCTTGAGGAAGAAGTTCGCGCTCGCGCCCATCTGGCCATCGGCGAACACCACCGACGGGCCACCCTGCAGGATTTCCACCGACTCCACCGTGTCATCGAGACGGAACATCGAGGTGGTTTCGAAGAACGACAGCGTCGGCATGCCGTACAGCGGGGAGCCCATCAGCAGCGTGGAGAAGTACGGCGCATCGCCACCGCCGGGGAAGCCGGCGATCTCGATGTTGGCGCCGGTCTGCCCGCCGGTGGATTCGGGCCACATGCCGGGCGAGATCTTCAGCAGGTCCGCGGTGCTCTTGGGATTGGACTGGCGGATCTGTTCGGCATTGGCGGTGACGATGTTGAAGCTGGCTTCGAGTTTTCGTACGCCGCCGGCCGTGGCCGTGCCGGACACCACCACCGTGTCGAGCGTGGTGGCGTCGTTCTGCCGCTGCTGCGCGGGCGCGGGGCTGGATGGGGCGGGCTGCGCCGGCGCGTCCTGTGCAAGGACGACAGCCGGTGCCAGTGCCGCGGCGATCGCTACGGACAGGGCGTAGCGCATCAAGTGCATCTGTTGCATGTGTTCCCTCCACTTGCTCTCTGGTTGACGAAATCCGCCACGGCTTCTGCAGGCCGCGTGCGGTCACGATGAAACGAAGTCCTCGATCCGCAGGGCGGCGATCGCCGGCAGCACGATGTCGGCCTGCGGCAGCGCCTCGACGCTGCCGATGCCGATCGCCGGCATGCCGGCCGCATGGATGGCCTCCACGCCGGCCGCGGCGTCTTCGATGCCGATGCACAGGAATGGCGGCACGCCGAGCGCGGCGGCGACATCCAGGAAGATTTCGGGATCGGGCTTGGCGCGGCGGATGCGCGAGGAATCGGCGATGTAGTCGAAGCGGTCGGCGATGCCGAGCTTGTCCAGCAGCGCGCCGGCATTGCGGCTGGCCGAGGCCAGCCCGATCTTGAGCCCGGCCGCGCGCGCTTCATCGAGCACGCGCAGCACACCGTCGAACAGATCCGCGGGCGTCACCCGCTGGATTGCCTGCACGTAGTAGCCGTTCTTGCGATCGGCCAGAAGCTGGCGTTCCTCCAGCGAGAACGCGCGTTCGGCGCGCTCCAGGATGATCGCCAGCGAGGCCATCCGATCCACGCCCTTGAGCCGCTCGTTGATCTGGCGATCGAAATGCACGCCGATTTCGTCGGCCAGTTGCTTCCACGCTTGGTAGTGCGTGTGCGCGGTATCGGTGAGCACGCCGTCCAGATCGAAGATCAGCGCGCGCGCCTGGCGCGGGAATGTCGCCCGGATCGCTTCAATCGGCCGTGCCAGCGGTTGCCGCTCCGCGGTCCCGGGCGAGAGCACCAGCGGTTCGCCCGCGTGCATGATGCCCAGCTCATCGCCTTCCTCGAGACGGTAACGCACGCCCTCGGCATCCACGTCCACGCGCAGCACGCAGCCGCGCCAGCGCAGGTTGAACCCGTAGCCCTGCCACGCCGCAGGCAGGATGGGTGCGAAGTTCAGGCGGCCCGATTCCACACGCAGTCCGGCAAAGCCCTGCGTCAGACCGAGCCAACTGCCCGCCATCGCCGCCATGTGCACGCCGTGATCGGTGTTGCGATGCAGATCGTCCAGATCCACGCGCACGCTCGCGTCGAAATAGCGCCAGGCCTTGTCCGCGTGCCCCACTTCGCTAGCGAGAATGCCGAACACGGGCGCCGACAACGTGGAGTCGTGCGTGGTGACGGCTTCGTAGTAATCGAAGCTGCGGCGCTTGCGGCGCGGATCCAGATCCTGCCCGGCCAGCACCAGTCCCATCACCACGTCGGCCTGCTTGCAGATCTGATGGCGGTAGAGCGTCAGCGGGTGGTAGTCGAGCAGCAGCGGACGATGCGTGCCGACCGCTGGCGGATACGGCCAGCGCGGCTTGTCGAGGAATTCGTCGTCCTGCGCGTAGATGCCATAGCCCTCGTCATAGGGCAGGTACATCGCCGCGGCCGCGCGTTCCCACCGCTGCACTTCTTCCTCGTCCAGTTGCAGGCGCGCGGCGAGCACACCAAGCAGTTGCGGACGTTCCTGCTGCAACCGGTACCAGGCCGCAACGGCGCGTTGCAGGTGCTGCTGCGCCATGCGGTTGGTGTAGAAATTGTTGTTGACCAGCGTGGTGTATTCGTCCGGGCCGGTGACCTCGTGGATGCAGAAGCGGCCTTCGCGGCGCGGATTGAAATGCCCGACCTGCGGCCAGATGCGCGCGGTCTCGAACAGCATTTCCGCGCCGGCCTCGATCAGGAACTCCAGATCGTCGGTCGCATCCAGATACAGCCCGATCCCGTAGGCGACGGCCGCGTTGATGTGGTACGCCGCCGACCCGCTCGGATAATGCGCCGAGCACTCGCCGCCATCGATCGTGCGCCACGGATACAGCGCACCGATCGGATGGTTCATCTCGCGCGCGTGGGCCCGCGCGGCGTCGAGCGTGCGGTAGCGGTAATGCAGCATCGCGCGCGCCACCTCCGGCGCGGTGAACGCCATCACCGGCAACACGAACGCTTCGGTATCCCAGAAGCAATGGCCCTCGTAGCCTTCACCGGTGAGGCCCTTGGCGGCGGTGCCGTCGATGCCGTTGCGCCCGGCCGATTGCAGCAGATGGAAGAGGTTGAAGCGCAGCGCCTGGTCGGCCGAAGCATCACCGCTGACCGACAGTCCGGCGCGCTGCCAGAACCGATCCATGGCCGCGGACTGATCCTGCGCGTACGCGGCAAAACCCCGATCGACCGCCTGCTGCAGTCGATCCATCAGTTCGCGCTGCCGTTGCGCGGCTTCACCGTCGTGCACGTAGACGACGAATTTCTCCAGCGCCACCGATTGGCCCGGTTGCAGCTGCGCGGTGAAGTCCTGCTCCACCTTGTCATGCGTGGCTTCGATATCGCCCGCCGCGAGCGCGCCTTCGACCACGCGATGGCGCTGCCCGCAGATCACTTCGAATCCACGATGCGGCGCGCGTTGCGCCAGCCAGCCGGCATCACCGTCATGGCCGGTGCCGGTGATCAGCAAACCTTCGCCGCCGCCGGCACCGATGCGCGGATCATCGCCTTGCGCGACCGCCTTGCCGCCGCTTTCAATCGCGGACCGCAGCGTGATCGGGCCCGAATAGTTGATCGAAGCGACGCGATAGCGGATCCCCAGCAGCGCCGGTTCTGAAAACGGCACGACGCGCTCGGCATGGATTTCCAAGGCGTGGCCCTCGGCCGTGCGCAAGCGCAGGCGGCGGCGCAGCACGCCATGTTTCAGATCCAGTTCGCGTTCGAAGTCTTCCCATTCGGCCTGATCAGGATCGAGCGCGGTATTGCCCAGCAGGATGCGGATGCGCTTGCCTTCGGCGACGGGCACGCGCGTATCGGTGCTGCGCGCGAAGCCGGCGAGCCGCTCGTGGTAGTGGATGGCGTTCTGTTCGAATGCGGCTGCAAGGAAACTGCCATCGGTGGGGCTGTCCTGTTCCTCGAACGCGCCGCGCACGCCGAGGCCGCCGTTGGCCAGCGCGAACAGGGTTTCATCGCGCGCGCGCCGCTCGGGTTCGAAGCGCGTCTGGCTCAGTCGCCAGTGCCGCGCGTCCGTCGTCGTGTCCGCCTGTACATCCCTCTGGCCACGCCACTCGCCCACTTGCCGCACCTCCTTCACACCCGTGTGGGGCGCACGCTAGGAAGCGATTGTTATCGATGTCAAGTTATCGATAACAGCCGAGCCCGCCAATGCGGAAGCACGCGGGCGGCCGCCCCGGCACACAGGGCGACAAATGTTTTTGAATCAGTGACATGCGCGGTGTTCGACGGGCCTGCACGCGCCGTTCACGGCGGCTCCTGCGAGTCCGCAGCCGCGCTGCGCCGCAGCAGCGTTTTGCGCCTGCCCTGCGATCAGGTCGCGCGCAGGACCAGATGTGTCGGGAGCGTTTCGGAGTGGGGCGCCTGGCCGTCGATGAGCTGGCGGATCTTGCGCGCGAGCAGCACGCCGGCATCGACGAAATTCTGGTGTACCGAGCTCAACGGCGGCACATAGGTCGCGCCGAGCGGCGTGTCGTCGTAGCCGATGACCGATACATCCTCCGGCACCCGGCGACCGCGTTCGATCAGTGCGCGGATCGCGCCGATCGCCAGCAGATCGCTGGCGGCGAACAGGGCATCGATCTGCGGCTGCCGTTCGAGCAGGGCATGCACCACTTCGGCGCCGGCGTTGACGGTGAAGCCCTCCACCGCCGGTTGCTGTGGCGTGATGCCGTATTGCGCCAGGGCGCGGGTGAAGCCTTCGAGCCGCTCGGCGAATTCGCCATGCGCCGGATCACCGAGGAAGACCGGCCGGCTGCGACCCAGCGCGATGAAACGCTCGGCCGCCAGCGCGCCGCCGCGGCGATTGTCGCTGCCCACGACGATCTGCGATTCGTGGCGGCTCACCGCGCCCCACACCACCATCGGCCGGCCCCAGCGCTGCACCACGTGCATCGCATCCTCGTTCGCGCCCTGGCCCAGCAGGATCACGCCATCGGCTGCCTGCACGTTCGGCAGTGAACCGCCCTGCAGCGATGTCAGCAGCACGCTGTATCCACTGCTGGTCAGTTCCTGGGTGATGCCGCCAAGCAGATCCAGCGGGTACGGCCCGGACATCTGCCGTTCGAGCGTGGGCTTCATTTCCACCACCACCGCCACCGTCATGCTGCGACGCAGGCGCAGGTTGCGCGCACTGACGTTGAAGGCGTAACCGTACTGCTCGGCGATCGCGCGGATGCGCTGCCGGGTTTCCGGATTGACCAGCGGGCTTTCGCGCAACGCGCGCGATACGGTGATCGCCGACACCCCCGCCACGCGCGCCAGATCGGCCATCGTCGGGTTGTCGCCGAGCACGGGCGCCGTCGTCGATGCGGCTGGGCGCTTGCGTCGTTTTCCGGAGGCGGGAGTGGCTGGCATGGGCGAAGTGTCGCACGCGGACGCACGGTGCGTGCAAGGCCAACCGCGCCGGTTGCGCATGCAAGCATGCGGCGGCACGTTCCCCGTCATGCGTTGCTCGCGAACATGCGCAGCCATCACCGGATCGCACGTGCGCGCATGAATGCGTCACGTCCATCGATCCATTGCATCGGCACGCGGATTTTCTTCCCGGCACGCCACACGCATCAGCGTGACGGAATGAAGACGAATTTGAACAGGATGTCTAGATTCCGACGTGTTTCGAAAGAGTTCATTTCAGGGACGTGTTTGCGTTCATGCACGATTGGTTACGTTGCGCACGCCCTGCATCGGGCCAGGAAAAACAACACAACGAGGAGACCTCGAATGAACAAGATTCGTAACCTGAGCATTGCCCTTTCGCTGATCGCGTTCGCCCCGGCTGCATTCGCACAGGACAACCAGGACACCAGCGACAAGCGCTTCGCCGTCGTCGGCGGTTATGCGGTGCAGAAGAACGAGTCGCGCCCGATCGACAACTCGGGATTGAGCTTTGACGGCGGTTCGGCCGCGACGCTGAGTGCAAGCTGGTACGCCACGCCGCAGTTCGCGGTGGAACTGTGGGGCGCTGCCGACAAGTTCGAACAGCGCGTGCGTTCGGACGCCGCGGGCAAGCTGGGCAACATCGATTCGCAGCCGGTCGCGCTGAGTGCGCAGTACCACTTCGGCCAGTCCGACGCCACGATCCGTCCGTTCGTCGGCCTGGGCTATTACCAGACCAACTACAGCGGCGGCAACAACATCCGCAATGCCGCCGATGAGCACTTCGGTCTGGAAGATGCGAAGGGTGCGGTCGGCACGGTCGGCGTGGACTTCAACATCAGCCCGTCGTGGTTCGCGCGTGCCGACGCGCGCTACATGCACGGCAGCAGCGACGTGACCTTCAACGGCGAAGGCGCCGGCGCCGAGGCGGACATGAATCCGTGGGTGGTGGGCTTGGGTGTGGGCGCGCGCTTCTAAGCGCTGCATCAGTGACCAGGACGAAGGGCCCGCAAGGGCCCTTCTCTTTGACTACACCCTGCGCATGCGTCGCAGACGATGCCGCAATCCCCACTGATAGGCCAGCGCGTACCCGAGCAGCAGCCCGGCGAGGGCGACGATGCCCGCGTGCCAGTCGGCGTCCAGCGCGTGTCCGCTCCACCACGCCGCGCCCTGTCGCGCGATCTGCACCACGCTCAGCACGATGCGGCCCGCCACGAGCAGGGTCAGCAACAGGATCAGCCACGGGTTGGGCGTATGGAACAGGCCCTGCGGCTGCCATTCGTATCGGCTCGTCCACAACGCCAGCACACCCAGCAGCATGCCGATCAGCATCCCGGCGAACGCCTGCAGCAGATTATGCGGAAACCAGACGTTGGCGATCGCATTGATCGCCAGGAACACCACCACCGTCGCCAGCAGGAACCACGCGTTGAAACCCACCAGCCAGGGCCGCGCGAGCCGACGCGATCGACCCAGCCGATAGCGCTGCCAGATCGACACCGGCAACAGCACCACCCATAACGCCATCAGGATCAGGAAGGCCAGCGGAATGATCAGCAAGGGCATCAGGGGTGCTCCGCTTCGGCATGCGCGGCTTCGCGACGCAGCAGATACCAGCCACTGGCGATGATGATCGCCGCGCCGACCCAGGTGACCGCGCCGGGCAGCAGGCCCCACAGCGCGACGTCGAGGATCACGCCCCAGATCAGCGCGGTGTACTCCAGCGGCGCAATCAGCGATGCCTCGCCACGGCGGAAGGCTTCGGTCAGCGCGACCTGCGCCAGCGAACCGGCGATGCCGATCGCGGCGATGATCCAGGCATCCTCGCGCAGCAGCGGACGCCAGTCGGTCCATGCCAGCGCCAGCGCGCCGGCCGACAGCAGCACCATGAACCACACCACCATCGCCTGCGTGCTGTCGCGCCGCGCCAGCATCCGCACGGTGATCGCGCCGGCGGCATAGCAGAACGCCGCGATCAGCACCGCCAGGCCGCCCAGCGTCGCCATTCCCTCGCCGGTGGGACGCAGTATCACCAGCACGCCGAACAAGCCGACGCCGATCGCGATCCAGCGATCGCGATCGACGCGCTCGCCCAGCAGTGGCCCGGCCATCATCGTGACCAGCAGTGGCGCGACGAAGGTGATCGCGTACGCCGTGGACAGCGGCATGTCGCGCAGGCCGTAGACGAAGCCGGCCATCATCGCCACGCCCAGCACGCCGCGCAGCAGATGCAGCGGCCAGCGCACGCGGAACAGGCTGCGCAGCGGCACGGTGCAGACCGCCCAGACCAGCACCAGCGGCAACGATGACAGACCGCGCAGCGCGGCCACCTGCAGCGGCGGATAGCGCACGGAAAGCAGCTTGAGCCCGGCGTCCATGATCGCGAACAGCAGGACGGCCAGCAGCATCAGCAGGAAAGCGGCGACATGGGGGGCACGGGTGCGCATGCCGCATTATCACGGATGCCGCGCACCGGCGCCGTGTCCGCTTGCACGTTCGCCGCCGCGCTAGAATGCCGCCCTTCCCGCCGCCACGTGATCGCCATGCCCTCCTTCGACGTCGTTTCCGAAGTCAACCGCCACGAGCTGACCAATGCCGTGGATCAGGCCAACCGCGAGCTGTCCAGCCGCTTCGACTTCAAGGGCGTGGACGCGAAATTCGCGCTGGAGGAGAACGTCATCACCCAGAGCGCGCCCAGCGATTTCCAGGTCAAGCAGATGACCGACATCCTGCGCGCACGTCTGATCGCGCGCGGCATCGATCCGCGCTGCCTGGAATTCGGTGATGTCGAAACCAACCTGGCGCAGGCGCGGCAGAAGGTGACCGTCAAACAGGGCATCGAGCAGAAGCTCGCCAAGAAGATCGCCGCCACCATCAAGGACGCGAAGATCAAGGTCGAGACTCAGATCAACGGCGACAAGCTGCGCGTGACCGGCAAGAAGCGCGACGATCTGCAGGATGTCATCGCCCTGCTGAAAAAGGGCGAGTTCGAACTGCCGCTGCAATACGACAACTTCCGTGACTGACGCCATTGCCTCCGAAGAGGCGCGTGATCCGCTCGGCGATACCCGCCGCTGGATCGAGCGCGCGGTCATCGGCCTGAACCTGTGCCCGTTCGCCAAGGCGGTCTACGTCAAGGAACAGGTGCGCCTGGTGCTCAGCGATGCGACCACGCCGGAGGCGCTGCTGGAGCAGCTCGCCGAGGAACTGGTGCTGCTGCGCGATACCGATCCGCAGCAGATCGATACCACGCTGATCGTGCACCCGGACGTGCTGGCCGATTTCCTGGACTACAACGATTTCCTGGAAAACGCGGATGCGGCGGTCGAAGCGCTGGATCTGCAGGGCGTGCTGCAGGTGGCGAGTTTCCATCCGCAGTATCAGTTCGCCGGCGCGGCGCCGGATGACATCAGCCACTACACCAACCGTTCGCCGTGGCCGACACTGCACCTGCTGCGCGAGGACAGCGTCGAACGCGCGGTGGCCGCGTTCCCCGATCCGGACGTGATCGTCGAGCGCAACATCCAGACGCTGGAAACGCTGGGACTGGACGGCTGGAAGAAGCTGTTCTGAGGGACGCGCGGCGAAAGACATAGCCACTGGCGGCGCGTGAGGTTCAGGGTGACGGTGGCCTGACCCGGGCGGCCGCCTGCGCAGATGACAGCGATGGCTCGATCAGCGCACGCGCGTGGACCAGCGAGTCCACGATGCGATGCCCGAGTGCACGCACCGCCTCGTCCGGCACGACGAGATCCGGCACCTGGATCGGCGTCATGCCGGCCGCCAGCGCGGCGCGCACGCCCGGCACCGAGTCTTCCAGCACGACGCACCGCGACGGCGTGACGCCGAGCCGCTCGGCCGCGAGCAGATAGATGTCCGGCGCGGGCTTGTGGTGGCGCACGTCACTGCCGGTCACCACCGCGTTGAAATGCGGCAGCAGTTCGGCCTTGCCGAGTTTCTGCAGCGCGCGCTCGCGGCGGGTGGACGTGGCCACCGCACGCGGAACGCCGTGCGATTCAAGCAGCGCGAGCAGTTCGCGCACGCCCGGCTTCAGCGGCAAGCCTGCTTCCACGCGGGCGTCGTAGCGGATCTTCAGTCCATCGAGCAGCGCCTGCACCGTGCGCTCGTCGCCGATGCGCTGGCGCAACCTGTCATGGCAGACGGCATCGGACAGCCCCACGAACGACAGCCACAATGCGTCATCCAGCGGCAGCGCGAGTTCCTCGGCGCTTTCGCGCCAGCATTGCAGCAGCGCGCGTTCGCTCTCGATCATCAGCCCGTCCATGTCGAACAGCACCGCCACCGGCGTGAAGTCGATGCGGCTCATGCCTCGCTCCCGAACAACCGCGCGACATCGGCCGCGTCCAGCGCACGCCACTGTCCGCTTGGCAGGTCGTCGAGCGACAGGCCACCGATGCGGCTGCGATGCAGTGCGTGCACATGATTGCCGACCGCGGCGAACATCCGTCGCACCTGGTGGTAGCGGCCTTCGGTCAGCACCAGCCGCGCGTGGCGCGGTGCGAGCACTTCCAGCATGGCAGGGGCCAGCGGGGTGGTCTCCGATTCCAGCATCAGGCTGCCGCTGGCGAAAATGTCCGCTTCATCACCGCGCAGATCCTGCGCGAGCGTCGCCTCGTAGACCTTCGGCATGCGGGATCGGGGCGAGATGATCCGGTGCAGCAGCGCACCGTCATCGGTCATCAGCAACAGACCGGAGGTATCGCGATCCAGCCGGCCCACCGGGGAGAGCACCGGCGCGCGCAAGCGGAAACGCGGTGGCAGCAGATCGTAGATCAACCGTCCGGCATCCTTGGTCGAACATGTATAGCCGACCGGTTTGTTCAACATCAGGATCAGGCCCGGCGGCGGATCCAGCGCTTCTCCATCGACGCGGATGGCGTGGTGATCGACCGGATCATCGGTATACAGCACTTCGCCGGCGGCATCGGTGACGCGGCCTTCGCGGAACAACGCGGTGACCTGCTTGCGGCTGCCATAGCCGAGATTGGCCAGATGCTTGACGATCTTCATGCGCGAGCCGCCCGGATCGCTTCGATCACCTTGAAGCCTTCGCGCGCGGCATGCACGTGCACCTGACTGAAGTGTTCGGCGATCACCTGTTCGTACGGCAGATGGCGATTGGCCACCAGCCACAGTCGCCCGCCCGGGCGCAGCGACTGTGCCGCCACCGCGATGAAGCGCTGGCCGATGTCGGGACGACCGGTGCGGCCCTGCGCATGGAAGGGCGGATTGCTGACGATGAAGTCGTAGCGCGGTTGGACGCCGGCGGTGACATCGTGCCAATGGAACTGCACCGGCACGCACGCATCGGACAGGTTGATCCGCGCCAGCGACAGCGCGCGTGCTTCGGCTTCGTACAGATCCATCGCGGTGACGCCTGGATTGCGCGCCAGCACCTCGGCGGCCAGGTAGCCATAACCCGCGCCGAGATCGGCGCCGTGCCCGCGCAACGTGTCCGGCAGGTGTTCGACCAGCAGCGCCGATGCGGCGTCGATGCGATCCCAGGCAAACACGCCCGGGCGACTGGTGAAACGTCCGCCGAGGATCCGCCGCGGCGCATCGAGCGAACCCCATGCCCCCACGAGTTCGGCCGCCGGTTGCACTTCGTTCCGTCGCACCCAGAACACGCGGCAATGATGCTTGCTGATCGTGCCGGACAATCCGCCGGCCAGCGCGCGCAGGTCCGATTCGGCCGTCTTCGCGCCCTCGGTGTTCGCCACGCTGGCGATGATCACGCCGTCGTCGGACACCTGCGCCAGCGCGCGGGCGAACAGGGCTCGGGCTTCATCACGCTGGCGCGGCGGCAGCATCATCACCAGTGCTGGGGGTCCGGCATCGGCGGACGCGTTGGCATCGGCCACGACCTGCAATCCCGAGCGCATCAGTGCATCGGCATCCGGCTTGAAACTCTGCTCGCAGATCAACTGCTGCAGCGGAAACTGCCGCAACGCGGCGCCCTCGCGTGCACGCAGGAACAGCACCGGGGTTTCAGGCCACGCGATCTCGCCACGCTGGAACGGAAACATCAACGCATCGATGGCGGGATCGGATTTCAATGACGGGGCTCGGCTTGCGGTAAGCCGTGATTATCGCCCGCCTCGCCCATCGTGTTCACGCAACGCGATGACGTCGTGATCCATCGCGTTAAAAAAGTGTTGCATCCTGAAAACATTCGGCGTATCGTGCGCGGCCTTCGCCCCTGGTGGCGGTTTTTAGACACACGCATTCAATGAACGGCTTCTTCGCCCACGCCCACTCCGATGCCCGCCGGCCTGCACGCCGCGGCGTGGATGCGCGCGCGATCCTGCGCGGCGAATACAAGCAGGTCCTGATGAGCTGATACCGGCTGACTCCGCGGAGATCGGCCACCCCGATCTCCCGAGGCAAAGCGAATGCCCTCGGGTCGCAAACCCGGGGGCATTTGTTTTTTTGCGTTCGCGAAGGATGCGCATGCATCGAATGGATTTTCCTTTCTTCCAACGAGAACCCGAAGGTTTTCGCCCTGGGGCATCTGGGTAGCGCTGGCGCGCGCCCGGGGCAGGGGCGCGGCTGCAACCGGCGCACGTGCGCTGCGTGGTGATGCCCCGACGCGGGCGGCGCACGGAAGAAGGAAACGCATACGGGCTCAAGGCCCTCAACGAATTGCGGATTGGCGACAGTCCGCAATGCGGAACCTCGCACGACACATCACAGCGGTACGGGTTCGGACCCGTCCGGTGCGCGCGGCGCTGCCGCGGCGTATGCCGGGGTGTGCACGGCGGTGTTCCACCACGACGTTGGCCGATGGAAGGCTTCAGCTCCGCTGAAAGAGCCGGTTCGATTCCGGCACGTCACTTGGATAGCTCAATCGGATAGAGCATCGGTCTCATCAACCGACGGTTGCGGGTTCGATTCCCGCTCCAGAGACATGACCTTTAACGTCATGAAACACCGGCGAAAGCCCTCAACGGAAACACCCGCAGCGGCGGGTACGCATTCGCCAGGGACGGTGGTGCGCATTCGCTGCAACGGGCACCTCGCCGGAGTCCCGCCCTTGAAGCGATGACGCCTGCCATCCGCCGATGCGCATCCGTGCGTTTCGTCGATGCGGGTCGAACGCCGAAAGCGCCGGTCTTCCGCGGGATGGACCTGCGGGTGCTTCCAACTTCTTCATCTCCACTTTCCAGTGGTGCGCGGCACCCGTTCCTCCGCGCCGGTTTCCCGGAAAAACGGAACGAACCACCAGAGCCCCACAACACATACAAAGGAGTCATGTGCCATGTTCTGGACCAAGAGGGTCGTGATCGGTGACGGCGAGCGCGGCCTGGTGTATCGCAACCGTCAATTCGAGCGTGTGCTCGAAGCCGGCGTCCACAGGTTTTTGGATCCGCTCGGTCGCGTGTCGATCAGCGTGCACGCAATCGGCCGGCCGGAGTACGCCGGCGGCGATGCCGACGTACTGATCGAACGCATGGGGCCGTCACTGTCGAAGTACTTCGTCCTTGCCGACATCGGCGAGCAGGAAGTCGGCCTGGTGTCGAAGAACGGCAGGCTGGAAGACATCCTGCCACCGGCCACGCGGCGTCTGTTCTGGAAGGGACCGGTGCGCGTGGACGTGCAGGCGCTGCCGCTGGACGCGACGCTGGAAGTGCCGGCCGCCGTGCAGCGTCGTCTGCGCCAGCTTGGCGTGCTGTCGCGCGTGGCGGTTCCGGCCGACGTGCCGGCCGAGTTCGCCGGCCTGGTCTTCATCGACGGCACGCTGGCGCGCGTGTTGAACGCCGGCGCGCACGCCTTCTGGAATTTCCAGAAGAACGTCGTGGTGGATCTGGTCGATCTGCGCGTGCAGGCCGTCGAAGTGTCCGGCCAGGAACTGTTGACGCGCGACAAGGTATCGCTGCGCGTCAATCTGGCGGCGAGCACGCGCATCACCGATCCGGTGGCCGCGCGCACGCGGGTGGCGAAGATCGGCGAGCACGTCTACCGGGAACTGCAGTACGCCCTGCGTCGCGCCATTTCGGCCAGGACGCTGGACGAACTGCTCGGCGACAAGGCTTCGCTGGACGCGGACATCTTCGCGTACGTGCGTGGTCAGTTGAACGACTTCGGTATCGAGATTCTCGGCGTCGGCGTCAAGGATCTGATCCTGCCGGGCGAGATGAAGGACATCCTCAACGGCGTGGTGCAGGCGGAGAAGTCGGCGCAGGCCAACGTGATCCGCCGTCGCGAGGAAGCGAACGCAACGCGCTCGCTGCTCAACACCGCCAGGCTGATCGAGGACAACCCGGTATTGATGCGACTGAAGGAACTGGAGGCGCTGGAAAAGGTCACCGAGAAGATCGACACGCTGACCGTGTTCGGCGGCCTGGACGGCGTGCTGAAGCAACTGGTCACGATCAGGTAACACGCAATGCGGCTTCCTCTCCAATGGGAGGAAGCTTTCTCTCAAGGATTGGACATGAATACGCAAACTTCATTTGAACTGCTGCATGCCGAGCACGCCCCCACGCCGATCAAGGGCTGGGTGCGCGGCGTGCCGCTCGAGGCCGAAGCCCGGCAGCAACTGCAGAACATCGCCTCGATTCCCTTCGTCGGGCCGTGGGTGGCGGTGATGCCGGACGTGCATCTGGGCAAGGGCGCGACCGTGGGCTCGGTGATCCCGACGCGCGGCGCGATCATCCCGGCCGCGGTCGGCGTCGACATCGGCTGCGGCATGGCCGCGGTGCGCACGACGCTGCGCGCGAACGATCTGCCGGACAACCTGGCGCTGCTGCGCAATTCGATCGAGCGCAGCGTGCCGGTGGGCAACGGGCGCGGCGGCGAGCACCGCAGGCTGCCGGACAGCATCGAAACACGGCTGGTGCAGTCCGGCCTGGCTGCGGGACTGGAAGCGATCAAGGCGCGGCATCGCAGGATCCGCACCGACAAGCTCGACAGGCAGCTCGGCACGCTGGGCGGTGGCAACCACTTCATCGAGATCTGCCTGGATGAAAGCGATGCGGTGTGGGTCATGCTGCACAGCGGGTCACGCGGCACCGGCAACCTGATCGGCAACTACTTCATCGAACGCGCGCGCGAGCAACTGGCCCATCGCGTGCTCGGCTTCCATCTGCCGGACAAGGATCTGGCCTTCTTCATGGAAGGCGAGCCGCTGTTCGACGATTACGTGGAAGCGGTGACGTGGGCGCAGGAATACGCGCGCCACAACCGTGAGGCGATGATGTCGCGCGTGCTGGCGGAAATGCGTCACCGCCTGCCGAAGTTCCAGCTCGAGAAGATGGCGGTCAACTGCCACCACAACTACGTGCAGCGCGAAACTCACCACGGCGAGTCGTTGCTCGTCACCCGCAAGGGCGCGGTCAGCGCACGCGAGGGCGAACTGGGCATCATCCCCGGCAGCATGGGCACGCGCAGCTACATCGTGCGTGGCAAGGGCAACACGGACAGTTTCCACAGTTGCAGCCACGGGGCCGGCCGGGTGATGAGCCGTAGCGCCGCGCGCCAGCGGATCACCCTAGGCCAGCATCGCGAGGCGACCGCGCACGTCGAATGCCGCAAGGATGCCGGAGTGATCGACGAATCACCGGCGGCCTACAAGTCGATTGACGCGGTGATGGATGCGCAGCGCGATCTGGTCGAGGTGGTGCATACGCTGCGCCAGGTCATCTGCATCAAGGGGTGAGCTGAGCCCGGAGACCCGAAGTTCGCGGCGCAAACCTCGGGCCCCGCCATGTGTCTCCCGACCCATTCGCATCTTCGATGCGAATCGCCCCTCACAAGGGGCTGGATCATGATCCATTTGGCAAGTCGCGGGCTCATGCGCTGAACACGCATGAGCCCGCTTTGTCATGCCGCCCACATCGCCGCTGGCAGTCTGACCCTCTCCCCCACAGCGCGAGGTGTCCCATGCATGCACTGTTCGTCGGCGGCGTGATCGACAACAACGAAATGGACATGGAAGAAGGCCGCCCGCCAATCCACTATCCGGAAAACGGCGGCGGCGGACAGTCGCGCTACCGGCTGCACTACATCGGTGAAGGCGACGGCGGCCGCGTGGTCTATGCGGTGTACGGCGCCCCGGACCTGCCCGATGCCGAAGTCGAACGGGTGGTCGAAGAACGCGCGTATGCGCGGCGCTTCAATGCCGAACCGACGCGCCCGCCGGAAGTGTCCGGGCCGGAGAGCGTGGACCAATTGCAGTAATCCCTCGTTGCAGGAGCGGCTTCAGCCGCGCGCGTGACAACACTGGAATCCATGTTCGCGCTGAAGCCGCTTCACCGCGCCCGTCATCCCTGCAATTCGCGCAGCGTGACCGACGGCGGCGCGTCGAGCACGCGCCGTGTCGCGAACAGTCCCGCCACGAGGGCCGCGATCAGCCCGATGCCGGCGCCGACTGCCGCCATCGTCCAGTTGCTGCGCCACGGCAGATCGAATACCTGGGTGGCGATCACGCCCGCCAGCACCGATGCCGCGATCGCGGCGACCAGTCCGGACAGCAGGCCGATCGCCGCGAATTCCGAAGCCTGCGCCAGCCGCAGTTGGCGGCGGCTGCCGCCCAGCACCCGCATCACGCCGCCTTCGAGCAGGCGTTCGTCCTGACTGGCGCTCACCGCCGCCATCAGCACGAGAATGCCGGCGGCCAGCGAGAACCAGAACACCACCTGCACCACGGTCGATACCTGATCGGCGGTGCTGCGCACCTGCTTGAGCACCGCATCGACATCGATCACCGACAGGTTCGGGAACGCGGTGACCAGATCACGCGTGAACGCCGTGCGCTGCGGCGACACATTGACCGCGGTGATGTAGCTGGCCGAATAGCCGTCCAGCGCACCGGGCGAGGCGATTACGAAGAAGTTCGGCCGGAAACTCTCCCAGTCGACCTTGCGCAGGCTGGTGATGCGGCCTTCGAAGGTCTGTCCGGCAATGTCGAAGGCCACGCGATCGCCGAGCTTCCATCCCAGCGATTCGGCGAAGTCCTCCTCCACCGACAACTCGGGCGACGCCAGCGGGCGCGGCGCCCAGAACGTGCCCGCGGTGACCGTGTTGTCATCGCGCAGGCGATCGGCCATCGACAGATTGAACTCGCGGTCGGCACGGCGCTGCGTGCGCTCGTCGCTTTCGGCGTAGTCGGCGCCGGTGACCGGTTTGCCGTTGTGCGAACTCAGGCGCGCACGGATCATCGGATAGAGCGTCGCTTCGCCCAGTCCCTGCTGGCGCAGGAAACCCCGCACCGGATCGAGTTGATCCTGCTGGACGTTGATGATGAAACGGTTCGGCGCGTCGGCCGCGAGCGCCATCTGCCAGCGATCGAGCAGATCGGTGCGCACGAAGGTCAGCAGCAGCAACGCCATCAAGCCCAGCCCCAGCGCGGAAATCTGCGCGATGCTGGTGCCGGCGCGGCGGCTGACATTCGCCAGTCCATAGCGCAGGCTCCCGCGCAGGCGCGATCGCAGGCGACGCACCGCGAGGATCAGCAGCCACGCCAGCCCGGCCAGCACCAGCAGGGTCGCCAGGATGCCGATGAGCATGGCGGTGCCCAGCGTGGCCGAACCGGCTTTCCACCACAGCAGCGCGGCCAGCCCGGCAAAACCGGTCAGCGCCACCAGCCATGCACTCGGTTCGGTCGGATCCAGATCGCGGCGCAGCACCCGCAGCGCAGGCACGCGACGCAAGGCCAGCACCGGCGGCGCACCGAAGGCGAGCAGCACGATCAGTCCCACGCCATAGCCCTGCCACGCGGGCACGGCGCTGGCGGCGGGAATGGAGATCTCCAGCGTGCGTTCCAGCCATCCGCCGACCGCCCATTGCAGGCCGAATGCGATCGCCACCCCGACCGTGCACGCGATCAGGCCCAGCAGCACCAGTTCACCCACATGCACGCCGACCAGCGTGCGCTGGCTCGCGCCGAGGCAGCGCATCACCGCCGTGCCGGACAGATGCCGTTCGCTGTGGCGGCGCGCGGCCATCGCCACCGCCACCGCCGCCAGGATCACCGACACCAGCGCGGCGAGGCCGAGGAAGCGACCGGCGCGATCGAGTGCGGAGCGAATCTCCGGCCGCGCATCCTGGATCGTTTCCAGCCGCTGACCGCGGGCGAGTTGATCGCGCGCGGCGGTGGTGAAACGTTCGACACCCGCCGCATCGCCCGCCACCACGAGCCGATAACGGATGCGGCTGCCTTCCTGCACCAGTCCGGTCGCGGGCAGATCGGCCGCATTGAGGAAGGCCTTCGGCGCGACGTTGAAATAGTCGAGCGCCGCGTCCGGCTCCTGCACCACCAGTGCGGCCAGTCGCAGTTCCGTGTTGCCGATGCCGATGCTATCGCCCAGCCGCGCGCCGAGCGTTTCCGCGCCGGCCTGGCTGATCCACAGCGTACCCGGCGCGGGAATGCCGGATGCCTCGTGTTCGCCGCCCGCATCGATCACGCGGAAACGGCCGCGCAGCGGGAAGCCCTCGTCCAACGCGCGCAGATCGCCGAGCTTGAGATCCTGCCCGGTGCGGATCATGCTCTGGAATTCGGTGGTGCCGGTGTGGCGCAACCCGTTGCGATCGGCCAGTGCGATCAAGGCCTCGCTGATCGGCGCATCACCGCGGATCACCGCGTCGCCGCCGAGCAGGCGATTGGCCTCGATCGCCAGCGCGCGCTCGGCGCGATCGGTGACGAAGCCGACCGAGGTCACCGCCACCACCGCCAGCACCAGCGCGGCGAACAGGATGCGGATGTCACCGGCGGCAAGATCGCGGCGAAACTGCCGCCATGCCATGCGCAGGATCTTCATGCGTCACTCACCAGACGACCGCTGTCGAGCCGGATCTGCCGACCGCAGCGCCGCGCCAGGTGATCATCGTGGGTGACCAGCACCAGCGTGGTGCCGGCTTCGGCATTCATCGCGAACAGCAGTTCGATGATCGCCTGTCCGGTATGCGTGTCCAGATTGCCGGTGGGTTCGTCGGCGAACAGCAGCGAGGGCCGGGTGACGAACGCGCGCGCCAGCGCCACGCGCTGTTGTTCCCCGCCGGAGAGCTGGCGCGGATAGTGGCCCAGGCGCTGGCCGAGGCCGACCTTTTCCAGAATCGATCGCGCCGGCGTTTCGACATTGGCGTCACCGCGCAGTTCCAGCGGCAGCATGACGTTCTCCAGCGCGGTCAGTGACGGCAGCAACTGGAAACTCTGGAACACGAAGCCGACTTTTTCACCGCGCACGCGCGCGCGGCCGTCTTCATCCAGCGATGACAACGGCTCGCCTTCCAGCACGACGCGGCCATCGCTGGGCGTATCGAGGCCGGCCAGCAGCGACAGCAGCGTGCTCTTGCCCGAGCCCGATGCACCGACGATCGCGAGGGTATCGCCGCGCCGCACGCGGAACCCCACCTGTTCCAGGATGGTCAGTTCGCCATCGGGCAGCGGCACCCGCTTGCCGAGGTTTTCTACCTGAAGCGCATCTGTCACGGAACCGCGTGGAGCACTGGAATCAGCCATGATCATCTCTATTCTGGGGGGCATCGATCATCGGAGCAGGTGTTCAATGTTGAGACGCTTCTTGCGACGTGAAGGCGCGCGCCTGATTTTCAACTGTGCCACGGCCGCCGTCCTGCTGCTATTCACCGCGCTGGCCCCGCCGGTGTTCGCGCAGGCCGCCAAGCCCGCGGCCACGCGCACCGTGCTGGTGATGGGCGATTCGCTGTCGGCCGCGTATGGACTGGCCGCGCCGCAGGGCTGGGTCGCGCTGACGGCCGATCGCGTCACCCGCACCAAGCCCGGCTGGCGGGTGGTGAACGCAAGCATCAGCGGCGAGACCACGGCGGGCGGTGCGTCGCGCATCGCCGCCGAATTGCAGCGGCACGCACCGGCGGTGGTGGTGATCGAACTGGGCGCCAATGACGGATTGCGCGGCCTGCCACTGGCGCAGACGCGCGCCAACCTGGAACGGATGATCCAGGCCGCGCGCAAGGCCAACGCGAAGGTGCTGCTGATCGGCATGCGCATTCCGCCCAACTACGGCCCGGATTACACGCGCGGTTTCGAAGCCACGTTCAGCGATCTGGCCAAGCGTCATCAGGTGCCGCTGCTGCCCTTCCTGCTCGAACCGATCGTGCGTGATCGCGCCAATTTCCAGGACGACAACCTGCATCCGGTGGCGGCGGCGCAGCCGAAAATCCGCGACCACGTGTGGACCCGGCTGGAACCGCTGCTGAAGTGACCGAGGCTGGCCGCGCACGCGGCGCAGAGGTGGCAGGGCTGTAGGGGTTTTCCTACACCACGCAGCGCCGTCCCCTGAGTGCACGCGGATTTCATTCGCGGCAGTCTATGTCTGCCGCGCAGCGCGCGGTCATGTTCCGACCCAGAGGGATCCACCGTGCCACGCCTGCTCTTCACCATCGCCGCCACCCAGCAAGGCTGGCAGCTCTATGAAGGCGAACACGGCCGTTCCTCGTTCGACACGCTGAGCGATGCGCGCGACAACGCCAAGCTGCTGGCGGCTACGCTGTACGAGCATCACGGCATTCCAACCGCCGTGGTCATGGACATGGCCGGCCGCGAAGCGGTGGTGGTCGTCAAGCACGGCGAACTGGCTGCGCGTCGATCAAGTTGATGCGGGTCATCGGAGTGGCATGCACTCCAGCCGATCCGCCATGCGTCGTCCATGGCCGGGTGAACGCGGAACCGCTCAACCGCTGATGCCGGACAACTGACGCAGCGCCTGCTCGAATACTTCGACCGGCTGTCCGCCCTGGATCAGATGGCGATCGTTGAAGATCACCGACGGCACGGCGCGGATGCCGTGCTCCTGGTAGTGGCGTTCCTGCGCGCGCACTTCGTCGGCATACATACCGGAAGCGAGCAGCTCGGAGGCACGGTCACGATCCAGCCCGACGGAGGCGGCGATCGCAGTCAACACCTCATGCGAGGACACGTCCTGTCCGTCGCTGAAGTACGCCTTCAGCAGCGCATGCTTGAGCGAGCGCTGTCGATCGGCGCCTTCCTGCCCGGCCCAGTGCAGCAGGCGATGCGCATCGAAGGTATTGACGATGCGGCGGCGGCGCTCCATGTCGAACGCGAAGCCCAGTTCCGCCCCACGCTGGCGGATCGCTTCGCCGTTCTGCCGCGCCTGCTCCGCGCTCATGCCGTACTTGCGCGTCAGGTGTTCGATCGCGTCCTCGCCTTCGGCTGGCAGTTGCGGATTCAGTTCGAACGGCTGGAAGTGCAGTTCCACCTGCAATCCATCGCCCACCCGCGCCATCGCCTGCTCCAGCGCCTGGAGGCCGATCGCGCACCACGGGCATACGACATCGGACACGAAATCGATCTTGACGGGCTGGCTCATGGGTTTTCCGTAGTATTGCTGGAGGGCCTTCAGGCCCGAGCGTTGTCATGGCGGAGCGTAATGCCGTTGCGGTGGATCGTGCATGACGGTGGAGCGGCCAAGCGCATGACGCTGCACCGATCATCGCGACATCGACCCCGCGTTCTCCGGTGTACCCGCGCTTCCCCGTCAGGAATGAAGCCCTCTCTTCGATCACGCAGCGCGGAGCCGGGCGGAAACAGTTCCAGAATCCCGATTTCCAGTTCCCGATTTCCGATTTCCGATTTCCGGCTTTCGGCTTCCGATTCCCGGTTCCGGGCTCCCACCCTCACACCGGCGTCGGATTCCGATATTTGAACCCCGCCTGGTGCCAGTACGGATACGGCTTGGTCACCGCGCTGGCGGCGTCCAGTTTCGCGATCTGTTCGGCGCCGAGGTTCCAGCCGACCGCGCCGAGATTCTGCCTGAGCTGTTCTTCGTTGCGCGCGCCGACGACGATCGTGGACACGGTGGGACGCTGCAGCAGCCAGTTCAAGGCGATCTGCGGAACCGTCCTGCCGGTTTCCTGCGCGATTTCGTCGAGCGCATCGACCACGCGGTACAGATGCTCCTGATCCACCGGCGGGCCGGATTCGACACTGGTGGTCGATTGCAGGCGGCTGGTTTCCGGCAGCGGCTGGCCGCGCCGGATCCTGCCGGTAAGCCGGCCCCAGCCCAGCGGGCTCCACACCACCGCGCCCACGCCTTGATCGGCCGCCAGCGGCATCAGTTCCCACTCGTAGTCGCGACCGACCAGCGAGTAATACGCCTGGTGCGCGACATAGCGCGTCCAGCCATGGCGATCGGCCGCGGCCAGCGACTTCATCAGATGCCAGCCGGAGAAATTCGAAACCCCGAGATAGCGGATCTTGCCGGCGCGCACGAAGGTATCGAGCGTGGACAGGACTTCCTCCACCGGTGTCCGCGCATCGAAGCCATGCAACTGGAACAGATCGATGTAGTCGGTGCCCAGCCGCTTCAGCGCCGCGTCCACCGCCTTGATCAGGTGATGGCGCGAGGATCCGACGCTGTTCTCGCCCTCGTCGAAACGGAAGGTCGCCTTGGTCGAGAGGATCAGCGCATCGCGCGGACGTCCCTTGATCGCTTCGCCCAGGATCGATTCGGCCGCGCCCCGGGAATAGACATCGGCGCTGTCGAACATGTTGAGGCCGGCATCCAGGCAGATGTCCACCAGCCGCCGCGCCTGCGCCACGTCGGTCTGGCCCCAGGAACTGAACAACGCGCCCTGTCCGCCGAAGGTGCCGGTGCCGAAGCTGAGGGCGGGAACGCGGAAGCCGGACGCGCCGAGATAACGATATTCCATGGCCGATGCATGCGTGGGAGGGGGGCGGTCATTTCACTCCGCCGCCGTCGGTGCGGCAAGGCGCGCGATGGAAAGCTTTGTTGCCCCGCGCCGGCATGCCCATGCACGGGCTTTCCCATTCCTCCGCGATGATTGCCTGATCCTGCAGCACCGCCGCGATCGCGTGCTCAGGTTTCGCGCGCGCGGCGTAGACTCGGTGGCCATGAATCCTCCCCACGCTTCCGCCTCCTCCCCGGGTCCCGCGGCCGACGCGACCGAGGCGCTGATCGAATCCCGGCGTGCCGCGCTGGCCGAGGCGATTGAACGATTCACCGTCCACGACGGCATCCACCCGACCCCGATCGAAGCGCTGCGCTTTTCGCGGCTGAGCGCGCCGGCCGGCCCGATGGGCGCACTGCAGGAACCGGCGCTGTGCATCATCGTGCAGGGCCGCAAGCAGACACTGCTGGGCGATGAGGTCTACGAATACGACGCTTCGCGCTATCTCGTGGCCTCGGTGGATCTGCCGATCGCCGGCTGCGTGGTCGAAGCCAGCGCCGAACGTCCGTATCTGGGGCTGGTGCTGAAACTGCCGCCGGCCGAGATCGCCGCGCTGGTCAGCCAGGCCGAAGCCTCGTCGGCGCCGCTGCCACCGCCCTCGCGCGGCATTTCGGTGAGCCGCTGCGATCCGGATCTGCTCGATGCGGTGCTGCGGCTGGTGCGCCTGCTCGATGCACCGCAGGACATCGCGCTGCTCGCCCCGCTGGTGCTGCGCGAGATCCATTACCGCGTGCTGCGCAGCGATCAGGGCGGCATGCTGCGCCACATCGGCATTGCCGACAGCCAGGGCCATCGCGTGGCCAAGGCGATCGGCTGGCTGCGGCAGAACTACCGCCAACCGCTGCGCATCGAGCACATCGCCCGACACGTGCACATGAGCCAGTCGGCGCTGCACCACCATTTCAAGGCGGTGACGGCGATGAGCCCGTTGCAGTACCAGAAACAGTTGCGGTTGCAGGAAGCACGGCGACTGATGCTCACCGAAGTGCTCGATGCCGCCACTGCCGGGCATCGGGTCGGTTATGAAAGCCCTTCGCAGTTCAGCCGCGAATACAGCCGCATGTTCGGCGCGCCGCCGGTGCGCGACGTCGAACGCCTGCGCGCATCCTGATCGCCCCGACTGGACTGAATCGACAATGACGCGGCGGCAGCCTGGCCGTGTCACTGCGTTGTCCACGGCCGGTGGCGGGAGGAGAATCACACTCCCGCCTTCGAGGAGCGCCGTCATGAAACGCATGGTCCTGATCTCCGTCCTGCTGGCGGGACTGATGTCCGCCGCGACCGCGTCGGCCGGCACGCGTGTCACTGACGCCGACATTCCACGGACGCTGCCGGCGACCACGCCGGTCGCCATCGACTGGACCGATCCGGCGCAGTTCACCGACATCCGCTACAGCGGCAATCGCTGGGAAGCCGTGCAGGGCAACTGGGTCGTGGATCTGGCGACCTATCTGCAGAAACAGGCGGGCAAGCGGCTCGCGCCCGGGCAGCAACTGAAGATCACCATCACCGACATCCGCCGCGCCGGCATGTACGAGCCCGGTCGCGGGATCAACATGGATCGGATCCGCGTCATCAAGGACATCTACCCGCCGCGCGTGAGCCTCAACTTCAGCCTCCGCGACGCCAACGGGCAGGTGCTGGCCGAGGGCGAGCGCAAGCTGGTGGACAGCGCGTTCCTGATGGGCGGCGGGCCGCTCAACGACACCGATCCGCTGCGCTACGAGAAGCGCATGCTGGACGAATGGCTGGCGCGCGAATTCAAGAGCTGATCCGGCGCGATTGACGCCCAGGCCGCGTACCGCCGGCCAGTCGGGGCGCGGCGGTCCGGCCTGCTTGCCCCGGCGGCATCGCGGCCCCATGTTCTTCGCAGTCCCCGCGAAGGAATCGGTCCATGAGCACCTTTGATCTGACGCCGCCCGGCACCGAACAGCGCGAGGCGCTCGCCGCCGCATTGAGTGATGACGAGCGCCGCGTGCTGCTGCACCACGGTACCGAGGCCCCGTTCTGCGGCGTGTTCCTCGACAACAAGCGCGAAGGTGTCTACACCTGCCGGTTCTGCGGGCTGCCGCTTTTCCGATCCAGCGCCAAGTTCGATTCGGGCACCGGCTGGCCGAGCTTCTTCGCTCCATTCGACGAACGCCATATCGGCCGCATCCGCGACACCAGCTACGGGATGATCCGCACCGAGATCGTCTGCGCCCGTTGCGGCAGCCACCTGGGCCATGTCTTCCCCGACGGCCCGCCGCCCACCCACGAGCGCCATTGCCTCAATTCGGTGTCGCTGGACTTCACCGGCGACGGCGAAACCCTGCCGGATCGCCTGGGCCGGGGCGCACCGGAGGGCCTCACGCTGTAGCCGCGCCGCCCGGGTGCGCCTGGCAAGCCGGACGGGGTCGATGCTGGCCCGTCATGCCCGGCCAACGGCGCGGCGTCGGGAATGCCCTGACCGGATCGTCCTGTCCGCTCCGGCCCCGCGCCCACCTCAAGAAAGCGCTTTCGCGGCCGACATTCAGGTACTCCCCTCCGTGTCGCCCGCATGCTCATCATCGTCGGAATCCTGGTCGTCATCGCCAGCGTGCTGGGAGGCTTCGTGGCCTCCCATGGAAAACTTGGCGCCCTGTGGCAGCCGTTCGAACTGGTGATCATCGGCGGCGCGGCGTTCGGCGCCTTCCTGATGAGCAATCCGCCCAAGATCGTCAAGGCCACGCTGCGTGCGCTGGTCGGCGTGTTCAAGGGCGTGCGCTACAAGTCGTCCGATTACCTGGACGTGCTGACGCTGATGTACGAACTGCTCAACAAGGCGCGCCGCGAAGGTTTCATCTCGCTGGAGTCGCACGTGGACAATCCGGCCTCCAGCGATCTGTTCAACAAGTATCCGAAGGTGCTGGCCGATCACCACCTGATGGATTTCATCACCGACTGCCTGCGCCTGATGGTCGGCAGCAACATCGAGCCGCACGAACTGGAACCGCTGCTCGAGCTGGAGCTGGAAAAGCACCACCACGAAATGATGGCGCCCGCGCATGCGCTGACCAAGGTCTCCGACGGCCTGCCCGGTTTCGGCATCGTGGCCGCGGTGCTGGGCATCATCACCACGATGGGATCGATCGGCGGCGACATCGCGCTGGTCGGCGGCCACGTGGCGGCCGCGCTGGTCGGCACCTTCCTCGGCATCCTGCTGGCATACGGCTTCGTCGGCCCGCTGGCCGCATCGATCGAGGCCCAGGCCGAACAGGACAGCCGCATCTATGAAAGCGTGAAGACCGCGCTGCTGGCCTGCCTGCGCGGCTACAACCCGAAGGTCGCGCTGGAGTTCGCGCGCAAGACGCTGCCCTCGAACGTGCGCCCGCAGTTCTCCGAGTTCGAGAACCACCTCAAGGGCACCAAGTAGGCGCGCCATGAGCGAGAAATCCACGGTCGTCGTCGTCCGGCGCGTCAAGAAGGTCCATGGCGGCGGCCATCACGGCGGAAGCTGGAAGGTCGCCTATGCGGACTTCGTCACCGCGATGATGGCCTTCTTCATGGTCATGTGGCTGGTCGGCGCGACCACCAACAAGGAACGCGCGGCCATTTCCGAGTACTTCAAGAATCCGAGCCCGGTGGTCGGCAAGAGCTTCTCGCCCGCGCCCGGCCCGAACGGTCCCGGCGGCGCGAGCACGTCGATGATCAAGCTCGGCGGCACGATGGATGTGCCGCGCGGCAGCGGCGAGGATCCATACGGCAAGCCCGAGCAGAAGGAAGGCCAGAGCGCGCAGGAGACGGCGGCCGCCGAAGCCGAACAGAAAGCGCAGGATCAGCGCCGCCTGGAAGAACTGATGCAGGCGCTGGAGGAAGCGATCAGCAAGAGCCAGGCGCTGGAGCCGTTCAAGGATCAGCTGCTGCTGGACCTGACGCCCGAAGGCCTGCGCATCCAGATCGTCGACAAGCAGAACCGGCCGATGTTCGATCTCGGCAGTTCCTCGCTCAAGCCGTATACCTCGGACATCCTCCACGAGTTGGCCGGCTTCATCAATCGCGTGCCCAACCGCATCAGCATCACCGGGCACACCGACCTGACCCCCTACGCGCGCGCCGGCTACAGCAACTGGGAACTGAGCGCCGAACGCGCCAACGCCGCGCGTCGGGCGCTGGCGCTGGGCGGCATGGATGAAGCCAAGGTCACGCGCGTGGTCGGGCTGTCGTCCTCGGTGCTGTTCGACAAACAGAATCCGCTCAATCCGATCAATCGCCGCATCAGCATCGTGGTGATGACCAAGGCCGCTGAGGCCATGGCGCTCAACGATGCGGGCCTGCCGGTGGGACCGGCATCGTCCGATGGCGACGTACACGCGCCGGATCCGGCGGCCGCACTGGCCAGGGCCGCACCGCCAGCGGCG
>JAEWBY010000065.1 GCA_023390905.1 Pseudomonadota bacterium | reverse complement strand
GCCCGGAGGCGGGCCGCGACTTGGATCATTGGCCGTGAGCATTCGCGCCGGTGCAACCAAAACGTCTGCGTGCACCGCAGCGCGTTCCCGTCGAACCCACGCGGTGATCAGTTGGCGTAATACAACTGGTATTCCAGCGGGTGCGTGGCCGCGCGGAACTTGGTCACTTCCTGCATCTTCAGCGCGATGTAGCCGTCGATGAAATCGTCGGTCATGACGCCACCGGCCTTGAGGAATTCGCGATCCTGATCGAGCGCTTCCAGCGCCTGATCCAGGCTCGAGCAGACCTGCGGGATGTTCTTCTCTTCTTCCGGCGGCAGGTCGTACAGATCCTTGTCGCTCGGCGCACCCGGATCGATCTGGTTCTTGATGCCGTCCAGGCCGGCCATCATCAGCGCGGTGAAGGTCAGGTAGCCGGTCTGCAACGGATCCGGGAAACGGATTTCGATGCGGCGCGCCTTCGGGTTCGACACCCACGGAATGCGGCACGAGGCCGAACGGTTGCGCGCCGAATACGCCAGCATCACCGGCGCTTCGAAGCCCGGCACCAGGCGCTTGTAGCTGTTGGTGCCCGAGTTGGCGAACGCGTTGATCGCGCGCGCATGCTTGAAGATGCCGCCGATGTACCACTGCGCCATCTGCGACAGGCCGCCGTAGCCGTCGCCGGAGAACAGGTTCTGGCCGCCCTTGGCCAGCGACTGGTGCACGTGCATGCCGCTGCCGTTGTCGCCGACGATCGGCTTGGGCATGAAGGTCGCGGTCTTGCCGTTGCGATGGGCGACGTTCTTGATGACGTACTTGGTCGTCATCAGCTCGTCGGCCTTCTTCACCAGCGAGTTGAACTTGGTGCCGATTTCGCACTGGCCGGCGGTGGCCACTTCATGGTGGTGCACTTCGACTTCGATGCCGACCTGCTCCAGCGTCTTGCACATCTCGGCGCGGATGTCGTGAAGCGAATCGGCCGGCGCGACCGGGAAATAGCCGCCCTTCACGCCCGGACGGTAGCCGGTGTTGCCGCCTTCGTACTTGGTGCCGGTGTTCCAGGCCGCTTCCTCGGATTCGATCTTGAAGAAGGTGTGGCCCATTTCATTGGCGTAGCGGATCGAGTCGAAGATGAAGAATTCCGGCTCCGGACCGAAGAACGCCTGATCGGCGATGCCGCTGGCCTTGAGGTAGGCCTCGGCGCGCTTGGCGATGCCGCGCGGGTCGCGCGAATAGGCCTGCATGGTGGCCGGGTCGAGGATGTCGCAGGTCAGCACGAGGGTGGGATCGGCGGTGAACGGATCCAGGAACGCGGTGCTGGCGTCGGGCAGCAGGACCATGTCGGACTCGTTGATGCCCTTCCAGCCAGCGATCGAGCTGCCGTCGAACATCTTGCCGTCCTCGAACAAGGCCGGTTCGACGATGTTGGCGGGGAAGGTCACGTGGTGCTGCACGCCGCGGATGTCCGCAAAACGCAGGTCGACGAACTCGACCTTGTTGTCCTTGATCAGCTTTTCAACATTGTCCGCAGACATCTGGCAAACCTCGGTGGATGAGAACGTGGCGAGAGTAGAGCAAGCCACGTGCCAACTTTTCACATGGCCTAAACATCTGATTCGTAACGCCTGGCGGCTCAGGCGTCGTGGGGCGCGCACCATTCTGGTGCCGACGCCGGCGTGGACGCACCAACATGGCGCTGGCCTCCCTGCAGTCCGCTTCAGCCCGACGCTCGCTCCCTTCCCGCTTCCCGCTTCCCGCTTCCCACTTCCCACTTCCCACTTCCCACTTCCTACTTCCTACTTCCTACTTCCCGCTCCCCATTCCCCATTCCCCATTCCCGGCTACCGGCTATCCTTCCGCGTTCCCACGCTTCCGCGACCGCCCATGACCGATCTGCTCGCCGCGCTGCTGCTAGGCATCCTTGAAGGCCTCACCGAATTCCTGCCCATTTCCAGCACGGGCCATCTGCTGATCGCCGAACACTGGCTCGGCCGCCGCTCGGACTTTTTCAACATCGTGATCCAGGCCGGCGCGATTCTCGCCACCACCCTGGTGTTCCGGCAGCGGCTCTGGCAACTGGCCACCGGCTGGCGCAATCCCGAGCACCGCGACTACGCGTTCAAGCTGGCGGCCGCTTTCCTGGTCACCGCGCTGGTCGGCCTGCCGGTGCGCATGGCGGGCTGGGAGTTGCCGGAAACCATCACTCCGATCGCGTGGGCGCTGATCATCGGCGGCGTGTGGATGCTGGTGGCCGAGCACCTGGCCGAGAAGCGCGGCGACCAGCCGCGGGTGACCTGGAAGGTCGCGGTGCTGGTCGGTCTGGCGCAGGTGGTGGCGGGCGTGTTTCCCGGCACCTCACGATCGGCCGCGGCGATCTTCATGGCGATGCTGGCCGGTACCAGCCGGCGATCCTCGGCCGCCGAATTCGTGTTCCTGGTCGGCATCCCGACCATGTTCGCGGCCAGCGGCTACGCCTTCCTCGAACTGGTGAAGGATGGCGGCCTGCACGCCGAAGCCTGGGGCGAAGTGGCGTTGGCCTTCCTGGCCGCGATCGTGACCGGCTTCGTAGTGGTGAAGTGGTTGCTGGGCTTCATCAAGAGCCATCGCTTCACCGGCTTTGCGATCTACCGGATCGTGCTCGGTGCGCTTTTGTTGCTGTTGATGCCGGCGGTTGCCTGAGGCCCGGATCCGCATGGCAGGCGCGTGCGACTGCCTGGTCTTCACCCCGGCCTAAGCCCTGGCGCGTTTGCATGGCGGTCCCCACAGGAGAACCGTCATGCGAATGTTCTGGGCAATCACGCTGCTCGCGCTGGCGGCCTGCGGTCGCACGCCACCGGCTGAAACCGCGGCCGTGCGCGATACCGCACCCACGCTCGCTCCGCCGACGGCCGCGCCCGCCACTGCACCACCCGCCCGCGCTTCCCTGACCGGCCATCACTGGCGCCTGGACGATGCACGTGATCGCGACGGTGCGCGTATCGATGCGCTGTTCGTGCGTGACGATCACCCGCTCACGCTGGACTTCGCCGAGAGTCGCGTGGGCGTCAGCGAAACCTGCAACCGCATGGGCGGGAGCTACACGACCGAGGGCCGGACGCTGCGCGTCAGCCGCATGGTGTCCACGATGATGGCCTGCGCCGACGCGCGCCTGATGCAACTGGACAAGGAAGCGGCCGCGCGCCTGGAGGGCGAGAGTCGATTCGCGTTGACCGATGGCCCGACGCCGCGGCTGACGCTCACCACGGCGGCCGGCGAGGTGCTCGCATTCATCGGGCAGCCCACCGCGGAAACCCGATACGGCGCGCCGGGCGAACAGATCTTTCTGGAAGTCGGCCCGCAGACGCGGCCGTGTCCGCATCCCATGATCGATGACGCACGCTGCCTGCAGGTGCGCGAGATCCGCTATGACGCGGCCGGCGTCAAGACCGCCAGCGGCCCGTGGCAGAACTTCTTCGATCCGATCGAGGGTTACACACACGAGGAGGGCATGCGCAACGTGCTGCGCATCAAGCGCTTCCGCCGCGATCCGGTTCCCGCCGATGCTTCGGCCTACGCCTACGTGCTCGACATGGTGGTGGAATCGGAAGCGGTCTCGAAGTGAACCGGCAGCGGCGCGACGCGCCTGCGCAGGACGACATGGGTGCGCGACAGGATGTCGTGCCAGCCGCGCCGGGTTTCATCGTCGCTCAGCAGCAACGAGAACGCGTTGAACGGGATCATCCGGCACCCGCTGCGCAGCGCGGCCTGCCCGAAAGTGATGCGCAGCCCTTGCGCATCGACCACGCGGGTGTTGGTGATCAGCTTGGCGATCGAGAAACCGAACAGCCCTTCCATCACGGTGTAGTACAGCCATTGGCATGCGCTGGTCAGCAACTGATCCTGCCACCAGCTGACATTGGCCAGTCGATCGACCAGGACCTGCTGCCCGGCCATGTACAGGCCGAGCATGATCATGAAAAGGAGGCCGTAGATCACGGCCAGATCCATCAGCCAGTTGAGGAAGCGCCGCAGCTTGGAAGCCGCCATCAACTCCAACCCGGAGGCCGGCGCCGCGGCCAGTTGTCCTTCGGGCGAACGATACGGATCGGCGCCCTCCATGTTGGTTTCCATCAACGATTCGGATTGAGCGTGTAGGTGCCGTGCACGGCCGCTTCGGCCAGCAGGTGGGTCTTCATCGCCTCCAGCACATCGGCGGCGGTGAAGCGTTCGGGCACATCGAGTTTCTCCACCTGCAATGCGAACAGGCGGAAGTAGTAGCGGTGCACGCGCTGATCGTTGAAGGGCGGATACGGGCCGTCATAGCCGTAATAGTCGCCGCCCATGTCCGCATCGCCGGCAAACCAGCCGGTGTAGTCGTTCAGGCCCTGGCGCGCGCCGCGCGGTCCCGGCGGATTGCGCTTGCCCTTGGCGGTGATGCCGTCGCTGACGCTGCCGGCCTCGATCACGCAGACCTCCAGCGGGATGTCGATCATCACCCAATGCACGAAATCCGTGCGCGGCTGGTCTTCGGGGATTTCCATGTCGTCGCGGCCGACGGTCTCGGCCACGGTCGGTGCATCGGGATCGATGCACATCAGCACGAACGAACGCGTGCCCTCCGGAATGCCGTCCCAACACAGTTGCGGATTGCGGTTGGCGGCGAAACCATCCGGCTGTCCCATCGCGAACTCGGCGGGAATGGGCTGCCCGTCCTCGAAACTCTGGCTCCAGATGCGCATGTATCACTCCATCAGTTCGGCAAGGCCGACAGGGTAACCGTTATGCGGGCACGTCCGCGCCGAGCGCCGCTTCCAGCCGATCGGCGACCCAGCGCTCGGCAAAGCCATCACCGGCCGCGTTCTCGATGAAACCGCAGTGGCCACCGCATGCGGCGATCTCCAGCCGCGCCGATGACGGCAGATGCCAATGCTGGAAATCATCGAAGGGAATCACCGGATCGTCCTGCGCCATCAGGATGTCGGCCGGCACCTGCAATCCGGCCAGGCGATCGCCGGCGATCGAATAGCCGTTGAAATAGGCTTCGAGCGATTCAAACCCGCTGTGGCGCTCGGCGAGCCAGCGCATCAGCCCGCGCATGTCCTGCGCCAGCACGGCATCGTCATAGGCGTGGCGCTCGGGGAACAGTGCGCGCTTGCGCAGCAGCGAGCTGCGCCACTTGCGCCGGAAGTACCAGTCGTAGATCTGCAGGCCGTTCTCGATGTACTCCATCGTGCGCAGCGGATCCAGCAGCGGGCAGACGGCCGCCACGCGGCTCAGCGGCAGCTTCGCCTCGGCCGCGCGCAACGCCACGCGCAGGACGAAGTTCCCGCCCAGCGAATAGCCGGCCAGCACCATCGGACGGCATGGATAGCGACGCGCGACGTCGCCGACCGCGTGCACCACTTCATCGAGCCGGTTCGAATGGAACAGATCCTCGTTGAGGTGATGGGTGTCGCCGTGATCGCGGAAGTTCAGCCGGAACACTTCAAAGCCGCGTTGCAGCAACTGCGCGGCGGTCAGGCGCATGTAGCTGGAATCGGCGCTGCCTTCCCAGCCGTGCAGCAGCATCGCCAGTCCGCGCGCTTCACCGGCGGGCAGGCGGCTGTGGAAACCCTGCAGGCGGATGCCCTGCCCGCCGTCGACGATCACTTCCTCGGTCACCACGCGCAGTCGCGCGAGCGCCTGCACGCCGCGACGGCGGCGCAGCAGGCTCGAACCCAGCACCGATTGCACGTGCGGGTTTCGCAGCCAGCGCGGCGGCTGGTAATCGGCGGCGGTCAGCATCAACGGCGCACCTGCGGGTGGACGTGGCGGCATTGTCGCCAAAAGCGCGGGCGAAAGGCAGCCGCCGGTCTTCGGGTGCCGCGGGTGCGGCTCGGGAACGGCCGCGGGCTCAGCGCATCGCCGCGATGATGCGCTCGCGCGCCAGGTCGGCGATCCGGCGGCGGCCTTCCACGTCGGTCACGCGGATTGGCTCGAGGAAGCAGATCGCTGCTTCGCGCGCGGGCTCTCCGAGCAGGCGGATGAAATTGGCGAAGAAACTCTCCTTCGGCCCGAACGCCACCACCGTCTGCGCGCTCGCGTGTTCGCCATAGCGCAGGGCGACCGGCTGCACCGGCACGCCGGCTTCGACCGCGGCCAGGAAGATGCGCGCGTGGAACGGGCCGACTTCGCGGCCATCGCGCGTGCGGCCTTCAGGGAACACGGCCACCGGACGGCCCGCGCGCAGGCGTTGCAGCATTTCGTGCAGCACGCCGCCGAGCGATTCCTGGCTGCCGCGCTCGTGGAAAATGGTTTCGCCGCGCGCGGCCAGCCAGCCCACCACCGGCCAGTTGCGGATCTCGCGCTTGGCGACGAATCCCATCATGCGCTGGCTGTGCAGCATTTCGATGTCGACCCAACTGACGTGGTTGGCGACGAACAGCGTCGCTCCCGGCAGCGGCCTGCCTTCGCGATGCAGGCGGAAACCGAAGATCCGCATCAGCCCCGCCGACCACAGCCGCACCACGAAATGCTCGAAGCGTTCATCGCCCACGCGGATGCCGGCCCACAGCGGGACCATCGACAGCAGGGTCAACGGCAGCAGGACCAGCAGGTGGATCAGCAGCAGCGGCACGCGGTACAGGTAACGAAACGCACGCGCCACACCGCCGCGTCCGGCGGCAGGAGTGGGGGTAAGGCTCATCCCGCCACGATACCGGATGCCGACAGGGCGGGGAATGGGGCTGCGCGGCCGTGCGCGGTCTTGCGATCGCGCCGCGGGCGATGCGTCAGCGTGAAACCGGCACCACCGCCAGCGTGATCCGCGAGACGCACACCAGCTTGCCCTGTTCGTTCTCGATGCGGATTTCCCACAGTTGCGTCGTGCGCCCGACATGCAGCGCGCGCGCCGTGCCGGTGACCACGCCCTCGCGCACGGCCCGCACGTGGTTGGCGTTGATCTCCAGCCCGACGACCATCTCCTTCGACGTATCGAGCGTCAGGTTGCCGGCCATGCTGCCCAGCGTCTCGGCCAGCGCCACCGACGCACCACCATGCAGGATGCCGAACGGTTGATGCGTGCGTGCATCCACCGGCATCGTGCCGCGCAGCCAGTCCTCACCGGCCTCGGTCAGCTCGATGCCCAGATGGCCCACCAGGCTGTTGCGCGACTGCGCATTGATGGCGGCGAGATCGACAGGCTGGCGGAAGGCCATCGCGGTATCCGTAGGCAAGAGGCCGACGGAGTTTACGCGATGGCGGCCCTGCGACCTGCGGGAAGGACCG
The DNA here is from genome assembly GCA_023390905.1 of Pseudomonadota bacterium. Lineage (GTDB taxonomy): Bacteria > Pseudomonadota > Gammaproteobacteria > Xanthomonadales > Xanthomonadaceae > Pseudoxanthomonas_A. Next base: position 48,683 of record JAEWBY010000065.1, on the reverse strand, counting down.
GGATGCGGCCCGAAAGCGGAAACCTAAAGAATCGGTACCAGCCCCGCGCCGAATGCGGTCAGCACCCGGGTATACAGCCACTTCGGCCCGACATTGACCTCGGGAAAATCGCCGACCGATGCGTAGCACTGATGGAAGCGCGGATCCTTCGGCGACAGCGGTTCAGGGCATTCGGGCCCGGGCCGGAATTCGTAGCTGGTCGCGTAGCGCCACGGCCACACGTCGAACAGCGGCAGCGCCTCGGACACCTTGCCCAGACTGTAATCCAGGCCCGAGAACACCGGCGGCTTGGCGCGCGGGGCGATCGTCCAGGAATTTTCCGGTGCGATGTCGCGGCGGATGCTGGCGGCCAGGGCCTGGGCGAACGCGGCGTCGTGCACGATCACCACGCTCTCGGTGTTGTACTTCTCCGAGCGCGGATCGAAGTTGTGCGTGCCGATGACGCCGATGCGCCCGTCGATGACCATGGATTTGGCATGCAGGCCCATGCGCACGCCCGCGCGCTTGAGCGGCACGGGTTCACTGGCCGCGCCGCTGCTGAGGAACGAGGGGCGCGACTCGGTACGCTGCAGCCGGCGCGTGTTTTCCCCGGACGGCGAACGGCGGTCGCCCTCCGAACCGCCGGAAGGACCCAGCGAACCGGAAGGCCCGATCGGCCGATCGCGATCGGGCGGATCCAGCGGCCGCAGCGGCGGACCTTCCGGCATCAGCGTGGCGTAATCCACCGGCGCGTCTTCCGGGAACGGTTTGTATTCGTGGATCTCGAAGCCGAACTCGCGCAGGTAGCGGCGCTTGTACTTGAACGACATCGAATAGACGACCGGGTTGTCGGTCGCCGCCAGGCTGTTGGTCGAGACGATCACCGCCGGGGCGGGGCTGCGCCCACGCATGCGGCGGAACAAATCCTGCGCCTGTTTCGACATCACCAGATACGGCGTCTGCAGCAGGATTTCGCTGCGTGCGTTGCTGATCAGCGCGTCCAGTTGCGGCGCCGACGGCGCGGCCTCCTCGGGATGTTCGCGCCGGTGCTTCTGCGGCAGATCGGCCACGTAGCGGACCTCCTGCACCGGCATCACGCCGGGCAGCAGGCGTTCCTCGATCACCGCCGCGTCGCCGGCCGCCTGCACCATCAACTGCACGCGCTCGGGCCGGTGATAGCGCGCGGGCGGCAGTGGCGGCACGCCGTTGCGCAGCAGGGTGCGGCCCACGTCATTGAGGCGTTCGGCCGGCACGCTGCGGCGGGCGTTCCAGAACGCCTCGAAACTGGCGGCCATGTCGATCGCCGCCGGGCCGGCGATCAGCACGTCGCGATCGCGGAAGTTGTACTCGGCATCCCAGTCGTAATAGTCGTCCTGGTAGTTGCGTCCACCGGTGATGCCGATGCTGTCATCGACCAGCAGCAGCTTGGTGTGCATGCGCTGGTTGAAGCGGCGGAAGCAGCACAGCACGCTGCCGGCGTAGTCGAAATAGTTGAGCTTGGCCTTGCCGAAGCTGGGGTTGTAGATGCGGATCGAGAAGTTCTGGTGCGCGCCGGAGAGCGCACCGAGAATCTCCAGATCGGCGATCGCGGACAACTGATCGATCAACAGCCGCACCTGCACGCCGCGGCGGGCGGCGGCGAGCAGTTCGTCGATCACCAGCCGCGCGCTGTCGTCCTTGTCGAAGATGTAGGTCTGCAGATCGATGCGCCGCTGCGCGCTGCGGATCAGGTTCAGCCGCGCGAGCAGGGCATCCTCGCCGCGATCCAGGATCAGCGCGTAATGGCGCGGCGCCTCGCGGGTGGATTGTTCGAACGCGCGCGGGCCCAGTTCATGCAGCGGTGAGGGCTGCGCGCAGGCATCCGCTGCGCGGCAATCGATGACGGTGGAACGCGCCGAGGCGGCGATCGAGGCGGCGCGATCACGCTGGGCGTCGGTCAAGCCGGCGCAGGCGCTGCACGCCAGCACGAGCCACAACACCGCGCAACGCGCGGTCAGGCGCAACCAGGCGGTGTTCACTGCGCGGCCTCATCCCGTACGCGAGCGCGCAGCACGAACACCACGCGATCGTTCACCGCCAGTTTCCAGTCGTCCATGTCGTAGTCGCTGCGGCGCACCGCGCCGGACGCGACCACGTCGCAATCCACCGCCGGGCGTGCGCAGGTCGCCGCTTCCACCTTCAGGCTGCGTGGCCGGCTGATGCCGCGGATGCTCAAATCCCCTTCCAGCAGGCCGCCGGTGCGCAGCAACTGCGGCGCATACGGACGCGATACGAAGGTCACCACGGGATAACGCTCGGCTTCAAAGAACTTCTCGCTGCGCGCCCACTCGGTGTAGCGCGGATAACCAATGATTTCGACATTGCGCGTGTACATGCGCAGGTGCACCTGGTGCTGGCCGTCGGCGAGCGTGCGCACTTCGCCTTCGTAACTCGGGAACAGGCCTTCCAGGCGCTGGCCCCAGCGCGTGCGCAGCTCGAATCCCAGGCGTGTATGCGCCGGATCGAAGCGCGCGTCGCTGCCGGCCCAGACCGGCCACGCGCACAGCAGGCCCAGCCCGCAGAGTCCGCCCCACCAGTGCCGCGCTGCAATCATGGCCACCAGAACGAGGACAGCGTCGCCACGCCGGGCTCGACCGCCGCGTCGGCCGGCAGCGTCAGCACCGCCACGCCCGCGGTCGGCATGCCGCGGTAATCGCCGGACTGACCGCTGTGCATCAGCGCGACCAGCCGTTCGAAGCCGGGATTGTGGCCGACCAGCATGAGCCGATCGACATCGCGATGGCTGTCGGCCAGTTCGGCCAACGTGCCGGCGGTGGCTTCGTAGATGCGATCCTCCAGCCGCTGCTCGACGTATCCGATCGCGGCCAGCACCGCCTCCAGCGTTTCCCGCGCGCGGCGCGCCGGGGAACACAGCACGCAGTCGGGCACCAGGCCGTGCTCGGCCAGCCATCGGCCGGCGGCTTCGGCCTCGGCCAGGCCCTGCGGCGAGAGCGGGCGATCGAAATCGGATTGCCCGGATGCGCCGGGTTCGGCATGCGCGTGGCGCAGCAGGATCAGTTCACGCATGGTCCGGGGCTCCTTGGGTTCGGTGGGGTCAGGCTTTCTTGATCCATTTCAGCAACGGGTCCCAATCGGCCTGATGATCGCGGACCTGCGCCGAACGATAGTCGAACAGGCTGCGGCCCAGCCCGGCCAGCACCACGTAGGCCTGGGTGTCGCGCAGTTGCGCGATCACCGGATAGGGCCATTGGCCAAGCATTTCGACCGCCTGCTGCGAGGCGTTGGTCCACGGTTTGCTGCGATTGACCACCAGCCCGACCGGCAGCTTGCGCTTGTGCACGCGCGGAATCTTCGCCAGCGTGTTGAGGAAGCCGACGGTGGCATCGATATCCATCGCCGAAGGCAGCACCGGCACCACGACCGCGTCGGCCGCTTCCAGGAAGCCGTCCAGATCCTCGGCCATCGCACCGGCGGCGGCATCGATGATCACCCGGTCGGCGTCGTCCGGCACCCCGGCCCGCCAGTTGCGCCGGCGCGTGCCGTCCACCGGCAGCACCGCGGTTTCCAGGTCGGCCCGCCGTTCGGCCCAGCGCGTGGACGAGCCCTGCGGGTCCGCGTCCACCAGCACCGTGCGTTTGCCATCCAGGGCGAAACTCGCCGCCAGGTTGGTCGCGATCGTGCTCTTGCCTGCGCCACCCTTGGAGCTGGCGACCAGAATCGTCTTCATGCGCTCACCTCATGGAACGGGAGGCAGCAGCGTACACCGCGGCCGTGAGCAATAGGCAAACGCCGGGGCGGTCGCGGACCGCAACCGTGGTTGCTATCGTGGCGCCCCCGGGGAACGGCACGCCATGAACGAACTGCAGGATCTGACCGCGCTGATCCGCGCCAACACGCCCTTGATCGTCATCGAGACCCCGGACGAAGGGCGGGTGATCCAGTTGTTCCGGCAGTCGTTGTCGCAGGTCTGGCGGGCGCTGTACCGCTGGAGCATCACCGAGGGCATGCGGCGGCTCGACATGGATCGCGAGGATCCGGCCGAAGGTCCGCCCGACGCCAGCGCGCTGCTGCAGGCCATGCGCCAGGCCAGCCAGCGCGGCATCTACCTGCTGCTGGATTTCCATCCCTACCTCGGCTATGCCGCCACCCAGCGCGCGTTGCGGGATCTGATCCAGCGACGCGACTGCCTTGCGCACGTGATCGTGCTGATCGGCCACAAGGTGGAACTTCCACCCGAGCTGGAATCGGCCGCGGTGCGCTTCAATCCGCGCCTGCCGGACCAGCCGGCGCTGATGAAGATGGTGCGCGAGGAAGCGGATAGCTACGCGCGCGAGAACGGCGGCCGCCGCGTGGAGGTCGACGGCGAGGCGATCCAGCAGATCCTGCGCAACCTCAGCGGGCTCAGTCTGTCCGATGCGCAGCGCATCGCGCGCCGCCTGATCCATGAGGACGGCGCGCTCAGCGCTGGAGATCTGCCGCAACTGGCGCGGCTCAAGTTCGAACTGCTCAACCGCAGCGGGCATCTGCATTACGAATACGACACGGCGCGCTATTCCGACGTGGCCGGCGCGCGCCGGCTCAAGCGGTGGATCGAGCAGCGCCGCCCGGTGTTCACCGGCACCGCGCCGGCCGGGCTGGATCCGCCGAAGGGCGTGCTGCTGCTGGGCGTGCAGGGCTGCGGCAAATCGATGCTCGCCAAGGCGATCGCCGGCGGGTTCGGCGTGCCGCTGCTGCGGCTGGATTTCGGCACGCTCTACGACAAATTCCACGGCGAGACCGAGAAGAACCTGCGCGCCGCGCTGGCCTCGGCCGATCAGCTCGCGCCCTGCGTGCTGTGGATCGACGAGATCGAGAAGGGCGTCGCCAGCGGCGGCGAGGACGGCGGCGTGTCGCGTCGCGTGCTCGGTTATCTGCTGACGTGGATGGCCGAGCGCCGGAGCGCGGTGTTCCTCGTCGCCACCGCCAACCAGGTGCAGGATCTGCCCGCCGAACTGCTGCGCAAGGGCCGCTTCGACGAGATCTTCTTCGTCGATCTGCCCGATGCCGACACGCGCGTTGAGATCCTGCGCGTGCACCTGGCGCGACGGCAGTTGCCGCAGGACAGGTTCCAGTTGCCCGCGCTGGCCGCGGCCTGCGATGGATTCTCCGGCGCGGAGATCGAACAGGCGATCGTCTCGGCGCTGTATGCCGCGCACGCCGAACAGAGGCCGCTGGACACCGCCTTGCTGATGGAAGAAATCCGCAACACCCGCCCGTTGTCGGTGATCATGGCCGAGCAGGTGACGGGCCTGCGCGAATGGGCGCGCGAACGCACCGTGCCGGCCGATTGAGCGCCGCTCCTACGCCAGCGCGCGCAACACCCACATCCACGCCGGCAGCGTGATCAGGCACAGCAGGATGCCGTAACCGATCAGCGCCGCGGCCAGTCGCGGCGCCAGGCTGTGCGCGATCGCCAGCGCGCCGGCGGTGATCATCGTCGGCATCGCCGATTCCAGCACGTTCGCCTGCAACATCGCCCCGCGCATGCCGAACAGCAGCGATAGCGGCAGCGCAATCGCCGGCATGATCACCAGCTTCAGCAACAGGCCCGTCGCCAGCGGCGCGATTTCATCGCGCGGCAATCGCAGCTGGATGGTCAGCCCCACCGCCAGCATCACCAGCGGCAGCAGTGAATCGGCGAGTTTCTGCAGCGCGGCGGCGATCCAGTGCGGCGGTTGTTCCGGCATCACCGTCAGGCCGATCGCCAGCGCCCACAGCGGCGGAAACCGCACCATGCGCAGCAGGATCGTGCGCGCGGTCGGCGGTGCATCGCCGCTGTATCGGGCCAGCACGTAAAGGCCGAACGTGGACAACAGCACGAAGGTGCCGAACTGGTCGTACACCACCGCATAGGGCAGCGCGTGCTCGCCCAGCAGCGCGCGCACCATCGGATAGCCGATGAAGCTGCTGTTGCACAGCGCCACGCACAGCAGCAGCACCGCGTGTTCGTCACGGCGGAAGCCGAGCAGCCGGGTCGCCAGCGTCACCAGCAGCAGCGTCGCGCCCATCAGGACCCACGGCGTGGCGATCACCCCGGCCAGCGACGCATCCAGATGCAGGCGCGGCACGTAGATCAGCACGGCCGCCGGCAGGCACACGTAGAGCACCACCTGATTGAGTGTTTCGGCCGCATTGGCCGGCAGCACGCGCAGGCGCGCGAACAGCAGCCCGAGCCCGAGCATGGCGAGGATCAGCGCGAGAGCATCGAAAGCCATGGCGGCAGCTTAGGGATCGCTCACGCTGCGGCCAATCAGACGTTCGGACCCGCGTCGCAGCAGGCCTGACCGATCGTGGCGCGCTGTTCCAGATGCGAGCTGAGCAGCGTCAGCCCCAGTCCGACGGCGGTGACCACCGCGGCGGCGATGCCGAGGGCCGGATACGGAGCGCCGTGCGTGAGCAGGCTGGCGCCGAGCCATGCCCCGCCCGCGTTGCCGAGATTGAACGCGCTCTGGTTGAAGGTGGAGGCCAGCAACGGCGCTTCATGCGCCTGCTGCACCGAACGCGCCTGCAGGCCGGGGCCACCGACGAAACCGAACAAGCCGATCAGGAACACCCCCGCCACCGCCAGCCACGTCATCTGCATGCCGGCCGCGAACAACAGGAAGAACACGCACAGCGTCGCCAGCGCGATCATCAGCGCCGGCATCAGCTTCCAGTCCGCCAGCCTGCCGCCGAGCAGCGTGCCGCAGGTCGCGCCCAGGCCAAACAGCACCAGCACCGCGCCCACGGATTCGGCCGGCACGCGCGCGGCATCGGTCAGGATCGGCGCGATGTAGGTGAACACCGTGAACACGCCGCCGCAGCCGAACACCGTCATGCCGAGCGCCAGCAGCACCTGCGGTTCGCGCAGCACGCGCAGTTCGCTGCGCAGGCGGGGCGGCGAGAGATCGTGCAGCGCCGGCACATGGCGCGCGATCGCGATCAGTGACGCCACGCCGAGCGCGACCACCGCCCAGAACGTCGAACGCCAGCCCAGCGCCTGGCCCAGCCATGTGCCGCCGGGCACGCCGAGGATGTTGGCCACCGTCAGGCCGGTGAACATCAGCGCGATCGCCTGCGCGCGTCGTCCGGGCGGGGCGATGTGGCCGGCCACCACCGCACCGGCGCCGAAGAACGAGCCATGCGCCAGGGCCGCGATCACGCGCGCGATCATCAGCCACGTGTAGTCCGGCGCCAGCGCGCACAGCAGATTGCCGAACACGAACACGCTCATCAGCACCAGCAGCACGGTCTTGCGCGGCAGGCGCGCGGTCGCCATCGCCATCAGCGGCCCGCCGATCACCACGCCCAGCGCATAGCCGGAAACGAGCATGCCGGCCGAGGGAATCGACACATGCAGATCCGCCGCCATCTGCGGAAGCAGCCCCATCACGACGAATTCGGTGGTGCCAATGGCGAAGGCGCTCACCGCGAGCGCGAAAAGGGGAAAACGCATGCAGGACTTCCGGGCGCGGGGGACGCAGGGGAGCGCGGATTGTGCAATGCAGCACCCGGCACGGCAAGGCGCATCAAGAGCACGGTGCATTGCATGGGCGCGCTCGCCAGCCGGACCCCTTCGCGGGGCGCGCATGCGGGCAGGCTTTATCATGAGCGCATGCCGCTGCCCGAATTTCCCCGCGAAAACGCCACCCTCACCCTGGCCGGCCCGTCGGGCCCGCTCGAGGTCTGCGTGGAATGGCCCGAGGCCGACGTCGCGCCGCTCGCGCTGACCGCCATCGTCTGCCATCCGTTGCCCACCGAAGGGGGCACGATGCACAACAAGGTCGTGGTGATGGCCGCGCGCAGCCTGCGCGAGCTCGGTGCGGTGACGGTGCGCTTCAACTTCCGCGGCACCGGGCAATCGGCCGGACAGTTCGATCAGGGCGAGGGCGAATCGGCGGATCTGCTGGCGGTGGCGAACTGGGTGCGCGGGCAGCGCACGGGCCGGCTCTGGCTCGCCGGCTTCAGCTTCGGTGCGTATGTCTCGCTGCGCAGTACCCCGCAAATCCAGCCCGATGCGCTGATCTCGATCGCACCGCCGGTGGGCCGCTGGCCGTTCGATTTCGACATGCCGGCGTGTCCATGGCTGGTCATCCAGGGCGAGGAGGACGAAATCGTCGACCCGCAGGCCGTGTATGCGTGGATCGACGGCCTGGCCGATCCGCCCGAACTGATCCGCATGCCGGAAACCAGCCACTTCTTCCATCGCAAGCTGATGGACCTGCGCGGTGCGATCAAGCACGCGATGAAAGCCTGGCTGCCGGAGGCGTGATGGCCGACGGAACGCTGTCCGCGCCGCCGACTCCGTCGCAGGCCTATGCGCGCGGCGTCGCCGAAGGCCGCTGGAACGACGATCGCGCGCAGCACGAAGCACTGCGCGAACTCGATCGCATCCATCTGGCATTGCTGGAAGACGCACAGGACGGCTGGCTGGATCGCCTGTCGGCCTTCTGGAAAAAGCCGGAACCGGTCAAGGGCCTGTACCTGTGGGGCGGCGTGGGGCGCGGCAAGACGTTCCTCATCGATCTGTTCTACGACGGGCTGCCGCTGGAGACCTTCCATCCCGATGCGCCGCGCGGCCGCGACGGTAAATACCGCACGCATTTCCACCGCTTCATGCGCAGCGTCCACGAGCGCCTGCGCGAACATGCCGGCCAGGCCGATCCGCTGGCGAAGATCGCGCAGGACTGGCGCGATCGCCTGCGCGTGCTGGTGCTGGACGAATTCTTCGTCACCGACATCGGCGATGCGATGCTGCTGGGCCGGTTGCTGGAACGGCTGATCGCCGAGGGCGTCACGCTGGTCACCAGTTCCAACACGGCGCCGGAAAATCTGTACAAGGACGGTCTGCAACGCGACAGTTTCCTGCCGGCGATCGCACTGCTGCAGAAATACTGCGTGACCGTGCACGCGAGGGGCGCCGAAGACTACCGCCTGCGCGCGCTCACCCGCTCGCCGGTGTACCGCGCCCCGCTCGATGCGCGCTCCGATGCATGGTTGAACGAGCGCTGGAACGAACTGAGCGCCGGCAGCAGTTGCCGCGACGGCAACATCGTGATCGAGGATCGTCGCATCGCCGTGCGCGGACGCGGCAAGGGCATCGTGTGGTTCGATTTCGCCGCGATTTGCGAAGGACCGCGCGGCACCGCCGACTACATCGAAGTGGCGCGCGAATTCCACACCGTGCTGCTGGGCGGCATTCCGCATTTCGATCAGCGCAACGAGGATGCCGCGCGCCGCTTCGTCAACCTGATCGACGAGCTCTACGATCGCCACGTCAACCTGGTGTGCACCGCCGACAGCGCGCCGGTCGCGCTCTACAGCGGCACGCGATTGCAGGGCGCGTTCGAGCGCACTGCCTCACGCCTGATTGAAATGCAGAGCGCCGAGTACCTGGCGACCGAACACAAGTCCTGACCCGGTGCTGGTGCACGAGCGGCGCCCGGCCGCTGCTGCGCGAGCCGATCAGGCTTCCAGGTGCGTCACGGTGGGCGCGGCCGCGCCGCCCTGGGTGGGCGATGGCGCCTGCATCATCTGTCGCCACGCGGCATACATCGTGCCGGCGAACACCGGCGTCAGCACCGCCATGAGGATGAGCTGCCACAGCAGCATCGCCGTGGTCGGCCCGGCGACGAGCTGCACGAGGCTGGCGAAGATCAGCGTGCCGAAGGTCATCGCGGTGATCGTGAAGCCGGCCAGCAGGTAGAACACCAGCATCGCCGTCCAGTTGTGCAGGCAGGCGCGCAGGCTGTTGCGCATGGCGCTGATCGCATCGGTGCCGCTGAACAGGATCTGCGGCGCGGCGATGAAGGTCATCCATTTGATCGCCACGAAGGTGATCACCACCAGCAGCAACCACAGCAGCAGCCGCCCCGCGGGCAGGTTCTCGACCATCTGCGGATCCGGCTGGCCGCCGGCCGCGGCGATCGCCTGCATCTTCACGTACACGTCCGCCAGGTGGGCCAGTTCGTCCGTGCCGATCATCAGGAACAGCAATGCCCCCAGCACCAGCGCGGCCACGACCTGCGGCAGCAGCGTGGCGATCAGCGCGCGCGCATGGCCATCGCGTATCGGCTGCCACAGGTGCTGCACCTGCGCAGGCCGGCCCTGATCGACCTCGCGCACCGCCCACACCATCGCGCCGAAGAACAGCGGGCCGGCCAGGATGAAGACGAACTGCACCAGGATCAGCGCCATGCCCTGCCCGGTGGCGGCGGCCAGCGCGATCAGCACCGTGGTGGCGATCACCCACAGGATCGGCAGCGTCGCCAGTGCCAGCGGCGCGCGCCGCAACAACGCGAATCCAGCCAGCAGCCATTCCGCGCCGGCACTGGCCGGCACCTTGTTGATCCTGATCATCGATAGTCCGGGGGGAAGTGGAATCAGCGCGCCGACTGCAACCGGCGCGCGTGTCTGACGAATCGTCGCAATAGTTTGCGTGCTTGCGGGGCCGCCGTCACGCCGCGCGCGATGCTGCCGGGGCAGCGGCCCTCGTTGCGCAGGTGATCGGCGCGCGCGCGCACGTAGCCGCGCATGTGGTGGGTCGCGAATTCCGGATGGAACTGCACGCCCCAGGCATGTTCGCGCCAGCGAAAGGCATGGCAATGGTCCTGTTCCGAACGCGCCAGCACGGTGGCGCCTTCCGGCGGCCGCAGCACCGTCTGCACGTGGGTCGCATGCGCGGCAAAGCGCGGCGGCAGCCCGGCGAACAACGGATCGGCTCCGGCATGTTCATGCAGATCGATGGTCACCGTGCCGGACTCGCGCCCGGCCGGGTTGTACGCGACCTCGCCGCCCAGCGCATACGCCAGCAACTGATGGCCGTAGCAGATGCCCAGCACCGGCAGGCCTTCATGCACGGCGCCGCGCAGCCAGTCGGCGCTGCGTTCGCTCCACTCGGCGCGATCGGTGACCATCGCGGCCGAACCACTGACGATCACTCCGGCGAACCCCTCGCGCCGGGGCAGTGCATCGCCACGTTCGACGTTGGCCACCACGGTCTCGTCCGCGTCCAGTCCGGCGGCCACGCGGATCCAGTGCGGAAACCCGCCGTAACGCCGCATCGAGGGCACCGGCTGGCCGGTTTCGACGATCAGGAAAGGCGCGTTCACAGCAGCATCCGGGACAGGCAAACGAGGAGTGGGAAGAAGGCTTCGCCCGTATACTAGCCCGCTTTTCCGCAGTGCACGATAAGCCGATGGCCAATCCTCCGACCGTCACGTTCCAGGGCCTGATCCAGACCCTGAACCAGTACTGGGCCTCCCAGGGGTGCGTGCTGATCCAGCCGCTGGACCTGGAAGTCGGCGCCGGCACGTTCCACCCGGCCACCTTCCTGCGCGCGCTCGGTCCGGAACCGTGGAATGCCGCCTACGTGCAGCCCAGCCGCCGCCCCACCGACGGCCGCTACGGCGAGAACCCCAACCGCCTGCAGCGCTATTACCAGTACCAGGTGGTGATGAAGCCCAACCCGGACAACATCCAGGAGCTGTACCTGGAATCGCTGAAGGCGCTGGGCATCGATCCGCGCGTGCACGATCTGCGCTTCGTCGAGGACAACTGGGAATCGCCGACCCTGGGCGCGTGGGGCCTGGGCTGGGAAGTCTGGCTCAACGGGATGGAGGTCACCCAGTTCACCTATTTCCAGCAGGCCGGCGGCCTGGAATGCCGCCCGGTGCTCGGCGAGATCACCTACGGGCTGGAACGCCTGTGCATGTACCTGCAGAACTGCGACAACGTCTACGACCTGATCTGGACGCACGGTCCGGACGGCACGCCGGTGACTTACGGCGACGTCTATCACCAGAACGAAGTGGAGCAGAGCACGTACAACTTCGAGCACGCCGATGTGGCGGAGATGTTCCATCGTTTCGACGCCTGCGAGGCCGAAGCGATGAAGCTGGTGGAAGCCGGCCTTCCGCTGCCCGCGTACGAACAGGTCACCAAGGCTTCGCACAGCTTCAACCTGCTCGACGCGCGCCGCGCCATTTCGGTGACCGAGCGCCAGCGCTACATCCTGCGCGTGCGCAAGCTGGCGCAGGGCGTGGCCGAGGCGTACTACGCGCAGCGCGAGAAACTCGGGTTTCCCGGGTTGAAGAAGAAATAGGACACGGCGGAACCAACATCGCGGGCGCCCCTCATCGGCGCTTGGTGCCACCTTCTCCCGCGGGGAGAAGGAAACTGCAAAGGCTTGAGACATGAGCGAACAAAACTCCCTGCTGATCGAACTGGGCACCGAAGAACTGCCGGTCAAGGCGCTGCCCGGCCTGACGCAGGCATTCTTCGATGGCGTGATCGGCGCGCTGGAAAAGCGCGGCATCGCGTTCGAACGTGGCGAGGCCCGGCCGCTGTACACGCCGCGCCGCCTGGCCGTGATGCTGCCCGGGGTTGCGATCGAACAGCCGGAGCAGAAATCCGAAGTGCTCGGCCCGTACCTCAACATCGCACTCGACGCCAACGGCGAGCCGACCAAGGCGCTGCAGGGGTTCGCCGCCAAGGCCGGCATCGAGTGGACGCAGCTCGAGCGCACCACCGATGGCAAGGGCGAGCGTTTCGTCCATCGCGCGACCAAGCCCGGCGCGCGCACGGTCGAACTGCTGCCCGAGATTCTCCGCGAGGCGATCGCCGGCATGCCGATTCCCAAGCCGATGCGCTGGGGCGATCATGATTACGCCTTCGCGCGGCCGGTGCACTGGCTGGTCGTGCTGTTCGGTCGCGACGTGGTCGACGCCGATGTGCTGGGCGTGCGTGGCGATCGCATGAGCCGCGGCCACCGTTTCGAGCACGACAAGCCGGTGTGGATCGGACAGCCGGAGGACTACATCGACGCGCTGCGCGCCGCGCGCGTGCTGGTCGATGCCGGCGAGCGCCGCGCGCGCATCGTCGAGGAAGTCCAGCGCGCCGCCGCCCAGGCCGGTGGCCAGGCCCGCATCACCGACGACAACCTCGAACAGGTCGTCTGCCTGACCGAATGGCCGAGCGCGGTGCTGTGCAGCTTCGAATCGGATTTCCTCGCGGTGCCGCAGGAAGCGCTGATCGAAACGATGGAGATCAACCAGAAGTTCTTCCCGGTGCTCAATGACGGCGGCAAGCTGACCGAGCATTTCATCGGCATCGCCAACATCCAATCGCAGAACGTGGCCGAGGTGCGCAAGGGCTACGAGCGCGTGATCCGCCCGCGCTTCTCCGATGCGCGCTTCTTCTTCGATGAGGATCTCAAGCAGGGTCTGGAATCGATGGGCGACGGCCTGAAAACCGTCACCTACCAGGCCCGGCTCGGCAGCGTCGCCGACAAGGTGCGACGCGTGGCCGCGCTGGCCGAAACCATCGCCGCGCAGGTCGGCGCGGATCCGGTGCAGGCGCGGCGCGCGGCGGAGTTGTCCAAGAATGATCTGCAATCGCGCATGGTCAACGAGTTTCCCGAATTGCAGGGCATCGCCGGCCGTCACTACGCGATCGCCGCCGGTGAGCCGAAGGAGATCGCGCTGGCGATCGACGAGGCGTATCAGCCGCGCTTCGCCGGCGATGACATCGCGCTCTCGCCGCTCGGCAAGGTGCTGGCGATCGCCGAGCGCCTGGACACGCTGGCCGGTGGTTTCGCGGCGGGACTCAAGCCGACCGGCAACAAGGATCCGTTCGCGCTGCGCCGCAATGCGCTGGGGCTGGCACGGACGATCATCGAGAGCGGGTTCAATATCAACCTGCGCACGCTGATCCATTCGACGATCGAACGGCTGCCCGCGTCCGTGCAGCCGCACGCGGATCGCAATGCCGAAACACTGGGCACGGAGGTCTACGATTTCATCCTCGACCGCCTTCGTGGCTACTACGCCGACAAGGACGTGCCGGCCTCGCACTTCAACGCCGTCGCCGAATTGAAACCGGCTTCGCTCTACGACTTCGACACCCGCATCGATGCGATCGGCACGTTCGCCACGCTGCCGGAGGCCGAAGCGCTGGCCGCCGCCAACAAGCGCATCGGCAACATCCTGAAGAAGGCCGACATCGCCATCCCCGCGATGGAGGATAAATCCCTGCTGCGCGAGCCGGCCGAGAGCGCGCTGGCCGAAGCGGTGGAAGCAGCGATCGGCGATACCGACGAGGCGCTGCACCAGCACGATTACGTGCGCGTGCTCAATCGCCTGGCGCGCCTGCGCCCGCAGGTCGATGCCTTCTTCGACGACGTCATGGTCAATGCCGATGACCCGGCCATCCGTGCCAATCGCCTGGCCCTGCTCAAGCGGCTGGCCGATCGCTTCCGCGCGGTCGCGGCGATCGAACATCTGGTGTAACACCCGGGATTGGGAGAAGGGAGACGGGATTCGCCGACGGCGGTGCGTGGACGGCTGCATCGCGTGTTGGGTCCGTCTCTTTCGCCCCATCCTCCATCGTCCTGAATCATCCCGTCATCCTCCTTTAACCCGGGATTCGCGCCTCCGGTTATCCTGCCCGGCATGCGAAAACTGTTCCGGCTGGTCCTCCCACTGCTCGCGCTTGCCGCCGCCCCCGCGTGGGCCGCCGCCACCATCGATGCGGTGCGCATCGAGGGCATCGACGACGAGTTGATGATCGAGAACATCAACGTCGCGTTGTCGATCAACGACACGCTGGGCCGTCGCCTCGGCGAGTCGCGGCTGGAATACCTGCTCAGCGAGGCCGAGGCACAGACCCGCGAGGCGCTGGAACCGTTCGGCTATTACACGCCGGAGATCCGGGTCGATGCACAGCGCAGCGGTGCGGCCGAGGACGAACGCGTCACCATCGTCATCCACGTCACGCCGGGCGAACCGGTGCGCGTGCGCCGATCCAGCATCAGCATCGAGGGCGAAGGCGGCGACGATCGCTACCTCAAGGAGGATCTCGCCGGCTTCACTCCGCGCGTGAGCGACGTGTTCGACCACACCACCTACGAAGCAAGCAAGCTGACCATCGTGCGGCGGCTGGCCGACCGCGGTTATTTCGACGCCGACTTCACCCGGCGCCGCGTCGAGGTCACGCGCGCCGAGCACGCGGCCGACATCGATCTCGCCTGGGTCAGCGGCATCCGCTACGACATGGGGCCGACCACCTTCCACCAGGACAAGTTCGATCCCGGCCTGCTGGAGAAGCTGGTGTACTGGGAAGAAGGCAGCTACTTCCACCAGGGCAAGCTGGATCGCCTGCGCGAATCGCTGGTCGGGCTCGACTACTTCAGCAACATCGACATCCAGGCCAATCCCGACAACGCGATCAACGGCCGCGTGCCGATCGAGGTCAATCTCTCGCTCGCCAAGCGCACGCTGTACACCGCCGGTATCGCCTATGGCAGCGAAAGCGGGCCGGGTATCCGCTTGGGCATGGATCGCCGCTACCTCAATTCGCGCGGGCACAAGGCCTCGGTGCAGATCGATTACGCGACCAAGCGCAAGATCCTGCTCGCGCAATACCGCATCCCCGCGTTCAAGTGGCTCGATGGCTGGTACACGATCGCCACGCAGTACACCAACGAACAGACCGACTACATCGATCTGCGCCACATCGAATTGATTGGCAGCCGCAGCGGGCAGATCACCGAGGACTGGACCGCCGTGGCCTCGCTGCACGCGTTGCGCGAACGCTGGGCGTACTACGAGGACGCCGACGGCAACGACATCGCCGGTCCGCCCCAGTACGCCTATGCGACCTTCACCTATCCCTCGCTGAAGGCCGATTACGTCAACGCGCCGGTGGGATCCAACCGCCCGGATCGCCTCGCCGGTTCGGTGCTCATGCGCGGCGGTGTCGAAGGCGCCGGATCGGACGCGAACTTCTTCCAGATGCATGTGCGTGCATTGTGGTCGCGCGAGCTCGGCACGAACAGCTCGCTGATCTTCCGCGGCGAACTGGGCCACACCTTCGCCGGGGACGTGGTGAACATGCCGCCCTCGCTGCGCTTCTTCGCCGGCGGCGACGGCAGCATCCGCGGCTATGCCTGGCGCGAGGTCGGCCCGCGCAACGGCAACTATGCGCTCGGTGCCAAGAACGTGGTGACCGCCAGCGGCGAGTACGACTTCTACCCGAACGGCGGCGCCTGGGGCGGCGCGGTGTTCGTCGATACCGGCAGCGCTTTCGATGGCGGCATGCCGGATCTGAGCACCGGCATCGGCGTCGGCCTGCGCTGGCGATCGCCGGTGGGGCCGGTGCGGCTGGACATCGCGCACGGCCTCAACGATCCGGATTCGCAGTTCCAGATCTACCTCAACATCGGTAATTCGCTATGAGCCGCCCGGCCGAAGCGGTGACGCCGGAAGAACGCGAGGCCCGCATCGCCGAATTGCGCGCGCGTCGCCGCGCGCGGTTGCGCGTGCTGGCGATCCGCAGCGCGATGGTCACCGGTGTGCTGCTGGTGCTGGCGGCGATCGGCGTGTACTGGCTGCTGCAGAGTGTCGCCGGCCGCGATGTGCTGCTGGCGCAGGTGGTCGCGCGCCTGCCGGCCAACGCCTCGTTCACGTGGAAGGAAGTCGATGGCCCGCTCGCCGGCCCGCTGACCCTGCGCGGCGTGGACTTCCGCTGGGACCGGATCCATTTCACCGCCGAGCGCGTGTACCTGGATCCGGATCTGCGTCCGTTGCTCGGCCGGCGGTTGCGCCTGGATGCGTTGCAGATCCAGAACGCGATGATCGACGTGCCCGAGAGCGTCGAGCCGTTCGAGCTGCCAAGCTGGCCCGAGTCGCTGCCGGCGATCCGGATGCCGCTGGCGATCCAGGCCGATACGCTGGTGATCGACGGCTTCGACGTGCGCCAGTCGGGACAGCGCCTGCTCGACATCCGCCGCGCGCGTGGCGGGATCGATATCGGCGACGGATATCTGCATGCGCAGAAGCTGGCCATCGACAGCGACCGCGGCGACTTCCGCATCCACGGCACCTATGCGCCGCGCGAGGACTATCTCGCCGACATCGTGATCACCGGCGTGTTCCCCGCCGGACTGGGCAAGGCGCCGGCGCGGCTTGGCCTGGTCGCGCGCGGCGACGTACGCGCGATGAACATCGCGCTGGCCGGCCATGCGCCCGCGCCGGTGCGCGCGACTCTGAGCCTGCGCGGTGAAGAGAATCCGACCTGGCATTTCAGCGGACGCAGCGAACTGCTCGATCCCGCCACGCTCGCGATCACCGAGGACAGCCTGCCGCTGGCGTTCGATCTGAAGGCCGATGGCGCACGCGGTCGCGCGACCTTGCAGGGCGCGCTGACGCAGGGTGCAACCACGGTCGTGATCGATCCCTCGCAGGTGGCGATCACCGGCAAGGTGTTGACGGTGGAGCCGTTGATCGTGCGTGCGTTCGAAGGCGTGACCACGCTGCGCGGGCGCGCCGATTTCACCGATCAGCAGAATCCGGTCTTCCGGTTCGCGGTCAACGCGCGCGGCCTGCGCTGGGGCGACAACGCCGAAACGATGATCGGCGGCGACGCCGATCTCGGCGTGGCCGGTCAATTGAAGGACTGGGCGGCCGTGGGCACCGCCCAGCTCCGGCGCGGCGATGAAGACGCGCGCGTTCAGTTCGATGCGGCCGGCAATGGCGAACGCGCGACGATCAAGAAACTGCTTGCGGAAATGCCGAGCGGCAAGCTGGAAGCCTCCGGCGCGATTGGCTGGACGCCCGCGCTGGACTGGGATGCGAAGGCCACGCTCGCCGGCTTCGATCCGGGCTATTTCGTGGCGGACTGGGACGGCAATCTCTCGGGTGAATTTTCCAGCACCGGCCAGGCGCGCCAGGCCGGCGGATTCGACGCCACGCTGGAGGTGCCGAAGTTGTCCGGCAGGCTGCGCGGACGGCCACTGAATGCGCGCGGCAACTTCGCGCTGCACGGCGAAAATGGCGAAGGCGATCTGGTCCTGGCGCTGGGCGACAGCCGCGTGCAGGCCAAGGGCCGTGTCGGTGACACCTTGAATGTGGACATGCAACTCTCGCCGCTGCACCTCGCGGATCTGCTGCCCGAAGGCAACGGCACGCTGAGCGGCACGCTCAAGCTCGCCGGCACGCGAACCGCGCCGGACATCACCGCCGATCTCGGCGGCAACGCGCTGCGATGGAATGACTGGAGCGCCGGCAGCGCCAGCATTCGTGGCCGATTGCCGTGGCGTGGCAACAGCGGTGAGTTGCAGGTGCGCGGCAGCCAAGTCGACGTCGGCATGGTGCTGGACGAGCTGCGACTGGATGCGCGCGGCGCAGTCGAAAACCTGCGCGTGGAAGGCGATGCCCGCAACGCCATGGGCGCAATCGCGCTGGCCGGAACCGCGCAGCAGCGCGGCGGCCACTGGCAGGGCACGCTGGATGCGCTGCGCGTGGCGCCGTCCAAGGGCGGGCCATGGACGTTGCAGCAGTCGGCGAAGTTCAGCGTACGCGGCGCGGCCTTCACGCTGAGTGACGCCTGTCTCGGCAACACCGGTGGCGGCGCGCTGTGCGCGAAAGCCGACTGGCCGCGCCAAGGGCTGAGCGTGCATGCCGACGCGCTGCCGCTCACGCTGATCCATCCGTGGCTGCCGCAGAACAACGGTCGACCGCTGATCCTGCGCGGCAATCTCGCGCTCGATGCCAACGTGCGCCCGCGCGGTGCGGCATGGGAAGGACAGATCCATCTGGCCTCGCTCGAAGGCGGCCTGAAGCTCGGCAACAATGCGCGCGGCGAGATCATCACCTACGACAACTTCACCTTCGATACGCAGTTCAATCCACAACGCATCCAGGCGCGGCTCGGCACCGGCTTCAAGGGCAACGGCTATGTCGATGCGACGGTGAACACCGGCTGGGACGAGTTCTCGCCGATGAAGGGCGATCTGTATTTCCACAATTCGCGACTGTTCTGGCTGGAGTTGTTCTCGCCTGATCTGGTGCGCCCGCGCGGACAGCTGGCCGGACACATCGGCGTGGCAGGGACGCGTGGACGTCCGCTGCTCAGCGGTGAAGCGCAGTTGCGCGAGTTCACCGGTGAACTGCCTTCGCTGGGCATCACGCTCAGCGAGGGACAGGCGGATCTGGTCGCGTTGTCCGACGGCAGCGCGCGCATCGACGGCAGCTTCAAGTCCGGCGAAGGCGTGCTGCGGGTGGATGGCAGCCTGGGCTGGAACAACGACACCACGCCGCTGCGCTTCAACGTGCGCGGCGACAACGTACTCGTATCCGACACGCCGGATCTGCGCGCGATCGCATCGCCTGACATCCAGGTAGGTTTCGCCGACAACACCATCCAGGTGCGTGGCCAGGTGACCGTGCCCTCGGCGACGATCGACGTGGAGAAACTCGACGACGGCGTATCCGCATCGGAAGACGTGGTGGTGCTGGATCCGGCCGATCCGGAGCGTACGCCGAGTTCGCGCCTGGATCTGGATCTGGCGATCATCCTCGGCGATGCGGTGGCGCTGAACGGCTACGGACTCGAAGGTTCGCTCACCGGCAAGATGCAGGTGCGTTCGCGCCTGGGCCGCAGCATGGTGGCGACCGGACGGCTCGACGTCGACGGCCGCTACGAAGCCTACGGGCAGAAGTTGCAGATCACGCGCGGTGAACTGACCTGGAGCAACAACGAGATCAGCGATCCGCGCATCAACATCCGTGCCCAGCGCGAGGTGATCAGCGCCAACGTCACCGCCGGCATCGACGTCACCGGTCGCGCCAGCCAGCCGCGCGCGAAGGTCTGGTCGGATCCGGCCTCCTCCGAATCCGAGGCGCTTTCGTACCTGGTGCTCGGTCGTCCGCTGGCTTCGGCCAGCACCGACGAAACCCAGCGCATCAACGCCGCCTCATCGGCGCTGTCGGCCGGCGCGGGGCTGCTGGCCTCGCAGCTCGGCGCGAAGATCGGCCTCGATGATGCGGGCGTGCTGGAGTCGCGCACACTCGGCGGCTCGGTGTTCGGCGTCGGCAAATACCTATCGCCGCGCCTCTATGTCAGCTACGGCGTATCGATGGTCGGTTCCGGCTCGGTGGTGACCCTGAAATACCTGCTGCGCAAGGGATTCGACGTGGAAATCGAATCCAGTACCATCGAAACCCGGGGTTCGATCAACTGGCGCAAGGAAAAATGACACGCGCGCCATCCAAGGGGAGAAAACATGGCGAGTGCGACATGGACAGCGGGATGGCTGATGAGTCTGGTGCTGGCGGCATCCCCGGCAATGGCGGGCACGCCACTGCCTGATGCGCCCCATATCGTGGTGACCGGCCAGGCCAGCGTGAGTACTGCGCCGGACAGCGTGCGCATGACCTTCAATTTTGACGCCAATGCAGCGCGTCCACAGGCCGCCAAGCAGACGGTGGACGCGGAGGTGGAGCGACTGCTCGCGCGGCTCGCCGAATTCGGCATCGACGAACAGGACGTGCAAGCCGGCTCGCTCTCGACGTCGGAAGATGTCGAGTACGACGACAACGGCCGGCGCGTGCACAACGGTTACGACGCTTCGCGGAGCGTGACCGTGCTGTTGCGCGGGACGGACCGATTGAACGCGCTGATCGATTCGGGCCTCGCCGCCGGCGCCAAAGGCGTGCCGTCGCTGTCGTTCGAGTCCACCCAGGCCGAGGCGCTGCGTGCGGAAGCCAAGCGCAAGGCAGCCGACGACGCGCGACGTCGCGCCGCCCGGGCCGCCGAATCATTCGGTGCATCGCTGGGGGCTATCTACAGCATCGACAGTGTCCGCTCCACGGTCGCCGACGGATATGGCCGCACGCTGGATGCGGTCACGGTGACCGGCAGCGCGGGCGCTCCGGCGCGCTATCTGCAACCGAAGATCGATTACACCGAATCGGTGCAGGCGGTCTTCGAACTCAAGCGCTGAGCGCATCCACGCGGCTGCGCACATCATCGGCGGGGCTTTCGTAACCATCCTGAGCGTTGCCCCACACCGCGCGCGCGGCTATCGTCGCAGGCTGTTTCTTTCGAGGATGCCGACGATGACCGCACGCACGCCGCTTTCCGCGCTCGCCCTGGGCGTGGCGCTCACCCTGCCCGCACACGCGTATGAAGGCATGTGGATGCCGTCGCAGTTGCCCGAACTGGCCGGGCCGTTGCGCCAGGCCGGCTTCGAAGGCGATCCGGCCACGCTCGCCGATCTGACCAGAGCGCCGCTCAACGCGGTGGTGAAGGTCGGCGGCGCGACGGGCGCGTTCGTGTCCGGCGACGGGCTGGTGCTCACCAATCACCACGTCGCCTATGGCGTCATCCAGTACAACTCCAGGCCCGATCGCAACCTGATCGATCAGGGGTACACCGCCGCCGATCGCCAGGCCGAACTTCCGGCCAATCCCGATTTCCGCGTGCTGGTCACGGTCGGCTTCGATCGCGTCACCGATGACGTGCTCAAGGCCGCCGCCGGCAAGACCGGGCGCGAGTATTACGACGCCATCGATCGCGCCAACAAGCGCATCGTCAGCGAATGCGAGCAGGAAGCCGGCATGCGGTGCAGTGTCGCGACGATGTACTACGGCGCCGACTTCTATCGCATCAAGCAGCTCGAACTGCGCGACATCCGCCTGGTGTATGCACCGCCGCGCGCGATCGGCAATTACGGCGACGAGATCGACAACTTCATGTGGCCGCGCCATACCGGCGACTTCACCCTGCTGCGCGCGTACGTGGGCAAGGACGGCAAGCCGGCCGCGTACAGCGCGGACAACGTGCCATACCGCGCGCCCGCGCACCTGCAGATCGCGCTGGATGGGCCGAAGGAAGGCGACTTCGCGATGCTCGCCGGTTATCCCGGCATCACCTATCGCCATCGTTTCGCCAGCGAGTTCCGCGAGCGCATCGAATGGGGCCTGCCCGCTTCGGTGGATACGCTGGATGCCCTGATCGAGATCGTGCAGCAGCGCGGCAAGGCCGATCCTGCCGCGGGCGTGAAGTATGCGAGCCAGTTGTCGGGGCTGAAGAACAGCAGCAAGCGCTTCAGCGGCGAACTGGAAGGGCTGCGCCGCAGCAAGGCGATCCAGGTACGCGCCGACGCCGAGCAGCAGATGTTCGCGTGGCTGGCCAGATCCGGGGGCGAAGCGCGCGAGCTGCGTGCGCGCATCGATCAGGCACAGGCGTTGCTGGATCAGGCCAGCGCCCATCGCGAGCGGGATCTGCTGGTCGGCTACATCGGCAGCCAGACGCAACTGCTCAAGAGCGCGCTGACCCTGCAACGCCTGTCGCTGGAGCGCGGCAAGGCCGATGCCGATCGCGAGACCGGCTACCAGGACCGCGATCTGGCGCTGATCGAAGGCCAGTTGAAGCAGGTGCAGCGCCGTTACGACGCGGGGATGGAGCGCGCCTTCCTCACCGAACTGGTCGGTCGCTACCAGAAATTGCCGGATGCCCAGCGGCTGCCCGAGTTCGATGCCGCGTTCGGCCGCGATGCCGCCAGCCTGCAGGCGACGCTGGAACGCGTCTACGGCGGCACCGCGCTCGGCGATGAAGCCACGCGCGTGGGCCTGCTGAAGGCCGAGCCTGCCGCGATCACCGGGTCATCCGATCCGCTGCTCGCTCTGGCGGCGCAACTGCAGCCGGCGCTGCTGCGCATCGAAGAGGAGCGCAAGCAGCGCGAAGGCGAATTGCTGCGCTTGCGTCCGGCGTACATGCAGGCGCTGACTGGCTGGTATCGCAGCCAGGGCCGCTCGGTGTTCCCCGACGCCAACAGCACGCTGCGCGTCAGCTATGGCAAGGTCGAGGCGCTGCATCCGCGCGATGCGGTCAGTTATTCGCCGGTGACCACGGTGGCGGGCATCGTCGAGAAGAACACCGATGCCGTGCCGTTCGATGCGCCGAAACCGCTGCTGGCCGCGATCGCCAAGGGCGATTTCGGCAGCACCGCGGATCCGGCGCTGAAGACACAGACGGTCAACTTCCTGACCAACCTCGACACCACCGGCGGGAATTCCGGTTCACCCGTGCTCAATGCGCGCGGCCAGCTCATTGGCCTGAACTTCGACAGCAACTGGGAATCGGTGAGCGCGAGCTGGATGTTCGATCCGCGCTACAAGCGCGCGGTGCACGTGGACATGCGCTACATGCGCTGGCTGATGGCCAAGGTGCAGCCGGCGCCGCACCTGTTGAAGGAAATGGGTCTGCCGGCGGAGTGAGGCCAAAGGCGCGATGATGGACATCGCGCCGAGTTGCAAGGATAGGGACAACGCGCTGTCACAGGACAGCCGTTGTCCTTCAGGCAACCTGCTGCGCCCTGCGCGCGCGCGTCAGATGCACCAGCAGCAGCGAGATCGCGGCGGGGGTCATGCCCGGAATCCGCTGCGCCTGGCCCACGGTCTGCGGCTGCACGCGGCTGAGCTTCTGCTGCACTTCGGCCGAAAGCCCATGCACGATGGCGAAATCGAAACCTTCGGGAATCGGCGTGGCTTCGTTGCGCTGCTGGCGTTCGATTTCATCGCGCTGGCGATCCAGATAGCCGGCGTACTTCACCGAGATCTCGACCTGCTCGGCCACCTTCGCATCGTCCACGGCCGGGCCCAGTGACGGCACCTGCATCAGCTTCGCGTAATCCAGTTCCGGGCGCTTGATCAGATCCAGCGCATGGGTCTCGCGGCTGACGCTGACCCCGAGCGTGGCCTGGAGATCGCGGCCGATGGCGTTGTTCGGCGTGGCCCACAGGCCGCGCAGGCGCTCGCTCTCGCGTGCGACCGCTTCACGCTTGGCGGTGAAGCGCGCCCAGCGGACGTCATCGACCAGGCCCAGTTCGCGCCCGGTTTCGGTGAGCCGCGCGTCGGCATTGTCCTCGCGCAGCTGCAGGCGGTATTCGGCGCGACTGGTGAACATGCGGTACGGCTCGTTGGTGCCATGCGTGATCAGATCATCGATCAGCACACCGATGTAGGCCTCGTCGCGGCGTGGCGACCATGCGTCCTTCTGCTGCACATGGCGCGCGGCGTTGAGGCCGGCGATCAGGCCCTGCGCGGCCGCTTCCTCGTAACCGGTGGTGCCGTTGATCTGGCCGGCGAAGAACAGGCCCGACACCGCCTTGGTTTCCAGTGAGGATTTCAGGCCGCGCGGATCGAAGAAGTCGTATTCGATCGCGTAGCCGGCGCGGGTGATGTGCGCGCGCTCGAAACCACGGATGCTGCGCACCAGTTCCAACTGCACGTCGAACGGCAGCGAGGTCGAGATGCCGTTCGGATAGATCTCCACCACGTCCAGGCCTTCGGGCTCGACGAAGATCTGGTGGCTGGCCTTCTCGGCGAAGCGCACGACCTTGTCCTCGATCGAAGGACAGTAGCGCGGGCCGATGCCTTCGATCTGGCCGGTGTACAACGGCGAGCGATGCAGCGCGCTGCGGATGATCTCGTGCGTGCGTTCGCCGGTGTGCGTGATCCAGCACGACACCTGCGCCGGATGATCAGCCACATCGCCGATGAAGGACATCACCGGCATCGGGTCGTCGCCGGGCTGTTCCTCCATCACCGAATAATCGAGCGTGCGGCCATCGATGCGCGGCGGCGTGCCGGTCTTGAGGCGATCGACGACGAAGCGGCCTTCGCGCAGCTTGTGCGCCAGCGCGGTCGCGGGCGGATCGCCGGCGCGGCCGGCAGCGTACTGGGTTTCACCGACATGGATCTTGCCGGCGAGGAACGTGCCGGCCGTCAGCACGACCGCCTGCGCTTCGAAGCGCAGCCCGGTCTGGGTGATCGCACCGCGCACGGCATCGCCTTCGATGATCAGATCATCGACCGCCGACTGGAACACGGTGAGATTGGGCTGCGCTTCGACCGCCTTGCGGATGGCCAGGCGATACAGCGTGCGATCGGCCTGGCAGCGCGTGGCGCGGACGGCCGGGCCCTTGGAGGCGTTGAGCGTGCGCCACTGGATGCCGGCGCGATCGGCCGCGCGCGCCATGATGCCGCCGAGCGCATCGATCTCCTTGACCAGATGGCCCTTGCCGATCCCGCCGATCGCCGGATTGCAGCTCATCGCGCCGACCGTCTCGATGTTGTGGGTCAGCAGCAGCGTGCGTGCCCCGGCGCGCGCGGAGGCGAGCGCGGCTTCGGTGCCGGCATGGCCGCCGCCGATGATGATCACGTCGTAGCGATGGAAATCGTGGCTCATGGAAGTCCAAGACAGGCCGGTGCGGCGGGAAGGGCCGGAATCGTGACCAGCGGCCCGGTTTGGCACGCTTCCTGCGAAATACCCACGGCACCCGATGTGGCAAGCGACAGGGGCGTGGGCTGGGTTTGGAACAGGGGCCAGCCATGCGCACTTCGGGGATGCCGGGGCCGGTAGTCGGGGGACTACCGGCCTTTTTTTGTGCCTGCGCGCTGGCGCGGCGCGAAGAATACCGCGCCGGACATGAAAAAGCCCGGCAAAGACCGGGCTTTTCATGCCGCAAGAGGCGCCGACGTCCGGCAGGGAGCCGGAACAGGGGGGATCCAGAGAGCCCCACCGGACGTCGACATGGGAACCTTCATTGCCTGTGACGTCAGAAAGCGACGCAACCGGTCAACTTCGGTTCCGGAGTGCCGACGGCCGGCATCCGGCTCAGGGTTCGACCACCCTCACCCGGCCGCCTCCCGGCTGGATGCGCGGCACGGCCGGACTGGCCGGACGCTCGCCGATGCTGCGCGGCATTGCCCGTGGCGCGGACGACCCGCCCGGGCTGGTACGCGGCGGCAGGCCCGGCGATTGAGGACGGGCGCCGCGCGAGGGCCGCGCGCCCGGGCTCACCGGCCGGCTCTGGCCGGGAACCATCGGCTGCTCGCCGTGATCACGCCACGCGCCACGGGTCGGGTCACGCCAGGGCGCCGGGCGAGTGCCGCCCTGCCCACTGCCCGGAGGCGGCTTGTAGCCGCCATCATCCGGCCGCGGACGCGGCGGCGGGCGATGCGGCGGGTAGTACGGATAGTAGGGTCCGTAGTACCCGTAATACGGATTGGTGCGGCCGTAGTAGTACGGGCTGCCGTAGTAATAGCCACCGTAGACGCTGGACGGATAGCCGTAACCGTAGCCGTCGTAATACCGCACCTGCGGCCGGCCCTGGTAATAGCCGCCCGGACGGCTGGCCCCGGCGGTGTCGTAGGTGACACAGCCACTGAGGGCAACGGCGGCGACCACCCCTGTGATCAGGAGCCTGAGCTTCATTTCTTCTACCCCGATATATGCTGAGGCCAGCTTCCGGCCGGCGGATTGAATCCGTGCTTAATTCCGCCGGTACGTCCGGCACGGCTTCATGCCGCATTGTGCCCTGCGAAGAAGCCGCGAGAGGCAGCGATGCGTTAACCTTTTTGCATGCCGGACACCCTCCCCACGTTCGAGGACATCCTCGCCGCGGCCGCACGGATTGCGCCACACGCCCACACCACCCCGGTACTGACCTCGCGTGAAATCGATGCCGAGGCCGGGATGTCGCTGTACTTCAAGGCCGAGCCGCTCCAGCGCGGCGGTGCGTTCAAGTTCCGCGGCGCCTGCAATGCGGTGTGGTCGCTCGGCGATGAACAGGCCCGGCGCGGGGTGGTGACGCATTCCTCCGGCAACCATGGCGCGGCGCTCGCGCTCGCCGCGCGCACGCGCGGAATCGCCTGCCATGTGGTGGTCCCGCAGGGTGCGGTGGCGACCAAGCTGGCGAACATCGCGCGTTACGGCGCCGTGCTGCATCGCTGCGAAGCCAACGTGGCCGCGCGTGAAGCCACCTGCGCGCGCATCGAACGCGACACCGGGGCCAGCCTGATCCATCCGTTCACCGATCCGGCGGTCATCGCCGGACAGGGCACCGCATCGCTCGAGCTGCACAATGCCCACGGCCCGTTCGATGCCGTGATCACGCCCGTGGGCGGTGGCGGCCTCATCTCCGGCACGGCGATCGCGATGCATGCGGTCGCGCCGGGATGCCGCGTATACGGCGCCGAACCGCAGGGCGCCGATGACACCGCGCGATCGCTGGCTGCCGGCGAGCGCCTGCCGGATTTCGTGCCGGACACGATCTGCGACGGGCTGCGCACGCCGGTGGGTGAGCCCAATTTCGCGGTGCTGCAAACGCATGACGTCGATGTGCTGGTGGCTGACGACGGCGAAACCATCGCCGCGATGCGCCTGCTGTGGCAATGCCTGAAGCTGGTGGTCGAACCGTCCTCGGCGGTGGCGCTCGCCGCGCTGCTGAAACACCGCGATCGCTTTCGCGGGCAGCGCGTGGGCGTGGTGCTGTCCGGAGGCAATGTCGACATCGACGCGCTGCCGTGGAGCCGCGGGTGAGCACGCGGCTGGCACGGCGCAGGCGCCGCCGCGGGCCGGGCCCATGGCTGTTCCGGCTGCTGCTGGTACTGCTGGCCTGGCTGGCCGGCGTGGCCGCGTACATCGTCTGGGTCGGCAATCGCGACCAAGCCGCGCCTTCGGATGCCATCATCGTGCTCGGCGCGGCCGCCTACGACGCCAAGCCCTCACCGGTGTTCGAGGAACGCATCCGCCACGGCATCGATCTCTACAAGCGCGGTCTGGCACCGACGCTGATTTTCACCGGCGGCTATGGCGGCGTCGGCGCGCGGTTCTCCGAATCGCAGGTGGGCCGGCGTTACGCGATCCGCCAGGGCGTGCCAGCCAAGGCAATCCTGATTGAATCGGTCTCGCGCAACACGCACGAGAACCTGCGCCAGGCCTCGGCGCTGATGCAGACGCACGGCCTGCACAGCGCGATCGTCGTCAGTGATCCGCTGCACATGGCGCGCGCATTGCGCATCAGCGGTGAGGTGGGCATCGACGCCGTCGGTTCGCCGACGCCGACCACGCGTTTCCGCACTTTCGCCACGCGCTGGCGCTTCCTCGTCTCGGAAGTCTATTTCTTCCACCGCGATCGCTTTCCGCGCTGACACGCCGCGCGGCGTATCATGGCCCGCACGTTCGACAGGGGTGGACCGATGAAGATCGATGGCAACCGCAAGCAGGATCGCGCCACCGAACTGGTGCTGACGTACTACGCGGCGTTCAATCGCGGCGATTGGGAAGGCATGCTCGCGCTGCTGAGTGATGACGTGGTGCACGATCTCAACCAGGGCCCGCGCGAAACGGGGCGCGAAGCCTTCGCCGCCTTCCTCGGCCGCATGAATGCCAGCTACCGCGAACAACTGCGCGACATCGTGGTGCTCGTCTCGCCCGACGGTGATCGCGCGGCCGCCGAATACGTCGTGCACGGTGAATATCTCAACACCGATGAAGGCCTGCCTCCGGCCAACGGGCAGACCTACGTACTGCCGGGCGGCGCGTTCTTCGGGATCCGCGACGATCGCATCGCGCGCGTCACCAACTACTACAACCTCGAAGACTGGATCCGCCAGGTCGGCGGTTGAGCACCCGAATACACGCCGGGATGCGATCAGGACTGGCCGCGCCGGCGGATCGGAATCCGCGACAGCGGCACGCTGGCGATTTCTTCACCGCCCTGGCCGCGAATCGGAGCGCCCGGTTCCGGCGCCCACGCGTGCGCATAGATCACTTCCCACGTGCTGGGCAGTTTTCCATCGCGGCCGCGCAACGGTTCGTAGGCCGCGCCTGCGGCGGCGAAGCGTGCGCGTCCGGTCAGGGTGTGGCGGCGTGACTGCATCGCATTGGTCGCGCCCATCGCACGCAGATCGCGCATCAATGCCGGCAGGTCCGGATACGTCAGCGTGAAGCGATCGCGATCGAGTACGGGATCGCGGAAACCCGACATCATCAGCGCGTCGCCGAACTGCGCGATCGGCGTGAAGCGGCTGACATGCGGCACCGCATCGCCCTGCGCGAACGCATCGCGCAGTTCCTGCAGGGTTTCCGGGCCAAAGGTCGAACACAGCAGCAGGCCGCCGGGCCGCAGTACGCGGCGGAAGCCGGCGAACACGGCGGGCAGATCGTCCACCCATTGCAGGCACAGGTTGGAAAACAGCACGTCCACGCTGCCCTCGGCCAGCGGCAGCGCACGCGCATCGGCGCAGACGCGTCCGAACGGCTTCCACCAACCGCTGCGCTGGCGCGCCTCGCGCAGCATCGGCAGCGACAGATCCAGCGCCAGCACCTGCGCTTTGGGCCAGCGCTTGCGCATCACGGCGCTCGCGCGCCCGGGACCGCTGCCGACATCGATCACCACGCGCGGCTGGCGATCGCCCAGGTATTCCAGCGACTCGAGCAGGCGCTGCTCGACTTCATGCTGGAGTACCGCGGCCGCATCATAGGTGCGCGCCGATCGCGAAAATGCACGGCGCACGTGGCGCGTATCGAACTGGGACGTCATGGCGATATTGTAAGGACCGCCACTGGATCAGCGCATCGCCGGCTGCGGGCCGATCGCTTCGACGAAGCCGGCCAGCGCATGCGCCACCTGATCGGCGTGGCCGAGGAACGGCGCGTGGCCACCGCCGGCAATCTCCAGATGTTCGCTCCACGGCGCCATCGCGGCGGCCTCGGCCATGCCGGCCGCGGGCACGAGCCGATCACGACGGCCGGAGATCCAGAGGCTTGGCACCGCCAGATGCGGCAGCTCCGCGCGCAGGTCGCTGTCTTCGAGCAGGCGCAGGCCCGTCTGCAATGCAGCGGGCGAAGGCTCGCCGCGTGCATAGAGGGTGTCCTTCAACGTGCGCAGTTCCGTGCGTGCGTGTTCGGAGCCGATCGTGTCCAGCGCAAGAAAGCGCTCCAGCGTGCCGCGATAATCGCGCTGGAGTTCATCACCGAACTGCGTGAAGACCGATGCGTCGACGGCGTTGGGCCAATCCGGCGTGCGCACGAAACACGGCGTGGCCGCGATCATCGCCACCCCTTCCACCTGCGACGATCGGCGCGCCGCGTGCAGCGCGAACAATCCGCCCAGCGACCAGCCCAGCCAGATCGCCGGTGGCGTTCGCGCGAGGATTTCCTCGGCGCAGGCGTGCAACTGCAAGGGCGTGGACGAATCGCGGCTGTATCCATGCCCGGGCAGGTCCACCCGATACAGCGTGCAGCGATCGGCCAGACGATCGACCAACGGTGCGAACACGCCGCCATGCAGCGCCCAACCGTGGATCAGGACCACTGCCGGGCCCTGGCCGGTGACTTCGATATGCAATGGCGTGGCACTCATTCGATCATGGGGTTTCGCGGATGGCGCAGCGAAGTCCGCATGCGTGTCCAACGCGCGCATGGTCCGCGAGGGCAGGTGATCAGGACGCCGCCTTGCGGACGCGGCGGATCGCTTCCCACGATTTTGCCAGCGCCTCCACCAGCGCATCCACTTCCTGCGGTGCATGCAGCGCGGACAGCGTGATGCGCAAGCGCGCCTTGCCTTCGGGCACGGTCGGCGGACGGATCGCGGGCACCCAGAATCCGGCGCTTTCGAGCGCCGAAGACAACGCCACCGCGCTGGCTTCATCGCCACACAGCACCGGCTGGATCGGCGTTTCCGAGGCCATCAGCTCCAGCCCGCGCCCGCGTGCGGCGATGCGGAAGCGATCAATCAGCGATTGCAGTTTCTCGCGCCGCCAGTGGTCGCGCCGCGCCTGCCGCACCGCGATGCGCGTGGCGCAGGCCAGCGCCGGCGGCAATGCAGTCGTGTACAGATACGGCCGCGCGGTTTCGGCCAGATGCTGGATGAGCGCCTCGCTGCCGACGACCACCGCGCCATAACCGCCCAGCGCCTTGCCGAGCGTCACCAGTTGCAGCGGCACTTCCTCCACGCCCAGCCGCGCTTCGGCGACACTGCCGCGGCCTTCCGGGC
The DNA here is from genome assembly GCA_023390905.1 of Pseudomonadota bacterium. Lineage (GTDB taxonomy): Bacteria > Pseudomonadota > Gammaproteobacteria > Xanthomonadales > Xanthomonadaceae > Pseudoxanthomonas_A. The sequence continues at coordinate 18,058 of JAEWBY010000065.1, read as the reverse complement.
CACGCACGCCGACGCCGTGCGCGTCATCCACGTAGAACAGCGCCTGCTGCATGCGCGCGACCAGGCTCAGCGCGCGCAACGGGGCCACGTCGCCGTCCATGCTGAAGACGCCGTCGGTGATCAGCATCGCCGCGCCTTCCGGGGCCTGCCGCAACTGGCGCATGGCGCCTTCCGGATCCAGGTGCGGATAGCGGCGCAGGCGGCATCCGGCCAGGCGCGATGCATCGATCAGACTGGCGTGGTTGAGCCGATCCTGCACGCAGACATCGCCGTCCTCAAGCAAGGACTGCTGCACCGCCAGGTTGGCCATGAAGCCGCTGCCGAACAGCAGCGCGCGCGGATAGCCCAGCCATTCGGCGATGTCGTGTTCGAGTGCTTCGTGCGCGGCGTGATGGCCGGTGATCAGGTGCGAAGCGCCGGCGCCGGCGCCCTCGCGTCCGGCGCCGTCCTGCAGTGCATTGATGATCTCGAACTGTTGCGACAGGCCGAGGTAGTCGTTGCCCGCGAACTCGGTCAGCCAGCGGCCATTGACCTCGACCCGCATGCCGTCACGACGGGCGATGGTGCGTCGCGTGCGCACGCGACCCTGCGCGATGCGCAGCTTGCGCTGGGTCTGGATGCGTTCCAGCAGATCGGGACGGGGCATGGGGCGCTCGCGTTTCAGTACGGGGAAGTCCGGGCCGCGCCGGGGCGGAGACGCGACCGGCCGCCGTCACGCAGGGCGTGGCGCCGGATCCTGATGCGTTGTTCCCCCAAGCACAACCGACTACGCCGCCCGTCCGCAGCAACCAGCCGGCGCGGTGATGTCGGCATGCACCGTAGCGCCGCCATCCACGGAGTTTCCGTGATGGGGTTGGCTGTTTGCTTCGCGCAGCGGCATCGCGCGCAGGCCCAGGCGGGCGAACAGCGCCTCATCGCGCGCCACGTCCGGATTGCCGGTGGTGAGCAGTTTCTCGCCGTGGAAGATCGAATTGGCGCCCGCGCTGAAGCACAGCGCCTGCAACTCATCGCTCATCGATTCGCGGCCCGCCGACAGCCGCACCATCGAGCGCGGCATGATGATGCGGGCCACCGCGATCGTGCGGACGAACTCGAACGCATCCAGTTCCACCGTGCCATGCAGCGGCGTGCCCGCCACCTGTACCAGCCGGTTGATCGGCACGGAATCCGGATGCGCCGGCAGGTTCGACAGTGCCTGCAGCAAGCCGGCGCGCTGCTCGCGCGATTCGCCCATGCCGACGATGCCGCCGCAGCAGGTCTTCATCCCGGCATCGCGCACGTGCGCGAGCGTGTCGAGGCGATCCTGGTATTCGCGCGTGCGGACGATGTCGCCGTAGAACTCCGGCGCGGTATCCAGATTGTGGTTGTAGTAATCCAGACCGGCGTCCTTGAGTGCATGCGCCTGCGGCTGGCTGAGCATGCCGAGGGTGGCGCAGGTTTCCAGGCCCAGCGCCTTCACCTCGCGGATCATCTCGGCAACTTTCGGGATGTCCCGGTCCTTCGGTGAGCGCCATGCCGCGCCCATGCAGAACCGCGAGGCGCCCGCTGCCTTGGCCTGGCGCGCTTTTTCCAGCACCTGCGCGGTGTCCATCAGCTTCTGCGCCGAAACGCCGGTGTCGTAGCGCTGCGCCTGCGGGCAATAGGCGCAATCCTCGGGGCACCCGCCGGTCTTGACCGACAGCAGGGTCGAGACCTGCACCTGCGCCGGATCGAAATGCTGGCGGTGCACGCTCGCCGCGCGGAACAGCAGCTCGGGCAGTGGCAGATCGAACAGGGCCAGCAGTTCTTCGCGTTGCCAGTCATGGCGCACTGGCGCGGATTCAATGTGAGCGGACATCAGGAGCTCGGCGTCATAAAGTCCGGAAGTCTGAAAACCGCACCCCCTTCTGTCAACCACATGGATGCTGGAAAAGTTGACGACTGGTACGGTCGGCTCGCGCAGGCGTTGTTGCCGCCCGCTGTCTAATCTGTAGCGAACACGGCCGGCGCGACCAGGATCTCTGTGTGGCGTGTGCCGACGGCCTGCCCTGGAATCGCCACGCCTGCCGGCGCTGCGCGATTCCCCTGCCCGAATCCGGCGGCGTGTGCGGCCAGTGCCTGACCACGCCGCCGCCGCTGGATGCGGTCCATGCCGCCTTCGTCTATGCCTTCCCGATTGATCGCTTGGTGCCGCGACTGAAGTTCCACCGCGATCTGGCGGCCGGCCGCCTGCTGGCCGATCTGATGGGTCAATCGCTCTGCGGCGACGCCGCCTGGCCCGAGGCCATCGTGCCGATTCCGCTGCATCGCGCCCGACTGCGCGAACGCGGCTACGATCAGGCGCTGGAACTGGCGGTGCCGCTTTCACGCCGGACCGGCATCGCCCTGCGAGCCGACGCATTGATGCGCCAGCGCGCCACATCCGCGCAATCCGAGCTGGATGCCGACGCGCGGCGCCGCAATCTGCGCGATGCATTCTCGGTCGCGCAGGCATTGCCTGCGCACGTGGTGCTGGTGGACGACGTGATGACCACCGGCGCGACCCTGCACGCAGCCGCACGCGCGTTGCGCAAGGCCGGCGTGCGGCGCATCGACGCCTGGGTCTGCGCGCGCGTGCCGTGACGGGCGCGATCAGCGCATCAACGCCGCGGCGATTCCCACGAAGATCGCCAGGCCGACCCAGTTGTTGTGCAGGAAGGCCCTGAAGCAGGCGTTGCGTTCGCGGTGCCGCGCGAGCAGGAACTCGTAGGCAACCAGCAACGCCGCACACGCCAGTCCACACCAGTAATACAGTCCCAGTCCTGCCTGCCGGCCCACCAGCACCAGCGCCAGCAGCACCAGCGCGTACAGCACACCCTGGATGACCAGATCGAGATCGCCGAACAGGATCGCGGTGGATTTGGACCCCGCGCGGATGTCGTCTTCGCGATCCACCATTGCGTACCAGGTGTCGTAGGCGGTCGCCCACAGGATGTTCGCCCCATACAGGACCCACGCGATCGGCGGCGCCGAACCCTGGATCGCCGCGAACGCCATCGGGATGCCCCAGCCGAACGCCAGTCCCAGATACACCTGCGGCAGATGCGTATACCGCTTGAGGTAGGGATAGCTCGCCGCCAGGAACAGGCCGATGAAACTCAGCCCGATCGTCAACGCATTGAGCGTGAGCACCAGCGCGAACGCCACGATCATCAACACGGCGAACACCCACAGCGCCTCGCGTCCGCTCACCGCGCCGGTGGCCAGCGGACGCCCGCGCGTGCGTTCGACCTGCGGATCGAGCCAGCGATCGGCGTAATCGTTGATCACGCAACCGGCCGAGCGCGTGAGCCAGACGCCGGCGGTGAACACGAACAGGGTCCACCATGGCGGAATGCCACCGGCCGCAAGCCACAGCGCCCACCACGTCGGCCACAGCAGCAGCAGCACGCCGATCGGCCGATCCCCGCGCACCAGTTTCCAGTACTGGCGCAGGCGTTCGCGCCAGGCCGGCACGGCAGCGGATTCGGAATGTTCGTGAACCATCGGTCTCGGATCGCGTGGAAGGGCACGGTGGCCGCGCGTGAATGACCGTGATTGTACTGCCCGGCTCCGCGCGCGATGGCGGCGCATTTGGGTCCGCCCGGCGCTTCGGGTAAGCTATGCCGTCCGCGCGCCCGTAGCTCAGCCGGATAGAGTAGTGGCTTCCGAAACCCCTACTCATCCCCTGCCAGGCCCGGGTAAAGTGGCACAGGGCCTGAACTCAGCTTCAGGCCGGTTTGAAGAAAAAGTCCTTTAGATACGCGCCTGTAGCTCAGCCGGATAGAGTAGTGGCTTCCGAAGCCATTGGTCGGGGGTTCGAATCCCTCCAGGCGCGCCAAACCCCCTGTGACAAATCTGTGCCCTGGCTGTGCCAAGTTTTGTTTGGCCGCCCCGGCCCAACTGAGTAAAGGCGCGCATGGCCACGCCCCGGGCCCCACGGGCCGCCCCCACCTGGACCTTCGCCGCCCGCTTCCGCCGCGGCGCCTTCGGCTGGAAGTCCGACCTCGCCATCCAACGACTGGACGAGGCCGCCGCCGAGATCCGGGCCATGGTTCGCAAGGACCCCGTCCTGGCTGCCGACGGGGCCGTTCGTCTTATCGAGAAGCTCTCGCCCGCGTTCGAGAACGTCGATGACTCCTCCGGCCGCCTGCAGGCGGTCATCAGCGAGGTCTTCGAAGAGTTCGTGCCCCTGATCGGCACCGTCGAGGTGGCGCCCAAAACCCGGACGGCCTGGCTGGAGCGGCTCTGGCAAGCGAGGGCCGACGACCAGATTCCCTGGATCGAGCGGCTGGGCGACCACTGGGGCACCCTGTGCGGCAGCCCCGAGGTGGCCTCGGTCTGGGCCGACGAGCTGCTGCCCGGCCTGCGCGCAGCTTGGGCGCCGGGCGCGAAGGGCCATGGCTGGTATTCCGGCACCATGCCCTGCCTGTCCTGCCTGTACGCGGCCGGGCGCCACGCCGAGCTGCTGGTGCTGCTGGAGTCCCCGCAGACCCATGGCTGGTGGGATTACCACCGCTGGGGCGTGAAGGCCCTGCTCGACCACGGCCACCGTCACGAGGCCCTGGCCATCGCGGAGCGCTGCTACCAGCAGGGCCGATACCGCTACGAGGCGGCCCGCACCTGCGAGTCGATCCTGATCGACCTGGGCCAGCGAGAGCTCGCCTACCGCCAGTACGCGTTCGAGGCCAACTGGGCCAACACCAACCTGGGCACCCTAAAGGCTCTCGCCGCCAAGTACCCCGAAAAGGACAAGGCCCGCATCCTCACCGATCTGGTGGACGCGAATCCGGGCAGTGAAGGCAAATGGTTCGCCGCCGCCAAGAGCGCCGGGCTGTTTGACGTCGCCCTGAAGCTGGCCCGCAGCAGCCCGACCGAACCGCGCACCCTCGCCCGTGCGGCACGGGACTTCGCCACCAAGCAGCCGGCGTTTGCGCTGGAAGCGGGGTTGCTGGCCCTGGGCTGGATGACGCGGGGCTATGGGTACGAGGTGTCGTCCCGGGACGTGGCGATGGCTTGGGAGGCCTGCCTGGCCGCCGGCAAGGCCAGCGGGCTACGGGCGGAGGACGTGCGGGACCGGGCGCTGGCGCTGTGCGACGGCACGTCGGGCGCCGAGCAGTTCGTTCGCGTGGAGATCAGGCTTGCGGCGGGATCGGATTAATCGAGCCCATCCCGCCAACGCGGCAACTATCGGTCGAAAAAGCCTCCGGAGAAGCCGGGCGATTCACTACGGAATCTAGTGGCCGGCGCGAACGAATTCGTTCATTCGATTACAAGAATTCTCTAGGGCGCGTCGTGCGATTGCTGTCAATGATCAGACCCGTCACGGGCCCCTTGAGGCTACAAATCGTCTGTTCGCGCGGAATCGATTGTCACTTGTCGGTAATCCACTGGAATGCCGAACCTTTCCTTTAATAGGCGTAGGTAGGCGATGTCGTCACTGGAGGCCGCGCTCCGCCCCACGACCACAAGGCGGACATCCAGATCATCATCATGGGGCCGGTAGAAGGCGTACTCCATGACTTGGCCAAGAGCCTCGCGGATTACGCGGCGCGTACAGAGTTCCGACTTTACCTCGAAGAATACGCGCTCACGATCAGTTTCCAGAAGGACATCGACACCGCCGACCTCGCAGCGCACTATCGCATCGGGAAATTCATCGCGCAGCTTCCGACGCAATACCTCTTGAATTGCGCCATGCTCAGGCGTGACCCAAGATGGCTCGGTTCCGTTTCTGAAGTAGGCAGTCGTCTTTGGCTCATGACCACCAGTGACGCCGACCTGGTCTTGCAGGCCGATGTTCTTGGACCCGCATAGCGTGTACCTTCGAATACGGCGCACGGGGTCGTCCTGCATCGCAACAGGCATGTCCTTGAGGCGCTCGACTCGGTCAGGTCGATAGCGCAGATTAAGCATATGCGTGGCGAGAACATCGTCACCCAAGGCCTCGGTGCGACCACCAACCGCCGCAATTTCGGCGCGCATGACGTCAAACCAACCCCGACGGCGAAACTCTTCGACCGCCCGCCTTGCATCGTCGGGACACAGCACCTCCACACCAAACATCCGCGCGACATACCGGTGGCCCACATCTGGAGCCCTGGTAAACAGTGTGACGCTGAATGGTGCGCCTTGCCTGCAGAGGCGCTCGTAGCTGTCATTGACGCCCTGCAAGAATGCGTAGCGCCAACCTCCGATCGTCCATTCGTCACGGAACAGCCACTCCTCGTGGCCAAATCCTCTCGTTGATGCAAAGGAATCTGCCGCTTCTTGGAACGCGGCCGCCGGGCGTACCCAGCCGTTGTTGCTGTAGACGATGCGACAAACGTAGTCCATCTGGCCCGTGGCACGTCCAGCATGTATGTTGGGCGAACCAGAATCCGGGCTGTCTTCAACATCTGTAGCGAAGCCATCGACGTCGGCAGCGTCAGTTGCGGTCGCTGGCTCTGAGTGAGCCGGATCGCGCCTGAGTAGATATTCGCCCGTCATCATGTCGTAGCTAGCTAAGCGCCATGCAACCGGGTCAAGCTGGCGGAAGGCAGCGTGCGAGACGTCCTGACCTGCGGCTTTACGTTTTGCCGCATCACTTCGATCAACTAATGCAACGCGAATCTTAGAGCTGAGCCGCCAAGCGTCCTGCAAAATTTCGTCAAATCGTCGCGCACGTCGCGCTCGCGGCGTACCCTGACCTTCAAGCTGCAAAATTAGCGGTCGAATGTTCCCCCGTTGCACCACCGCGCCGTCAGGATCCAGTTCGCAGTCTTCAAACCAAAGGCAGAGGACGACGTTGCTCCGTTGCTCATCGGCAAACGCCCATTCGTAACAGTACTTTGGGTTGGCGGCGCCCATGGGCGAGATTGCCCATTCGGAGACGTCCAATCCGGCGGCCTCAACGGCATCCATGATGCGATCGCGTCGACGCGGTTTAAGTCCAGCCAGCTTACTCACCTTTTCTCCTCGGCGGTTTGTTCGCAAGCGAGTCGCCCGTATTGGTGCAACCAGTGCTCCGCCAAAGCCAGACGCGTTCTCGAAGCCGCAAAGGAACACCGGGCACTAGGCGCCTTGTGGCGTTGCCTCCCGCGCCCTGAACGGAGCCGCCTTACCCTGGCCTGGAAAGGACCAGGGCAAGTAGATTGTGGCCCTCAGTTGTTACGGCTCGGCAGGCCCAGCTTCCATCGGATCATGTCTCCAAGGATCGGATAGATGTCGTTGTGCTTGGCGCCGAAACGCATGACTCCGTTCTGGAAAGAACCAATGTCACGATTGCCGCCTTCGTCGGCCGGCAGATAGCCCTTCAGACCGTCGAGTCCGTTGGCAACTCGCTGGGAATCATCGAGCTCGTAGTAGCGCCACATCGGATTCTCATGTGAGAAGTCGATTTCGGACACACCATCCAGAAGTTTCTCCAGAAGCTGATCCGAGTTATCAGGGCGACGAGCACTGAATCCAAAGTCAAAGACCAGCTTGGCAATCGCCTTCAAGACAACTGGCTGTGCGGCAACCGTCTTTTCCTTGGCTCCAGGCTCACCGAAGCCAGGGATCGCCTTGACGGCCTCCCACATGGACTTTGCGGCATCAATGCGCTCTTTGACAACTGCCGGGGATGCTCCGCCAATGTTCGTTTTATTTAGGAAGAGGATGGCGTTCACTGCAACCGCTTCCTTTAGCGTGATTGCGCCCTCGTCATCCTTCCAATCCTTCACATCCTTTTCGACGATGTTCACGCCGATTCCCTCATGGAGGGTCTCCTTGATGAAGAGGTTGATGGGATTCGAATTATCGAATTTGAGCGCAAGATTCTTGTCGACCTTTTTCCCGAGATTGTTGAGATCGTGGAAGAGCTGTCGCTCTTGTTCTGCGCTCAGCCCCATATGAACCTCGGCGGAAACCGTGCAGTAGCTGCGCGCACTTTCATAGACTTCCTGCCACGCCGCCAAGTGCTTGGAATTCACTTCGCCAATCCCTGCCGGGTAGAGCTGAGACTTTTTGGGGTAAGTGCCAGTGCGCAGAACTGATTCGAGGAATTCGAAGACCATCTTCATGGCCCACCGACGGTGCTGCCCATCAATAACCCAGAGAACATGCTGCTGAGACAGATAGATGTTGAAACCAACTGTCGAGCTGTCAGCTTTTGAGAGGATTCGCTCTGCGCGGATGCTGCGGCTCCCCTCCTGAGCGGATCGGATGTTTGCCACAAGGGGCTGCAGCGACATGTACGGCTGCTTTCCCATCTGCTCGAGGATCTCGCCGAGTGCCGGCAACTCGGGCTTTTGCAGCGCGACTCGCCTAGCAATGGCACCCTGCATCAGCCCTTTCAGGATGTAGGCCGCAAGCTTGCTCGCATGCGCAGGGTCCAGCTTTCGCTGGGCGACACCCTCCTCGCCGTCTCGTCCGGGATCGTTCGCAACCTCAGAGAGCTGATAGAACTCATGCATGGGGACCTGCATGAGAAAGGTTCGGTGGCCGAGGTTATGCCCGACGAAGACCTTGAAGGCCTTCTCCGTTGTGTCGCCTGCCTCAAGCAGATCGTCCAAGTTGCCCGCCATCGGGGTCGGAAGAATGTCCAATTCGCCGTTCATCTGCGTCTCCTGGGGTGTGTTTACATGCTTCCAGGATAGTGTCTGGCATATCCCAGGCTCGTGTCAAGTCGGCCCCAGGAATATTCTAACTGTATCTCCTGGGAGCTCTGGCTAGACCACCGCCACCCCGACCTCGCCGGTGAACGCGACTCAGAGGGGTCATGTAGCCAAACGGGATGGACTTCACTGAAGTGCTCCGCCCCCGGCAAGGACCAAGCTCTGCCCCCCACCCCTGATGAAGCCCTCAGCCACGTCAAGAAGCCGATCCTTCTGGTGGCGCGACGGGCCGCGAATTGCGCACTCCCAAATCGTCAGCACTCGCCAGTCAAGAAGCAGAAGAGAGCGGAGAACTTCCTCATCACGCTGTCTTGTCCTGGCGAGCTTCTCCGCCCAGAACACCTTCCTTGTACTGGGTAGTTTCGATAGTGCACATCCATGGAAATGCCAGAAGCATCCATGAACCATTACCACTGCCCGATGCGAGGAGAAGACGAGATCAGGGCAGCCGGGAAGACTGCGATCATGAAGTCTGTAACGGAGCCCGCGAACATGAAGACCGCGTCGGACAATCAGCTCCGGGCTAGTGTCTTTCCCTTTGATCCGACTCATATTGAGCCGACGCTGCCCTGGCGTTAGAACGTCCACCACAAGTCTTATAGCTCCGCGTCTGCGAGCACGGTTCTCAGACATTCCCGGATTTCAGAGCTCGGCATACCAGGCCGCAGGGTGACAGCGCCAAACTTGAACTCATTGCGATACTTGGGATGAAAGAGACGCCCTGGCACCGGCACCTGCTTATAGTCGCTATCCAAGCCAAACGGGACAAATGGAGTCAGCAGATACGCCGCCGAGACGACTCCACTCAATGCACCATCTGCCGTCTCCTGCACTAGCGCATCTCGATACATGTGGATTGATCCAAGAGCATCATTGAGGCCTTCATCTATTCGGTACTTAGCATCAAGAACGATGATCCTTCCATGGCGCTCTCTGGGACCGTTCGAAGCAATGACGATGTCCGGCACCATCGTTCTACTAAAAGTTCCTCTCCGCCCATCTTCAACCCAGTACTCTCGATATCTTCTCTGGAAGCACAACGCTCTCCCATCGCCAACGCGAACAGAGATAGCGCCGGACTTCAGCTCCACACCGCCATCTGCGCGCTCGATAAAGAGCTCCGACACCCCTTCGGCATCAGGCCCGAACTCATCGACTGCTGCCCTCAAGAGACGCAAGAAGGACCAGAGTTCATAGAGATCGAAGGTTCTTGCAATCGGCATCTGCAGGTAGTCACCGAAGACAGCTGCCAAGCCGAAGTTCATGTCTTGCCAAAGGCGATAGAAATCTCGGTAGCTCGCACAATTCCTGAAAACGGACGAGATCTTAAGGAATGCACTTCCCTCACCAACTCCCGTGAAGAAGTCCGATCCTGCAAGCGATCCCATGTCTATAGACATGCGGCGAGTTCTGGACGCCCACGCCTGCCTAACAGAATCCGACGAGTCCTCGAGATCGGCTCTCGATAGCTGCTCGGAGACCACCGCGAGCCAGGAGGCCCAAGAGGTCAGGCAAGCACGAATTTGTCTGTGCTCAGGCGTGTCATGGGAATCTGTGCGCCGGCGAGTCCGAATACTTGCCGGTATTTTTCCAAGAAGCGCACTGGGAAGTCGCCGTGTCCCATCCGCCTCGATTAGCACGCGCCCAGATCGGAACGACTTAACGATCTCAGGACCTTTGGCTTTCCTGGCAGAATGAAAAGGCACTACCACTTCTTCGGCGCGCAGCAATCCACGGGGAGATCGAACGATCTCTTCGACCACTTCACATATACGCTCAAACCTCGATCGGATGTACTCGAGCCTGGCAAGCGGCGGCAGCTTGCCCGGGGATTGGCGGCCAATACCCTTGCGAAACGAGCTGACGGAGAACAGGGCGAACGTATCCTCGAGAATCTCTCGAATCATTACGTCGAATTCTTCCCGAGCAAGCTTTCGACGATCGGGATCGGTTGTGACTTCAACCCTGCGCGTTCGCGCCCCAGGCACTTTGAGTGTTAGTTCAACCACACCCGCATGGAATCCCGGAAGCCACCGCCAGCGCGCGGCGCGCAAGCTCCTTGAGCGCAAGGCCTCCAGAGGAACGCCATCAACCAGAAGCTCGGAGTCCAGAGCCCCGTCAGTATCTGCAAGCTCAAAGACTACCGAAGTGTTCTCAGCTACTACTCCAGGAGGAATCTCATCTGACTCAGGCCAAATCCTCCAGGCCTTGTCATAACCCTCCACCTTTAGATAGAGGCTGGACATCTTTCACCGCATAGCCTGGAATGAGCCGTACTCGTCGAGATCGTCGGTCAGCTTCTTCAAATAAGAGGTTGTTCTGGGAAGAGCTGCGAAGACCTTTCCAAGCTCGACGAGCAACTTCCGTTGTCTTTCAGCCCCTCTCAGCTTGACGAGAACCTTCTGAACTAGCAGCTCATCGGTAACTTCATCGACGGAAAGGCCTATCTTCTCGGCGTTAAAATGATGGTAGCGAACGAATTCTTCCGCCGTTCGATACCCAAACCCCATCCCATTAGCAGCTAGCAGTGAATGCGCAGCCATTAGTGGCTTGGCAACAGTCTCGCACACGCTCTTTAGCGAGGGCTCCGAGGCCGCCAGCTTCCCTAGGAAGCCGGTCAAGTCAACATCGCTCATCTCAATAACATTTGCGCGATCCAGAACCTTGTCACTGACTTGGTTCGTGGTCTCGTCAACATTTATCGTCCCAATTATGAAGAGGTTGCTAGGAAGTGGCATCTCTGCGCGAATGCTTGCGCCGGTAGTACCTTCTAGAGGAACCCCGCTTGAGTGGAGCCTCAGCGCACCACCAGTCTCAATGCAAGATAGAACATCAGAGAAATAGTGTTCCACGCGCGCGAGATTCATCTCATCGAGAATCACGAATACAGGCGAATCGCGATGCGCCGTTGCTACTAGGACCGCCTCTAGAAACGTTGGAACAACGTAACGATTGGACAAGACGTCAAAGTAGCCGGTGAGTCCGGTCGGGTCAGTCCACTCTGGTCGAACGGGGCACTCAAAAATAAGCGGATCTTGAGCTCGCATTGACGTGACGCCATGGACCGCGCGAGCGTATTTCAGAGCAAGCTGAGTCTTTCCTGTTCCCGAGAGCCCAGAGAGGATCACAAAATGTTTGTTTGAGAGAAAATTGAGAGCCGAGTGCAGTCTTCTCACTTCTCCGTTTGGGTAGTGCCCACCAAGTGAGGAAACGGCAGCTTCAATCTCTGTGATGGAGATGCTTGCGGGCAGCCTCTTCATTTCTTGGCTGAGAGTGCTCTCGTCAGACCAAACTTTGATTTCGTGCACCTTCTCGGGACCGACCATCTCAGCTAGCCAGCCAATGAACTCGCGAGCAAGAAGACTTCGCTTCGCCGACGTAGTAGGCGGATACAGGGCTACCGCAACCTTGTCTGGCTCGACTGATGGAGCAGCTGTAGCTCGATCGAAGTTGAGTGAGTCCCAGAAGCCTTTGTTTCGAAGCCAAAGCTTCCCGTCGCCTGCAAGATAGACCGGAACATTGTTGTTCTTCTTCGCGTACTTAATGGTAGAGGCTGGGGATGTTGGCACCGCATCAGTCGAGTCTGCGTCGTCGTCTTCGCCTGCCTCAGCCGCTCCCAGACGCTTCATGTCAGCCAGACGCGTCAGCAGTGCGGTCCTATCTCTTCCGACATGGACGGCGAAATAGACCTCATCTTCCGGCGGGAACCTCATGACACATGCGAAGGAAATTGCCTCCAGGTCGTCCGAGAGATTGTCGAGATTCACCACTCCGAGCTGTATTCCGCCCTCGATGATCTTCGCGCTGTTTGACACACCAAACAGCTCTCGAGGCGGCTTGGCGGACTCAAGAAAAGATTGTGCGGCTTCAAGAAACTGCTTCTGTCGCTCTATCAGACTCATCAACGGACCCCTTCGTATCAGACACTGCGCGAAGCGTTCTCATAATCGATGAAGCGACAGCTTTCGCCAGTAGCGGAGGCACTGCATTTCCGATCTGCTTGAACGCTGGGTTCATTGTTCCGCTAAATACAAAGCCATCTGGGAACGAGTGTAGGCGCGCCGCTTCCCGCACAGAAATGGTCCGTGCCTGCTTGCTGTCGTAGTGGATGTGGCTATAGCTGTCCTTACCAAGGTGCGCCATTAGGGTGCGCGCCGGCTGATCTCGCCACATTTTTCGCCACTTGTTTGGGAACTTCCCGACATCATATGGCGGAACAATTTCCGCTTTTATCGACTCGTATTTTTTTGTTCCTGGCTTAACTTCCTGGCCCTTCTTTGAAAGCTCTTTCAAGTGGCTTTCAAACAACTTCACCGCATGATCGTAGGCCTGAGGATACTGGTCCCCGGGATTCATCTTTGCGAACAGCGGATAGTCTCGCGGGAGATACCGAATTACGTGGTCAGTTAGCGCATCAGGCGCCTCGAAACCCGGCCAGCTACGCATCAGCTTTGCATATTCAGTGTGTGGGGATTTTTCATACTTGAGCGGCACATCAAACCTCCTGGCGCCGCGCTTTAGCTCGCCAGACCTTAGGAGTCGTTGCGCGTAGAGCGGCGGAAGATCTCCCAGGGCATCCTCTGCGGTGACAGCGGGAGGAAGCGTGTCCAATGCTTTTGGTGCGGGCACATACCTGTGAGCCCCTTCTTTATTTGACTGCTTAATTGACTTGAGAGCGACAGATCGAGCACCTTCGTATCCGGGAGGCAGCTCGATGAAATTGGTGGGCTTTGGGAACTCTACTACGGTGGAGATTTCGCGCCTGTACGCTATCAGCATCATTCGCTCTCGCATTTGTGGAACGCCGTAATAGGCGGCGTTCAGAAGCGTGTAGCGACAGACATATCCCTTGCTCTCAAGAACCTCTGCCATCTCTTCGGCGATGTTCTGTCCTCCATGATTCAGAACATCAGGAACATTCTCAACCATCACTGCGAGCGGCGCGAAGGCCTCTACGTAGCGCAGGTAGTCGATATAGAGTTGAGCACGCGGGTCATGCTTGAAGGCATCCGCGTGATTCTCAACCTCTCGCAGCTTTGGTCGCCCCACGCGAGCAAAGGCTTGGCAAGGGGGACCGCCCACCAACACGTCGAAAGCCAATGCTGCTGACCCGAGCCTCAGCTCTTCCACAAGCTTCTGCGGGCTAGTCTTCGTTATGTCCCTGGCAATGGAGTGTGCAGGCTGCCCATCATGGAAGTTTTTTCCATGGGATGCCGCAGCATCGGGGTCGAACTCTACGGCAGCAGCAATGTTGAAGCCGGCTGCAGTGAAGCCCAGCGAGATACCTCCACAGCCAGCGAACAGGTCGAGCACTCGAGGCTGACCGCCCTCTTGGAGGCGGCTGATCTTCTGCTTAATTGCTTTCACGCTGATTGTCACTTAATAACACCTTAGTCTCGATTCTGGCCCACTGATTCAGGATCTGCAGTCCGGCCTGTTGCTCGTTGATTTATTCGCAGTTGGATGAGCATTGGGTTGCGCGTCCAATCGTTGGCACGAAAGCGATCCCAGAGCCTGCCGCCAACCCCCGTTTTGCATTCACCTGCATCAGTGAAAGTCCGCATCATTGATGTGAGCTTCTCGAGAGACACTCTCAGGGGCTGAGACTGACGCGACCCCGACCCAGTTCACTCGGCGCCTCATTCTGCGGCCTCCCAGCTGGCGTCGCGAACATGTTCGACGATGTCGTCAATCTTGCATCCGAAATAGGTGCACAGCCTGTCCAGCGCTTCGGATTGAACATTTGCACCGTGGTGGTTCGCCAACTTGGACAGGGTCATTCGGTTGAGACCCGTCGCCTCTGCAATTTCCTGAATGGTGACGCGCCTCCGCTCCCGGAACTCCAGGTCAGCAATGCGTTCTTTGAGCTTGAACCTTAACATTAGCTGAATGGTGATTATCCAAATCATCTGTTGATCTTGAAAATCCTCAAGCGAGTGCTATCTTTGTCATCGAGTGATTATTTAGATAATCATTCGACAGCCTCTACCGACAAAGGAGTGATCGCATGAGCGCAACGTACCTCACCACGGAACAGTTGGCTACCCGGATCCACTACGACGTCCGGACCATCCGGGACCGCCTCAAGGACAGCGTGCTGCTGGAGGGCGTGCACTACATCCGCCCCTTCGGGGGTCGGAAGCTCCTTTTCATCTGGGAAGCCATCGAAAAGGACATCACTAGCTTCTCGATGGGCCGGGGCCCCCTGATCCCCATGGCCAACGGTGGGGTGGCCCGTGGCTAGGATCCGGGTCCGCCGGGAGACGGGCACCCTGTTCCTGGACTTCCAGTACCGGGGCGACCGCTGCCGGGAACAGACCGCGCTGCCGGACACTCCCGGCAACCGGAAGGTGCTGGACGCCCTGGCCAAGCGCATCGACAAGGCCATCCTCAAAGGCACCTTCGACTACGCGGAGTTCTTCCCGGACAGCCCGCGCGCCAAGGAAGCGGGCGAGCCCGGGACGGCAGCGCCTGTAGCCCAGGCCAAAGGCGACCACGCCACCCCCACCTTCGCCGAGTTCGCCGAGCTCTGGGTCATCGAGTCCGGCCCCCGCTGGCGCGCCCAGTACCGCACCGAGGTCCGCAAAACCCTTGACGCGATCATCCTGCCCGGCCTCGGTGACAAGCCGCTGGCCACGATCGACCGCGGCCACCTGCTGGGCTTTCAGGCCCAGATCGCCAAGCGGCGCGGGCGCAACGGCGAGACGGTGTCGGCCCGGCGCATCAACAAGGTGATGGGCCTGGTGAAGACTATCCTCAACGAGGGCTGCGACCGCCATGGCCTGCAGTCCCCGGCGCGGACCCTCAAGCGGCTCAAGCAGGGTCGCACCGAGGTGATGCCCTTCTCCCTCGAGGAGGTCGAGCTGCTGATCGCCCGGGTCCGCGAGGACTACCGGCCTTACCTGACGGTGCGCCTGCTCACCGGCCTGCGTACCGGCGAAGCCGATGGCCTGCAGTGGGAGGACATCGACTTCACCGCCGGCGTCTTCCGGGTCGAGCGCACCCACTCCCGGGACGGCGACGGGGGCACCAAGACCGATGGCTCCCGCCGGACGATCCCGATGGTCCCCCAGGTGCGGGCCGCCTTCGAAGCCCAGCGCACCCGGGCGGTCGACGGCTGCCCGTGGGTCTTCCACAGCCAGTACGGCAACCCGATGGACGCGGTGAACTTCACCAATCGCATCTGGTACCCGCTGCTGCGCAACCTCGGGCTCAAGCAGCGGCCGCCCTATCAGATGCGCCACACCGCGGCGACGCTGATGCTGGCCGCCGGCGAGAACCCGGAATGGGTGGCCAACGTGCTCGGGCACTCGACCACCGAGATGTTGTTCCGCGTGTACTCGCGCTTCGTGCCCAACCTCACCCGCAACGACGGCCTGGCCTTCGCCGGGCTGGTGAACGGGCACCTCGGCAAGCGGGCGGTGGAGGCCGCCGCGTCGAAGCCCGCCCCGCCCACCGACAACGCCGCGGCGCTCGCCGCCCTGCAGTCCCTGTCCCCCGAGCAGCTCGCGACGCTGCTCACCCTCGCCAAGAAGGCGTCCTGACGTTCAAGGGGGAATACCCATGTTCAACCAGAATGCTGCTGCTCCCGCCACGCTCTCCTTCCCCGCCGTCGTGGAGGTGTTCCCCGGCCATGACCCCGACCACGGCCTGCGCTGCAGGCTCTACCACGAGGACGGGTGGTGCGATGCGTGGACCTGGCTCTCGCTCGACACCACACCGCCGGCCGCCCTGCATTGGGGCACGGTGACCACCATGGAGGTCGGCAAGCACCAGGATGACTACCTGCTGCTCGGCCTGCGTGAGGACGTCGACCCGCCGCTCTCGCAGCTGTTGCCTGAGCAGCTGTGCCCCATCCCCGGGCTGCTGCGCCAGACGACGCGGCTGATCGACAGCCTTCGGATCGCGCCGCTTCGCTACTTCGTGACCCGGGCCCTGCTGCAGCAGGACGTGCTGCATGGCTACTGGACCAGCCCGGCGTCGCGTCGCGACCACCACGCCTACCCGGGCGGGCTCGCCCAGCACTCGCTGGAGATCGCCACGATGGTGGCCTCGGTCGAGAAGCTGTCCCCCGAGGACCGCGAGCTGGGGATCGTATTCGCCCTGCTCCACGACTACGGGAAGATCTGGTGCTATGACCCGATCGCCTTCGACCCGGTCAACCCCCGTGAACACGAAGCGCACGGCCTGAGCCGGCTCGAGTTCGATCTGGTCTACCTCACCCGTCAGGACCCGCGGCTGGGCACCCTGATGCGCGAGCTGCTCGGCGGCCCCCGTGCACCCCGGGAAGACAAGTATCCGCTGGCCATCGGTCGGATCGTTCGGTCTCTCGACCAGATGAGCTGCGAGATGACCCGCAAGAAACC
Source organism: Pseudomonadota bacterium (assembly GCA_023390905.1). GTDB lineage: Bacteria > Pseudomonadota > Gammaproteobacteria > Xanthomonadales > Xanthomonadaceae > Pseudoxanthomonas_A. Next base: position 1,059 of record JAEWBY010000065.1, on the reverse strand, counting down.
GGCGGAATCTCGCGCAATTTTTGATTGCAAAATCCCCTTCTAGGTTGGAGGTCCACCCCAATGAGGACCAACACCATGAAGATCGTCCGTTATTCCCAAGCGCGCATTGCCCGCACCTTCGGCTTGGTCCGGGGCATCCGGCTCGTCCGGATCCGCGACGAACGGCGCCGCATGCGCTGGGCCGTGGCCCTGCGAGTCCTCGGCGGCTGGCGCCTGGTGGGGTGCGACCCGATGACCAGCCCCTGGATCATCCAGCGCGACCCGTGGCTCAACCCCCGGCCGATGCTGTTCCCGAACGTCCGGACGGCCCGTCGGCTGCTCGCGACCCTCGACCTGTGAACCCGTCGCAGCCCGTGCGACGGCCCCACCGCAGCGTGGGGCCGTCATGGCCGCCAAGGAGAACCCTAATGACCACCCCCGACGAACGGCGCCGCACCCTCGTGCAGGCGGGCGCCTTCCTGAAGGAACTGCGCGGCAACCGCTCCTTGCCCGAGGAGGTTCGCCGGGAGGCCCATCGGCTGCTGCGCCACTATCCGAGCCTGCGCGAGATCGAACATCTCGCCACGATTACGCAAGGCGCTTTCGGCGGAAGCCCGCTGGGGCCGAAGCACGACCCGGACTGGCTTCGGGGCTACACGCATGGGGCGCACCAAGGTGGATAGCGCCAAGAGCCCGCGCTCGCTTCAAGCCATCGCCCCAGGCGCCTTGGAGGCGTTCCGCCAGCCCGGGCAGGCGCACCTATCGCCCCTGCGGTTCCGCGAATTCTTCGGCATCGGAATTGGCGAGTTGGAACGCACGTTGCGCGCCCCGTTCTGGCTGCTGCGGCGAGAGCCCGATGACCCCGTGGTGCAGCTTCGACTGCTGGCCTTCCTGCGGGTCCATTCCGCGCTGATCGAACTTGGGAAGGACTCCATCACCGCGGGCTTCCATCTGAGTACCAGCAGTTCCTGAAGGACCACCACATCATCAGCAGCATGAGCGAGGTGGGTCACTGTGGGGACAACGCGGCGGCTGAAGGCTTCTTTGGCAAGCTCAAGCGCGAGCGCGTTCACCGCCGGC
>JAEWBY010000103.1 GCA_023390905.1 Pseudomonadota bacterium | reverse complement strand
CGCAGGTGAAGAGCGCGCCGAGCACGACGGTGAGGATCAGGCCATATTTCAGGCCCTGGCGGTCGTTCTCGAGCAGCGCGTGGTGCGCCCAGGTCACGGTGGTGCCCGAGGTCAGCAGGATCAGCGTGTTCAGGAGCGGCAGATGCCAGGGGTCGAAGGTCTCGATGCCCTTCGGCGGCCAGGTGCCGGGGACTGCGCAGGCGCCGGGCTGGGTGCCGAGGCCGCAGCCGAACACCGCATCCCGGGTGGCGTGGACGGCGTCGGCCGGAAACAGCGCCGCGTTGAAATAGGCCCAGAACCAGGCGACGAAGAACATCACCTCCGAGGCGATGAACAGGATCATGCCGTAGCGGTGATGCAGCTGCACGACGCGGGTGTGGTCGCCCTTGTACTGGGCTTCCTTCATCACGTCGGTCCACCAGCTCGCCATGGTGTAGAGCACGCCCACGGTGCCGACCCCGAACACGATCGGCGCGGCAGAGAACATGTGGTGCATCCAGGCGACCGCGCCGACTGCCATGATGAAAGCGGAAAGCGAGCCGACGAACGGCCAGGGAGAGGGATCGACCAGGTGATAGTCGTGATGCTTGGTGTGCGCCGTTGCCATTTGCGGTCTCTCTCCTCAATCCCGTGCCTGCCAGGCACTTGTCCCCTCGTTTTCCAACCCTTCGAGCACGAGCCCGGCGGTCAGAGATTTCCCTTGCGCTTGTCGCCTTCGCCCGATGCCAGCGGCTTCACCACGGGATCCTTCACCGGATAGAAGGTGTAGGACAGCGTGATGGAGTTCAGCCCGTCGTTCTCGTGATCGTCGGCGATCGACGGATCGACGTAGAACACCACCGGCATTTCCCGCTTCTCGCCCGGCGCCATGGTCTGCTCGGTGAAGCAGAAGCAGTTGATCTTCTGGAAGTAGGAGCCGACCGTCAGCGGAGCGACGTTGTAGGCGGCCTGCGCGGCCGTGGTGCGCGCGGCCTGGTTGGTCACGGTATAGAAGACGGTCGTGACTTCTCCGATATTGACCTCGATCTCGTTCTGCTCCGGCTCGAACTTCCAGGGCAGGCCGGGCGCGACGTTGGAATCGAAGCGCACCGAGATCCTCCGCGCGATCGGCCCCGTGGCCGGCGCGGAGGTCGCGACCTGGGTCGTGCCGTTGAACCCGGTGGCGCGGCAGAACCAATTGTAGAACGGCACCGCCGCGTAGGAAGCGCCGACCATCAGCGCGACCACGCCGCCGCAGATCGAAGCAACCACCGCATCGCGTCCGAGCCCGCGGCGCTTGGTCAGCTTAAGATCGGCCGGCTTGCGATCGCCCGGCTTGGCGCTGTCCTGCGATATGGTCGGCTCCTGATTCATCGTCTACATCGGCCGCACGAGAACCGCCGGTCCCTTGACCATGGTGACGGCGAAGAACAGCACCACGAGCACGCCGAGCGCGAGTGCGATCGCGATCGAGCGCTGACGACGGCTCTTCTTCTGCGCCTCGGTGAGGACGATTCCGTCTGTCTCGGGTTTGTTGGCCATCGCTGTGATCATGCGCCCCCAACCATCGGAGCCAGCGCCCGGACCACTACCTCGACCAGCAGGGTCGCGAACAGTGCGAACAGATAGAGGATCGAGAAGGCAAACAGCTTGCGGGTCGCGCGCAGCGACGCAGCTCGCTCGCGGCGCAGATATACGTTGATCGCAAGCACCAGCATGCCGGCGCCGAGGATCAGCGAGACGATGCCGTAGACGGCGTCGAAATAGCCGAGCGCCCAGGGTGCGGCGGCGACCGCGATCAGCACGATTGTGTAGAGCAGGATCTGGAGCCGCGTCGCATCGGGACCGGCGACGTTGGGCAGCATCGGAATGCCGGCGCGCGCGTAGTCGTCGGAGCGGAACAGCGCCAGCGCCCAGAAGTGCGGCGGGGTCCAGAAGAAGATGATAGCGAACAGCAGCAGCGGCTCGACGTCGACCGTGCCCGTGACGGCGGCCCAGGCCACCACCGGCGGCAGCGCGCCGGCGGCGCCGCCGATCACGATGTTCTGCGCGGTCCAGCGTTTCAGGCCCATCGTGTAGATCACGACGTAGAAGAAGATGGTGAAGGCGAGCAGGCTGCCTGCGATCCAGTTGACGAGGATGCCGAGCGTCATCACCGAGAAGAAGGACAGCGTCAGGCCGAATGCCATCGCCTCGGGGCGGGTGATGCGGCCGCGCGGGATCGGCCGGTTTGCCGTGCGCGACATCTTGGAGTCGATGTCGCCCTCGAGCGCCATGTTGAGCGCGCCGGAGGCGCCGGCACCGACGGCGATGCAGAGCAGCGAGGTGAACGCGAGCACCGGGTGGAAGTGTCCCGGCGCCATCGCCATCCCGACCAGCGCGGTGAAGATCACCAGCGACATCACCCGCGGCTTCAGCAGCGCGATGTAGTCGCCGACCTCCGCCTCGGAGATGCGCGGATTGATGTCGATGGCGTTCTGGTCGAGGACGGACACGAATTCAACTCGCTTCGTTGGAAGAGCCGCGGCGCCCGTCACGGGGCCGCGGTGATCGCCTACTGCACGCGGGGCAGCACTTCGAACTGATGGAAGGGCGGCGGCGAGGGCAGCGTCCATTCCAGCGTGGTTGCGCCGGCACCCCACGGATTGTCGCCCGCCGGGACCTTCTTCATGAAGGCGTCGAGTGTGCAGTAGAGGAAGATCAGCACGCCGAAGCCGGAGATGTAGGAGCCCAGCGACGAGACCAGGTTCCAGCCCGCGAACGCATCGGGATAGTCGACATAGCGGCGCGGCATGCCGGACAGGCCGAGGAAGTGCTGCGGGAAGAACACCAGGTTGACGCCGATGAAGGTGACCCAGA
>JAEWBY010000053.1 GCA_023390905.1 Pseudomonadota bacterium | reverse complement strand
GCGCGAGGATCTCGTCCTTCGACATCAAGCCGGACTCGAGCGCGATTGCCGCCGAGCGCAACAGCGGGTCGGTGGCTTCGACCGCGCACAGCTCCTCGATCGAGCGCCACTCGATCTCGAAGTCGGTGCCGGCGTGGCCCATGATCCGGGTCGTGCGCAGGTGCAGGAAGGTCGGGCGGCGGGTCTTGCGGCAATGCTCCACGGCGCGCTCGACGTCGCCGTAACCGGACGCCAGGTCCAGGCCGTCGGCGAAGAAGTAATCCAGGTCCGGACGGTCGCGGAAGTTGCGCGCGACCCAGCCGTCCGGCGTCTTCACCGAGATGCCGATACCGTTGTCCTCGCACACGAACAGCACCGGCGCCGGCAGCCGCTGGTAGGCGGTCCACGCGGCGGCGTTGAACGCGGTCTGGGCGGTGGCGTGGTTGCTGGAGGCGTCGCCGAACGAGCAGACGACGATGCTGTCGTCCGGCACCGGCAGTTGGTGACCGATGCGCTTGCCCTGCTCGATCGCCACCGCGGTGCCGAAGGCCTTCGGCAGGTGCGAGGCGATGGTCGAGGTCTGCGGCAGCACCCACAGCGGCTTGCTGCCCCACACCTTGTGGCGGCCGCCGCTGGCCGGGTCTTCCTTCGACGCCGCGAACGACAGCGCCGAATCCATGACGGGGTCCATGCCCGGCAGCTTGCGGAAGCGCTCGGCCATGAACCCGCCCGAGCGGTAGTGCAGGAACGCCGGATCCGTGTGCCGCGTCGCCCGCGCCACCATCGCGTTGCCCTCGTGGCCGGAGGAACCGATGGTGTAGAAGACCTTGTTCTGAACCCGCAGCACGCGCGCCATCAGGTCCAGGTGGCGACTGACCAGCTGCGACTCGAACAGTTCGCGGAACCCGCGCGCGTCGAGCGCGCTGCCGTCGAGGATCGCGTCGCCGGGAGCCGGCGCGCTGTCGGCACGGCCGTTCCAGTCGCGCACGAATTCCTGGAAGTTGACGTCGCAGATTTCGGCGCGGTTGAGGCCGCGCATGCGCGCGGGAATCGGGTTGGCAGCGGTCATGGCGGGGTTCCGGCGATCAGAACGCGTTGATGCCGGTCAGCTCCCGGCCGATCACCAGCTGGTGCACGGTCTCGGTGCCCTCGTAGGTGATCACCGATTCCAGGTTGAGCGCGTGGCGGATCGCGGCGTGCTCGGTGGTGATGCCGGCGCCGCCGAGCAGGTCGCGGCACTGGCGCGCGATGTCGATCGCCATGCGGCAGTTGTTCCACTTCGCCAGCGATACCTGCTGCGGTTTCATGGTGCCGGCGTCCTTGAGGCGGCCGAGCTGCAGCACCAGCAGCTGCGCCGCGGTGATCCGCCGGGCCATGTCGGCCAGCTTCAACTGGGCGCTCTGGGTGGCGGCCACCGGGCGGCCGAACAGGATGCGTTCCTTGGAATAGTTCAGCGCCTCGTCGAGGCAGGCGATGGCGGCGCCGACCGGGCCCCAGGTGATGCCGTAGCGGGCCTGCGTCAGGCAGCCCAGCGGGCCCTTCAGGCCCTTGACGTTCGGCAGGCGGTTGGCGTCCGTCACGCGCACGTTGTCGAAGAACAGCGCGCTGGTGACCGAGGCACGCAGTGACATCTTGTGCTTGATCTCCTGCGCGGTGAACCCGGGCATGCCCTTTTCCAGCAGGAAGCCCTGGATGCCGTCTTCCGTCTGCGCCCACACGATCGCGATGTCGGCGAGGGTGCCGTTGGTGATCCACATCTTCGAACCGTTGAGGACCCAGTCGTCGCCGTCGCGCTTGGCGTTGGTCTTCATGTTGGCCGGGTCGGAGCCGCCGTGCGGCTCGGTCAGGCCGAAGCAGCCGATCACCTTGCCCGCCGCCATGTCCGGCAGCCAGCGCATGCGCTGCTCCTCGCTGCCGTAGGCGTAGATCGGGTACATGCACAGCGAGGACTGCACGCTGACGAAGCTGCGGATGCCGCTGTCGCCGCGCTCGAGTTCTTGGCAGATCAGGCCGTAGCTGACGCCGTTGAGCCCGCCGCCGCCGTATTCCTCGGGAAGCGACGAGCCCAGCAGGCCGAGTTCGGCGATCTCGGGGACCAGTTCCTTCGGGAAACGCCCCAGGTCGAAGGCGTCGCCGATGATCGGGATCACGCGCTCGTCGGTGAACCGGGCCACGGTGTCCTGCACCGCGCGCTCCTCTTCGGAAAGCAGAGAGCGGACGTCGAACAGGTCGTAGGGGTGCAGGGCCATGGCGGGGCAGCGTCCTCGGGCGGGAAGCGGCCATTGTATCGGCCCGCGGCGACCGGCGCCCCGGGGGCCGCCCGCTTGGGGAAGCCCGGAAAAGGCACGGGCCCGGCGAACCGGGCCCGTGGGGTTACCGCTCCACGTATCGCCTACTGGCGACTGGTACCGGGAACAGCAGCCACCTGGGCGACGACCTGGCCATCGACCACCGGCAGGCGGTTGTCGGTGGGCGGTTCGGGCAGGCGCACGGTGCGCTCCTGGCCGTCGTAGCGGTAGGTCACGTCGTACGCGACGGGGACATCGTCGACGCCGAGCGCGATGCGCTCGCCCGGCTTGCGGTCGGTGCGCATCGTGCCCGTGGTGCCGTCCGGATTCCGGTAGGTCACCTCGTAGCCGACCACGCGCGAGGACTGGGACGTGGACGTCGTGGTGTGGCACTGGCGCTGGGTGCGGTTCACGACCTGGCCGCCAACGTGGTTGCGGTCCACGCGGTTGCCGATGTAGCCGCCCGCCACGGCGCCGCCGGCGGTCGCCAGCTTGCGGCCGGTGCCACCGCCGATCTGGTTGCCGACCAGGCCGCCGATGATGGCGCCGGCCACGGTGCCGCCGACGTTGCCGTCGCGTTCGGGCAGTCGCTCCTGCACCACGACGTCGTTGCAGACTTCGCGCGGCGTCGAGCTGGTGCTGGTCTCGCGGACGGCCTCGGTGCCGAGCACCTGCGCGTACTGCTGCTGTCGCTCGTTGACGGGCTTCACGTCGAGCACGGTGGCGTATTCCAGGCCGCGGCCGCCCGCGACGTCGCCGCGGTTGTTCTGGAAGGCCGCGACGGCCACGCCGCCGACGAGCAGGGCCGCCAGTGCGATTGCGATCGTGTTGTTGTTCATTGCCGACTCCTCGTGCGATGCACGTCTTCCTGCGTCGGCGAGGATTGCAACACCGCGCAGCTGAACACCCCCTCCACGAAGGGCCCCGGGGATGACCGCGACATGAACGCAACCGCCCGGTGGCCGTTTTCTGCTAGCGTCTGCACGATTTCACGGAGGACGCCATGGCCAATCCGCTGTTCGCCCCGTTCATGCGCTGGCTGGGTCGGCTGGGCTTCCCGAAGCTGTTCCTGCTGTTCGCGGCGCTGTTCGTGCTGGATTCGGTGACGCCGGACCCGATTCCCTTCGTCGACGAACTGCTGCTGGGCATCGGCACGCTGCTGCTCGGCGCGTGGAAGAAGCGGCGCGCGGGATGAACCCGCCCGGATCACCGGCGGCAATGGCCCGGCGGCTCGCCGATACGCATTGCCACCTCGACGACGGCGAGTTCGACCGGGACCGCGACGAGGTCGTCGTTCGCGCGCGCGCGGCCGGCGTGCACTGGCAGGTCGTGCCCGCGATCGACGCCGACAGCTGGCCGAAGCTGCGCGATGTGTGCGCCGCTTCGCCCGGGCTGCTGCCCGCCTACGGCCTGCACCCGATGCTGCTGGAGAATCATCGCCCGGAGCACGTCGCGGCACTGTGCGAGTGGATCGAGCGCGAGCGGCCGGTCGCCGTCGGCGAATGCGGCCTCGACTACTACGTGGAGGGACTCGACCGCGAGGCGCAGTCCTCGTATTTCGAAGCGCAGCTGCGGTTGGCGCGCGACTTCGAGCTGCCCGTGGCGGTGCACGCGCGCCACGCGGTCGACGCGGTGATCGCCGCGTTGCGCCGCATCGGCGGCCTGCGCGGCGTCGTCCACAGCTTCTCCGGAAGCGAGGAGCAGGCGCGGCAATTGTGGAAACTCGGCTTCCTGCTCGGGCTGGGCGGGCCGGTGACCTACGAACGCGCGAAGCGCCTGCGCCGCCTCGCGGCGACGATGCCGCTCGAATACCTGCTGCTCGAGACGGACGCCCCGGACCAGCCCGATTCGGCGATCCGTGGCCAGCGCAACGAGCCCGCGCGCGTCGCCGTCGTCCTCGAGTGCATCGCCTCGCTGCGCGCGGAATCCGCG
>JAEWBY010000003.1 GCA_023390905.1 Pseudomonadota bacterium | reverse complement strand
CGGCCCCACCAGGCCGTGATTACTTGTCGTCCTTCTTGGCCTTGGCAGCCGGGACTTCGGCGGTTTCGGCCGGGGTTTCGGCCTCGGCTTCCTCGCGACCGTGCTTGGCGATCACGACGGCGACGTCGTGTTCCTTGCCCAGCTTCAGTTCCGGGATTTCCACGCCGGCCGGCAGCTTGACTTCCGACAGGTGGACGACCGCGCCGACCGCCAGATCGGACAGGTCGATTTCGATGAACTCCGGCAGATCCTTCGGCAGGCACTCGACGACCACTTCGTTGAGTTCATGCGTCACGACCACGTCGGCCGACTTGCCCGCCGGCGACTTCTCCTGGTTCACGAAGTGCAGCGGCACCGCGGTGCGCAGCGTCTCGTTCTCGTTCACGCGCTGGAAGTCCAAGTGCATGATCTGCTGCTTGTACGGATGACGCTGCATGTCGCGCAGCAGCACCTTCTGCAGGTCGCCGTTGAGGTTCAGGTCGAGGATCGAGGAGTAGAACCAGTCGTGCTGGCTGGCGAGCCAGACGTCGTTGTGGTTCAGCTGGATGCTGACCGGCTTGAGTTCGCCACCGTAAACGATGGCCGGCACGTTGCCGGCGTGACGGAGGCGGCGGCTCGCACCCTTACCCTCGTCTTCGCGGCGCTGTACCTTGATTTCGTGTGTCTTTGCCATTTTCTTGCTACCTGTTGATGAACCGCCTCGCGGCGGCTGTGAAGACTCTTCCGCGACCAGAAGAGTCGTTGAAAGCCGGGAATTGAGAATCGGGAGTCGAGAAAGGAAAAGCTGGCTTTGCCTGCTTGACGATTCCCTATTCCCTATCACCTATTCCCAGCTGTTAATCCACGTACAGCGAACTGACCGATTCGCCGAAGGCGATGCGGCGCACCGTTTCAGCCAGCAGCTCGGCCACGCTGAGCTGGCGGATGCGGTTGCAGGCTTTCGCGTCCGGCGAAAGCGGGATGGTGTCGGTGACCACGAGTTCGTCCAGCACCGACTTGTTCAGATTGTCCACCGCCGGTCCGGAAAGCACGGCGTGCGTGCAGTACGCGGCCACCTTCTTCGCACCGCGCGCCTTCAGCGCGGCGGCCGCGGCGCACAGCGTGCCGGCCGTATCGACGATGTCGTCCACCAGCACGCAGTCCTTGCCTTCCACGTCACCGATGATGTTCATCACCGTGGCGACGTTGGCGCGTGGACGGCGCTTGTCGATGATCGCCAGATCCGCGTCGTCCAGGCGCTTGGCGACGGCGCGCGCGCGCACCACGCCACCGACGTCCGGCGACACCACCACCATGTTGTCCGTGCCGTAGGCGCGCCAGATGTCGGCGAGCAGCAGCGGCGAGGCGTACACGTTGTCTACCGGGATGTCGAAGAAACCCTGGATCTGATCCGCATGCAGATCCACCGTCAGCACGCGATCGGTGCCAACCGCGCTGAACATCTTCGCGGCCACCTTGGCGGTGATCGGCACGCGCGAGGAGCGCAGGCGGCGATCCTGGCGCGAATAGCCGAAATACGGCACCACCGCGGTCACGCTGGCGGCCGATGCGCGCTTGAGCGCGTCGATCAGCACCAGCAGTTCCATCAGGTTCTCGGCGGCCGGCGCGCAGGTGGGCTGCACGACGAACACTTCCTGCCGGCGCACGTTCTCTTCGATCTCGACCTGCACTTCACCGTCGGAGAACGTCGAGACCAGCGCCTTGCCCGGGCGCACGCCCAATTCGCGGCAGATGCTGTCGGCCAGCGGCTTGTTGGCGTTGCCGGAAAACACGAGCAGATGGCGTTCGTCTTGCATGGCGGTCATCGCGGTTGAAGTGGAGCCGGCACTGCAGACGCCAGCGGATTACGGTGTTCCTGCTTCGCGTGACAGCCACCCGCGGGCGACTGCTTGGACCGCGATTGGCAGGGGCGGAAGGATTCGAACCTACGCATGCCGGGATCAAAACCCGGTGCCTTAACCACTTGGCGACGCCCCTAGTTTTCGTGTTCCGCTTCCAGCGCATCCAGCAGGGGCGACCGGCGGAGCCCAGACGCAAGCCAGACCCGCAGGCCAGCCAGTTGCGCCAGCGCGGCCTCGGCCTCCCCACGGGTGCCGAACTCGACGAAGCAACCGCTGCCGGAACCTGTCAGACGCGGCGTTCCGACCCGCGCCAGACGCTCGAACACCGCCTCCACGGCGGGTTCGCGGCGGCGCAATACCGGCTCGAACGCGTTTCCGGACAGGCTTCCCGAAACGAAGTCCGATATTTTCGCGGGTGGAGACTGGCGCGTCAAATCCGGCGCAGCGAACAGGGCCGCCGTGGGCACGTGGACGCCCGGGTCGGCGATGACGTACCAGGCCGGGGCCAGTTCCAGCGGCGTGAGCACCTCGCCCACCCCTTCGGCCCAGGCGTTGCGTCCCCGTACGAACACCGGCACGTCCGCGCCCAGGCCCAAGCCGAGCCCGGCGAGCTGGTCTTCGGAAAGCCCGCACTCCCACAACCGGTTCAGGACGCGCAGCACTGTCGCCGCATCGGACGAACCCCCGCCAAATCCGCCGCCGGCGGGAATCCGCTTGTCGACCGCAATCTCCGCCCCGAGCGGGCAATGGGTGGTCGTTTGCAGCACTTTGGCCGCTTTTACCAGCAAGTCGTCCGCTTCTCGCACGCCCGCGACCGATTCGCCCACGCGCCGGGTGTGCCCGTCCGGCCGCACGCGCACGTGCACGGTGTCGCCCCAGTCGAGCATGCGGAATACCGACTGCAGCAGGTGGTAGCCATCCGCCCGGCGGCCAGTGATCTGCAGGAACAGGTTCAGCTTAGCCGGGGCCGGCCACGACGACCAGCCGGCTTCGGCAGGAAATGCCCCGCTCACGGTGCTGACCCGAAGCTCCACTGGTCCACGACCAGCCGGACGCGCGCCGGCCCGCGCTGTGCTTCCACCCGTCGTGGCATCGCCGGACTGCCGGCCTCTCCCGCGCGCCACTCGGTGTAGCGGATGTTCCAGCCGGCCTGATCCAGCGTCTGCAGCCGGCCATCGGACCCGTAGATCGGCTCGCCCTGCACGACCACGCCGCGGGCCCAGTCCGCCAATGTCCGCACCGGGATTTCCCAGCCGGTGGCTTCGCGCAGGAGCTGATCGGCATCCGGTCCCTGCCGCGTGCCGCCTTCCAAGCCTTCCAGGCGCGCGCCGTGCCCGTCGGCACTCAGTCGCCAGCTCTGCCGCGTCACCGGCGCGCTGAGCTGGGCAACGAAACCGTCGTCGCGCTGCTGCCAGTCCAGACGACCGCTCCCGCCGCGTTCGCCCTGGCTCACGGCCACGCGACCTTCGAAACTCCACTCCGCCTGCGTCCGCAACCACGCCTCGCGCGTGGCCTGCTGGGCCCGGGCCGCGGCCAGCGATTCGGGATCCTCCAGCACGCCGGGTGCATCCACGCGTGCGCCACGACTGGCGCAGCCCGCCAGCATCAGAACACCGGCCAGCACCAGCAGGCCACGCCACTTCGCCATCATGCTCCCGTCTTTTCCAGTGCCCGCTGCAGCGAGCGATTTTCCGGATCCAGCTTGCGCGCCTCATCGAAATAGCGCCGCGCTTCTTCTTTCTGGCCCATCACCCACAGGACTTCGCCCACGTGCGCGGCGATCTCCGGATCCTTCTGCAGCGTATAGGCGCGCCGCAGTTCGATCAGCGCTTCGCGCAGACGGCCCAGGCGATACAGCACCCAGCCATAGCTGTCGATGATGGCAGCGTTGTCCGGCTCGGCCACGCGCGCGCGGTCAATGAGTTCCAGCGCTTCGCGATAACGCTGCGTGCGATCGGCCAGCGTGTAGCCCAGCGCATTCAGGGTCGCGGTGTTTTCGGGATCCACCACCAGGATCTTGCGGAAATCGGCTTCCGCGCGATCGATGCGATCGCGCCGTTCCCACGAGAGTCCGCGCGAATAGAGGATTTCCAGATCATCCGGGTACGCCGCCAGGCCGCGTGCGAAAACCTCCAGTTCGCCCTCGTCATCGCCATGCTTGTGGCGCAGGTCCGCTTCCAGCAGATAGGCGTCCCGGCGCGCGTCATCATTGGCCGCGGCATCCCCCTGCAACTGCCGCAATTCCTCGAAGGCCTGCGGCTTGCGATCCAGTTCGAACAAGGTGTTGGCGGCACGCAGGCGGGCCTCGGATCGGGCCGGGCCACCGGCGACGCTGCGGTACCAGTCGAGCGCTTCCTGCGGGCGCTTGAGGAACTCGGCGAGCTGCCCCAGCAGCAACCGGCGTCCCGGCACCGGGTCATCGGCTTCCTTGCGCAGTTCGTCGTAGAGCGCGGTGAGGGCACCCGTGTCCTCGGCCTTGGCCAGCAGCGAGGCGCGCAGCGCATAGCTCTGATCGTCCTGCGGCCCGCGGGCCAGCGTGTCCGCCGCCGCGCGGGTGTCGCCGAGTGCTTCATATTCGGCCGCCGCGGCCAGGCGGATGTCCGGCGCGTCGAGCGCCTGCGCAGGCACGTCGGCCAGCACCCTGCGCGCGCCGGCCTGGTCCCCCGCGCGCCGCAACTGGGCCGCATGCAGCAGCGCCACGCGCGGCTCCTGCGGAAAACGCTCGACCACCTGCCCGACGATTCGCCGCGACAGATCCGGCTTGTCCAGTTGCTGCGCCAATCCGGCAAACGCCAGCCAGGCCTGCAAATCGGCGGGAATCGCGTTGTCCGCGACCAGTTCGCCCAGCAGTTTCGCGGACAGATCCGGGTCCCGGCCGCCACTTCCCAGCGCGGTCAATGCATACCGCCAGCCCATTTCGTCCGGATCGCTGATCAAGCGGCCGAGCTCGCGGCGCGCGGCGCGCGCGTCGTCGCGGCGAATCGCCAGCGTGGCCTCGGCGCTGCGCATGGCCAGCGAACGCGGGGCGCGCTGACGCCACAGTGCGAGCGCCTCGGCCGCCTGCTTGTCATTGTTGGACAACAGGGCGATGCGGGTCGCGCGTTCGGCCAGGCCCGCATCGTCGGCGCCGCGCGCGGCCTGCAGATACCAGCCCGACGCTTCATCGAGCTGGCCCGCCTGGAGGGCGTATTCGCCGGCCATCACCGCTTCCAGCGGGTCCGTGCGCACGGGCTGGCGGGCCGCCCACGCGGGCAGCGCCAACGCCAACAACAGGGGCATCGCAACGGTAATACGCATCATTGCGGGCATCAGGCTCACGCGGGCCGTAAAATGGTGACCCTTATCAGCCAGCAGCTTAACGCAAGCGCCTGAACGATGACGTTGTGGGTCCTCGGACTGAATCACCAGACCGCGCCGGTCGAACTGCGCGAACGCGTGGCGTTCGACGGCGGTTCGCTGCCGGTCGCACTGACCGCCTTGCGCGCGCTGCCGCAGGTGGAAGAAGCCGCGCTGCTTTCCACCTGCAATCGCACCGAGCTGTACGCGATCGCCCACGACGGGCAGACGCTGGCCAACTGGCTCGCCACCCACGCCGAAGGCCTGGAGGCGTACCTGTACCGGCATCGTGACGCCGATGCCGTGCGCCATCTGTTCCGCGTGGCGACCGGGCTGGATTCGATGGTGCTGGGCGAGCCGCAGATCCTGGGCCAGGTGAAGGACGCCTGGGCCACCGCACGCGAGCACGGCGCACTGGGCAATCGGCTGGATCGCCTGTTCCAGCAGACCTTCGCCGTCGCCAAGCGCGCACGCACCGATACGCGTGTCGGCGCCAACCCGGTGTCGGTCGCTTCCACCGCGGTCCGGCTGGCGCAGGAATCCTTCACCCGCCTCAGCGACTCCACCGTGCTGCTGATCGGCGCGGGCGAAACGATCGAACTGGCGGCCAAGCACCTCAGCGAAGGCCGCGTGCGCCGCCTGCTGATTGCCAACCGCACGCTGGCGCATGCGCAGGATCTCGCGACCCGCCACGGCGGCTACGCGTTGCCGTTGAATGAAATCGAACGGCATCTGGCCGAAGCCGACGTGGTGTTTTCCGCCACCGCCGCGCGCGAGCCCATCCTCGTGCGCGCGCAGGTCGAAGCCGCGCTGCTCAAACGCAGGCACAAGCCGATGCTGCTGTTCGATCTGGCGGTGCCGCGCGACATCGACCCCGACGTCGGGCAGCTTTCGGATGCCTATCTGTATACCGTCGATGATCTCGAGCGCGCGGTCGAGGACAATCGCCGCAGCCGCCGCGAAGCAGCCGATGCCGCCGAGGCGATCATCGAACTGCAGGTCGCGCGCTATGTGGAGATGCTGCAGGCCAGCGGCCGACAGGAACCGCTCAAGCGCCTGCGTGCACATGGCGAGGCCGCGCGCGAGGATGTGCTGATGAAAGCCCGCCAGCAACTCGCCAACGGCCGCGATCCCGAGGCAGTGCTGGAATTCCTCGCACATTCGCTGACCAATCGCCTGCTGCATCCGCCCACCGCCGCACTGCGCGAGGCCGCGCTGACCGGCGACATCGAACTGAGCCGCGCGGCCGAGCGCCTGTTCCCCGAAAAAGCGCCGTACACCCATCCCAAGAGTCCCGATGACGCCGACGCTGCGCCGTAAACTCGAAGCGCTGGCCGAACGCCGCGAAGAACTCGAACGCCTGTTGTCCGACCCGGACGTGGTCGGCGACAACGAGCGCTTCCGCGACTATTCGCGCGAGTTCGCGCAACTGGAGCCGGTCGCCACCGCGCTTGCCGAGGAAGCGCGCGCCAAGCGCGATCTCGCCTCGGCCCAGGCCATGCGCGGCGATCCGGATCTGGGCGAACTGGCCGAAGAGGAAATCGCCACCGCGCAGGCGCGCCTGGCGCAACTCGAAGACGAGATGGCGCTGCTGCTGATTCCGCGTGACGCGCGCGATGACGGCAACCTGTTCCTGGAAGTGCGCGCCGGCACCGGCGGCGACGAGGCGGCGATTTTTGCCGGCGATCTGTTCCGCATGTACGCGCGCTACGCCGAGCGCATGGGCTGGCGCGTGGAGATCGAATCCGACAACCCCGGCGAGCACGGCGGCTACAAGGAAATCGTCGCCAAGGTCAGCGGGCGCGGCGCGTTCGCGCGGCTGAAATTCGAATCCGGCACGCACCGCGTGCAGCGCGTGCCCGAAACCGAATCGCAGGGCCGCATCCACACTTCGGCGGCGACCGTGGCGATCATCCCGGATGTGGAGGAAGTCGAGGACATCGTGATCAATCCGTCGGATCTGAAGGTCGACACCTTCCGTTCTTCGGGCGCGGGCGGGCAGCACGTCAACAAGACCGAATCGGCCATCCGCATCACCCATGTTCCCAGCGGCGTGGTGGTGGAATGCCAGACCGAACGCAGCCAGCACGCCAACCGCGACAAGGCGATGAAGCGGCTCAAGGCGCAGTTGCTGGACGCCGAGCGCAGCAGGCAGCAGGCCGCGCAGGCGGCCAGCCGGCGGCTGCAGGTCGGCAGCGGTGATCGCAGCCAGCGCATCCGCACCTACAATTTCCCGCAGGGGCGCATCACCGATCACCGCGTCGAAGGACTGACGCTGTACGATTTGCCCAACATCATCGAAGGCGATCTCGATCCGCTGGTCGAACGCCTGCAGCGCGAATACCAGGCCGACGAACTGGCACGCCTCACGGAGAGCTGACATGCAGGTACGACGCGGTGGGTTGCCGGATGCAGCGCGCATCGCTGCGTTGTTCGATCGCTATCGGCAGTTCTACGAGCAGGCCCCGGACGCACACGCCGCGCTGGCTTTCATCCAGGAGCGCCTGGCACGCGGCGAATCGGCGATCTTCCTCGCCGAGGCCGATGACGGCCGCGCGCTGGGGTTCACCCAGTTGTTCCCGTCGTTCTCCTCCGTGCGCGCCGCACGCACCTGGATCCTGAATGATCTCTACGTGCTGCCGGAAGCACGGCGCCAGGGCGTCGCGCGCGAATTGCTCGACACCGCCGCGGCCTTCGCCCGCCAGACCGGCGCGGTCCGGCTTGAACTGGAGACCGATCACGACAACCGGTCCGCGCAGGCGCTCTACCGCCACCTGGGCTGGGACGCCTACGACGGCACGCAGCGGTTCCATCTCCGCCTGCACGATTGAGTGCTAGGCTTTCGGCCATGACTGCCGAAGCCCACCTGATTCCACTGAACCTGTGCGTGCTGACCGTGTCGGACAGCCGCACCCTCGACAACGATTCATCCGGTGATTACCTGCGCGATGCCGCGACCACCGCCGGCCACCGCATCACCGAGCGCGCGCTGTTGCCGGACGATCGCTATCAGTTGCGCGCGATCGTTTCGCGCTGGATTGCCGATCCTTCCGTCGACGGCATCCTCGTCACCGGCGGCACCGGCTTCACCGGCCGCGATTCCACGCCCGAGGCGCTGCTGCCGTTGCTGGACAAGGAAATGCCCGGCTTCGGCGAACTGTTCCGCGCCATCAGCCATGAGGAAATCGGCACGTCTTCACTGCAATCGCGCGCCTTCGCCGGACTGGCCAACAGCACGTTCATGTTCTGCCTGCCCGGTTCCACTTCCGCCTGCCGCACGGCGTGGGAACGCATCATCGTCAGCCAGCTCGACGCGCGCACCAAGCCGTGCAACCTGGCGACGCTGCGACCGCGCCTGAAGGAATGACGCCCGGCTCCACTGCATCGGAATGACGTGATGAAAGCGCTCAAACGCAAGGATTACGAAACCCTGCTCAAACCGATGCAACTGGAACTGGCGGCGATGGCACGCTGGGCCAGCCACTGCGGCGCACGCATCGTGGTGTTGATGGAAGGTCGCGACACGGCCGGCAAGGGCGGCGCGATCAATGCGATCCGCGATCATCTCAATCCGCGCCAATGCCGGCTGGTGGCCTTGCCCAAGCCGGGCGAGCGCGAAGCCACGCAGTGGTATTTCCAGCGCTACATCGCGCACCTGCCCGCCGCCGGCGAGATCGTCCTGTTCGATCGCAGCTGGTACAACCGCGCCGGCGTCGAAAAGGTCATGGGTTACTGCACCGAGGATGAGTACCACCGATTCCTGGCGCAGGCACCGCAGTTCGAGCGCATGCTCGTCGATGACGGCATCCTGCTGTTCAAATACTGGCTGGCGGTGGATCAGGCGCAGCAGGAGGAACGTTTCGCCGAGCGTGCGCAGGAACCGCTGAAAAGCTGGAAGCTCTCGCCGATCGATCTGCAGGCGCGCGAGAAATACGCCGAGTACACGCAGGCGCGCGAAGCCATGCTCAAGGCCACGCACACCCCGCATGCGCCATGGACGCTGGTGGACTTCAACGATCAGCGCCTCGGCCGGCTCACGCTGATCCGCGACTTCCTCGATCGCCTGCCCGATACCGACGTGCCGCTGAAGAAGATCCGGCTGCGTCGCCTCGACGGCCGGCTGCACAAGGAAAAGTACGGCGTGCTCAAGCCGCTGCCGGCCTACCCGCTGCCGCCCGATACCCGCGACCCCTAGCGCCCTCACCGGCCGCCGCATGAACGTGGCGCGCTTTTTCACAAGTGATTCAGAACGCGGACTCCACATTGCGGCCACCCCGTAATGAAGCCAGGAGCCGCCATGAAACAGCGCATGCGTTTTCCCTCGATGCTGGGCCTGACCATCGCGACGCTGCTTGCGGCCAGCGCCGCGCAGGCGCAGGTGGTCGGCTACAACTTCCGTACCGGCGATGCCTGGGTCGATACGCGCCTGGGCGAGATCAACGATTACGGCTCACGCTATCGCGAGCCCTTCATCAACGAAATGACCGGCTATTACGGCGCGCCGCGATCGCTGGTGACGGATCTGTTCGGCCGCCGCTGGTCCGCAGGCGACATCTACTACGCGTGCGCCATCGCCCATCTGTTGCGCATTCCCTGCATCAACGTGGTCAACGAATACGAACGCGATCGCGGCCAGGGCTGGGGTGCGATCGCCAAACGCATGGGCATCAAGCCCGGCTCGTCGGAATTCCACGCGCTGAAGAACGGCTTCGCGCGCACGTACGACCGCTGGGGCTATCCGGTGTCGGTGGATCGCAACGTGCGCGTGGACTGGTCGCAGCATGGTCCGGGCAAGGGCAAGTCGAACAATGCAGGCCATGCCGCCGGCAGCCGCGGTGGCAATCAGGGAAAGAATGATCACGCTCCTGCCGCCGCCGGCGGCAGGAACACGCCGCAGGAGCACTCCGGTCAGGGCCAGGGCAAGGCCAAAGGCAACGGCGGCAACGGGAATGGGAACGGCGGCAACGGCAACGGCAAAGGCAAAGGCAAGGACAAGGGCAACAGCGGCAAGTCCTGACGCAAAGGGCCGACGGCTTCAGCCCGTCTCGAAACCGTCGGCCACCTCGGCGTCAATCGGCGTGCGTTCCACCCGATCCACACGGGCCAGCGGCGGGCCGGCGCACAGCCATTCGGCCAGGGTCTCCAACGCGTGCGTATCGCCCGCCGCGATCACTTCCACCCGCCCGTCGGCCAGATTGCGCGCACTGCCGCGCAGACCGAGCGCCAGCGCGCGTTCGCGGGTGGAGGCACGGAAGAACACGCCCTGCACCCGCCCGCTCACCAGGAAGCGCGCCGCCTTCATCCGCCCGACGGCTTCGCTTCGGCGATCAGCGCCTGGATGTCCTGCGCGGAGACCGGGCCGGCGAACTGCCTGGCGACGCCGCCGGCCGGATTGATCAGATAGGTCATCGGCAGGCCGCGCGGCGTGGCGAAATCCGCCGGTGGCGACATCACGTCGACGATCGCGATCGGATAGACCACCGGATGTTCCTTCAGGAAGGCGTTCATCTCCTCCACGGTGATGTCTTCGTAAGCCAGCCCGATGACGTCCACGTCCTCGCGCATCGCATCCAGCGCCGACAGCTCCGGCATTTCCTTCAGGCACGGCCCGCACCAGGTCGCCCAGAAATTCACCACCACCCATCGTCCGCGATGCTGCGCCAGATCGAACGACTTGCCGTCCACCGTCGGCACGCTGAGCGTGGGCGTGGCCGCGGTGGTGTCGCGGATGACCATGCCGTTGCCATCGGCGTCGGAGGCGGCGTCGGCAGGCGCGGTGCCCTTGGCCTGCACCGCATCACTGGCCGACGGCGCGTTGTTGGCCGGCGCCGTCGGCGCGGACGACGGGGGGTTGCAGGCAGCCAGCACGAGCAGGGCCAACAGCAGCGGTACGGCGCGGAAATTCATGGGCATTGCTGTGTGTTCTCCGGATGGATGTCGCTGACCTTGCGCTTGAGCAGTTCGCGCAGCGGCACGCGCAGCTCGTCCAACGCGTTGCGCGCGGCGACGCCGAGCGAATCGTCATGGAACGGCAGGTGCGCTTCGGCGATCGGGATGCGCAGCTGGCAGGCTTCGTACAGCTCGGCCATCGTCATGGTTTCGAGATCGCGCGCGAGCAGCCATTCGCCTTCCTCGTCGCGGCGCAACAGATTGATCCCGGCCAACTGCCCGAGCATCTGCTGGATCAGCGAATCGGTGAGCATCGGTTCCATCGCCAGGATCTGATCACTGTGCAGGCCACGGCCGAGGCGGCGTGCTTCCTGGAAACGTCCCAGCATGCGCAGCAGGCCATACAACTCGTAGCCCAGCGGCAATCGCAGCGCCACCGGCTGATATCGGAATGCCGCCATCGAGGATGCCAGCGACGCGCCCATCAGGATTGCGACCCAGCACAGGTAGATCCACATCAGCAGGATCGGCACGGCGGCGAAGGTGCTGTAGATCTTCTGGTAGGTGTTGAAACTGCCCAGGTACAGGCCGAGCCCCCACTTCACGATCTCCAGCAGCACCGTGGCCAGCAACGCGCCGGCCACCGCGTAACGCAGCTTGATGCTGCGGTGTGGCACGACGCGGTAGATCATCGTGATGCCGGCGAACTCGATCAGCAGCGGCGTCAGCGTCAGCACCGCCGTCTGCAGCACGCGGCCCTCATGGGTGGCGAACACCGGCAGTTCGAAGAAGCGCGCCGACATCGCCAGCGAAGCCGCCGCCACCAGCGCGCCCAGCGTCAGCACCGTCCAGTAGACCAGGAAACGCCCGAACTTCGGCCGCGAGGACGCCACGCGCCAGATGCGGTTGAAGGTGGCCTCGATGCTGTTGAGCGTGATCAGCAGCGAGATGACCAGCACGATCACGCCGACCGCGGTGAGCTGTCCGGCGCTGGCCGAAAACTGCCGGATGTAGATCTCGGCCGAACGCGCGGCGCTCGGGACGAAATTGGAAAAGATGTAATCGCTGAGCTGATCGCTCCAGCGCTCGAACACCGGGAACGCCGCCAGCACGCCGAACACCACCATCGCCAGCGGCACCAGCGCGAACAGCGTCGTGTAGGCGAGCGAGGCCGAGGCCTGGAACAAGCGATCGTCGAGAAAGCGCTTGGCGAGGAAACGCGCGAACGTGCCGGCGCGCGCCCGGTCACGCAGGCGATCGGTCCAGCGATTGAAGGAATCCAGCGGCTCCATTGCGCGAAGGGTAACCGATGCGCCGGGAACGGGACATCGCCTGCGCCGCGGGCGATACTAGCGTCCTCTCACACGGACTTTCGCGCATGGCCGACATCCTGGTGCTCTATTACAGCCGTGGCGGCTCGGTAGCCCGGCTGGCGCGGCAGATCGCGCGCGGCATCGGTGAGATCGAAGGCATGTCCGCACGCTTGCGCACCGTGCCGCCGGTGGCCGCCGTCACCCAGCAAAGTGCGCCGCCGGTGCCCGAAGACGGCGCGCCGTATGTCGAGGCCGCGGATCTGGCCGAATGCGCGGGCGTGATCCTCGGCAGCCCGACGCGCTTCGGCAACATGGCCGCGCCGCTCAAGCATTTCATCGACGGCCTTGGCGCCGAATGGGCCAGCGGCACGCTGGTCGGCAAGCCGGCCGCGGTGTTCACCTCCACCGCCACGCAGCATGGCGGACAGGAATCGACGTTGCTTTCGATGCAGGTGCCGTTGCTGCATCATGGCTGTCTGCTCGTCGGCATTCCCTTCACCGAACCGCTACTCAGCAGCACGCGCACCGGCGGCACGCCGTACGGGGCCAGCCATGTCGCCGGCGGCAGCGATGATCCGCAGCCCAGCGACGAAGAAGCCGCGCTTGCACGCGCGCTCGGACGCCGCGTGGCCGACATCGCGCGGCGGCTGGAGGCTTCACGATGAGCACGGCGATCCGCACGCGCGTGCTGCCCGGCATCGGCCTGCTCGCGCTCGCACTGCTGTTCGTGATTGGCTTCCGCAACGACAAGCACTTCATCGCGACGCTGCTGGTCTTCACCCTGCCACCGCTGCTGCTGTCGATCTTCGTCTGGCTGGGCAGCCGGCGCGCTGCGTTCTGGGCCGGCGTGTTCGGCCTGTTCTGGTTCGCGCATGGCGTGATGACCGCCTACAGTCATCCGCAGATGCGCCTGTTCGGATGGCTGGAAATCCTGTTCGCGTTGGTGGTCGTGCTGTCCTCGAGCTGGCCGGGCCTGAAGGCGCGATTCGGACGCAGGCCATGAAGCACCTCTTCGCAGCGCTGCTGGCGTGTCTGTGCATCGCCACGGCAACGCCTGCGTTCGCGCAGGCCTGCGTGGACGCTCCCGAGCCTGAAGTCGTGGAGAACCGTGACGGTTCGCGCCTGCGCGTGATCGCTGAGTGCCTCGCGCCCGGCGATGAAGCAAGCGAGCCGCGGTTCGCCTATCACGTACAGCGCGCCGCGCCGGACCGCGCGGATTTCGAACCGCTCCTCGATCTGGTCAGCGACGCCATGGACGAACCGGTGCGCTCGGTGAATCTGATCGACGTGGACGGTGATGGCCGGTTCGAAGTGGAAGCCCGCGGCATGTGCGGCGCGGGCCCGAACTGCGGCGGCGATCTCTACCGCCTCGATGCGTCGGGCACCTCGCTCGTGCATTTCTTCAGCGGCGGCTATGCGGATCTGCGCTGGATTGACGGGTATCTGATCGAATCCGGACGCGCGAGCTGCTGCGCCTGGGAGCACCATGCGTGGCGCGCCGAAGGCGTGGACACGCTGGTCGAACGCGAAATGGATCTGATGATCACCATCGGCGCGGACCTGGCGGCGGAAACCGACGACGCACCGGCGCGCTGCACGTTCAGTCGCCGCAGCGGCGATAATTGGCAGGTGGTCGATCCGCCCGGTCCCGCATGGCTGACGCTGTGTGCGATCTATGGCGATGATTACCATCTGGTCACCCCCGAGCAAGCGCGCGCGGAAGCCGTGGACGCGCAGGAGCAATGAGATGGACGAGCTGCTGATCGTCACCACCGGTGGCACTATCGACAAGATCTACTTCGACGACAAGTCCGACTACCAGGTCGGCGATCCGCAGATCGGCCAGATCCTCAAGGAACTGGGCGTCGCGTTCCGCTTCACGGTGATCCCGATCATCCGCAAGGATTCGCTGCACATCACCGATGCCGATCGCGAACTGATCCGCGCCACCATCGCGGCGCAGCCGGCGCGGCATGTGCTGATCACGCACGGCACCGATTCGATGGTGCAGACCGGCCAGGTGCTGCAATCGATTCCCGACAAGATCATCGTGATGACCGGCGCGCTGAATCCGGCGCGGTTCCGCGGCTCCGATGCGGAATTCAACATCGGCTGCGCGGTGGGTGCGGTGCAGTCGCTGCCGCCCGGCGTCTACATCGCGATGAACGGGCGCATCTGGGATCCGGTGAAAGTCCGCAAGAATGTCGCGGCCAATCGCTTCGAAGCGGTCTGAAAAAAAAAGCCGGGCAATGCCCGGCTCTTTCCTGCTGCGCGCGCGTCAGTCGCTGAGCTTCACCAGCCAGCCGTGGCGATCCGGCAGGCGGCCGTACTGGATGTCGGTCAGTTCCTTGCGGATGGACATGGTCACCTCGCCGGCCTGCGCGGACGCGTCGCCGATAGCCAGGCCATTCCCCTTGAGTTCGCCGATCGGCGTGATCACCGCCGCCGTACCGCAGGCGAACGCCTCGACGATGTCGCCGGATTCGAAGCCCTGCTTCCACTCGTCGATCGAGACCTTGCGTTCTTCGACCTGCATGCCGCGATCACGTGCCAGTTGCAGGATGCTCGAACGCGTCACGCCCTCGAGGATGCTGCCGGACAGTTCAGGCGTGACGATGCGGTTGTCCTTGTAGACCAGGAACACGTTCATGCCGCCGAGTTCCTCCAGGTACTTGCCCTCGACCGGATCCAGGAACAGCACCTGCGAACAGCCCTGTGAGGCGGCTTCGCGCTGCGGCAGCAGCGAGGCCGCATAGTTGCCGCCGCACTTGGCCGCACCGGTGCCGCCCTTGGCCGCGCGTGCGTAATCGGTGGACAGCCAGATCGACACAGGCGCCACGCCCTTGGCGAAGTACGGACCGGCCGGGCTGGCGATCACGTAATAGCCGGCCTCCTGCGCGGCGCGCACGCCGAGGAAGGCTTCGGTGCCGATCATGAAGGGACGGAAATACATGCTGGTTTCCGGCGCGGATGGCACCCACTCGCCATCGACGGCGATCAACTGCCGCAGCGATTCGACGAATTCGGACACGGGCAGTTCGGGCAGCGCCAGACGACGCGCCGAACGCTGCAGGCGCTCGCCGTTGGCTTCGGGACGGAAGGTCCAGATCGAACCGTCGGCATGACGGTATGCCTTGATGCCTTCGAAGATTTCCTGGCCGTAATGCAGCACCGACGCGGCCGGATCCAGCGCGAGCGGCCCGTAGGGACGCACCTCGGCGTCATGCCAGCCCTGGGTCTTGTCCCACTGGATGGCGACCATGTGGTCGGTGAAGTGCAGCCCGAAGCCGGGCGCGGCAAGGATGGCTTCACGTTCGGCGGCGGTGCGCGCACGGGTGGAACGTTCGACCCGGTAGGCCAGCGGTGCGGCGTTCATGACGTTCATCATTCCTTCCTGTATTCAGACTGCGAGAGTGTGCAACGGCCTCAGAGCATGCCGGTTTCGAGCTTGGCCGCTTCGGACATCATGTGCCGGCCCCACGGCGGATCGAACACCAGTTCGACATCGGCCTCGGCGATGGTGGGGATCATTTCGAGCTTGCTGCGCACGTCGTCGACGAGGATTTCGCCCATGCCGCAGCCGGGCGCGGTGAGCGTCATCTTCACTTCGACGTCGCGGCGGCCATCGTCGCGATGTTCCAGGCGCGCCTCGTAGACCAGGCCGAGATCGACGATGTTGAACGGGATCTCCGGATCGAAACAGGTGCGCAACTGCTGCCAGACCATCGCTTCGACCTCGTCGTCGCTGGCGTTGTCCGGCAGCGACAGCGGTTCGACCGGTTCCTTGCCGATGGCGTCGGCATCCTTGCCCGCGATGCGGAACAGGTTGCCCTCGACGAACACGGTGTAGCTGCCACCCAGGGCCTGGGTGATGTAGCCGTAGGTGCCGGCGGGCAGGGTCACGCTTTCGCCCTGCGGCACGAGCACGGCCGGGCAATCACGCTCGAATTGGACGGGTTCGCTGCTGCGGGAATACATGCCATTCACATGGGGGCGCCGGGGAGCCGCGCCAAGGCCGTCATTGTAGCCCGCCGCCGCCGGCGCGCCTTCATCCGGATCCGGCGTGCACGGGCCAATGCCCTATCCTTGGCGGCCGCGCACCGGACTGACCATGGCCCCGACCTTCACCCCCTCCACCGCCCGTTGGCTCGCCCCGCTGCTGCTGTTGCTGGGCGGGCTGTGCCTGACCGCCATCTGGGTGCTGCTCGCGCTCTACCTCGGGCGGCAGGTGAACTGGATGGCCTGGCTCGGGGCGATCGATGCGGCGATGCTGCTGCGGTTCGGCGGCATGCGCGCGGGCGCGCCACGGATCGTGCTGGCGATGCTGGCGACGCTGATCATCGCGGTGCTGGCCAACTGGTTCATCATCGCCAGCCAGCTCGGCTTCGCCTTCGGGCTGATGCCGTGGGATTCGGCGGTGCGGCTCGGTCCGGAATTCGCATGGACCCTGACCCGGCTGGCGAACGGGCCGATCGATGCGGCGCACGTGCTGCTCGCGCCGCTGCTGGCGGCCTGGCTGGCGAAATAGCCGCGTGGGGGGGGGGGGGGCGCCGCCCCCGCGCGGCGGG
>JAEWBY010000107.1 GCA_023390905.1 Pseudomonadota bacterium | reverse complement strand
ACGGCGCGCTGCTCTCGCGCTACGTCGCCGGCGAACCGACCCGCCAGGGCATCGACGTCGCGGGCGCGGAAGGGGCGCCGGTGCGGGCCGCCGCCGACGGCGTCGTGGTCTATTCCGGTTCCGGCCTGGTCGGCTACGGCGAACTGGTGATCGTCAAGCACGACGAGCAATGGCTCAGTGCCTACGGCCACAACCGCGCGCGGCTTGTGAAGGAAGGCCAGGCGGTCAAGGCCGGACAGCAGATCGCCGAACTCGGCCACAGCGGCGCCGCGCGCGACATGCTGCATTTCGAGATCCGCTACAACGGCAAGCCGGTCGACCCGCTGCACTACCTGCCGAAGCGCTGAAGCGGGAGCGGCGACAGCCGCGATGCTTTTCAGCCCTGCAGGATGAACGCCGCCACCACGCGCCGCCCTTCTGCCGCGAGCACCGCGTAGGTCCGCGCCGCGGCGGCATTGGTCATTGCTTCCAGCCCGACGCCCCGCGCCAGGCAGGCCGCCAGCGTTTCCGGCGGCGGGAACCCCTGGCTGGCGCCGGTGCCCAGCACCAGCACTTCGGGCTTCATCGCGAGCGCCGGTTCCAGGTCCGCCAGCGACAGCCCGGCGACATCGTGGACCGGCCACGCCTCGACCAGCCGGTCGGGCGCGACGATGAAACTCTGGCGCAGCACCAGGTCGTTCACCCGGGCCGAATCGCCGCCGGCGCCGCGCAACACGAATTCGTAATCGGGGCGTTCCTGGTGCAGTTGCATCTCAGGGGCGCGGCAGCACGATGTGCCGATGGTCCTGCGAGGGGCGGTAGAGCACCGCGGTATGGCCGATGCGCTGCACCAGCACCGCGTCGGCGGCGCCGGCAAGGCTGGCGATCAGCGCGTCGCGCTCCTCGCGGTCGGCGGCGGACACCTTCACCTTGACCAGTTCGTGGTGCTCCAGCGCGACCCCGAGCTCGGCCACCAGCGCCTCGGTGACGCCCTTTCCGCCAACCTGCAGCAAAGCCCGGAGGTCGTGCGCCTGGCCGCGGAGGAAGCGGATCTGGGCGGCGGTCAGGGCGGTCGGCATGGAAAAGGGAGCGGCGTGGGGACGTGGAGCGCAGGGTATCATGGCCCCGACCATGGCCACGCGCAGCAAGTCCAGCCAACGCTGGCTGAAGGAGCACTTCTCCGACCCGTACGTGAAGAAGGCGCAGGCCGAAGGCATGCGTTCGCGCGCGGCGTACAAGCTCGAGGAACTGGTCGAACGCGATCGCCTGCTCAAGCCCGGCATGACGGTGGTGGACCTCGGCGCCGCGCCCGGCGGCTGGTCGCAGTGGGTGCGGCAGGCGCTGGACACCCTCGACCGCGAGCGGCCCGGGCGGGTGATCGCGCTGGACATCCTCGAGATGCCGCCACTGGCCGGCGTCGAGTTCCTTCATGGCGACTTCAGGGAGGATGCGGTCCTATCGACCCTGGAAGCGACGCTGGGCGGCGACCCGGTCGACCTTGTCCTTTCCGACATGGCCCCCAATAAGAGTGGAATGGACGCGGTGGACCAGCCGCGCATCATGCACCTGGCGGAGCTGGCCTTGGACTTCGCCGACAACCACCTGCGCCCCGGCGGCACGTTCCTGATCAAGCTTTTCCAGGGCACGGGGTTCGACGACTACCTGCGGGACTTGCGCCGCAGGTATGCGAAAGTGTCGATACGCAAGCCGGCAGCCTCGCGCAGGCGATCGCCGGAAGTCTATGCCCTCGCGCAAGGGAAACTACCGGAAATGAAATCGTGAACGATTTGGTCAAGAACCTGCTGCTCTGGGTGGTCGTCGCCGTCGTGCTGATGGTGGTGTTCCAGAGCTTCAGCCCGAAGTCCGCGGCCACCCAGCCGCTGACCTACGACCAGTTCGTGCAGGAGGTCCAGGGCGACCGCGTGGCCCAGGTCAAGATCGCCGAGGACCGCACCACCATCAGCGGCGAGCGCAAGGACGGCAGCAAGTTCACGACCTATGCGCCGAGCGACAAGGACCTGGTCAACGACCTGCTCAACCACGACGTTCGCCTGGTGCAGGCGCCGCCGTCGAGCGGGCTGTCGCTGGGCATGATCCTGATCAACGTGCTGCCCTGGCTGCTGTTCATCGGCATCTGGGTGTACTTCATGCGCCAGATGCAGCAGGGCGGCGGCAAGGGCGCGATGTCCTTCGGGCGTTCGCGCGCCAAGCTGCTCAACGAGGACCAGACCAAGGTCACCTTCGCCGACGTCGCCGGTTGCGACGAGGCCAAGGAAGAGGTGTCCGAACTGGTCGAGTTCCTGCGCGACCCGACCAAGTTCCAGAAGCTGGGCGGCAAGATCCCGCGCGGCGTGTTGATGGTTGGCCCGCCGGGCACCGGCAAGACCCTGCTGGCCAAGGCCATCGCCGGCGAAGCCAAGGTTCCCTTCTTCTCGATTTCCGGTTCCGATTTCGTCGAGATGTTCGTCGGCGTCGGCGCCAGCCGCGTGCGCGACATGTTCGAGCAGGCCAAGAAGCACGCGCCGTGCATCATCTTCATCGACGAGATCGACGCGGTCGGCCGCCATCGCGGGGCCGGCCTGGGCGGCGGCCACGACGAGCGCGAGCAGACCCTCAACCAGTTGCTGGTCGAGATGGACGGCTTCGAGGGCGGCGAGGGCGTGATCGTCGTCGCCGCGACCAACCGCCCCGACGTGCTCGACCCGGCGCTGCTGCGTCCCGGCCGCTTCGACCGCCAGGTCGTGGTCGGGCTGCCCGACGTCAAGGGCCGCGAGCAGATCCTGCGCGTGCACATGCGCAAGGTGCCGCTGGCCGACGACGTCGACGCCATGGTCGTGGCACGCGGCACCCCGGGCTTCTCCGGCGCCGACCTCGCCAACCTGGTCAACGAGGCCGCGCTGTTTGCCGCCCGCGAGAACGCGAAGGAAGTCCGCATGGACCACTTCGACAAGGCCCGCGACAAGATCATGATGGGCGCCGAGCGCCGCTCGATGGCCATGAGCGAGGAGGAGAAGACCAACACCGCCTACCACGAGGCCGGCCACGCCATCGTCGGTCGCCTCGTGCCGGACCATGATCCGGTCTACAAGGTGACGATCATCCCGCGCGGCCGCGCGCTCGGCGTCACCC
>JAEWBY010000046.1 GCA_023390905.1 Pseudomonadota bacterium | reverse complement strand
CAGGTCGACGGTACCGAGCAGCGCCAACGCCCCGAACACCGCCACGCCCCACCACCAGGACGGGAACCGCATCGCCAGCAGCAGCGCAATGACCGTGAGGACGAGGCTGGCGACGTAGGCGGAATAGCGGGACACGACCTCTCCTGGTGTGGTGCCTGGGGAGGGACTCGAACCCTCATGGCCTCGCGGCCGGCGGATTTTAAGTCCGATGCGTCTACCAGTTTCGCCATCCGGGCGCCTGCATAGGGTGCCTCAGTACGAAGTAAAGCGGAACACCTGAAGTGAGCGGATTTGTGCAGTGGGTGGCTCATGCGCTGACGATCGTAGCGTGTCACGTGGTTTCAGCAGTACGGCCCGCAACGGCGATCGCCTCCTCGCATCCGGTCCGCACAACCTTTCGAAAGCATCGCCGATGCCGACACCCCGGCACGGACGCGGCGGCCTTCCTGTTCGGATTAGAGGCCACATTATTGGCGAGTCTCGTCGTCCTTGGTGGCCTTGGGGTCGACGATCAGTCGGATCGCTATCGTCATCGGGTACCGAGTCACCGCCGCGATCGCGCTCGTAGCCCGTCTGGTGCCCAAGGGACCCGCTGCTATGTTGCTCTCGCAAATGGCCCCTGCACCATGACAATGCTCGAGACGCATATCTCGATATTTACGTTCCTGATGGCCGCCAGTATCACGGCGTGCAGCGGCGGCCCTGAGCTGCCGTCCGGGCCGACTGTATCGTCATGATCTCCGCCGGTGCTTCCAGTTCTGTCCAGCGGTTGACGCCGGATCCCGATCTGCTTGTTCGTGTGGCGCGGCAGCTGGAAATTCCGGTGGGTGGAACCAAGTACACTGGCTCCGGTGAGATCTACATTCAGTTCTCATCTCGGTGCAACGAGAGGGAGATATACGTGCGGAGGCTGATGCGTGCCGTGCATGGCCCTTCTTCTGAAGGTTTCATCTACAAGTCGACGGGATGTTCCCGACCCCAAGACCATTGGCGTCATGGGGCCGGATTGGAAGGAAAGAGAGGAGTTCCATTGAAGGGCAGTAATGGAACTCCCTTCGGCCTCGGCTGTGTCACCTTGGTCGGGAAGGACGGAGAGAGTGAGGAAACAAGTCCGCCAAGACCGCGCGCTTTTCATCTGGGGTGACAGCAGAACGCGATGAGGCGACGCCAGTTGTTTGGCGCCTGCCGTTGCGGAGTGCGCACCAACGTGCACGCCTTTTCATCCCTCCTGTGCGATAACCGCACACGGAGGACGACACCATGAGCGGCATATTTTCGTTGTTGATCCAGCCGGACGAAGTGGAACTGGTCGAAGGTGATGTCGGTGCGACGCTGGGCGAGGACTTCCGGCTCGTGCACGAGCAGTCCCATGCATCGACCGGGTCGTGCTGGTATTTCTACGCGCGCACCTCGCTGAGCAAGCCCGAGGCCCTCGTCCGGGCGCAGCAGTGGTATGACTCGGCCGGGCATGAGGATGGGCCGGGGTTGACCGAACATCCCTGAGAATTGGAGAGCGCGCTCATGCGCCCTGCGGCACGCTCCTGGATGAACCGGCGCGGGGCTTTCACCTGACGCTGATCGCGCCATCGGGACAATGAACTCCCGGTCATGGACCTCATCGACATGAACATGGACGCCAACGCGACGAACGCGACCAGTGCGGATACCGCCAGCACCACCAGCACGGCCAGCCGGCGCGGGCAGATCCTCAGCTTCCTGTTCCGCTATCGGAATTCGGGCCTGTTTTCCGGCGTGGAAAAGCTGCCCGAGGAATCCTCGCTCGCCATCGATGAAGGTACGCCGCAGGATCTGGCCAAGGATCTGGAAGCGCTCGGCCCCGCGTTCGTCAAGATCGGCCAGATGCTCTCCACGCGTCCGGACATCGTGCCGCCGGCGTTTGCCGGCGCGTTCGAGCGCATGCAGGAAAACGTCGAAGCAGTTCCGTTCCCGGCGATCCGCGAACTGGTCGAGAGCGAACTGGGCGTGCGCCTGACCCACGCATTCTCCGAATTCGATGAAACGCCGCTGGGTTCGGCATCGCTGGCGCAGGTGCATCGGGCGAAGCTGCGCGACGGCACGCCGGTGGCGGTCAAGGTGCAGAAACCGGGCGTGGCGCAACAACTGCTCAACGATCTGGAACTGATGCGCGGCATCGCCAGGCAGGCCGATCGCTTCACCGACATGGGCAAGCGTGTGCGTTTTTCCGACTGGCTGGAGGAATTCGGCCGCACGCTGCTCAACGAACTCGACTACCAGGCGGAGGCGGAAAACCTCGCGCGCTTCCGCGAGCATCTTTCGCCGTTCCCCGAGTTGTGGGTGCCCGAACCGGTATGGGATCTGACCCGCCGTCGCGTCCTGACGATGGAGCTGGTCAAGGGCGTGCGCGTGGATCAGATTCCGGGCGTGCGCCGCACCGAGGAGCCGATGGACCGCCTGGCCGATGCGCTGCTGCGCGGCTATCTGGATCAGATCTTCGTGCATGGCGAAATCCACGCCGATCCGCATCCGGGCAATCTGCGCGTCACCGGTGATGGACGCCTTGCGATTTTCGATCTGGGCATGGTGACCAACATCCCGCCCAAGCGTCGCGATTGCCTGCTGAAACTGCTGTTCGCGGCGGTGGATGGCCGCGGCGAGCAGGTCGCCAATGAAGCGATCTCGATGGGCACGCGGCTGGAGGATTACGACGAGGAACGCTTCGTGCGCGAAGTCGGCCATCTGGTCAGCCATTACACCGCGCATTCGCAGACGACTTCGCCCGGCCGCGTGGTGCTTGAACTGGTGCGCGTGGCCACCGCCAGCGGTCTGCGCACGCCGCCGGAGCTGAGCCTGCTCGGCAAGACGCTGCTGAACCTGGATGCGGTGAGCCGTTACCTCGCGCCGGATCTCGACATCAAGGAAGTGGTCGAGCGTCATCTCCAGCACGTCATGCGTGCGCGCCTGCGGCAGTCGCTGTCCTCGCCGAACCTGGCCAGCGAACTGATTGAAATCCAGACGCTGCTGCGCGAAGGCCCGCGCAAGCTGTCGGATGCATTGTCGCTCATCGCCGAGAACAAGCTGCAGTTGCGCGTGGCCGGGCTCGAAGAATCGCGGCTGATGGAGAACCTGCAGAAGATCGCCAACCGGATATCCGCCGGTCTGGTCACCGCGGCGTTGATCGTGGCGTCCTCGCTGATGATGCGGGTGGAAACGCGCAGCACGCTGTGGGGCTATCCGACCGTCGCACTGCTGTTGTTCCTGCTCGGCGCGGGGCTGGGCGTGTGCATCGTGGTGAGCGCGTTGCGGGGCGATCGTTCGGCACGCGCCCGCGAAGAGCGCGCGCCGCGCTAGCCGACCGAAGGCCGAGCACGGAATCGGGCGATGTCCGCGTTCCTGTACCTGTTCCCCTGCGCCTACGAGGATCTGGTCAAGCTCGGCATTTCGCGCGATCCGCTGGGGCGCGTCCGCAATTTCTCGTCGCGGTGGTTCGAGTTCTTCGATCTCGATCGCGCGATGCTGGTGGAAACCGATGACTGGCGCGAGGCACAGGCGTGGGAAACGGCGCTCAAGCGCGAACTTCGGCAGCTCAACGCGCCGGCGCCCCTGCTGGTGCCGGGGCAGGTCGGCGGGCACACGGAATGGTTCCGCGGCGGCTACGGCGACATCGTGGCCCGCATGCAACTGCTGCAACGGCAGGGATTCATCCTGCACCAGCCGGCCAGGCAGTGGCTGGGCGCGGCGCTGGCGCGCGAGAGCGATCGGTTGTACGACTGGGCCCAGGCGATGTGGCAGGGCATTCTCGACAGCGAGAGCGAGGTGAAGGCCGCGCTGGAGCGCACGCTGCTGGATGCGCTCGATGCACACGCCGCGATGGCACTGCCGGTGGAGCGGGGTGTGCCGGAGCGCGTGGCGGAGTGGTACCGGGCGATGCGGTGAGAGGCGATCGACTGTCGCCTGGGACGCGGCGGTCAGACACGGCAGCCTTGTGAAGCGTGCGGCGGATCTTCAACGAGCCGCACGCCGGGCGGACCACTCCGCAGTCGTGCGGAGTGGTGTATTCCGGGGCGCGACGTCTTCAGTCCGGCGCCTTGGCCGGCACGAACGGCGAAACCGGATCACTGGCCGGGAAGGTTTCTTCCAGCGCCTCGTCATGGTTTTCGCTTTCGTGCCGCTTGCGCTCCTGGCGTTCCTGCGGCGTCTCGGCGCACTCGCGATCTTCTTCGGGCGCGGGCGGATCCTTGCGATCACGGTTCATGGCAGCTCTCCTTGGAGGGACATGCAAAGTCTCCGCCGCGCCTGATCAGCGATGCGTGAACTTTGGCCGCACGGATGAGGGCGCTTCAGCCGCGGTTGCCTACGGGCGCTGGCCGCTGGGATCCGGGTAATCGTGCTCGGGATCGCGGCGGCCGGTGCCGCGCGGCACGTCCGGCTGGTCATGATCCTTGCGCTTGGCGTGATCATTGCGGAATTCGTCGGCGGTATGCGCCTTCTGCTGATCACTTTCCTGGTTGTCCTGCTTGTCGGTCAGTTTGTTCATGTCGATCTCCACGTCGGTGTCAGGGTTGGCGTGCACTGCGTTCGGCGAGTGCGCGCAGGTCGGCCAGCAGTTGCGCGCGTGCAGCGTCGCGGTCGGGTCCGCTCATGCGCAGGATGGCCGAAGGATGCCAACTGGCCATCGCCTCGCTCGGCCCGAGCGCATGCCACTGTCCGCGTTCGCGCGTGATGCGGAAGGCGTTGCCGAACAGCGTCTGCGCGGCCATCGCGCCCAGCGCCACGATCCAGCGCGGCCGCAGCCGTTGCAGTTCGGCGGCCAGCCACGGCCGGCATGCGGCCTGCTCTGAAGCGTTGGCGCGGTTGTGCAGGCGCACCTTGCCGCGCTGCTGGAATTTGAAATGCTTGACCGTGTTGGTGAGGTAGACGCGCTTGCCGTCCACGCCCGCTTCGCTCAACAGATCCCGCAACAACTGGCCGGCCGGGCCGACGAAAGGAAGACCCTGCAGGTCTTCCTGCGCACCGGGTTGTTCGCCGATCAGCATGATGCGCGCCCGCGCCGGCCCTTGTCCGAACACTGTCTGCGTGGCGTTGCGCCACAGCGGACAGGCGCGGCAGTCGGCGGCTTCGGCGCGCAGTTGGCGCAGGCTTCCCTCGGGGACGACGTCCACCGGTTTGGCCAGTGGAATGACGAGCGGAGCCGGGTTGCGCGGCATCGAGGGTGAGGGACTGCTTCAGCGGTCGAGCGCCGCGCGCGCCTGTCCGCGCGCATGTGCGCTCATGCGTCCACCGACTCCCGATACAGGGCCGCCGCGGCGCTGTGCAGCAACGGTGCGGGAACGCGCTGCCGATCGGCCACCAGCGAGCGCAGGCGGCCCACGCGGCTGCGCGCCCAGCGCGCGGACCATCGCATGCCAGCCGCCACCGAGCGCACGGCGACATTGGCCTGCGGATTCAACGGGTCCGGCAGCAGCACTGTCACCAGCCAGCCCGAACGACACGGCTGCACCTGCAATATCGGGCACCCATCCAGTTCCAGTCGTGCGCCGCTCCAGTCGTCTTCAGGCTGGGATTCGACCCAGATGAAATCCGCGGGGAGCTTCATTGGCAGTGCCTTGGTCATCAGCGAATCCATCACATGGGGGATGAGCTGTCCAAGCAGAATGCGTGCCAGCCCCATGCACCCGCTTGTCACGGCGGATAGTGGATACCGGAGTCATCCGTTGCAGCCGGACGGAAATTTTTGCGCGCTGCCGATGTCATTCGTGCACACGCTCTTCAGGCGCGCGCACCAGGGCGCGCCGGCATTGCGCTCAGTTTTGGCCGCCGAGCGATGAAAGCCAGCGCGAAGCGGGCGGCGGCCACCAACGGCACGGCGTGGCGATCAGACCCGATCGCGCAGTCCGCTTTCGCCGGCGTGCTTGGCGCAGTGCGCGCAGCAGTAGATGGTCCCGGCGGCTTCCACGCCGTGCCCGATGATCGCGCAGCTGCAATGGGCGCAGCGCGGCGCCAGCGCATGGATCGCGCACTCGAAGGAATCGAAGGTGCCATTGCGGTCCTGCTGGGTGATGGTGAAGGCCTTGTCGTACTCGTTGCCGCATACATCGCATCGGGCCATGACGGTGCTCCCTCGGGGTAGGTAGGCCCGACCCTAGCGGCGGCGCAGGCGCGATGAAGTGAAGAGAAATCCCCACCCCGGGTTGGGAATATGGAGGACAACAGCGCCCGCTACAGGATGAATGGCCGGTCGCTGGCCACGACACGCCCGTTTGGTGGTCAGTCCATGACTGCGATTGCGGCGAGACTCCGCAGCGGCCGCCAATGCTCGCGCGGACTTCCCCTCGAGCGCATGCGCGCGCAGGGTACGGCCGAGCGCAGCAACGCTAGCTGCCGGCACACTGAAGACCCGCGTCGCGATCGGGACGCCGGTCAATGGATCACGGAGTCAACACGACCTTGCGGCAGTCTTCTTCCTTGTCGTTGAAGATCTGGTAGCCGCGCGCGGCTTCGTCCAGATTCATCCGGTGCGTGATGATCGTCTCCGGCGCCAGCAGGCCCTCCTGGATCGCCTGCAGCAGTTCCGGCAGGAACCGCTGCACATGCGTCTGGCCCATCTTGAAGCTCAGGCCCTTGTCGAACGCATCGCCGAACAGGAAGCCGTGGATGAAGCCGGCATACACGCCGGGCACGCTGACGGTGCCGGCGCGGCGCGTGGCCGCGATGCACTGGCGCAGCGCGTGGCCGCTGCTGCCTTCCAGCTTCATCGCGGTGAGCACCGTCTCGGTCGTCGAGCCCTTGGCCTCGAAGCCGACCGCCTCGATGCTCGCATCCACACCGCGACCCTGCGTGGCCTGCACGATCTGCTCGGCCGGATCATCCTCGTCGTCGAAATTGATCGGATGCACGCCATAGGCCTGGCGCGCGAATTCCAGCCGGTAGGGATGGTGGTCGACCATGAAGATGCGCTCGGCGCCCAGCATCCTGCAGCAGGCGGCCGCCATCAGGCCCACCGGACCGGCACCGAAGATCGCCACCGTGCTGCCTTGCTTGATGCCGGCATTGATCGCGGCCTGATAACCGGTCGGCAGGATGTCCGACAGGAACAGCACCTGTTCGTCGGCCAGGCCTTCAGGGATGACCAGCGGGCCGACGTTGGCCTTGGGCACGCGGACGAATTCGGCCTGTCCGCCGGGCACGCCGCCATACATCGCGCTGTAGCCGAACAATGCAGCCGGCGGCGTGATGTGCTTGCGATTCATGATCGCGCCGCGTCCGGTGTTGGTGTTCTCGCACGCGGAATATTCGGACAACTGGCAGAAGAAGCAGGTGCCGCAGGCGATCACGAAGGGAATCACCACGCGATCGCCGCGCGCCACGCGCACGACGTCCGGCCCCACATCCTCGACGATCCCCATGAACTCGTGGCCGAGGATGTCGCCATCCTCCATGCCCGGGATCTTGCCGCGATAGATGTGCAGATCCGATCCACAGATGGCGGTGGCGGTGATGCGCAGGATGATGTCGTCGGCATCCTGCAGCACCGGATCCGGTACGGTCTCGACGCGAACATCCTTCGCGCCCTGGTAGGTAAGTGCACGCATGCAAAGCTCCTTGGGTGCGTCGTGGCGTCAGAGGGAAGGCTCGGCGGTGAAGCCGGGCGAGGCGGGCGGAAACTGCTCGGCGATCGAAGCCAGCGTCTGCTCGGCTTCCTCCAACCAGGTCATCGTCCGCACGGCCCAGTCGCGCAACTGCGGATCCGCGCTGCGCTGCGAGGCCTGATGGAACAGCGGCCACGCTTGATCGAGTATGGATTGGAGGGTGAAACCGGCTTCGCGATCGAATTCCGCGCCGTCCAGCGTGCTCAGCGTCGAATCGGTTTCATCATCGCCGGCGGCTTCGGTGTCAAAGCGCACCCAGATACCGTCGGCCGCCTGATGCTGCGCCAGTACCATGCGGGCAAGCGCACGCAGCGACTCATCCTGTGAACGTTGCAGGACAAGCGCGCCCCAGCGGCGCTCGCGGCGCGCCAGTGCCCGTGCGTCTTCAAGGAATTGATCGTCATCGAAGTCGGCCGGAAGCGTGCCGGCCTCGCGGCTGCGCAGATAGTGCCGCGCCAGCCACACGGCGCCGGCGATCGCGACGGCCCATGTCATCCAGGAACGCGTAGGTCTCATCGAATGAAAACTCCTTCACAATGGCCGCCCGGTGCGGGCGGCCATGCGTTGCTGCGTGTCAGTGCGTGCTCGTCGTGCCGCTGCCGCTGCCCGTCGAACCGGTGTTGTCGCCGCTGCCGGTGACGCCGGACGAGCTCTTGCTGCCCGAACCGGAAGCACTGCCGCCGCCGCGCGAGCGGGATCCACTGGCCGTTTCGCTGGTGGCGCCGCCGCTGCTCATCGAAGAGCTCGATGAACTGCTTTCGGAAGTCCGGCTGGACGCGGACACCACGCGGATCTCGTTGCGCACATCCTTCACGCCGCTGCAGCTTTCGGCGATGTCTTCGGCGCGATGCTTGAGCCAGCGCTGTTCCACCGTGCCGCTCAGCGTCGCCACGCCGTCGCTCACCGACACCTGGATTTCACTGGCGTCGATCTGCGGATCGTCGGTCAGGCGTTCGTTGAGATCTTCGGTGATGCGCTCATCCGAACGCGAGTATCCGCGCGGACCACGGCCGCGATGGCTTTCACCCTGCGCGAAGCGATCGTTCTGGCCGGAACGGCCATAGCCGCCGCTGCCGTAATCGGCCTGGCCGTATTCACTGGAACCGGCGCCGCGACCCGACTGTCCATAGCCGCCCGAGCCGCTGCGGCCATAGCCGTAATCGGACTGCTGTCCGTAACCGCCGGCGCTGCTGCCGCCACCGCCATAGCCGTACTCCGACTGCTGGCCGCCGCCGTAACCACCGCGCGATCCGCCGCCGCCGAATCCGTAGTCGGACTGCTGCCCACCGTATCCGCCGCGTGACCCGCTTCCGCCATAACCGTAGCTGGATTGCTGGCCATAACCGCCCGAGGAGCCGCCACCGGATTGCCCATATCCACCCGAAGCGCCATAGCCCTGGCCGTAGTTGCCGCGCCCGTATCCCGAGCCGCCCTGGCTTCCGCCGCGCTGACCGCCGCGACCGCCGCCGCCGTAGTAATCGCGCGAACCGCCGCGATCACGCCACGAGCCGCCGGAGGAGCGTTCACCCGAGTAACCGCCGGAGGCGCCATAACCTTCATCACCGAACACGTCGCCCTGTTCGTAACGCTGGCTGAAATCGTCGGGGCCATACACGCGACCCGGATCGCGTTCGCCGCCATAGCCCTGGCTGTATTCACCGCCCTGGCGCGAGTAATAGCCGGTATCGGTGCCGGCGTAGCGATTGCTTTCGCCCATGTCGCTGTCATCGAACGCGCGGCCGTATTCGCGCTGCCCGCTGGCGTACTCGCTGAAGCCCGAGCGCTCGCGACCGCCGCCGCGCTGCGAATAGCCGCCGTAATCGCGACCGCCACCCATGCCGTACTGCCCGCGGACATCATCATCGCTTTCGCGGCCGCTGCCCCAGCGGTTCTGGTTCTGGCGCGAACCATGGGCGTTGCCCTGATCTTCCCAGTCTTCCTCGCGCTGCGGGCGATTCTGCATGCCCGAGGTGGCATAGCCTTCGCCATAGCCGCGTGAAGCGCCGCGTTCGCCGCGACGGCTGTTGCGTTCGTTGTCTCGGTTGTATTGAGTCATTTCCTGCCTCCGGTTATCCCACCATTCGCGGCTGGCTCCGGCCAGCTGCGTCGCCAGTTGCCGCAGATCACCCAACGCGGCCTTGATTTCACTACCTACGTGTTTTTCATCCATCGTTCTTCTCCTTGCCTCGTGCGCAGCGACGATACGCAGTGATGCATCGCGCAGGACTGCGTGCTTGCATCGTTCAACGCAAAGCTCGTGCCAACGATGAGACTGCTCTACGCGCGATCGCGCTGTCGTTTTCACGCAATGGCAACGGAAGCTTTTTCGCGCGCGGAAGTTTGTGCGCGCCGTGGCTTGGACATCGGTGGCACGGGATTTGCGGATCTGCATTCATCCCACACGGAGAACGCCGCAATGAAGAAAGCCATCCTTCCGTTGTTGATGCTGGTTGTCCTGTTCGGATGTGACCGACGCAAGGATCCGGACGTCGATCCCGCCAGCACCGGCAGCAGCACACCGCCGGGCGAACGCGTGGACAGCAGCGCCGACAACATGGCCAATGCCGCCGCCGACGACACCGCGCAAACGCGGCAGGCGCCGGAGTTCAACCAGGTGCCGCCGACGGCGACCCAGTGCGAAGGCAAGATCGGTGACGAACTGGCGAGCTGTCTGCAGAATCGTGACCAGCGCAATGCTTCGACGCAGACGCCGCCGGCCAGTGCGCCGGCGAACACGCCCGCGGACACGCCGTCGAACACGCCCGCCGACTCCACCACGCCGGCTCGACCCTGAAGAAAGATGTTCGCGCGCGTGCACGAACTGCCGTCGGGTCCGCTCGCAACCGCGCGATCGCGCGTCCGCGGTTGGCACAAACGTTGCGGAGCAGGAGCGTGCGGGCGCAGCGACGGCCCGCACTTCCCCCGAACCCGAACCCTGCAGACAGGAGACGCATGATGCCCAATCAGAACCAGAATCCAGGCCGTGGCTTTGCTTCGATGGACCCGGAACGCCAGCGCGAAATCGCCAGCCTCGGCGGCCGTGCCGCACACCGCAGCGGCAATGCGCACGAATTCGATTCCGACGAAGCGCGTGCCGCGGGTCGCAAGGGCGGCGAGGCCATCAGCCGCAACCGGGCGCATATGGCCGCGATCGGTGCCAAGGGCGGCGAAGCGCGCAGCGCCAACCGCGCCGCCAATCGAGCCAGCGACGACAATCGAAACGCGTGACGTCGCTACTGCGCCTGGCCAGCCTCGGGCTGGTCAGGCAGCACGGCGGTGGAGGGTGAGGCGGGGCGATCCATCTGCTCGAGCAAGCCGCCGCATTCGGCGATCGCTTCATCGATGCGCGTGAGGCTGTCAGCCACATCGTCACCGCGTCCCTGCGCCAGCGCTTCGCGCGCCCAGTTGGTGGCGTAGATGACCACGTTCAGTTGATTGCGCAGTTCGTGTTGCCAATCACGCATTGCCGCTGTTTTCCTCGGAGGCTCGCGCCAGATGGTTGTGGATGGTGCGCACGCTAACGCCGAGGCTGCGCGCGGCGGCCGTCTTGTCGCCGCCGTGGAACGCCAGCGTCTTGCGCAGCATTTCCGCTTCAATCTGCTGGAACGTCATGCCGACCTGGAAACGCACCGAACTGGCATCGTCCGCGCCCGCGGCCGTTGCGCCGCCGTGACGCAACGCATGCGGCATCGGCCGCACCCATTCGTCACTGGCGCGCAGGTACGCCTGCTCGACGGCGGCCGCCAGTTCACGCACGTTGCCCGGCCAGCGGTGCGACATCAATGCGGGCAGGCAACGATCATCCAGGCGCTTCGTCTGCGCATGGCGGCGATTGAGCCGCTCGACGAAGGCGCGCGCCAGCAGCGGGATGTCCTCCACGCGCGCGCGCAGCGGAGGTACTTCGATCGGATAGCGCGCCAGGCGGAAATACAGATCCTGCCGCAGATCCGCCGCGCCTTCGTTGGAGCAGCGATGCGTGGCGGCGATCACCCGCACGTCCACCGGGATCTCGCCATTGCCGCCGATGCGCTGCACGACGCCGGTCTCCAGCGTGCGCAGCAGGTACACCTGCAATGCGGGCGGCATGTCTCCGATTTCGTCGAGGAACAGCGTGCCACCCTGCGCCTGCTCGAAAAAGCCGAGGTGGCGCATGCTCGCGCCGGTGAAACTGCCACGTTCGTGGCCGAACAATTCGCTCGCCAGCAACTCGCCGGGCAGGGCGCCGCAGTTCACCGCGACGAAGCGCCCGGTGCGGCCGCTCAGTGCATGCAGCGCACGTGCGGCCAGTTCCTTGCCGCTGCCGGTTTCGCCATACAGCAGCACGCTGACGTCATACGGTGCGGCGCGCGCGATCTCCTGGCGCAGGTGCATCATCGCCGGGCTTTCACCGAGCAGCCCATCCTCTTCGCGGCATGCGGCTTCGCGCAGGCGGTAGGTCTGCCGGACTTCATCGAGCAGGCCCATCAGCCGGTTGGGCGGCAGCGGCTTGGGCAGGAATGCGGAAGCATGCGAGGCGACCGCGCGGCGCGCGTGTTCGATATTGCTGCTGCCACTGACGAAGACGATCTGTCCCTGATGCTGCACCGGCAGGTGTTCCAATACGTCGAAGCCGGTGCCGTCCGGCAGATGCATGTCGAGCAGCGTCAATTCCGGATCGTGCTCGGCCAGCCAGGGAGTCGCTTCGGCCACGCGCTGGAACGCATGTGCGTTGAAACCCCGGCGGCGCGCGATGTCGACGGTCATCGAAGCGAACGCGGCATCGTCATCGACAATGGCAAAACTCGGGTTTGCCATGGCAATCCTCGTGTCTGTGTCCTTTCCACAGCATCCGCGAGCGGCTGTTAGTGGGGCGCGAAGTGCGGATTCCGTCGGCCCTGTGCACATGATCTTGATGTTCATGAAGCTCGCCATGACGGACCGGACAGGCAAGCTCAGGGAAAATTTTTCGCGGCGCGTCGCAACCCCTCATGCAGCGCGAATGGCTCGATCTGGCATCGCTCTTGCGTAAGCAAACCCATCCCGACAACAGGAGTGGATCATGCACGGCACACGATGGAGGAACTTCGCACCGGCGATCATGGCGGCCACGTTGATCGCATGCGGCGGGGATGTCACGCCGCCGGATCATGCGCCTGCCGACACCGGCGCCAATGCGGATCGCGCCACTGGCAGCGCGGCCGCCGCGCCACCGGCGCAACCGCAACCGGTCGAGGGCACGGCGGTGGAAGGCGCGGTGGATACCGGCGCGGCCGCGCAGACGCGGCCCGTCCTGGCCATCGCGGGCGGCGCAACGCCGTACCTCACCGACGCCGCTGGCGCGGCGGTGTACTACATGGAAGGCAATCGCGATGGCAACCGCTGCGATGCCGATTGCGAACGCGCATGGCCGCCGGTGGTCGCCAACGCCGGACAGGCGCAGGCCGCGCAGGGCGTGGACGGCGGGGCGATCTCCAACATCACGCGTGCCGATAACGGATTGCAGGTGGCCTATGACGGCATGCCGCTGTATCGCTATGCCGGCGATCAGGGGCCGGGCCGCACCTCGGGCGACGGCGTGAAGGACAAATGGGGGCAGTGGCGCTTGGCCAAGCCGGCGAACGCGGCGCGCTGATCAGCGCGGATTGGCGGGAAGGCGGCGATGGATGGCGGTGGCGGCGATCGCTGCGTGCCCCATCGCCACCGCGATCTGGTTCAGCTCACTGACCACGTCACCGGCCGCATACAGGCCGGGCACCGAGGTCTGGCTGTGCGCATCGACTTCCAGCTCGCCCGCATCGCTCAGCCGGGCACCGAGATCCGAGGCCAAGCTGCTTTCAGGCAAGGAGCCGAGCACCGGATAGATCGCATCGAAGCGGCTTAGACTGCCGTCCGGATGCGAAACGGTGCAGCCGTCTTCGGCTTTGACCCGCAAGGATGCGCATGCATCGCAGATGTGGACGCCGTGTTCGCGCGCCCGTTCGCGCAGTGCGTCGTCGACCAGATCCGATTCGGCCGAGGACACGGGAATCAGCGTGACGGACGCGGAATAGCTGCGCAGGAAGATCGCGTGTTCCAGCCCGCGCCGCACCGGTGCGAGCACGGCGATCCGGCCGTCGGTGGCTTCGTAGGCGTCGCAGATCGCGCACAGCCGGATCGCCGTGCTGGCGATCGCGCCGTCCAGATCGTCCATGTCCGGTACGACATCGTTGACGCCGGTGGCCAGCAATACCGTGCGCGCCGTCCATCGGCGTTCACCGGAAGACAGTTCGAATCCCTCCTCGATCGGGCGCACGGCGGTGATGCGCGTGCGTTCGATCGGCACGTCGTGTGCGCGCGCCTGATCGTTCAGGCGCTGAAGCAGCTCGCGGCCGGAAATGCCGTTCGGATAACCGGGGCAGTTGTGCGTGCGCGGTATCCAGCGTGCACGGCTCTCGCCGCCATCGAATACCTGCACCTGGCGGTGGTAGCGTCGCAGATAGGTGGCGGCGGTCCGGCCGGGGGGGCCGGCCCCGACGATGGCGCAGTCAAGCAGGGACATGCGCGCAAGCCTCGCTGTTGCGCCGTGGTCCACGCGTGAACGCGCGGCTGCGGGTTCACACGCTCATCGACAGGCCGGTGTCAGCGTGTGCGCACTGGCGCATGCCATCACTCAGGAGGAACCGATGAAACAGACCCGCATGCTCATCCTGCCGCTGGCGCTCATGGCCGTGCTGTCCGCCTGCGGCGATCGCGATCACGATCGTGACGCGGCCACCGCCGATGCCGGCACGAACGCACCCGATGCTTCGGCCACCGCGGCCGATGCGAACGGCACCGCGGCCACGGCGAGCGCCGATTCGGCCAGCGCGCCGATGGACGCCACCGTCGGCACGGCGGCCGACGCGGGCATGACCGGCACGGCAGGCGCGGACGGCACCACGCCGGCCACCGACGCCAGCGCCAATGCAGCCGGTGGCGACGCCGATCTGCTGGGCGTGCTTGCCGCGATCAACCAGCACGAGATCGATGCGTCCAACCAGGCCAAGCAGCACAAGCTTGATGCGGCGGTCAGCAAGTACGCCGACATGATGATCACCGATCACGGCGCCAACCTGACGCAGACCCGTGCCCTGGGCGCGAACGAGCAGAGCGCGCAGGCGACCGCGCAGAAGGAAAAGGGCAAGCAGCATCTGGATCAGTTGGGCCAGACGCCGGACGCGCAGTACCAGAAGGCCTTCGTCGATGCGATGGTGCAGGGCCATACCGAGGCACTGGCCACGCTCGACAACACGCTCATCCCCGGCGCGAAGGACGCCAAGGTCAAGGATCACCTGCAGAAGACGCGCGACAAGGTCGCCCAGCATCTGGAGCAGGCCAAGGCATTGCAGAAACAACAGAAGGGTTGATCACACGATCGCCTGACGAAGAAAGGCTCCGCATCGCGGAGCCTTTCCTTTGGCGGGGAAGCCAGCCGATCAGAGCAGGCGCTGATCGAGCTGGAATCGGATGCTGGGCAGATAGCGGATGCGCGCGAACGCCGCATGCGATGGATTGATCAGCAGGTTCGATTCGCCATGGCACAGCGCGCTGGGCACGCGCGCGGCGAGCGTGTGGCCGCCTTGCAGCCAGGCATCGCCCAGCGCCTGCACTTCGGCGCGATAGGGGCGCTCTCTCCACGCCAGTTCTTCGTCAGGCTGGATCTCGTGGATGTCCAGTTCGGGCAGCAATGCCTGGCTGATGCGCAGGCAGTGGCCCGGCGTGCTTTGCAGGTGGGCGCGGTATTCCAGCAGCGCCGCCGCCGCATGTTCGGACGTGTAGATGACCGGCCACTGGCCGGAGGTCCAGCGCGCCGGCTTGCGGCTGATCGAGAACGCTTCGGCCGAGGGTTCGTCGGGGGTGACCGAGTACACGACGAGCGAGTGCGTTGACATGGGCGGCTTCCGGAGACGGGCGCAACCATCGTGGCGCAAGGCTTGCGAAAACGATGTCGAAGATGATGGACTCTCGTCCTTCACGACAGCCGGCCGCAGCGTCGCTTAGGGTCAGACCCACATGCCAACAGGAAATACCTCGATCGTGCGTTCCGTCCTCATTCGCTTCGCCATGCTGGCCGGCCTGCTGTCCGTGTCTGGCCTGGCCGGGTCCACCGTTGTGGCACGCGCACCGGCCCAGGCCGAACCCACGCCGGCAGCGGCCAACGCAGCGGCAGTGCCGGAGCAGGAGGCCGAGCCCACGGCACGGCAGGTCATCGAGGAAGTCAGCGAGCGCGCCGATGCACCGATCTACAGCCGCCGACTGTGGCGCGCGGCCGCGGTCGACTGGCAACGGGCCGCGCCGAAATTGCAGGCGGTCATGCACCAGACCGCGCAGGATCTGCGCAGGGTGTTCGGCACCGGCGCGGCCCGCGTGCTGCTGGGACTGGCGCTCGCGCTGGCGTTCTGGCTCGGCGCGTCGTGGCTGCTGCCGCGATTGCTGGCGCGCCTGCGTGCACGCCTGCCGCAGGGCCGT
This sequence comes from Pseudomonadota bacterium, assembly GCA_023390905.1. Lineage (GTDB taxonomy): Bacteria > Pseudomonadota > Gammaproteobacteria > Xanthomonadales > Xanthomonadaceae > Pseudoxanthomonas_A. Next base: position 36,012 of record JAEWBY010000046.1, on the reverse strand, counting down.
GTACGCCGGTCCCTGCCAGGATTGATCAGCGTGGTCGGCATCACCCTGATCACGCTGCTCGCCGTGACCGGCATGCAGCAGGCATTGCTGTGGGGCGGGGCGGTGGATTCGACGCTGGCGACCTGGCTCGGTCCGTTGGCCGGCATGCTGGTGTTCGCCGCCTTCATGATCAGCCTGGGCCGCAACGTGCTCTCGTGCGGCGATTCGGTGCTGCGCTTGCCGAACATTCCGGACGAAGTGGCGCAGACCATGCGGCACAGCCCGCTCACGCTCGCACTGGCCGCGGCGGTGGCGACGTTCTTCGACACGCTGGCCGTTCGCGTGCTGGCGGCAGACAGTGCGGCCACGGTGCTGATGTCCGCCGCGGTCACGCTGTTCCTTGCCGCGGCGCTTGCAAGCGTGTGGTCGCGGCTGGCCGCGGCGCTGCGGCGCGATGTGGCCAGCGGCGAAGTGGAGGATCGCCACGTCTTCGTGCTGCGCGCCGTCGTGCTGATCGGCTGGGCGCTGATCCTGGTGAGCGTGCTGGCGACCATCACCGGTTACTACGCGGCCGGCAATTTCATCATCAAGCAGACGCTATGGGGCGCGGTGGTGCTGGTCTTCATGTATCTGCTGGCGACCGCCAGCGGCGACACCATCGATGCCTACCTGCGCGGCAACGGTCCGGCGGGCGTGCGCCTGTCGCGGCGCCTCGGCCTGGAACCGCGCAAGGTCGATCAGATCGGTGCGCTGTTGTTCGGGCTCGTGCGGCTGGTGCTGATCATGGCCGCGATCGTGTTGCTGGCCGCGCCGTATGGCCTGGGGCCGTCGGAACTGTTCGGCCGCCTGCATCCGCGCACCGCCGAGCTGGCGATCGGACAATTGCATCTGAGCGCGGCCGGATTGCTGAAGGCGCTGGCGGTGTTCGCACTGGCGATCTTCGCCTCGCGCCTGTTTGGCCGCTGGTTCTCGCGCCGCTACCTGCCGACCACGCGGCTGGATGCGGGCATGCGCAACTCGCTTGCCTCGATCGCCACCTACATCGGCGTCATCATCGCCATCTCGCTGGCGCTGGCGGCGATGGGCATCAGCCTGGAGAAGATCGCCTGGGTCGCCAGCGCGCTGACCGTCGGCATCGGTTTCGGCCTGCAGGCGATCGTGCAGAACTTCATCTCCGGCCTGATCCTGCTGGCCGAACGCCCGGTGCGCGTCGGCGACTGGGTGGTGGTCGGTGATGCCGAGGGCGACGTGCGCCGCATCAACGTGCGCGCCACCGAGATCACCACGCCCGATCGCACCACCGTGCTGATTCCCAACTCCGATCTGATCACCAAGGTCGTGCGCAACCGCACGCTGATCCGATCCGAAGGACTGGTGAAGATCCTGCTGCCGCTGCCGGCCGCGACGACGGACATCGAAAAGGCGTTCGCGATCATCCACGAAGTGATCCGCGCCAATCCCGAAGTACAGGCCAAGCCCGAACCGCAGGTGATGATCGAGGAAGTGAAGGACAACAAGATCTTCATCAACATCTCGGTCTACGTCGAAGGCCCGCGCAAGGTCGCCAGCGTGCGCGGCGCGCTTTTGTTCGAAACCCTGCGGCGATTGCCGGTGGAGGGGATACCGTTGGCGTGAGGCGGTTATGCTCGCTCCACGTCAGATCAGCCGCTGCTGCGGCGTTCCGTCACAGTGATCGCACGAGGCTAAATTTAGTCCGCCGATGCGCCTCTGCAACCGCATCACTGCCGGATACACACCGCCAATCCCGGTGCGCCTTCGCCTTCGGCGAATACGCTGATGCGTTCGCCGACCTTGCGGAACACCAGGTCGAAGCGGCGATCGCCGAGCGGCACGTCGGCCACGGTGACGTCTTCGATGCCGGGTGGAAGTTCGGGGCGGTTGATTTCCACCATCTGTTGTTCGCCGTTGACGGTGATGCCCAGGCAGCTCTGCAACAGCATCAGCCCGGATCCGGCCGCCCAGGCCTGCGGCATGCACGCGACCGGGTAGGCGACCGGCGGGGCGCCCTGCGTGCGCGAGAAACCGCAGAACAGTTCCGGCAGGCGCATGTCGAAATGCACGGCCGCTTCGAAGGCCCCACGCAGCAATCGCGGCGCACCGCCGCGCAGTCCGGCGCGCGCGATGCCGCTGGCGCAGATCGCATTGTCGTGCGGCCAGATGGAGCCGTTGTGGTAGGAAATCGGGTTGTAGCGCGCTTCGCCGCGCGCGACCGTGCGCACGCCCCAGCCGCTGAAGAACGGCGAGGAGAGCAGTTGCGTGGCCACCATCGTCGCGCGCTCCGGTGAGGCCAGGCCGGTGTAGAGCAGGTGCCCCGGATTGCTGGTGCGCACGCGGCAGAGCCGGCCTTCGCCATCGATCGCCAGACCGTAGAAGCGCAGCTCGTCATCCCAGAAATGCGTTTCCACCGCCACGCGCAGGCGTTCGGCGCGATCGCGCCAGCGCGCGGCGAGTTCTTCGCGGCCCAGCATCGAGGCCATCGACGCCATGCCCTGCAATGCGGAGAACGCATAGCCCTGCACCTCGACCAGCGCAATCGGGCCGGGTGCGAGCGAGCCGTCGGCGTGGAAGACCGAATCGCCGCTGTCCTTCCATCCCTGATTGGTGAGGCCGCCTTCGGCCGCGCGCGCGTAATCGAGCAGGCCCAGCGGATTGGCATCGCATACGCGCTCGACCCAGCCGATCGCCGCTTCCAGCGACGACCACAACGATTCGAGGAATGCCATGTCGCCGGTGCGGCGCAGGTATTCGCGCGCCAGCATCACGAACAGCGGGGTGGTGTCGACACCGCCGTAATACAGGCCGAACGGCAGCTCGCGCAGGCTCGACATCTCGCCCTTGCGCGTTTCGTGCATGATCTTGCCGGGCGAGGCATCGAGGAACGGCGCATCTTCCTTGGCCTGATGATCGGCCAGAAAGCGCAGCACGCCCTTGGCCAGCCCCGGATCCAGCCACAGTGTCTGCAACGCGGTGATCACCGCATCGCGTCCGAACGGCGTGGAGAACCACGGGATGCCCGCATACGGATACGGGCCGGTGTCCAGATCGCTGGTGAGCAGGGCCAGATCCGATCGCGATTGCCGCATCCACTGATCGAACAGCGGGCCGCTGCTGACGATGCGCGCGCCGCGGCGCTGCTTGGTGCGCATGCGCCGGCGCGCGATCGATGCCTGATTGCGATAGCGTTCGCGGCAGGGTGGCTCGCCGGTGGTGGAGCCGCATTCGATGTAGAACTCGCGCACCTCGTCCGGTTCCATCGTCAGCGCGAATTCGAGTTCGCCCGGACCGCGGAAGATCGGCGGATCGGAGAAGCGGATGTAGCAGGCGCGTTCCAGATCATCCAGCCCGACATAACGGAACACGTAGCCGATCTCGCCCGGCTCCGGCTCCATCAGGCGACCCCGCGCCGGCCGCTTGCTCCCGCGCACTTCGAACATGTCCCAGAAATCGGCGGCCAGCGTGAAGCGCAGCGGCAGGGTCACCCGCTGCTCGCCGTAGTTCACGCAGCTCAACCGCTCGTACATGCGTTCCTGGCACAGGAACCGGTTGCGGCTGATGTGGATCAATCCCTGCGGCGTGCCCACTTCATCCAGCGGCGACAGCGCGCGATTGGTCAGGTGCGCCACGAACAGCACGTTGTCCTGGGTGACCGCCGCGCTCAGCAGGGTGGGCGTGTCATCGCCCAGGCGCAGGCGGTACGCCGACAGCACGCGCGTGTCGCTGATGAAAAAGCCCTCGCTCGGCCCGGATATATCGCCGTAGCTGTTGGCGACGAGGAAACTGTCGCCATCCTTCAGCACGAAGCGCGTATAGAGTGCGGCGTCGGCGGCGGAATCCATCGCGCTCAGGCCTGCAGCATGCGCAGGTTGGGCCGGTCGAGCAGTTCCTGGTACAGCGCCACGTACTCGCGCGCCATCGCGGTGGCGGAGAAGCGGCGTTCGAACACCTGGCGCACGGTGCGGCGATCGAGGCGATCGATGTTCTGGACCGCTTCGGTGGCCGCGGTCAGCGAATCGACGATGTGTCCGGTCACGCCTTCATCGAGGACTTCCGGCACCGAGCCGCAGCGCCAGCCGACCACCGGCGTGCCGCAGGCCATCGCCTCGATCATCACCAGCCCGAACGGCTCGGGCCAGTCGATCGGGAACAGCAGCGCGCGCGCATGGCCGAGGAAATCCGGCTTGTCGCGATCGTTGATCTCGCCGATGAACTCGATGCCGTCCTGATCCAGCAACGGACGGATCGTCTCGCGGAAATACACCCGATCGTTGGCATCGACCTTGGCGGCGATCTTCAGCGGGATCCCGGCGCGGCGGGCGATGTGGATCGCGCGATCCAGGCGCTTTTCCGGCGAGACGCGGCCGAGGAAGGCCAGGTAATCACCGCGCGGATTTTCCGGCGGCGCGTACAGATCCTCCGGCAGTCCGTGATAGACCGTGCCGAGCCAGTTGGCCCACGGCATCGGCTTGCGCTGGCTGTCGGAGATCGACACCAGCGGAAAATCCGACCAGCGCCGGTAGAACGCCGGCAGATCCTTCTTGTCCTGGCGGCCGTGCAGGGTGGACACCGTGCGCTGGGCGAAATTCTCGAACAGCGGCATCGGCAGCAGGTCGATGTGGAAATGCAGGATGTCGAACTCGTGCGCACGCTTGCGCACATCGTGCAGCATCGCCAGGTGCGCGGCCACCGCGCCCTTGAGCGGCGCATCGTCGAGCCGGATCGCGCAATCGCGACCGGATGCCAGTTCGGCGGTGGTGTGCGAATCACCGGAGGCGAACAGCGTCACCTCGTGGCCGGCCTGCACCAGTGCATCGGTGAGATAGGCAACGACGCGTTCGGTGCCGCCATACAACTTCGGCGGCACCGATTCGAACAACGGGGAGATCTGGGCGATTCTCATGGCGTGAGGGCTCCATCGGCCACCGGCATCAGGCTCTGCATCTGCCGTGGCGGATTCAGTTCGGACAAGGGATAAGCGGCATCGCGCGCGGAGGGTTCGCGCAGCGTTTCGAGGAAATGGCGCGCCCAGTGGCCGACATCATTGGCGCGCAGCGTGTCCATCATCGCCTGCCAGCGATCCTGCCGTTCGGCCAGGCGCATCGCGCTGGCGGTTTCGATCGCGGCGGCGATTTCATCGACATCATGCGGATTCACCAGCAGCGCCTGTTCCAGCTCCTCGGCCGCGCCGGCGAACCGCGAGAGCACCAGCACGCCCGGATCCAGCGGCGACTGCGAGGCCAGGTATTCCTTGGCGACCAGGTTCATGCCATCGCGCAGCGGCGTGATGATCGCCATGTCGGCGGCGCGGTAGAAGCCGGTGAGCACCGATTGCGGAAAGCTGTCGTTGACGTAGCGGATGGGTGTCCAGTCCGGGCGCGCGTGGCGGCCGTTGATGTGGCCGGCCAGGCCTTCGAGTTCGCGGCGCAGGCTCTGGTATTCGGGCACGCGGCTGCGGCTGGGCGGCGCGATCTGCAAGTACGTCCAGCGCCCGGCGTCCTCGCCGGTTTCCAGATGGCGCTCGAACCCCTTGAATCGTTCGGGCAGTCCCTTGGAGTAATCCAGTCGATCCACGCCGATGGCCAGCCGTCGCCCGGACAGGCTCGCGCGCAGGTTGTGGCCGGCGATGCGGGCTTCGTTGCCCTGCGCGTTGTGGACGACCGCGTCCACATCGATCCCGATCGGAAATGCGCCGCTGCGGCAGCGGCGTCCCTGCGCGTCGGCGGTGCGGCCGTGCAGTTGCTGGTAATGGCGGAAGTTGGCGAGATCGCTGCGCGTCTGGAAACCGACCAGATCGTAATCATCGAAGGTGCCGAGCAGCGAGGCGTGGCCGGGCAGGGCACACAGCACGTCCGGCGGCGGCAGCGGGATGTGCAGGAAAAAGCCGATGCGGTTGTCGACGCCAAGTTCACGCAGGCAACGCGCCAGCGGAATCAGGTGGTAATCATGCACCCACACCACGTCGTCGGCGCGCAGTTCCTGCGCCAGCGCTTCGGCGAAGCGGCGATTGATCTGCACGTAGGCTTCGTACTGCTCGCGATGGTAGTCGACCAGATCGATGCGGTAATGGAACAGCGGCCACAGCACGCGGTTGGCGAAGCCGTGGTAATAGGCTTCGAACTCGTCGCCGGGCAGATCCAGCAGCGTATACGCCAGTTCACCGGTCTGCTGGCGCTGGATCACCGGCCGGCTGTCGTTGGCCAGTTGCCCGCTCCAGCCGAGCCACAGCCCGCTGCCATCGCCGATCGCGGCGTTGAGCGCCACCGCCAGCCCGCCGGTCTGCGTTTCGCCCGGCAGCGCCACGCGATTGGACACCATCACCGTGCGCCCGCCATTGCCGCGCGGGCCCGCGAACGCCGACGGAGGCAGGTTCATGACGCAGGTTCCTTCTGCACTGAATCGAGCAGCCAGCGCCGCACGTGGCGTGGATCAGGCAGGCGGTAGCGCGCGCCGGTCCGGCGCGGCGGACCGACCAGCACGCTGACGCCATCGAAAGCGTTGACCACGGCGAATCCCGCTTCGTCGGCCGGATCATCGCCGATGAACACCGGTCGCCGTCCGCGGAAGGGCGGCTCTTCCATGAAGGCCGCAATCGCGATGCCTTTGTCCACGCCGATCGGCCGCACTTCGATGCCGTGCGCACCCGGATGCAGACGATGGCGTTCCAGTCGCGTCTTCAGCGTGTCGGCGAAGGCGCTCAGCGAATCGGCCGCCTGCGGCGCCGCGCGCCAGTGCAGGAACAGGCAGCCGCCCTTGCATTCGACCAGCGCACCGGGAAATTCGGCGGCAATGGCTTCGGCTTCGGCGGCGAGCGCGAGAAAGTCCGCGTCCATCGAAGGCGCGGGGTGGTGGTAACCGGCGCCGCGCCGTTCCAGCCCGTGCAGTCCGGCCGCGCTGATGTCCAACGGCGCGAACAGCGAATCCAGCGCCTGGATCGATCGTCCGCTGACCAGCGCGACGGCGCCGCCGCATTTTTCCGCCAGTCGCGGCAACGCCTGCTTGATTGACGGGTCGATGCGTACTGCATCGGGTGTCGGCGCATGTTCGGCCAGCGAGCCGTCCACGTCCAGAAAAACAGCCCAATCGTCCTCGATCGGCGGGGGCGCCGGCGTGGCGGATGTTTCGGTTTCCATGCGGACAGTCTAGATAGCGTTGCGTGAGTACAGCGTGGAAACATCTTCATGCAACGACAACATTTCGCGCGGTCTTGACTGCATGCGAGCGAATCTGCGCATCCGGACACAGAAGTTCGCAGGAGAGCGTGCGATGACATGGGATGCGCAATGGAACGTGTTGCTGGAGGTCATCTACGCGATGGCGCTGGCCGGCAGCATCGGCGTGGAGCGCGAAATCAAGGATCGTCCGGCCGGCTTCCGCACGCACATGCTCGTCGGCGGCGCGGCGGCCTTCCTGGTGGGCACGGGCCAGTTGCTGATCCACACCTCCTCGCGCTACAGCGGAGACGCGCTGCAAGTGGACCCGCTGCGCCTGGTGGAAGCGGTGATCGCGGGCGTGTCGTTCATCGGTGCCGGCACCATCTTCGCCCAGCGCGGATCGGGGGTGGTCATCGGCATCACCACGGCCGCTTCGCTGCTGATGGTGGCGGTGATCGGCGTGGCGGTGGGATTCGGTTTCAACCTGCTGGCGTTCCTCGTCACCGCGGTGACGCTGCTGGTGTTGATCGCGCTGGCGTGGATCGAAGGCCGCCTGCGGCATCGCCGCGGATCGCGCGAGGCCTAGCCGATGGCACGCGGCTTGCTTGTGCAGGCCTGTCCACTGGAGGTTGTGTGGGCGAGGGAACGCTTGCTACTTTGCCCGTGACGGGGACCCAACGGAATCATGTCGCTCAGTGATCAGGAACTGCCGGTAGTCCGATCCGCCAAGGCCGTGGCGTGGTCGGGCGTGCTGCTCGGCATTGCGCTGGCATACGTGCTGGGGTTCTTCGTGGTGCGCGATCGGCAGGTCCGGCTGAAGGCGGCCGAACGGCAGAGCACGGCGCTGGCGTCCGGCGCGGCGCAGTTGCTCGGTTTCGAGCTGCGCAATCTCGAGCGCGCGATGGGTGGCATCGCCGGCGACGCGCAGCAGTTGTTCCGCACCGTGCCCGAATCCGCGCCGCAACTGCTGAGCGAATCGGTGCAGGGCGTGGTCAGCCGGCACGAGGAACTGCAGAGCATCGTGGTGGTGGATCCGGAAGGCGCGGCGATCACCGATGGCGTCGGGTTGATGATCCCGGTCGAAGCGCGCGGCACCCAGCCCGTCGATCGCCGTCCGCTCTATCTGGGCCAGTTGCAGCGCGCCGACGAGCAGTGGGTGCTGCCGCTGGTGATGCCGATGGCCGATGGCAACTGGATCGTGGCGCGCCTGCGCGTGACCGAATTCCAGCGCATCCTCGCCAATCTGGAAACCGGGCGCGATGGCGTGGCCGCCGTGCTCGATCGGCGCGGCACCGTGCTGGCGCGCAGCCACAAGGCGCAGGTGTACGTGGGCAAGCGCTATCCGGATGCGCTGACGTCCGGCGTGCCGCTCGGCTCGGCGGTGGTCACGCGCAAGAGCGCGGTCGATGGGGTCGAACGCATCACCACGCGGCTGCATCTGCCCAACTACGGCCTGTATGTCAGCGCCGGCCTCGGCAAGTTCGAGACGCTGCGTGACTGGTACGTGCTGCTGGGCATCACTTCGCTGCTGTATCTGCTCTACTGGGGCGGCCTGCTGTATCTGCTGCGCCACCTGCGCCGCAGCGCGCGGGCGCAGAAGCGGCTGCTGCATGAAGTGGCGCGCACCGCCAACGGATTGCGGATGGCCCAGCAGGTCGGCAAGACCGGCACGTGGGTGATCCGCAACAGCAACGAACGCGTGGAATGGTCCGAACAGGTGTCCACGATTTTCGGCCAGCCCGAGGATCGACGTTCGGCGGCCTGGGAAGAATTCTATGAAATGGTGCATCCGGACGATCGGCCGCGGTTGATGGCGCAGTTCGCCGAAGCCTGGAGCAAGCGCGAGCCGTTCGTGTCCGAATACCGCATCCTGCGCCCGGATGGCGAACTGCGCTGGATCAGCAGCCGCGGCGGCGCGCTTTCCAGGCGCGAGGGCGAGCTGACGATGACCGGCACCGTGGTCGACATCACCAGCGAACGGGCCGCCCAGCAACAGTTGCTGGAAACCGAACGCCAGTTCCGCCTGCTGTTCGAGCGCAACCCACTGCCGTTCTGGGTGTTCGACTCGCACACGCTGGCCTTCCTCGAAGTCAACGAGGCGGCGGTGCGCCATTACGGTTATTCGCGCGAGCAGTTCCTGTCGATGACGATCCTCGACATCCGCCCGCCCGGCGATGCGCGCGCGGTGCGCGAGTCGATGCTCGATCCGACGCCCCGACCCGAAGGCGAGGTCTGGCAGCATCTCAAGAAGGACGGCAGCGTCATCGATGTGCGCGTGTACGCCGCGCACATCACCTACGGCGATCGGCCGGCCAAGCTGGTGCTGGCCGAAGACATCAGCAGCACGCTGGCGTACGAGCGCGAACTGAACTTCCGCGCCAACCACGACAGCACCACCGGATTGCTCAACCTGCCGGGACTCAAGAACTGGGTCGCCACGCATCGCGCCGCGCCGTGCACGCTGGTGTACGTGCAGATGCGCGGCATCGAGCCGGTCATCGACAGTCTCGGCCAGGCGGTGGCCACGCGCCTGCTCGACGCGATCGCCAATCGCATCGAGGGACTGGCGCACGAGTGGGGCGCGACCGCCTTCGTCCCGGCCGAGGCCTTCGTCGTCGCGTTGCGCCACGAGGTGGACATCGACGAAGCGGTGCACGAACTGCGCGCCGCGGTGATCACGCCGGTCGAGCAGGGCGGTTCGCTGCGCACGCTGGAAGGCTGGCTCGGCGTGGCGCGATTCGAGGGTGGCGGATTCGAACAGGTGGTCAGCCAGGCCGCGCTCGCCGCGCATATCGCGCGCAACGAAGGCTCGGCCTGCCGCACCTTCCATCCGGACATGGCCGAAGCCGCGGGCACGCGCCTGAAGATGATCGGGCGCATCCATCTGGCGCTGGAGCGGCGCGAATTCGAACTGAACTTCCAGCCCATCCACGAAGTGGAATCCGGCCGCCCGGCCGCGCTGGAAGCCCTGCTGCGCTGGCCGCAGCCGGATGGCACGCAGGTGCCGCCTTCGCAGTTCATTCCGCTGGCCGAGGACGCCGGGCTCATGCAGGCGCTGGGCGACTGGGTGATGGAGGAGGCCATCGTCTGCCATCGACGGATCGAGCGCGCGGGCTGGAAAGAACTGCCGATCGCGATCAACGTCTCGCCGCTGCAACTGCGCGGCCATGACTTCGCCGAGCGCCTGATCCGCGCGTTGAACCGCTCCGATCTTCCGCGCGGGGCGATCCATATCGAGGTGACCGAGAGCGTGCTGCTGGAGCGGCCCGAAGCCACGATGCAGACGCTGCGCACCTTGCAGAAGAACGGCGTCTGCACGTCGCTGGACGATTTCGGCACCGGCTTCTCCAGCATGAGCTATCTGCAGCACCTGCCACTGGATGCGCTGAAGATCGATCGCAGCTTCGTGCGCGACGTGGCCGACGACGAACGCAGCGCGGCGATCTGCCGTGCGCTCATTTCACTCGGACACAATCTCGGGCTGACCATCGTGGCCGAAGGAGTGGAAACGGCCGAGCAGCTCGACTGGCTGCGCCGCCATCACTGCGATCAGGTGCAGGGGTATCTGCTGGCGCGGCCGATGGGGCTGGACAGTCTGCTGGTGTATCTGGAGGGGAAGCGGTGAGGGCCGGGAATCGGGGAACCGGGAACCGGAGAACCGGGAGCAGGGAACAGGGAATGGAAAGAGTAGGGAACAGGGAATGGAAATCGGGACGATGCGCCTTGGCCGTTGAAGCCGGGGCGGCGGTCGGATGAAGCTGGGAAACCTGCGTGCGGAGCGGGAGCGGCCGCGCGAGCGCGTGATCAGGGGGCGGCTTCAGCCATCGGTGCGGTGGCGCCCCCGGTGGCCGGTGCGGTGCTCAGCAGATCGGAGAGCAGCGAGCCCAGCAGCAGACCGAGCAGGAGAAAGGCGCTGCGTGACCACCACTTCATGACGTCTCCCAGATGTCGGGTATCAGCGCTTCCGCCGACTCGCGGAAGCCGTCTTCGAAATTGGGCGGCAGGCCGAGCGGGAAATTCTCGGCGGCGACCTGCAGGCACGCGGTGAGGCGCAGCCGCACCGGATCCTCCACCGCCTGCATCAGCGTGGACGCCACGTAACCCATCACCGCCATCTGCCCCTGCAATCGACCGAAATGCGCGAGCAGCCGCTGCAGCACTTCGTCCTGCGATCCGATCCGATCCTGGAGCAACAGCGTGAGCTGCTCGCAGGTTTTCTCCAGCTCCGCGACGCGGGATTCTGTGGAAGTCCTGCCCATTCGGGTCGTCCATCGTGGTCATGGCGCCACGCTACGGCAAGGGCCATCAAGAGCGCGTCAGTGTGCGAGGCGGACAGCGCGCGTCGTACGAAGCGGACTCGGCAGCCACCCGCGCGCCTCACGCACGGCTCGTCTGTGGGTCCATCAAGCGCTGCGCCCGGGAGGCGCTGCCGGCAGGCGGAAGCCGGCAGCCGGCCACGACAGCAGGCATGCGCTCATGGGGCGGTCGCGGCTCAAGCTCCCGCACGGAATGATTCAGAGGAGTACCGCAAACCTTCGTCGCCAAGCTCGCCGCGCGGCGCACGGCAAGACACGGCATGCACGACACATGCTCGGCCTGCGCCGACCGCAGGCCGCGAGCCTTCAGCTAGCTGTCCAGCCCGGCGCCCGCATTCAATAACGCCGGTTCGATGCCGGAAGGATGCGTGGGCAGGGCGCGGCAATCCATGCAGGCATCGTCCATCGGTCCGGCGGTCTGCCGCCAGCCAAGCACGTACCACGCGTTGCCGTCGCGCTCATCGACGTCGGTCGCGCGCCAGTGGCGGCCGTCGTAGCGGCCGGTGAACCATTCGGTGAAGTCTTCGGTGGAACAGGCGTAGATCGCCAGCGGAACCCCGATCGGCGGCGTGCGCTCGGGCAGATAGCAGGCGAACGGATTAGTCTTGGATGCCACGGATGTCTCCCGGCGCGAGGCGCCGTCTTCGATACCTGCTTCCGGCACGCTGCCCATCAGGAGTGTTGGCAGGCTGCCGGAAGAGGCTGCGCTGTTTTACCCGCATCGGCGCGAAGAGCGCGTGGACGGTGACGCGTGCCGCGCGGTGACGTCGTTAACGGCGGATGCAGATCCGCGCGTCCGGTCATCACGACGCATTCGCATGAGACCGGTTACAAAAAAATCATTCCCCACCCGACGGCAAGGAGCGAGTAATGGCACGTGCATCAATGACGGATCAGGCGCAGGTCCACGAATTGCTGCTGCAGGCGCTGGAAACCGAGCGCGGCGGCATCCAGGTCTATACCGCGGCCATCCAGGCGGCGCAGAACGAAGACCTCAAGGAAGAATGGCAGAAATACCTGGAAGAGACCCAGCGTCACGAACAGATCCTGATGAGCGTGTTCGAACAGCTCGGCAAGGACCCCGAAGAGCGCAGCCCCGGTCGCGAGGTCGTGGCCCATCACGGGCAGTCGCTGGTCCAGGCGATCGAAATGGCGCTGCAGAACGCCGAGCCCGTCGCCGCCGAACTGGTGGCCGCTGAGTGCGTGGTGCTGGCTGAAACCAAGGATCACCAGAACTGGGAACTGATCGGCCGCGTCGCCGAGAAGGCCAAGGGCCAGGAAGCCAAGGTGCTCCAGGCCGCCTACGAAGAAGTGGAAAAGGAAGAGGATCACCACCTCTACCACACCAAGGGCTGGGCACGTGAGCTGTGGATCCAGGCGCTGGGCATGCCCGCCGTGCTGCCGCCGCCGGAAGAGGAAAAGAACGTGGAAACCGCGATCGGTGCGGCACGCGCCGAGCAATCCCGTGACCAGATGATGTGAGGTGAAGTGATGGGCAGTGTGCGTAAATCCGGCGGCGACAAGCGCGAACTGATCGCCCCCAACGGTGACAAGCGGCTGGTGCGGCGCGATGACCAGGGACGCTTCAAGGAAAGCGACGATCTGGGGCGTTCGCTCGCTGCGGACGTGCGCCAGCATTCCAAGACGCCCGCCAACCCGGGGCAGGGCGATCGTGGTGATCGCAAACGCTGAGGAGCTTCATCGATGCCATCGCAGGATGCGGCGAAGCGGCGCATGAATCCGCCTCCTTCATTCTTCAAGCGCAATGGGTTGTCGCTGGTGTTGCTGGCGATTTTCCTCGCCAGCCTGATGGGACAGATCATCGCCGGGCATGCGGTCTGGAACGATGAACTGATCGCCGATGGCCAACCGGCCATCGGCCTGGTCGCTTATCTGGGCAGCGGGCATTTCGTGTCCGCCACGTTCGAGAACTGGGAGAGCGAATTCCTGCAGATGGGAATGTACGTGCTGCTGACCGTATGGCTGCGGCAGCGCGGCTCGGCCGAATCCCGTCCGCTGGATCCGGCGCAGGAGGAAGAGCGCATCGATCCCGGTCCGACGCCGTGGCCGGTGCGCGTGGGCGGTGCCTGGAAATGGCTGTACGGCAATTCGCTGTCGATCGGGTTCCTGGTGTTGTTCGCCGCCTCCTTCGCCCTGCATCTGGATGGCAGTTGGCGGCACGAACTCGAACAGCGCGCGGCCGGAGGGCAGCCCCCGATCAGCCTGCTGGCGCACCTGACCGGTCCTGAGTTCTGGTTCGAGTCGTTCCAGAACTGGCAGAGCGAATTCCTGGCCGTGCTGGCGATCGTGGTGCTGTCGATCTTCCTGCGCCAGCACGACTCGCCACAGTCCAAGCCGACGGCTGCGCCGCATTCGCAGACCGGTACCTGATCCACACCGCGCGCAGGACCCGCGCGCCACAACGGGAATGATCCATGACCACAGCATTGACGCGCCCCCTCTGGCTTTCCGCCGAACGCACGGGCGATGACTGGTTCAGCACGGACGTGCCGGCGACGCAGCAGGATGTCGTGGTCGTGGGCGCCGGCATCACCGGCCTGACCACGGCGCTGTGCCTGCTGCGCGAAGGAAGGCAGGTGCTGGTGATCGATCGCGAAGGCATCGGCGCCGGTGAAACCCTGCGCACCAGCGCGCATCTGGCTTCGGCGCTGGATGATCGCTTCTACACGCTGGCGCGCTGGCATGGGGAGGACGGTGCGCGCCTGGCCGCAGCCAGCCATGCCGCCGCGATCGACTGGATCGAGGAGATCGCCTCGGCCAGCGACGCCGATTGCGGCTTCCGCCGGATTCCGGGTTATCTGTTCCCGCATGACGGCAAGACCGATCGCCTCGAGGATGAGGAAGAGGCCGCGCGCAATGCCGGTCTTTCCGCCGTGCTGTTGCCGGCCGGCGCCGAAACGCCGGACGTGCTCGGCCCGGTGCTGCGCTTCGATCGGCAGGCGCGCGTGGACGCCGGTGCATACCTGCTCGCGCTGGCGAAGGAAGTGCGCGACGCCGGCGGCCGGTTCCTGCGTGCGGAGATGGTCAACATCGAGGGCGGCGCGGCGCCGCGCGTGGTGTTGCGCAACGGCGAACTGCGCGCGCGTGCGGTGGTGGCGGCGACCAACGTGCCCTCGCACGAAACCGGCGCGACCTGGATGAAGCAGGCCGCGTACCGCAGCTACGTCGTCGTCGGCCATCTGCCGGCCGAAGCGGTGTCGCCCGACGGCGTGCCTGACGCATTGCTGTGGGACGACGCCGATCCTTATCACTACATCCGTATCCACGAGTCGGATCCGGCCAGCGGCATGGTGGAGATCATCGCCGGCGGCGAGGACCACAAGACCGGACAGGACGATGATCCGGAAGCCTACAAGCGTTTGCAGGCGTGGACGCGCGAGCGCTTCCCGCAGGTGGCGAAGTTCACCCACGGCTGGTCGGGGCAGATCATCGAGCCGGTTGATGGCCTGGCCTTCATCGGTCGCGATCCGGCCCACGAAAACGTCTACCTGGCGACCGGAGATTCGGGCAACGGCCTGACCCATGGCACGCTCGCCGGGTTGCTGATCACCGATCTGATCGCCGGACGCGACAACCCGTGGGCCGATCTCTACGATCCGGCGCGCAAGCCGGTGCACGCCGGTGGCGAATGGCTGCGCGAGAACTCCAACGCCGCGCTGCAGTTCCGTGATTGGGTCAAACCGGCCGACGCCGCGGACGTGGAGTCGCTCGCGCTCGGCACCGGCGCGGTCCTGCGGCGTGGCGTGCACCGCATCGCCGTGTACCGGGATGGCGAAGGGCAGGTGCACGCGTTCAATGCGCGCTGTCCGCACATGGGCTGCGTGGTGCGCTGGAGCGGTGAGGAGAAATCCTGGGATTGCCCCTGCCACGGGTCGCGATTCGAAGCGGCCACCGGCGCGATCCTCAATGGCCCGACCAGCGAACCGCTGGCGCCGATGGATCCCGGTCTGGTGCGATGACCATGCACGCCGGAGTGCTCGCGTTCGCCGGCTATCTGGTGTGGCTGGGCGCGGGCCTCGGCGATTTCCTCACCCACCGCCGCGAGGATCTGCCGCACACCTCGGGCCTGGCCGAATCATCGCTGCACCTGTTGCAGTTGGCTTTGATCGGCACCGGGGTGCTGCTGTGGCTGTGGCTGGAACCGACGCGCGCGGTGATCCTGCTGCTGGGCGCGCTCGTGCTTGGGCACGCGGTGGTTGGCTATCTGGACACGCGCGTGGCGTTTCCGCGTCGCCGCATCGGCCCGATCGAACAGCACCTGCACAGCGTGCTCGACATGGCGCCGTGGTTCGCATGGATCGTCATCGCCATCATGGCCTGGCACCATGCCCCGGCCGCGCAGGGGCTGCACGCGCGCCTGGCCCCGCTGCCGATGACAGTGTGGATGGCCGCGCTGCTGCCCGCCGCGCTGTGCTGCGTGCTGCCGGGCACGCTGGAATTCCTCGCGGCGTGGCGCGCGCGGGACCGCCTTGCGCGCTGAGATCAGCCGCGGCGACGCAGGCGATGCGCGCCATACAGCGCAAGTGCGACACTGGCGTAGGTCATCCACATGCCGGCCGGTGAAATGCGGCGCTCGAAGCCAGGACTTAGACGGGAAGGAACGACGTGGTAATCGACGACATAGGCAATGGCGCTCACGGCCGACGCCTTGGCCAGCGGATGCCGCGGCGAACGGGCGCGCCAGTATTCGTAGCCCATCGCCCAGAACACCGAGCTGGCGTGATGGATCGCGTAGCCGATGGCAGTGTGGCGCAACGACCAGCCGCGCGCCTGTCGCGCCTGGCGGCCCCAGATCCATTGGCTGGCCGCATTGGTGCCGGCCGGGGTCGCGCCGCTGATGCGCCGGCTCCACCACGAGACCACGGCGGTGGACACGATGCTCGCGATCGAACCTGACCACAGCGCGCGCCGCAACAGCGACGGAGGCTGGCGATGCGCATAGTCATCGCGGGGGCGAACGGGCTGATCGGGGCGGCGTTGGCGCAGTGCCTGCGTGTGATGGGGCATGAGGTGATTCCGGCGGGTCGCAATGCGGAAGCGCCCGGCCTGCGTATCGATTACACCGCCATGCCGGACAGGGCGGCGCTGATCGAAGCGCTGCGCGGCGTGGATGTGCTGGTCAACGCGGTCGGCATTTTCCGGGCCACAGCAGACCAGAGCTTCGATGCAGTGCACGTGAAAGGGCCGGTGGCCCTGTTCGACGCTGCGGTCGCGGCCGGCGTGCGAAGGATCGTGCAGGTGTCGGCGCTGGGCGCGGATGCGACATCGCCGTTGCCTTACTTCGCATCCAAGGGACAGGCCGATGAAGCGCTGCGCGCGCTGCCGATCGACTCGGTGATCGTGCGGCCATCGCTGGTGTATGCGGAGCAGGGCGCCAGTTCGCGCTGGTTCGCCCAGTTGGCCGCGCTGCCGGTGACGCCGCTGCCCGATGGCGGGCACCAGCCGATCCAGCCGCTGCATCTGGACGATCTGGTGCGCGCGCTGGCCGCTGCGGCCACGCGCGGATCCCCCGTGCAGGTGATCGAAGCGGTGGGCCCGCGCGCGCTGAGCCTGCGCGAGTACCTGGCGCTGTTCCGCGCGGCGATGGGACGCCCGCGGCATTTCATCGGCGTGCCATCGGCGTGGCTGCGCGCACCGCTGCGCTGGTTGCGCCATGCGCGCGCGCCGCTGGATCCGGATGCGCTGGACATGCTCGCGCGCGGCAGCGTGGGGGATGCGGCGGCGATCTCGGATCTGCTCGGCCATCGTCCGCGTGATCCGGCGGTTTTTTTCGATGCAGGCGAGGCCGGTCCCTGGCGCACCACGGCCGTGCTGGCGTGGCTGCTGCCGTTGATGCGCCATTCGCTGGTGATCGTGTGGCTGGTGACGGCATGGGTGTCGGTGTTCGTCTATCCGCATGCAGGCAGCTACCGGATGCTGGCCGGCCTCGGCCTGCACGGCGCGGCCGCCACTGCCGCGCTGTGGAGCGGCGCGATCCTGGACGCGGTGCTGGGCCTGGCGCTGCTGCTGGCGCGGCGCAGGACGTGGATCTATCGCGCACAGTTCGTTCTCATCGGCGGCTATACGCTGCTGATCAGCATCGGACTGCCGGAGCAGTGGGCGCATCCGTTCGGCCCGGTGCTGAAGAACCTGCCGCTGCTGGCCATGATCGTCGCGCTGCATGAACTGGATCGTCCCGATGGATCTGATCGTCGTTAAATACCTGCACATCCTCTCGTCCACGCTGCTGTTCGGCACCGGCATCGGCACGGCGTTCTATCTGTTCGTGATCAGCTGGACGCGCGATGCGAAACTGGTCGCGGAGATCGCGCGCTGGGTGGTGCGTGCGGACTGGATGTTCACCGCGACCACGATCGTGTTCCAGCCGGTGAGCGGACTCTATCTGGCCCATCGCATGGGCGTGCCGTGGAGCGCGCCGTGGCTGTACTGGTCGATCGTGCTGTTCGTGTTCGCGGCGCTGTGCTGGCTGCCGGTGGTGTGGTTGCAGATCCGCCTGCGCGACATCGCCCAGGCCGCGGCCGATGCCGGCACCGAACTGCCGCCCGCGTATGCGGCGCACCTGGGCTGGTGGGCCGCGCTCGGAGTGCCGGCGCTGTTTTCCTTCCTGGTGATCTTCTACCTGATGGTGGCCAAGCAGACGCCGTGGTGATGCGCGGCCGCGGCGATCGCCGCGATCAATCGCGATAGGCCTGCGTCAGCGTCATCAGGTGCAGGCGTTCGGCATCGCGCAGGAACGGCGCGATCAACATCATCACCTGCACCACGCCGCGTCCGATCGCGCGCGTCTCGTCGGATTCGCCGCGCGCGGCCGAATAATTGAGCCAGAACGTGGCCACCACCAGCACGTTGGTGGCCGTGGCCGCCAGTTCATCGGCGCTCGCCCGCATCAGTCCGGCCTGTCCGAGCCCGCGCATCACGGCGTGCGCGCTGTCGTCGGCGCGCGCGAACAGGCGCGTGAAGCGCACGCGCAGGCGCCGGTTGCGGCTGAGGATCTCCACCAGATCGCGATAGAGGAAGCGGTATTCCCAGATGCACTCGAACACCAGGTGCAGTTGCAGCCAGATGTCCTCCAGATCGGGCAGGCGATCGGTCGGGGCGAGCAGGGCCGCGTCCATGCACGCTTCGTAGCGCGCGAAGAGCTGCTCGATGATGTCGTCCTTGTTGCGGAAGTGGTAGTACAGGTTGCCCGGGCTGATGCCCAGCTCATCGGCGATGTGGTTGGTGGTGACGTGCGGTTCGCCCTGCACGTTGAACATCGCGAGCGCGGTTTCGAGGATGCGCTGGCGGGTGTCGCGCGCCACGGATCAGGCGGTGAGCTTCTTCACCAGGTCCACGTATTTCCTCTGCGCCTCGTCCTGCGGCATGCCGCGCAGTCGGGCCCACGCTTCGTACTTGGCCGTGCCGACGAAATCGAAGAAGCCGGGCTTGTCGCCTTTCACGTCGCCGTCGTTGCCCTGCTTGTAGAGCGCGTAGAGACGCAGCAGGGTGTCGTTGTCCGGGCGTTCGGACAGGCCCTGGATATCGCGCGACGCCTGTTCGAAAGCCGTTTGCAGATCGGCCATGGGTGCATCCTCCCGTGTTGGCGGCATCAGACCACGCAGGGCAGGGTCGGTCAATCGGCGAACGCGTGCAGGTGCGCGCCGCTCATGATTGAGCCGACCAGCCCGTCGGCAGCGCCTGCCGGTTGCGCATGTGCAGGGCCAGCGGCTCGATGCGGCTCCAGAGAAAATCGCGCAGCTCGGCATCCTCGACGTTTTCCATCATCGATTGATGGAAGCACGCCAGCCAGCCGCTGATTTCCTCCAGGCCGACCGCGAACGGCAAATGGCGCGCGCGCAGCATGGGTGCACCGTGGCGTTCGGTGAACAGCGGCGGCCCGCCGAGCCAGCCGCTGAGGAATTCGAACAGTTTCTGCTCGCTGCCGGAGAGATCCTCCGGATGCTGCGCACGCACGGCCGCCGCTTCGGGCAGCGTGTCCATCAGCGCATACATGCGCGTGGTCAATCGGCGCAGCCCGGCTTCGCCGCCGATGCGCTGGTACGGCGTCAGATCGTCTTGCATTGCCGCCAGCGCACGGGTTCGTGGCTGCCCGCAGGCGGATTGAGCTGCACGCGCACGGTGCGCAGGGTCGGATAGCGTTCGACCTGCCGGCAGATGCGCGGCCAGACCTCGGCTTCGCCGCCGCGATAATCGACCACCAGGGTCAGCTTGGTCTGCCAGACACCGCGGATCACGCCGGGGGTTTCGGCGAGTGCGCGCGACACCGCGCGGCGCTGTTGTTCCAGCTCCGGCTCGGTGGGTTCGCGATAGGGCGTGACAGGCGGCGCGGCCACCGGCGCGACCGCGGGTGACGCAGGCTCTGCGATCGGCGCCGCCGGCTCGTCGGCGATGCGCGAATTGGCCAGCGCCGAAGCCACCAGCGCGCCGAGCGCCACGCTGCCGAGCCAGCCGATCGCGATGTGGCGCTTGGCGCGTGCACGGGTCGAACCTTCGATCTGGCGGCGCAGATCGTCCTCGATCAGCGGCTTGACCTCGTCCCACAGGCGCGGGCCATCGAGCACCTCGATGTTGTGGCCGCGCGCCGCGTCGTGGCCTTCCTTCTCGACGCGGCCCTCGGTGGCGAGGATGCCGCCGGTCGCACTGGACAGGCGCACGCTCGCGGCCAGCTCATCGACCGGGGCCGCACCGATGCGGTACGCAGACCCGTGCTTGCATGAAAGCAGCCACTGGCGATCGCCCTGGCGCAGGGTGAAGTTGCTGCGCGGATCGGGGTTCTCGTTGCCGGCATCGATCACATGGCTGAGCCCGCGACGTCCCATCGCCGTCAGCACCAGTCGGGAGAATTCCCTCCAGCGCAGGCCCGAAAGCGCGTGCAGGCCTGCGGCGATTTCATCGTGGCGTCGACGTACCAGCCAGAGATAGAGCGTGGCGGCGACACCGGTCAGCAGGGTGATGACCAACCCGGACAGCCAGAAGAGCATGTGTGCGTAAAGACAGGACGAAGGCGCAGATTCTAGGCGCTCGGCCGTGTCTGTGAGTGGGTTCGCGTTTTCGCGGGACAGGTACGGTTACGGCGCGTGCGCGCGCGGACCGGACAGCAGAACGAAGGTGCCCGCCAGTCCGAAGCCGTAAGGGGAGGGGAGCATACGTACTTCGGTGGACTGGCGGGCGATTGGATTGTTGCGCGTTGCATGCTGCCTTGCAACAACATCGCGCATGGCCGTAATTGGTATGCGCGGCGCTCAGCCGCGCGGCGTGCGCGCAGCACGTTTGGCGACCGCGCGCTTGCCGGGCATTGACGGTTTGCGGGGCATGGCGGGCTTGCGCACGCGCGGCGTGGACGTGGCGCCCGCGTCGCCGGCGCGCTTGCGCGGAGCGGACGCACCACGCAAACGGCGCAGTTCGGCATCCAGTGCGTCCACGCGTGCCTGCAGATCCGAGAGATCGTCGCGATCGGGGATCTCGAGACGGCGCAGCGCACGCTGCACGCGATCCTCGAACACCTTTTCCAGTCGATCCCAGGTGCCGCTTGCGCGTTCGCGGGCCTGGCCCACGGTCTGTTCCAGCGCATCGCGCATGGCGTCAACGCGATCGCCGGCCAGACGTCGGGTTTTCTGTTCGAGCGACAGGCCTTCCTGCACCAGCGTCTCGAACAACCTGCCGCCTTCGGCCTGCGCGCGCGCCAGTGCGCCCAGGCCGGCCAGCCACACCTGCTGGGCGGACTCGCCGAAATGCGCGGCGCTGTTTTCGTTCGTGGTGTCCGAAGCCGTGCTGGTTCTGCGGCGCGTGGACTTCTTCGCGGTGGCCATCGGGTGTCTCCATCGAGGGGCCGAGGCAGAATCAACGCGTTTTCTAGAGTTTTCACACCATCCCCGCGCTGCGCGGTTCAGTGCGGCGAAGCCGTCTTGACCTGGCGGAACGAGAAGATCATCGGGAGCCACGCCTGCTTGCGAGGCCGATGGGTCCGCACGATCATGCGCGCCATGGCCCGCTCACGCTCCATTGGCGAACGCCTCGCACGCCGGTTGCGTTGGCATCAATGCCTGCACGACCCGCGCGCCGAACCGCGCAACCGCCTGCGCTGGCTGCCGGAACTGCGCCGCTGGCAGGCCGCGCGGCTGGAGCACAGCTTCGCGCATTTCCTGCATGACCCACGGCGCGAGGCGGCCGCGCGGTTCTTCCTCACCGATGTCTACGGGGATCACGACTTCAGCCGCCGCGATGCGGACATGGCGCGGATCATCCCGATGATGCAGCGCCTGTTGCCGGCCAGCGTGCTGGAAACAATGGCCGATGCCATCGAACTCGGTGCGCTGACGCAGGCGCTGGATCTGCGGATGGCGCAGAGGCTCGAGCGCCTGGCGCCGCGTGCTCGCCGGCTGGATGCGACGCTGTACGCGCACGCGTACCGGCAGGTCGGCCTGCCGCGCGTGCGTGGACGGCAGATCACGCTGATCGCGCGGCTGGGGGAGGGGTTGAGCCACGCCGTGCGCACGCCCGGCGTACTGACCCTGCTCAAACTCTCGCGCGGGCCGGCCCGCGCCACCGGGCTGGGCGAGCTGCAGGGATTCCTGGAGCGCGGGTTCGCGGCATTTGCCGCGCTGGGCGATGGCCGCGCCTTCGTGCACGAGATCGAACAGTACGAGCGCCGCGTGGCGCAACGCCTGTTCCTCGGTCATCCACGTCCGTTCGAGTGAGCGGACGCGCGCGGATACTCAGACGAACTTTTCTTCCAGCACGCGGCGGATTTCCGCCTCGATCGGGCCCTTCATCGCCGAGAGCAGGAAGCCGAGATCGGCGGTGACATGCAGTTGCCGCGGCAGCAGGGCAATGCGCCCATCCACGCCCGAACGGCGGAAGCTGAGCGTTTCGCCGTTCCAGGCGTAGTCCATGTCGAAGCGTTCGGACAATTTGCGCGCCACGTCCTCGACGGCCTGGCGGGCCTGGTCTGGCGACTTGCTGTGATCGTGGAGGATGTCGATGCTGGCCATGGGGATTCTCCGCGGAGTGGACGGCATTGTGCGCGATGGCGGGTGATGCGCGCATCCACGGCCGCCGCGCGCTGGACGTTTTTCGCCAACCTGATAGGCTGCCGCGCGTGGAAAACCTGCGTCTACATTTCAGCAACCGTGCGCAGCCGGATCGGCCGCTGGGCACCGGCGTGCACCGGCTGGTGCGCGAAGCCAGCGGCCATGTCGGCGTGGGCGATCAGTTGCAGGGCGCGTTGCTGGCCCGCGTATGCGTGGATCGTCGCGGCCTGTGGTTGCAGGTGCCGACCGGCATGCGCGGCGTGCACGTCAATGGCCGGCCGGTGCAGCGCATGGCGATGCTGCGTCCCGGTGATTCGATTTATGTCGATGGCGTGGAGGTGCTGATCCAGGCCTCGCACCTGCCGGCGCCGAAGGCATCGGCGAGCAGCGCAGCCAGTGCGCCGGAGCCGCGGGTCGTGCTGCGCGGGGTGGGCGGCAAATATCATGGCCGCAGTATTTCCCTGGTGCGTCCCTGCCTGGTCGGTCGCGCGCGCGAGGCGGCCATCCGCGTGGACGATCCGACCTTCGCCGAGCGCCATGCGCAGCTGGAATTGCAGGGCGACCGCGTGCTGCTGCGTGATCTCGGTTCGGCCGAGGGCAGCCTGGTCAATGGCGTGGCGGTGCGGGATGCGCTGCTGGTGGCCGGTGATCAACTGGTGTTCGACCCGCAGCACCGGTTCGTGGTCGAAGTGCCGTGGACGACGCCACTGGTGCCGGCCAACGACGAGCCGGAGGAACATCCCATCGCCCGCGAGCCGGATCCGGCCGGCCCCCGCGGCAACACGCGCTGGCCTTGGCTGCTGCTGGCCGCCGCGTTGATCGGCGCGGCGCTCAGCGCGTTGCTGCTGTTCGGCGCCGGCTGAACCGCCGCCAGGCGCGCCAGCCCAGCAGCACCGCGAGGATCCCGGCATACAGCGCCGGCTCGCGGATGTCGGACTTCACCAGCCACCAGAAATGCAGCACGGCCAGCACGCCGATCACGTAGATCAACGTGTGCAACTGCCCCCAGCGCCGGCCGAGGCGCTTGATCCAACCCTGGGTGGACGTCACCGCCAGCGGCAGCAGCAACAGCCATGCGCCGAAGCCCACCGTGATGTAGGGCCGCTTGGCGATTTCCTCGAAAATCTGCGTCCAGTAGCCCTGCAGATCCAGCACCAGATAGCTGGCCAGATGCACGCAGGCATAGAAGAACGCATACAGCCCGAGCATGCGGCGGAACCGGATCAGCACCGCCTGACCCGTCAGTTGCCGCAGTGGCGTGATCGCCAGCGTGATCATCAGCAGGCGCAGCGCCCACAGCCCCGTGCGATGTTCGATCTCGGCCACCGGATCGGCGCCGAGCGCATCGCTGCCGGTTTTCCAGACGATCCAGAACTGCCACGCCAGAATCGCCAGCGGCGTCAGCGCAAGCGCGTGGACCAGGGTCTTGCTGGCGATGATGGCGGGCGAGGCGGGGCGTTTGGGCATGGGCAGGATGGAGAGACGGGAGACGGGAGACGGGATTCGCAACAGCACTGTGCCTAGCACGCAGCGGCTCTTCGTGCGCTATCCAGGAAGCTTGTTTTCATCGGCACAAAAAAAATCATCCCGAATCCGATTCCCGCCCCATCTCAGTACCACTTCTTCAGATCCAGCCCCGCGTACATCGAGGCGACCTGAGGGCCGTAACCGTTGAACAGCCGGGTCGGAATGCGTTCGGCGAATACGCGATTGCCGGTGCCGGCGATGCGGCGTTCGGTCTTCTGGCTCCAGCGCGGGTGATCGACGTTCGGGTTGACGTTGGAGAAGAAGCCGTACTCCGACGGCTGCAATTCGTGCCATGCGGTTTCCGGCATCTTCTCGACGAAATTGATCGCCACGATCGACTTGATGCTCTTGAAGCCGTACTTCCAAGGGACCACCAGCCGCAGCGGCGCGCCGTTCTGCTGGGGCAGCGGCTTGCCGTACAGGCCGGTCGCCAGCAGGGTGAGCGGGTGCATGGCTTCGTCGATGCGCAGACCTTCCTTGTAGGGCCAGTCGATCGAACGGTAGCGGATGCCCGGCATCTGCACCGGATCGGTCAGGGTGGTGAAGGCGACGAACCGGGCCTTGGACGTCGGTTCGAAGCGTTTGAGCACCGCGCCCAGCGGAACGCCCAGCCACGGGATGACCATCGACCAGCCTTCCACGCAGCGCAGCCGGTAGACGCGTTCTTCCGGCGTCAGCCCCTTGACGAGATCGTCCAGGCCGATGCGGCCGGGCTTGGCGCATTCCCCGCCGACGGCCACCGTCCACGGGCGCGTGCGCAGCGTCTTGCGTGCGGTGGACGGGTCGGCCTTGCCGGTGCCGAATTCGTAGAAATTGTTGTAGCTGGTGACGTCCTCCCAGCGCGTGAGTGGCTCGTCGGTGCGGAAACCCGAACGCGCCTGCGCCGGGGTGACCGCCGCGGCCGGCGGCGGCGGTTCGGCCTCGGCGCAGCCGGCCAGCGCCAGCGCGGGCGCCAGCGACAGCATCCGCAGCAGATCGCGGCGCTGCCGGTAGATCGTCTCATCCGTGATCTGCGAGGAGGGAATGCGGAGGGCGTCGCGCAATGACATGGCAGCTCCGGGATCGGGAATGCGGAATGGGAACGCGCCGCAGGCGGAAAGTTTCCCCCGCAATGCGGCCCGCGCGCCCTTCATACACGGTCACGCGGCAAGCGGGCGCGAAACCGCTACGGTTGCGCCTGCAACTGATGCACTGCGGCATACTAGGCCTTCACTCGCAGGGTGCTCCATGACGCGCGCGTACAACTTCAGTGCCGGTCCGGCCACGCTCCCCGAAACCGTGCTCCGGCAGGCCCAGGCCGACATGCTGGAATGGAACGGCATCGGCGCTTCGATTGTCGAGATCAGCCACCGCAGTGCCGATTTCATCGCCGTGGCCGCCCGGGCCGAAGCCGACCTGCGCCGGCTGCTGTGGATCCCGGACGACTACGCCGTGCTGTTCCTGTCCGGCGGGGCGACTACCCAGCAGGCGCTGCTGCCGCTCAATTTCGCCGCGCCCGGGCAGGCCACCGATTACGTGGTCAGCGGCCACTGGAGCAACACCGCGATCCGCCAGGCGCGTCCGTACGTGCAGGTGAACGTGGTGGCCGACGGCGAGCCGGACGGTTTTCGCGAACTGCCCGCGCGCGAACGCTGGCAACTGGACCCGCGCGCGGCCTACGTGCACATCACCGCGAACGAAACGATCCACGGCATCGAGTTCCGCGAAACCCCGGACGTGGGCGAGGTGCCGCTGTTCGCCGACTTCAGTTCCAGCATTGCCTCCGAGCCGCTGGACGTGTCGCGCTACGGGCTGATCTATGCCGGCGCGCAGAAGAATCTGGGGCCGGTCGGGATTTCGGTGGTGATCGTGCGCCGCGATCTGCTCGAACGCGCTGGCCAGCCGCGCGCCGACATCTTCGACTATCGCTCTCACGCCGCGCGCGATTCGATGCTCAACACGCCGCCGACGTGGAACTGGTACATGCTCGGGTTGATGGTGAAATGGATGCTCGACGAAGGCGGCGTGGAAGAGTTCGCGCGCCGCAACGCCATCAAGTCTGCGCTGGTGTACCAGGCCATCGATGGATCCGGCGGTTTCTATCGCAATGATGTCGCGCCGGCGGTGCGCTCGCGGATGAACATTCCGTTCTTCCTGCCGGACGAGGAACTGACCGCGCGCTTCGTCAGCGAATCCAAGCAGGCCGGGTTGCTGGCGCTGAAAGGCCACAAGGCAGTCGGCGGCATCCGCGCTTCGCTGTACAACGCAATGCCGGTGGCGGGCGCGCAGGCGCTGGTGGATTTCATGCGCGATTTCAGCCAGCGCAACGGATAAACGGACATCAATGCAGGAGCGCCTGCCCGCGCCCCACGCGGGACGGGTCGCGACCCGAACAGGACCTACATGGCCAGCAAGCCGAAGAAAAACACGACTACGACGCGCGGAACATCGAAGCAGGAACCCGCGCCGGCGCCCGCGCTCGCCGACGTGCGCGCGAAGATCGATGGCATCGATCGCCAGATCCAGGCGCTGATCGCCGAGCGCGCGCGTTTCGCCCACCAGGTCGGCAAGGCCAAGGGCAAGCTCGCCGCCGCGGTGGATTACTACCGCCCCGAACGCGAAGCGCAGGTGCTGCGCATGGTGGTCGATCGCAATGAGGGCCCGCTCAGCGACGAACTGCTGGTGCATGTGTTCCGCGAGATCATGTCGGCCTGCCTGGCGCAGCAGGAACCGCTGAAGATTGGTTTCCTCGGTCCGGAAGGCACCTTCAGCCAGCAGGCCGTGCTCAAGCATTTCGGCCGATCCGCGCATGGCCTGCCGCTGGCGAGCATCGAAGAAGTCTTCCAGGAAGTGGAAAGCGGCAACGCCGACTTCGGTGTCGTGCCGGTGGAAAACTCGGGCCAGGGCACCATCCAGGTCACGCTCGACATGTTCCTGACCTCGGACCTGAAGATCTGCGGTGAAGTCGAACTGCGCGTGCACCAGTTCCTGCTTTCGCGCAACGGACGCATCGACGATATCGAGCGCATCTACGGGCATCCGCAATCCTTCGCGCAGACTGCCGGCTGGCTGCGCGCCAATCTGCCGAGGGTCGAGAAGATCCCGGTGTCCAGCAACGCCGAAGGCGCGCGGCGCGCGCGCAATTCGGATGATTCGGCCTGCATCGCAGGCGAGAGCGCGGGGCACGTGTACGGGCTGAAGAAAGTGGTGATGAGCCCGATCCAAGACGACAAGGACAACACCACGCGCTTCCTCGTGATCGGCCGCAGCATTTTCCCGCCGTCCGGCCATGACCGTACCTCGGTGCTGGTGTTCATCCACGACAAGCCCGGCGCGCTGTTCGACGTGCTGAGCCCGTTCGCGCGCCACGGCATCAGCATGAACCGCATCGAATCGCGGCCGTCGCATCACGCCAAGTGGGAATACGGCTTCTTCATCGACCTGGCCGGCCACATCGACGACGAAGCGATGAAGCAGGCGCTGGCCGAACTGAAAGCCCACTCGGCCCAGATCAAGGTGCTCGGCTCGTATCCGGTCGCGGTGCCCTAGAGCGGAGAAACGGGAGACGGGAGCGGGCGACGGAAGCGCGTTCACCCGATTTGCTCCCGTCCATGAGCCCAACTGTCACGAACCCCCATCCGAATCCCGAATCCCAATGCCCCAACACTGGATCGCATCCCCCGGCACGCCGCTGCGTGGCGACCTGACCATTCCCGGCGACAAGTCCGTCTCGCATCGCGCCATCATGTTCGCCGCGCTTGCCGATGGCGTATCGCGCATCGACGGTTTCCTCGAAGGCGAAGACACCCGCGCCACCGCCGCGATATTCGAGCGTCTCGGCGTGCGCATCGAAACCCCGTCGCCTTCGCGGCGCATCGTGCACGGCGTGGGCGTGGATGGACTGAAGGGCAGCGATCAGCCACTGGATTGCGGCAACGCCGGCACCGGCATGCGGTTGCTGGCGGGCCTGCTGGCCGCGCAACCTTTCGACAGCGTGCTGATCGGTGACGCATCGTTGTCCCGGCGGCCGATGCGTCGCGTCACCGAGCCGCTTTCGCGCATGGGCGCGCGCATCGACACGCAGGAAGGCGGCTTGCCGCCGCTGCATATCCACGGCGGCCAACCGCTGGCCGGCATCGATTACACCCTCGAGGTGGCGAGCGCGCAGGTGAAGTCGGCATTGCTGCTGGCCGGCCTGTATGCGCAGGGCCAGACCGTCATCCACGAACCGCATCCCACGCGCGACTACACCGAACGCATGCTGGCCGCGTTCGGCGCGGACATCGAATTTTCACCGGGCCACGCGCGCCTGCGCGGCGGACAGCGGCTGCGCGCGACGGATGTCTCGGTGCCGGCGGATTTCTCCTCGGCCGCATTCTTCCTGGTCGCCGCGAGCATTGTGCCCGGATCGGAAGTGCGCTTGCGCGCGGTGGGCCTGAATCCGCGCCGCACCGGCCTGCTGAGCGTGCTGCGCTTGATGGGCGCGGATATCCGCGAGGACAACCGCAGCGAGCAGGGCGGCGAGCCGGTGGCCGATCTGATCGTGCGACACGCACCGCTGCACGGAGTGGAAGTGCCGGAATCGGTGGTGCCGGACATGATCGATGAATTCCCCGCGCTGTTCGTTGCCGCGGCCTGTGCGGACGGTCCGACGATCGTGCGGGGCGCGGCCGAACTGCGCGTCAAGGAATCCGATCGTCTCGGCACGATGGCCGCAGGCCTGCGCACGCTCGGCTTGCGGGTGGATGAAACGCCGGACGGGGCCACGATTCACCCCGGAGCGTTGCAGGGTGGCCGCATCGACAGCCACGGCGATCATCGCATCGCGATGTCGTTCGCGATCGCCGGGCAACGCAGCCAGGCGCCGGTGCGCATCGAGGACGTGGCCAATGTCGCGACCTCGTTCCCGGCCTTCGATGATCTCGCGCGCGGGGCGGGTTTCGGTCTGTCTGCTGATTCAGAGGATTGACCGGACGGCCCGCGGTCAGTCCCTGCGAATAAAAGGCCCTCTCCCGGAGGAGAGGGCTGCGAGGGCCGGGGGACGGGCCTCGTTGCTGCATTGGCTCCGTCGTTAGATGGGACGGAAGTCGACCGGCACCTGCACCGTGCTCGACACGGCCTTGCCGTTGCGCAGCGCCGGCTCAAAACGCCACTTGCGCACGGCATTGAGCGCGGCGCGATCCAGATCGCGATCACCACTGCGCTGGACGACTTCCACGTTCACCGGCGTGCCACTGGCATCGACCTCCGCGCGCACCATCACCGTGCCGCCGACGCCCGAACGCAGGGCAGCGGTCGGATACCGCGGAGCGGGGTTGTCGGCCAGCGGTCGCGGCGAGCGCGTACGGGGCGCCGCGGCGGCGGTTTCGCGTCGGCTTTCGACCGCTCGGCGCGCCGGCTCGGCCGGTGTCACGGTCTCCTGTGCCGGCGCGGCCATCGGCGCCGGGGTGTCGCTCACCAGGGGTTGCGTGGTGTCCTGATGCTGCTTGTACCAGGCCAGACCGGCGGCCGCCACGGCAATCAGCGCGATGATCCACAACAGCATCATCGAAGCGCTCTTGTCGCGCGGTGCTTCCACCGTTTCAGCGGTGGCCGGGGTCCATTCGGTGTGCGTCTGCGGCATGGGAATCTCCTGAGGCAACGCGTTCTGCGTTGCAACCGAGTCTTGCCGCGACTTTGTTCAAGACGCGTGACATGACGGTAAAACACGCACCCGCATGCCGGTGTTCGTTCAGTTGCGGGTGGAGGGATTCAGGCGCGCGCCAGTTTCATTGACGCAGGTTGAAATCGATCGGAATCATCAGGCTGCCGCTGACCGGCTGGCCATCGCGCTGCGCCGGCATGAAGCGCCAGCCGCGCACGGCTTCCACCGCCGCCCGATCCAGATCACGCGAACCGCTGCGCGACATCACCTGGACATTGGTCGGCACGCCATCGATCCCGACGTCCACCTTTACCAGCACCGTGCCCGTATCGCCGCGGCGCATCGCACCGACCGGATAAGCAGGCGGCGGTGTCTGCCCGGGAATGGGCTCGGGCTTGTCGCCCGAAGCCAATGCAACGGCCGGTGCGGGCGGGGCGGCGGGCACTTCCAGTGGCGGCGCCGGCGGAGCTTCCTCGATCGCGGCCGGCAGCGGCGGGGTTTCCTCGACCAGTTGCGGCTGCTCGTTGCCCTCGGCGCGCGGCTCTTCCAGCCCACTGGCGCCGCCGCGTGCGGGCAGGGGTTCGGGCAATGCCTCGACTTCGGTCCTGGGGCCGGCGGCGGTGGCTTCGGGCGTATAGAAACCGTCATCGCGGCCGCGCAGCCACACGATCACGAACAACAGCAGACCCACGCCGAACGCGATGCCGACGATGCGCAGGCTGCGATGCGGCAAGCGGAACACGAACTCGGAACCGGAAGAATCGCGGGGAGCGGGCATGGGGCGTCACCGTGGAAGCTGTGCCGATTCTGTCATAACGCCAGTGAAGCCCGCGAGGCAGGCCGGACGATAAAAAGCGATAATCGGCCGACTTCCGCATTGTTGTCAGTCCCATGCTCGATCCCGTCCTGCTCCGCACCCAGATTGCCGAAACCGCCGACCGCCTCAAGCAGACCCGGGGCTTCGACCTCGACGTCGCCCGCCTGGGCGAACTGGAATCCGCGCGCAAGCAGATCCAGAAACGCACGGAGGAGTTGCAGAACCTGCGCAACACGCGGTCCAAGGCGATCGGACAGGCCAAGGCCAAGGGCGAGGACGTGTCGGCGCTGATGGCCGAAGTGGCCGGGTTCGGCGATGAACTCAAGGCGTCCGAAGTGCGGCTGGAGGAGATCCGCAACGAACTGGAAGCCATCGCGCTGGGCATTCCGAATCTTCCGCACGCCAGCGTGCCGATCGGCCAGGACGAGAACGGCAACGCCGAGCAGCATCGCTGGGGGACGCCGCGCACGTTCGATTTCGCCATCAAGGATCATGTCGAGCTGGGCGCACGCCACGGCTGGCTCGATGGCGACACCGCGGCGAAGATTTCCGGCGCACGCTTCACCGTGCTGCGTGGGCAGCTTGCCCGCCTGCATCGCGCGCTCGCGCAGTTCATGCTCGATCTGCATACCAACGAACACGGCTACGAAGAAACCAGCGTGCCGGTCATCGTCAATGCCGACAGCCTGTACGGCACCGGCCAGTTGCCGAAGTTCGAGGAGGACATGTTCGCCACGCAACTGGGCGAGCATCGCCGCTACCTGATCTCCACATCGGAGATCTCGCTGACCAACATCGTGCGCGGTGAAATCCTCGAGGATGCGCGCCTGCCGCTGCGCATGACCGCCCATTCGCTGTGCTTCCGCTCCGAGGCCGGCAGTGGCGGCCGCGACGTGCGCGGCATGATCCGCCAGCATCAGTTCGAGAAGGTGGAACTGGTCTCGATCGCGCGCGCATCGGAAAGCTACGACGAGCATGAGCGCATGACCCGCGCCGCCGAAACCGTGCTAGAAAAACTCGGCCTGCCGTATCGCCGCATGCTGCTGTGCACCGGCGACATGGGCTTCTCCGCCACCAAGACCTACGATCTGGAAGTCTGGCTGCCGTCGCAGAACACCTATCGCGAGATTTCCTCGTGTTCCAACTGCGAGGATTTCCAGGCCCGCCGCATGCAGGCCCGCTGGCGCAATCCGGCCACCGGCAAGCCCGAACCGGTGCACACGCTCAACGGCTCCGGCACCGCCGTCGGCCGCGCCCTGATCGCGGTGATGGAGAACTACCAGAACGAGGACGGCTCGATCACCGTGCCCGAAGTGCTGCGCCCGTACATGGGCGGGGCCGAGCGTATCGCCTGACGCAGCAGGGGATTCAGCCCGATCCGGCTCGGCGCATGCGGCAGGGGCGCAAAGCCTCTGCCACGCAACCGCAGGCCCGGTCGCCCACCGGAGAATGCTGGATGAGGCGGCCGCTCAGCGTCTCCGCCAAAGAAAACAGCCCGCGAATACGGGCTGTTCCTTGACGCTCGAACGAGGCGGCGCTACCCGGGCACGCAGCCGCGAGTGATCAGCCGCAGGGCTCAGGCGGCTTGCCGCACCACCTCGGGAATCGAGGCCAGCGCCTTGTCGATTGCCTCGACGCGATGCTGCGGCGACAGGCCGACGCCTTCGGCGCGAACGAACTCCACGTCACGCACGCCGAGGAAGCCGAGCACGAATTTCAGGTAGGCCTCCTGGAAGTCGCTGACCGCACCGTCGCCGTGCTGGCTGCCACGCGCGCTGGCGATGATGACCTTCTTGTCGCCGGCCAGGCCCTCCGGGCCGTGCTCGGTATAGCGGAACGTGCGGCCGGCCACGGCGATGCGATCGATCCAGGCCTTCAGCGTGGACGGCACGCCGAAGTTGTACATCGGCGCACCGATGACCACGACATCCGCATCGAGGAACTGCTGCAGCGTCTGCTCGGAGGCTTCGGCGATCGCGGCGTCCGCTTTCGACAATACCGCGCCGGTCAGATGGGGCAGGGGCTCGGTGTCGAGGTCGCGGTAGGTGACCTTCAGGCCGGGCACCTGCGCCTGCCAGCGGGCTACGATGGCGGCGGTGAGTTGGCGGCTGACCGAGTGGGAGGCCAGCGCACTGCTGTCGATGTGCAATAGTTTCATGGGGGCGTGTCGGCAAAGGCGGCGGTGCCGCGTTGGGTGCCATCCTCGGTTGTTGCGATTGTGGAATAAAGCTGGTCTACTATCACGGATTGTTCTGATATTGGAACTTACGCCATGCAGCACGACCTCAACGACCTCTATTACTTCGCCATGGTGGTGGACCACGGCGGATTCGCCGCGGCCGAGCGCGCCCTGGGCATTCCCAAGTCCCGCCTGAGCCGCCGCATCAGCCAGCTTGAAACCGATCTCGGCGTGCGCCTGCTGCAGCGTTCGACGCGCCGCTTCGCCGTCACCGACGTGGGCATGAGCGTGCATCGCCACGCGCAGACCATGCTGGCCGAAGCGCAGGCCGCGCGCGAAGTGGTCGATCGCCTCAGCGCCGAGCCGCGCGGCGTGGTGCGCGTGAGCGTGCCGGTGGCGGTGGCGCAGATGCAGTTGCCGCGCATCCTGCCGAAGTTCCTCGACAAATACCCCAAGGTCCGCCTGCAACTGCACGTCAACAACCGCCGCGTGGACATCATCAACGAGGGCTACGACGTGGCCCTGCGCGTGCGCGCCAAGCTCGATGACGACGGCAGCCTGGTGATGCGCAGTTTCGGCCAGATCCAGGAACTGCTGGTCGCCAGCCCGAAATACCTCAATCGCGCCGGCCGGCCGCAGAAGCCGGAGGATCTCACCGAGCACGTCACCCTGAGCATCAGCGAGGACGAAGCCCGCCAGCGCTGGGAACTGCATGGCCCGGATGGCGAAGTGCGGCGCGTCGAACTGCAACCGCGCCTGGCCGGATTCGATTTCCCGCTGTTGCAGGCAATGGCGAAGGACGGCTACGGCATCACGCTGCTGCCGGAAACGGTCTGCGCCGAAGCCGTGCGCAAGGGCGAGCTGGAAGTGGTGTTGCCGGAATGGTCGCTGCCGCAGGGCATCTGTCACGCCGTGTTCGCCTCGCGCCGCGGCCTGCTGCCGGCCGTGCGCGTGTTCATCGATTTCCTCGCCGAACACCTGCCGCAGCAGATCGAAGCCTCGCGCCTGGACTGCGGCGGCAAATGCGGCGAGGAAGCCGCCAAGGCCATCGAACTGGCGATCGACAATACCAAGTCCGGCAAAGTGAAAAAGGCCTCCTGATCATTCGCGCACGCGGCATGCGAAAATGCCGCCCGGCATCGACATGAGCCGAGGCCGGAAACTGCGAGATGGCCGAGTGGTTCAAGGCAGCCGTCCTGACTGCGAAGGTCCAAGACCGGAGCGAACATCGCCACAGGCGATGGTCAAACTGCCGCGAGGGCAGCTGGGTTCAACAAACGGAGAGATGGCCGAGTGGTTCAAGGCAGCCGTCTTGACTGCGGAGGTCGAAGACCGGAGCGAACATCGCCACAGGCGATGGTCAAACTGCCGCGAGGGCAGTTGGGTTCAACAAAACGGAGAGATGGCCGAGTGGTTTAAGGCAGCAGTCTTGAAAACTGCCGTAGGTGCAAGCCTACCGTGGGTTCGAATCCCACTCTCTCCGCCATATTTCCTTGTAAGTTATTAATTTCAAGGAAATTTTACGGAAATGGCGAAGGTAACCCATGTCCCTACCCATGTTTACGTCTTGCATCAAAACGTAGTGGATTGATGGATGGCGCGTTCCAGGAACATCACGCCGGCTTGCAGGTTGTGTCGCGCGTCATCGAGCCAGCGGAACGGCCGCGCGGTGTCCAAGCGCTCCTGTTCGGTCAGATCCCGCGTTCCTTCCGCGTGCACGTGCTGATCGCGAATGTGGCTTTCTACCGTCAACACCAGTTGTTCAAGTTCGGCCGCCTTCGCGCGCACGGCTTCGATCAAGTTACTGTCTACGTTCAAATGGCGAGAGATCGTGGCGTTGCTTGCTTTGGTCATTCGATGATTCCTATGTAAAGAAAACGGGCCGTACAACGGCCCGTCTAGCATCAAGGAGCTTGCAAAATCTGTCAGTAGATGGAGATAGATGAAGTGCCGCGAATTTTCATCTACCTTCATCTATCGGTCAGCCAACGCGCCTCGGCTTGCTACCGCTCCCTCCCGCTTGATTCGATCAGTCACCAAACGCGCGAGTTCGTCGCTGGACTGACCGGGCTGCTGCGCGATCGAGACCTTGACCGTTTGCTGACCCACCCCAATCCTTGTCATGGCTCCCCTGCCGCTTGTCACCGTCGGTGAGAGGGGGCGGGTTTACCGGGAGTCAAACCTAGCGATACAGAGGGCTGCGTTCCGCGAGTCTCGCCTAGGATGCCGTTCATGACCTGTGCGCCAAGTCGGAACACCGGGAGCTTCGATACAGGGAATACGGCGGAGTCGACCATTCCTGTCGAACAGGCCGGGCAGGCTGACAGCGCACAGTGATGCGCTGATACCTGCGGCAGCAGGCGTCGCAACCCGTTGAGGTTCTCCCCGGAGGTCGCGGCCCGGATATCGCTCCCTGTAAGGGAGGGCGGCCGAGGCGTCGCGGACCATCTGCGCGAGGTTCTTTACAAGGTCGCCACCGTTGGCTAGGTCACGCTGTAGCGAGCGCTCACTTTTTGCACGGGCGAGTTGGATTTCGAGTGATTCGGACATGTTGCTACTTAGCTAGTTGTGGGCTAGCCAAAGTCTCGCGCTAGGGCCGTTTCCGAGCCATTGCCGCTATGTCCGGGTTTAGGCCGCTTTACATCCAAGGGGAAGCGAATCCCTTGTGTCTCCTGGAGAGAAGGCGGGGAGGGTAAACAACAAATCGGAATCGAAGGGCCACCCACACCGGAAATCTCGCGGTGTCTGCGACCCCGCAGGGGGCACCCCGTCAGGAAGGACCCGGCATTGCGGGAGATCGAATGGCGACTCAGAATCTCGGCTAGAATCGGGGAGGGGAACTATGGAAGTCGCAGGGTTTGGTCCAGACAACTACTTGGTTTTGAATGGTGTTGTCGCTAGGAAGGAAATCCAACTTCGCGAAGGCATTGATTTATTGCGAGCCACTTGGAATGGTTCATTAGAACTTCTGGATAGGCTCTCATTAGATTCTACTGATTGTTCAATAGCCAATTTGCTACTCCCTTTTTGCGGGGCGCAGATTAGGGTTCATTCCGACTCAGATGATGAAGAGGTCTGGACGA
This sequence comes from Pseudomonadota bacterium, assembly GCA_023390905.1. Classification (GTDB taxonomy): domain Bacteria; phylum Pseudomonadota; class Gammaproteobacteria; order Xanthomonadales; family Xanthomonadaceae; genus Pseudoxanthomonas_A. Next base: position 268 of record JAEWBY010000046.1, on the reverse strand, counting down.
GTGAAACCTGGAATGCACTTTGGGATGGAGTTCTTTTAGGTGCGCTTCTGGACGCGGATGTCGTCTGTAACTTTGAAACGTCAGTGCCGCTGGAAGATCTGGATGAGTCATCAGAAATTCTTGTTACAAACTACCATCTGAGTGGTACGCCCCCGATTCCGTAGACACCTGATAGTGTCTTTTGAGGATCGGAGGATCTATGGCGAGCAAGCGATTCACAGACGAGTTCAAGGCCGAGGCGGTCAAGCAGGTCAGCGAGCGTGGTTAC
>JAEWBY010000040.1 GCA_023390905.1 Pseudomonadota bacterium | reverse complement strand
CGACAAGGACATCGCCCGCGGGCTCTCGGTCAAATCGGTGCGCGTGGTCGATGTCATCCCCGGCAAGTCGGTGATCGGCCTGGAGATCCCCAATACCAGCCGCGAGATGATCTATCTCAGCGAGCTGCTGCGCTCGAAGGAATACGACAAGGCGGCCAGTCCGCTGACACTGGCGCTGGGCAAGGACATCGCCGGCCGCCCGACGGTCGCGGCCCTTGCGCGGCTGCCGCACCTGCTGGCGCCGGTCGTCACCGACATGAAGGAGGCCGCGAACGGCCTGCGCTGGTGCGTGGCGGAGATGGAGCGCCGGTACAAGCTGATGTCGGCCGTGGGCGTGCGCAACCTCTCGGGCTTCAACAAGAAGGTGACCGACGCGATCAACGCGGGCCAGCCGCTGATGGACCCGCTGTTCCGCCCGAACGCCGAGGCCGGCGAGGTGCCGCGCGAGCTGGAGCCGCTGCCGTACATCGTCGTCTTCATCGACGAATTCGCCGACATGATGATGATCGTCGGCAAGAAGGTCGAAGAGCTGATCGCGCGACTGGCGCAGAAGGCGCGCGCCGCCGGCATCCACCTCATCCTGGCGACGCAGCGGCCGTCGGTCGATGTCATCACCGGCCTGATCAAGGCCAACATCCCGACCCGCATCGCGTTCCAGGTATCGAGCAAGATCGATTCGCGCACCATCCTGGATCAGTCCGGCGCCGAAACGCTGCTGGGCCACGGCGACATGCTCTACCTGCCGCCGGGCACCGCGATGCCCGAGCGCATCCACGGCGCCTTCGTCAGCGACGAGGAAGTGCACCGCGTCGTCGAGCATCTGAAGGCCGCCGGCACGGCCGACTACATCGAGGGCGTGCTGGAAGAAGTGCAGACGATGGGCGACGGCGTGGTCGTCGGCCCGACCGGCCTGCCGGAAACCAGCAGCGCCGGCGGCGACGAGAGCGATCCGCTCTACGACGAAGCGGTGCGCATCGTCACCGAGAGCCGGCGCGCCTCGATCTCGGGCGTGCAGCGTCGGTTGAAGATCGGCTACAACCGCGCCGCACGCCTGATTGAAGCGATGGAAGCGGCCGGTGTGGTGACGCCGCCCGAACACAATGGCGACCGCCAGGTGCTGGCGCCGCCGCCGCCGCGCTGATTCATCGAAAACGTGGACCGCAGGCAGGCGCGGGTGGCCAACCGCGCAGCCACCCGGGTGGCTGAACATTTCCCGCGATCCATGCCTCGCTGTTCAGTTTTTCGCGGTCACACTTCCTCATCTCTTTCGCAGCCAGGATCGCTCATGCGCCCTATCGTCCGAACCGCCGCTTTCCTCACCACCGCGCTGTTGGCCGGCAACGCGTTCGCCGGCGCCCGCGATCAGCTCAAGACCTTCACCGCCGGGCTGAAGGGCCTCGACGGCCAGTTCGTCCAGCAGGTGCGCGACGGCGGCGGCAAGTTGAAGGAGACCTCCAACGGGCGCGTCGCGCTGTCCGCACCGCGCCTGTTCCGCTGGGAATACCAGAAGCCCTACGAGCAACTGATCGTCGCCGATGGCAAAAAAGTCTGGGTCTACGACCCGGATCTGCAGCAGGTGACCGTGCGCGAGCAGGGCATCGAGGAACAGAACAGCCCGCTGTCGGCGCTGATCGATCCGGACAAGCTGGATCAGCAATTCAACGTCAAGGAAACCGGCGCGCAGAACGGACTGGAGTGGCTGACGCTCACGCCCCGGCGCGAGGGTGACGCCAGCTTCCAGTCGGCGCGGCTGGGCTTTGACGGCCAGGGTCTGGCGCAGATGGAGGTCGTCGATGCCGTGGGCCAGCGCACCACGCTGCGTTTCAGTGGATGGAAGCGCAATCCGCCGTTCGCCACCGGCACCTTCAAGTACGCGCCCGCCGCTGGCGTGGACGTCGTAGGCGAATAATCGCGGCGTCGGCCAGACAGCAGGCGCACGCATCAGGAAAGCCACATGCCCAGGGCCAGGAAGACGCGTACGACGGCGCAGGAGGAGAACGATCTGCTCAGCGTGGATCGTTCGGCGTTGCGCCCGCTGGCCGAACGCGTGCGGCCGCGCACGCTGGATGACATGGTCGGCCAGCGCCGGCTGCTCGCGCCGGGCAGCGCGCTGCGCCGCGCGGTGGAATCCGGTCGCGTCCACTCGATGATCCTGTGGGGGCCGCCGGGGTGCGGCAAGACCACGCTGGCGCTGCTGCTCGCCCAGTATGCCGAAGCCGATTTCCAAGCGATCTCCGCGGTGCTGTCCGGCCTGGCCGATGTGCGCGCGGTGCTGGCTGAGGCCGCGCAGCGTTTCGCCGAAGGCCGGCGCACGGTGCTGTTCGTGGATGAGGTGCATCGCTTCAACAAGGCACAGCAGGACGCCTTCCTGCCGCACATCGAACGCGGCACGATCATCTTCGTCGGCGCGACCACGGAAAACCCTTCCTTCGAACTGAACTCGGCGCTGCTCTCGCGTTGCCGCGTGCACGTGATGGAAGCGGTCTCGGCCGATGACATCGTGCACGCGCTCAAGCGCGCCATCGACGACGAAGAACGCGGCCTGGGCGGTCAGTGCCTCAATGCCAGCGATGAAGCGCTGCGCGAAATCGCCGGCGCGGCCGATGGTGACGTGCGCCGCGCATTGACGCTGCTGGAAATCGCCGCCGAACTGGCGCAGGACGAAGACAACACGATCACGCAGGCCACGCTGGCGCAGGTGCTGGCCGATCGCACGCGGCGGTTCGACAAGGGCGGCGAACAGTTCTACGACCAGATCTCGGCGCTGCACAAATCGGTGCGCAGTTCCAATCCGGATGCGGCGCTGTACTGGTTCACCCGCATGCTCGATGGCGGATGCGATCCGATCTATCTGGCGCGGCGTCTGACGCGCATGGCAATCGAGGACATCGGCCTGGCCGATCCGCGCGCCTGGCGCATGGCGCTGGATGCATGGGATACCTATGAACGTCTCGGCAGCCCCGAGGGCGATCTGGCGCTGGCGCAGGTGGCGCTCTATCTGGCGAGCACCGCCAAATCCAATGCGGCCTACGTTGCGTTCGGAGAGGTCAAGCAGGACGTGCGCCAGTACGGCACGCAGGACGTGCCGATGCATCTGCGCAACGCACCGACCAAGCTGATGAAGCAGCTCGGCTACGGCACCGGCTATCAGTACGACCACGACGTGGAGGGCGGCATCGCCCTTGATCAGACCGCATTCCCCGACGCGATGGGCGAGCGCGTGTATTACCACCCGGTCGAGCGCGGGCTGGAAATCAAGCTCAAGGAAAAACTCGATCGCCTGCGCGAACAGCGGCGGCAGGCGCGGGCCGATCGCGGCGACTGATCGATCAGCGCAGCATCCGGACGCTGGCGATGCCCAGCAGCGTCATCACCAGCGATCCGGCCACATGGCTGCCGATGACGGCCGCCGCCCAGCCATAGTGCTGGCGCAGCAGCAGTTGCACCGCTTCAGCGGAAAAGCTCGAGAACGTGGTCAGCCCGCCGAGCAGACCGGTGATCACGAACAGCCGCCACTCGGGTGCGACCTGGGCGTGTTCGCCGAACCAGGCCATCGCGACGCCAATGGCGTATCCACCGATCAGGTTCGCCGCCAGAGTGCCGAACGGGAATGGCCCGTCGGCCGGATTCAGCCACAGACTCAGGCCCCAGCGGGCCCATGCGCCGAGTGTGGCGCCGAGGGCGATGGCGATCAGTGGATGCATGGCGGCCTCGTTGCAGGGTCCTGAAAGGGTGCATCAACGCGCCGCGCCCGGCGATCCGGCAGCCGCTCGTCGGCCCGAGCGCGCGTTGGAGGTGCGGCAGACGAGCGGTCGATGCGTTATCGAAATCCTAACATCCGGCCCCCGGCTCACTAACATTTGCTGTGCAAGCGTGACCGCCGTCGTCTTTTCAAGCGCCTCCCCTGGGTGCCGGGCGACGGACAAGGAGATCGGATATGTGCACGCGCAAGACACTGATTGCATCGGCCGTGCTGCTGGGACTTGGACTTTCGGGCCAGGCCTTCGCACAGGCGACAAGTACGGAAAACGGAGAGGGTGACGACATCGTCGTGGCCGTCGATCTGGATGCGACCGACAGCAGCACCCATGATGACAGCGACAACAGCACCCACGATGGCGACAACCGCAACAACGATGGCTATGCCGAGGCCTCCGGCTACGGCACGGCCGCGGCGAACAACGGTGGCACCGCCACTTCGACGTTCTCCAATTCGTTCAATCAAAGCAGGGCCGTGGCCGAAACGCGCCTGAGCGGCAGTGTTTCGGGCGTGACCGTGTATGACATCGGCAACGTCGCGCGCAATTACGGCGACGCCAACGGCGGACGTGGCGGAAACGGCGGCAATGGCCATGGCGGCCGGGCCTATGGCGGCGACGGCGACAGCGGCAGCGCCGACGGCGGAAGTGGCGACGGCGGCACCGCCTACGGCGGCGACGGCGGGCGCGGCGGCGATGCAGGCGCCTGGGGCGCTCGCGGCGGCGATGGCGACAGCGGCAGCGGCGATGCCGGCAGCGCCAGTCTGGCAGGTGGCGGCGATGGCCTTGGCGGTGGCTGGGCCGACGGT
>JAEWBY010000012.1 GCA_023390905.1 Pseudomonadota bacterium | reverse complement strand
AAGGAGCCGCCTAGGGTAAAACTAGTAACTGGGGCTAAGTCGTAACAAGGTAGCCGTACCGGAAGGTGCGGCTGGAATACCTCCTTTTTAGAGCTATACACCTGTGACTATTTGGTGAAATTTTGCTTCCCCCTCTCTTTCAAGATATTTTAAGTTCTTTTAGTTTAGTTGCTCAACATATTAAGCCTATTGGGTGCCTGAGGCTGAGAAGATGATTAAGAGCCCGTAGGGGTTGAGATTATAGTCTCGTAGCTCAGGTGGTTAGAGCGCTACACTGATAATGTAGAGGTCCCCAGTTCAAGTCTGGGCGGGACTACAAAAAAAGAAAGAAGTTCTTTACAAGAAAGGTCATTACCGGAATCGGAAGACACTGTCAACAACTCAATAAAAGTAATTGAGCTGGCAACTGTCAACTGAGAACCAACAAGTAAAATGGGGGGTTAGCTCAGCTGGCTAGAGCACCTGCCTTGCACGCAGGGGGTCATCGGTTCGACTCCGATATCCTCCACTTTTTTGCTTCTTAGCTGAAACGACAAAGAAGAGGATGGAGTAAAAGAATATAAGGTAATGATCTAAGAAGATGTCACCGTAAAGGCGGTCAGAATAGTTCAAAGCTATTCACATCACAGTACTTTAAACGAGCGTTAGGCTTGTGCGAAGTGAAGTTCTTTGACATATTGGGAAAGCAATTTTTGTTATCAATGTATGTAGTACATTAAGTTGTGTCCCCCGAGGACATAACTATAAAAAACAAGGCGTGGTAATTAAATACCAAACAATATTTAAAGCGAATAAGGGCGTATGGTGGATGCCTTGGCATTGAGAGGCGATGAAGGACGTGGTAAGCTGCGATAAGCTTCGGGTAGGTGCATACAACCGTTAATCCGAAGATTTCCGAATGGGACAACCTGGTACGTTGAAGACGTATCACTCGAAAGAGAGCCAACCCGGGGAACTGAAACATCTAAGTACCCGGAGGAAAAGAAAATAATCTAATGATTCCCTAAGTAGTGGCGAGCGAACAGGGAAGAGCCCAAACTTCGGGAGCGTGCTCCCGGAGGGTTGTAGGACCGCATTTAGAAAGCAATCTCAAACTGAATCCTCTGGAAAGTGGAGCCAAAGCGGGTGATAGCCCCGTAGGTAGAAATGATTGTGGACGAGCGGTATCCTGAGTAGCGCGGGACCGGAGAAATCCTGCGTGAATCTGCCAGCACCATCTGGTAAGGCTAAATACTCCTCAATGACCGATAGTGAACCAGTACCGTAAGGGAAAGGTGAAAAGTACTCTGAATAAGAGGGTGAAATAGTACCTGAAACCGTACGCCTACAAGCGGTCGGAGTCCTTCGGGATGACGGCGTGCCTTTTGCATAATGATCCTACGAGTTGCTACTCACTGGCGAGGTTTAGTTCTTCAGTAACGGAGCCGCAGCGAAAGCGAGTCCAAACAGGGCGCTTAGTCAGTGGGTGCAGACGCGAAACTTTGTGATCTATCCATGGGCAGGATGAAGGTTAGGTAAAACTAACTGGAGGTCCGAACTCATTAACGTTGAAAAGTTATGGGATGACCTGTGGATAGGGGTGAAAGGCCAATCAAACTGAGAGATAGCTCGTTCTCCCCGAAATGTTTTTAGGAACAGCGTTGCATATAAGAGGTATCATAGAGGTAGAGCTACTGATTGGGCTAGGGGGCTTCACCGCCTACCAAACCCTGACAAACTCCGAATGCTATGATATATCTGCAGCAGTGAGGCTGTGGGCGCTAAGGTCCATGGCCGAGAGGGAAATAACCCAGACCATCATCTAAGGTCCCTAAATCTATGTTAAGTTGATCAAACGAAGTTCGAACCCTAAGACAGCCAGGATGTTGGCTTGGAAGCAGCCATTCATTTAAAGAGTGCGTAACAGCTCACTGGTCGAGGGTTCGGGCACGGAAAATAATCGGGCATCAAACATAGTACCGAAGATATGGATTGATACTTTTAGTATCAGTGGTAGGGGAGCATTCACTTCAGCGTCGAAGGTGTACCGTGAGGTATGCTGGAGCGGAGTGAAAAGAAAATGTAGGAATGAGTAACGATAAATATTGTGAAAAACAATATCGCCGAAAGACTAAGGGTTCCTGATCAACGTTAATCGGATCAGGGTTAGTCGGGACCTAAGGCAAACCCGAAAGGGGTAGTCGATGGAAAACTGGTTAATATTCCAGTACCCACTTTAATTTCGATGGGGTGACAGAGAAGTGAAAGATCCGCGTACTTACGGAATAGTACGTTAAAGGGTGTAGGTATAGACCTGGTAGGTAAATCCGCCGGGACTGCTGAACCTGATAGTACTCAAAGGCTTCGGCCGGCGAGATAGTGATCCTAAACCTGCTCGCGAGAAAAACCTCTAAGGCTAGGTTAAAGTGGCTCGTACCGTAAACCGACACAGGTAGTCGAGATGAGTATTCTAAGGCGCTCGGGTGAGCCGTGGAGAAGGAACTAGGCAAATTAACGCTGTAACTTCGGGATAAAGCGTACCGCAGCGATGCGGTCACAGTAAAATGGTTCAACCAACTGTTTA
>JAEWBY010000068.1 GCA_023390905.1 Pseudomonadota bacterium | reverse complement strand
GACGCCCGCACCGGCGGAAGAAATCTAAGAACGCGGGCCGGCCTCCGGGCGCGAAAGCGCCCGGGCCATGGCGTCCATGCCGGAGTGATGCGCGCCGTCGACCGGCGGGCGCGCGCTCAGCGTCCGGATGACACGTAGGCGGGATCGGACGGCACGCGTACCCAGCCTTCCATCAGGATGCGCGCGCTGCGGCTCATGATCGCCTTGGTGACCGTCCACTGGCCGTTCACTTCGCGCACTTCCGCACCCACGCGCAACGTGCCCGAAGGATGGCCGAAGCGCACGGTCTCTCGCGCGCCGCCGCCCGCCGCCTGGTTGACCAGCGTGCCGGGAATCGAAGCGGCGGTACCGATTGCGACGGCCGCCGTTCCCATCATCGCGTGATGGAGCTTGCCCATCGACAGCGCGCGCGCCAGCAGATCGATGTCCGCCGCCGCGATGCGCTTGCCGCTGGACGCCATGTAATCGGCCGGCGGTGCGACGAAGGCAATCTTCGGCGTGTGCTGGCGCGTGGCCGCCTGCTCCACGCGCTCGATCAATCCCATGCGCACCGCGCCGTGTGCGCGAATTGCTTCGAAACGCGCCAGCGCCTGCGCATCCCCGTTGATCGCGCCCTGCAGCTCGGTGCCGGTGTAACCCAGGGCCGCTGCATCGAGAAAGATGGTGGGAATGCCGGCATTGATCAGCGTCGCCCTGAACGTACCGACGCCCGGCACGTCGAGATCATCGATGAGGTTGCCGGTCGGGAACATCGCGCCCCCGTCCTCGCCTTCGTCGGCCGGGTCGATGAATTCCAGCGGGATCTCCGCCGCCGGGAAGGTCACGCCATCGAGCTCGAAACCCCCGGTTTCCTGCACCTGCCCATTCGATACCGGCACGTGCGCGATGATGGTCTTGCCGATGTTCGCCTGCCAGATCCGCACGATGCAGTGGCCGTTGTCCGGAATGCGCTGAGCATCGATCAGCCCGGCCGCGATTGCGAACGGCCCGACCGCCGAACTGAGGTTGCCACAGTTGCCACTCCAGTCGACGAACGACTCCTCGATGGCCACCTGTCCGTACAGATAATCCACATCGTGATCCGGCTGCGTCGAGCGCGAGATGATCACGCACTTGCTGGTGCTCGATGTGGCGCCGCCCATGCCGTCGGTGTGCTTGCCGTACGGATCCGGCGAGCCGATGACACGCATCAGCAAGGCATCACGCGCCGGTCCCGGCATGCGGCACGGCTCCGGCAGATCTTCCAGCCGGAAGAAAACACCCTTGCTGGTGCCGCCACGCATGTAGGTGGCGGGGATGCGGAGTTGTGGAAGCTGTTTCATGTTTGATTCCAATACACAGACGGTGAACGATGCTGATCAGAACAGCGTGCCCTGCGGCACAGGAGGAAGCTGCCAACGTCGTAGCGTGATGTAGCGATAAGGCTCGACAGCCGCGCTGACGAGTTCGATGGCATCCACGTGCCAGAGGATCGGCTCAATCCAGAGGGTTCCCGGCAGTTCATAAGGTGCATCATAGGAAAGGGTTACATGGGCCAGATGCTCGCATGGCTCATACACTCCCCGCGAAGCGAGTTGCTGATGCAGATCGGCCTGGAAGTGCTGGAACTCGCGCGGCTTGCTGCCTCTTGCATTCAATCGCCAGTGGATTCGTCCATCCGCCGCCACATAGCTCGTAACACGATTCAAATGAAGGTCAAAGGCTGGCGCCACGACAAGCGGTATCGCCGCTTCAAGAGTGGGCCGCAATTGCGGCGCATGGGGAATCGTGAATGACTGATGCCAGAGCAGCCGCGACCATGTCGCCTCGGCAATGGCAGCGTATTCACCGAAGCGAGCGTAAATCAATGCGCTCAAAGGCGAAGGGACGCGTGTCATCAGCATGATCTCACCAGCCCGCAACGGCTCAGCCTCCGTCGGGAATCTCGGGCTCGACCAGTTGCGCAAGCAGCGCCAGGGATTCCTGCCAGCCGAGGTGGCAGAACTCGATCGGAATCGCGGCCGGAATACCCTCCTGCACGATTTCGATCTCGGTGCCGCAGCTCACGGCGTTGAACAGGATGGTCACGCTCATCTGCCCGGGCAGGCCGGGATTCTCGAACTGGTCGGTGTAGCGCAGCCGCTGGCCCGGCAGCATCTCCGTGTACGTCCCGCCAAAGGCATGCGTGGCGCCCGTGCCGAAATTGGTGAACGACATGCGGTAGCCACCGCCGACGCGCGCGTCCATTTCATGCACCTGGCCGACGAAACCGTGCGGCGGCAGCCATTTCACCATCGCGGCCGGATCGATGAAGGCGCGATACACGCGCTCCGGCGGCGCGCGCAGCACGCGGTGGAAGCGGACGGTTCCGGTCGTGGGATTCATGGCGTTCTCCTCGGGTGGGGTGGCGGGACGATACGGCGGCAACCGTTACGGCGATCTGATGCGGTGGCCGCGTTGCGCCGCGTCGCTCAGGCCGCCGTCGCCTCCAGGAAATCCTGCGCGAAGCGTTGCAGCACGCCGCCGGCTTCGTAGATGGAAACCTCCTCGTCGCTGTCCAGACGGCAGGTCACCGGCACTTCCACGGTTTCACCATCGCGGCGGTGGATGATCAGTTGGAGGTCCGCGCGCGGTTTGCGCGCACCGAGGACGTCGAAGGTTTCGGTGCCATCGATGCCCAGCGTCAGGCGCGTGGTGCCCGGCTTGAATTCCAGCGGCAGCACGCCCATGCCGATCAGGTTGGTGCGATGGATGCGTTCGAATCCTTCGGCGACGATCGCTTCCACGCCCGCCAGCCGCACGCCCTTGGCCGCCCAGTCGCGCGAGGAGCCCTGCCCATAATCGGCGCCGGCGATGATGATCAGGGGCTGCCCGCGATCCATGTAGGTTTCGATCGCTTCCCACATGCGCATGACCCTGCCTTCCGGCTCAACGCGCGCGAACGAACCCTGTTTCACGCTGCCGTCCTGGTTGCGCACCATTTCGTTGAACAACTTCGGATTGGCGAAGGTGGCGCGCTGCGCGGTGAGGTGATCGCCACGATGCGTGGCATAGGAATTGAAATCCTCTTCGGGCACGCCCATTTTCGCCAGATATTCGCCGGCGGCGCTGTCGAGCAGGATCGCGTTTGAAGGCGACAGATGGTCGGTGGTGATGTTGTCGCCGAGCACGGCCAGCGGACGCAGGCCACGCAGCGTGCGTTCGCCGGCCAGCGCGCCTTCCCAGTACGGCGGGCGGCGGATGTAGGTGCTCTGCGGACGCCAGTCATACAGCGGATTCACGCGCTCGCCATGTTCGACGCGCACGTTGAACATCGGCTGGTACACCTTGCGGAACTGCTCCGGCTTCACCGATGCGCGCACGACGGCGTCGATCTCCCCGTCGCTGGGCCAGATGTCCTTGAGCCGGATCTCCCTGCCCTCGTGCACGCCCAGCACGTCCTTCTCGATGTCGAAGCGGATCGTGCCGGCGATGGCGTACGCCACCACCAGTGGCGGCGAGGCAAGGAACGCCTGCTTCGCATACGGGTGGATGCGGCCATCGAAATTGCGGTTGCCAGACAACACGGCTGTCGCGTACAGATCGCGATCGATGATCTCTTTCTGGATCACCGGATCCAGCGCGCCCGACATGCCGTTGCACGTCGTGCACGCGAATGCGACGACGCCGAAGCCCAGCCGTTCCAGCTCATCGGTGAGCCCGGCTTCGTCGAGGTAGAGCGCAACGGCCTTGGAACCGGGCGCGAGCGAGGTTTTCACCCATGGCTTGCGCGAGAGCCCGGCGCGATTGGCGTTGCGCGCCAGCAGGCCGGCGGCGATCACATTGCGAGGGTTGCTGGTGTTGGTGCAGCTGGTGATCGCGGCGATGATCACCGCGCCGTCCGGCATCAGCCCTTCGGCTTCCTGCGCACGCGCGTGGTCCAGGCCCACCGCGATGCCCTTGTCGGCGAGATCGGCGGTGGCCACGCGCGCGTGGGGATTGGACGGGCCGGCCATGTTGCGGACCACGCTGGACAGATCGAAGCTCAGCGTGCGCTCGTACTGTGCGTCGGCGAGGGAATCGGCCCACAGCCCGGCTGTTTTCGCATACGTCTCGACCAGCCTGACCTGCTCGTCTTCGCGACCGGTCAGGCGCAGGTAATCGATGGTCTGTCCGTCGATGAAGAACATCGCGGCGGTCGCGCCGTATTCCGGTGCCATGTTGGAAATCGTCGCGCGATCGCCGAGCGTCAACGCGGCCGCACCCTCGCCGCGGAATTCCAGCCACGCGCCGACGACCTTCTGCCTGCGCAGGAACTCGGTCAGCGCCAGCACGATGTCGGTGGCGGTGATGCCGGCGGCCGGCTGGCCGTAGAGTTCGACGCCGACGATGTCCGGCAGCCGCATCCACGAGGCACGGCCGAGCATGACGTTCTCCGCTTCCAGCCCGCCGACGCCGATGGCGATGACGCCCAGTGCATCCACATGCGGCGTATGGCTGTCGGTGCCGACGCAGGTATCCGGGAACGCCACGCCCTGGCGCACCTGGATCACCGGCGACATCTTCTCCAGATTGATCTGGTGCATGATGCCGTTGCCGGGCGGGATCACGTCCACGTTCTCGAATGCCTGCTTGGTCCAGTCGATGAAGTGGAATCGATCCTCGTTGCGGCGATCCTCGATCGCGCGGTTCTTGGTGAACGCATCCGGATCGTAGCCGCCGCACTCCACGGCCAGCGAGTGATCGACGATCAACTGCACCGGCACGACCGGATTGACCTTGGCCGGATCGCCACCCTGATCGGCGATGGCATCGCGCAGGCCGGCCAGATCCACGAGCGCGGTCTGTCCGAGGATGTCATGGCACACCACGCGCGCGGGAAACCAGGGGAAATCCAGATCGCGCCGACGTTCGATCAACTGCCCGAGCGCGTCGGCCAGCGTCGCCGGATCACAGCGGCGCACCAGATTCTCGGCCAGCACGCGCGAGGTGTAAGGCAGGCGGTCATACGCGCCCGGCTGGATCGCTTCGACCGCGGCACGCGCGTCGAAATAGTCCAGCGATGTTCCGGGAAGATTCTTGCGGTATTGGGTGTTCATGGCTTGGCTGCTGGCTGGCGTACGCGAGTGCATTGGCGGCTGACGAGCGGCGGATCAGGCATCGCCCGATCAGCTCCGCCCGCATCCCGGGAACGGCTCAACGCTCGTCAATCGGCACGAACGGCAGATCTTCCGGACCGGTGTAGTTGGCGCTCGGGCGGATGATCTTGCCGTCGATGCGCTGCTCGATGATGTGCGCGCTCCAGCCACTGGTGCGGGCGATGACGAACAGCGGGGTGAACATCGCCGTCGGCACGCCCATCATGTGGTAGCTGACCGCGCTGAACCAGTCCAGGTTCGGGAACATCTTCTTGATGTCCCACATCACCGCTTCAAGCCGCTCGGCAATCGCGTACATCTTGGTGTTGCGCAGCTCTTCGGACAGTTCCTTCGACACCTGCTTGATCACATCGTTGCGCGGATCGCCGACGGTATAGACCGGGTGGCCGAATCCGATGACGACTTCCTTGCGCTCGACGCGCGCCTTGATGTCGGCTTCGGCTTCGTCCGGGGTTTCATAGCGCTTCTGCACTTCGAACGCGACCTCGTTGGCGCCGCCGTGCTTGGGCCCGCGCAGCGCCCCGATGGCGCCGGCGATGCAGGAATGCATGTCGCTGCCGGTGCCGGCAATCACGCGTGCGGTGAAGGTGGAGGCGTTGAACTCGTGCTCGGCGTACAGGATCAGCGAGGTATGCATTGCGCGCACCCACGAGTCGCGCGGCTTCTCGCCGTGCAACAGATGCAGGAAGTGGCCGCCGATCGAATCGTCGTCGGTTTCCACCTCAATGCGCTTGCCGTTGTGGCTGAAGTGGTACCAGTACAGCAGCATCGAACCAAGCGAGGCCATCAGCTTGTCGGCGATGTCGCGCGCGCCGGGATGGTTGTGATCGTCCTTCTCCGGCGACACACAGCCCAGCACCGAGACGCCGGTGCGCATGACGTCCATCGGATGCGCGGATGGCGGAAGTTGCTCGAGCGCGGCCTTGACCGCCGCGGGCACGCCGCGCAGCGACTTCAGCTTGGCCTTGTAGCCGGCGAGCTCAGCGCGATTGGGCAACTTGCCATGTACCAGCAGGTAGGCGATTTCTTCGAACTCGCTGCTGTTGGCGAGATCGAGGATGTCGTAGCCGCGGTAATGCAGATCGTTGCCGCTGCGCCCGACGGTGCACAGCGCGGTATTGCCGGCGGCGGTGCCGGACAGTGCGACGGACTTCTTAGGCTTGAAGGTGACGGTGGATTCGGACATGTCATGAACCTCGGTCAGGAATGGGTGGTCGGACTTGCGGAAGATGCGCAGGCGGTTCTAAGCGCGCATCACTCCGGCATCCGGCGCTTCGCACCCTTCTCCGGTTTGCGGGAGAAGGGCAGCAACAAACTATTTTTTCGCGGCGAACAATGCGTCGAGCTTCTGCTCGAATGCGTGGTAACCGATGCGGTCGTACAGTTCCTCGCGCGTCTGCATCATGTCGACGACGTTCTTCTGGTGACCGTCACGGCGAATCGCTTCGTACACCGTTTCGGCGGCCTTGTTCATCGCGCGGAACGCGGAGAGCGGATAGAGCTGGATGGCGACGCCGGCCGAGGCCAGTTCCTCGCGGGTGAACAGCGGCGTCTTGCCGAATTCGGTGATGTTGGCGAGCACCGGCACCTTCACTGCATCGACGAACCGGCGGTACGTCGGCAGGTCATAGGCGGCCTCGGCGAAGATGCCGTCCGCACCCGCTTCCACGCAGGCAATCGCGCGTTCGATGGCCGCGTCCACGCCGTCCACCTGGATGGCGTCGGTGCGCGCGATGAGAAAGAAATCCGCATCGGTCTTCGCATCGGCTGCGGCTTTCACGCGATCGACCATTTCACCGGCCGACACGATTTCCTTGCCCGGTCGGTGTCCGCAGCGCTTGGCGCCGACCTGATCCTCGATATGGCACGCGGCCGCGCCGGCCTTGATCAGCGATTTCACCGTGCGCTCGATGTTGAAGGCGCTGGGGCCGAAACCGGTGTCGATATCGACCATCAGCGGCAGGTCGCAGACATCGGTGATGCGGCGCACGTCGATCAACACGTCTTCGAGCGTATTGATGCCCAGATCCGGCAGACCGAGCGATCCGGCCGCGACGCCGCCGCCGGACAGGTAAATGGCGCGATAACCGGCGCGTTTGGCCAGCAGGGCGTGGTTAGCGTTGATGGCGCCGATCACCTGCAGCGGTGATTCTTCGGCAAGCGCGGCGCGGAAACGGGCGCCGGCGGTGGAACGACTCATGCGGATTCTCCTGCGGTTGCAGAGGCTGCCGCCGATGGTGGACCGGCGGGCCGGAGTACGCGAATGCCATGCCCCGGGCGCGGACAATCTGGCACCGGACGTCTAGTTGATCAATCTTGATCAAATCAATCAATCTATTCCCATGAAGCCTGTCACCGACCCGCCCGATCTGCTGTCCGCCACCCAGACCTGCCGGGTGCTCGGCATCACCCAGGCCACGCTGTACGCCTACGTCAGCCGCGGGCTGATCGAATCCCGGCCCGGCCCGGACCATCGCAGCCGCCTGTACCTGCGCACCGACGTGGAGCGGCTGGCGCAGCGCAAGCGCGCCGGACGCGGCGCGGCGCGCGGTGCGGCGCAAAGCCTCGATCGCGGATTGCCGGTGCTGGAGACGCGGATCTCGCTGATCCGTCCGGATGGTCCGTATTACCGCGGGCGTTCGGCAGTGGAAGCCGTACGCGCGGGCGCGACGCTGGAGGACATCGCGCGCCTGCTGTGGGATTGCGGCGAGGTCGATCCGTTCGCCTCGCCCATCGCGCCCCAGTGGCCTGGAACGGTGGCGGCGATCGCCGGCGATGCCGCGTTGCCGCCGCTGACGCGCGCGATGTCGGCGCTGCCGCTGCTGGGGCTCGACACGCATCCGGCCCTGTCATCGGCGCCGCCGCAGCGCCATGCGATCGCGGCGACACTGCTGCGCCACAACGCGGCGCTGCTGGTCGGCACCGCGCCATTCGACGGCCCGGTGCATCGGTTGCTCGCGCAGACCTGGCGGCCCGGCGACGAGGATTTCGCTGAGCTGGTGCGTGCGGCGCTGGTGCTGTGCGCCGAACACGAACTCAATGTGTCGGCCTTCGCCGCGCGCGTGGTGGCGTCGACCGGCGCACACCTGCACGCGACGGTGTGCAGCGGACTGGCCGCGCTTTCAGGGCCGCGCCACGGCGGCGCCACCGCGCGCGCCTACGCGTTGATGCAAGGTGCATGCGCGAGCGGATCGGCGCATGATTTCATCGCCGCACGCTGGCAGAACGGGGACGATCTGCCCGGCTTCGGGCATGCGCTGTATCCGCACGGCGATGCACGCGCGGCCGAGCTGCTTCCCCGTCTGCACACGCGCACGGCGGACGGTGCGGTGCTGGAGCAGTTGCATTCGATGATCGCCGCGACCGAAGACGTCACCGGATTGAAGCCGAATGTCGACTTCACCCTGGCCGCGATCTGCCTGGTGCACGGTCTGCAGGCCACGCCGGCGCTGGTGATGTTCGCCGCCGCACGGCTGGCCGGCTGGCTGGCGCATGCACTGGAACAACAGGCGCAAGGGCGTCTGATTCGTCCGCGTGCCGCGTATGCGGGGGAGCCGCCGGCAGCGCTGGAATGAGGCCGTTGGGAAAGCGCTGCAGGCGCGATGTTTAACCGCTGTGGCAAGACCGGTCGCAGTTGAAGCCGCCCCGGCAGATCGATGCAGCAGGAGCGGCTTCAGGGGCGACCGCTTCGACCGTGCGAATCAGCTCCCGACTTCCGGCCCGCGCGACAGCGCCTTCTTCACTTCTTCCAGCGCATTGGGATCATCCAGCGTGGACAGATCGCCCGGATCGGCGCCCTGCGCCAGCGCCTGCAGCGAGCGCCGCAACAGTTTTCCCGAGCGAGTCTTCGGCAGGGCGTTGACGATGTACACGCGCGCCGGACGCGCGACCGCGCCGAGACTCTGCTCGACCGTGCGGCGCATGCCATCGGCGGCCTGCACGCGTTCGTCGGGTTGGTCGGTGGCCTGGCGCAGGGTCGCGAACACCACCGGCACCTGTCCCTTCAGCTCGTCGTGGACGCCGATCACCGCCGCCTCGGCGACCGCCGCATAGCCGGACACCGATTCCTCGATTTCGCGCGTGCCCAGACGATGGCCGGCGACATTGATCACGTCGTCGGTGCGGCCGAGGATGAAGGTGTAGCCGTCCTCGTCGCGGATCGCCCAGTCCAGCGAGCTGTACAGCAGTTCCTTGAATTGACTGAAGTAGCTGGACTGGAAGCGCGCATCGTCATTCCAGATCGTGGTCATGCATCCGGGCGGCAGCGGCGGCTGGATCACCAGCACGCCCTTCTCGTTCGGGCCGACGGTCTCGCCGGTGGTCTCGTCGATGACCTTCATGCGATAGCCGAGGTTCGGGAATCCCGGCGAGCCGAATTTCACCGGCTTCATGTCCAGCCCGGGCAGCAGCGTCAGCGCCGGCCAGCCGGTTTCGGTCTGCCAGTAGTTGTCGATGATCGGTTTGCCGAGTGCGCCGTTGATCCACTGCGCGGTCGGTTCGTCGAGCGGTTCGCCGGCGAGGAAGAGATAGTGCAGCTTCGACAGATCATGACGGCGGATGAAATCGACGTCGTGCTTCTTCAGCACGCGGATCGCGGTGGGAGAAGAGAACATCGTGCGCACGCCGTACTTCTCGCACAGCGACCACCAGATGCCGGCGTCCGGATGGGTCGGCAGTCCTTCGTAAAGCAGCGACGTCGCACCGACGATCAGCGGGCCATAGACGTTGTACGAATGGCCCACGGCCCAGCCCACGTCAGACGTGGAGAACATCACCTGCCCCGGCGCCACGTCGAACACGGTGCGCATCGACAACGCCAGCGCGACCGCATAACCGCCCACGTCGCGCTGCACGCCCTTGGGCTTGCCGGTGGTGCCGGAGGTGTAGAGCAGATAGCTGGGTTCGTTGGATTCGAGCCAGGCGATGTCGACCTGCGCATCGCCGACCTGCGCGCGCAGGCGGGCGTAATCCTCATCGCGACCGGGCACGCGGGGTTCGGCCGCATCCAGGCCGCGCGACACGATCAGCACTTTCGGCGGCGGCGTCGCGGCCTCCGCGCAGGCCTGATCCACCAGCGGCTTGTACGGAATGATCTTGCCGCCGCGCATGCCGGCATCGGCGGCGATCAGCAGTTTCGGCCGGGCGTCATCGATGCGCAGCGCGAGGTTGTGCGCGGCGAATCCGCCGAATACGACCGAATGGATCGCACCGATGCGCGCGCAGGCCAGCATCGCAAACACGGCTTCGGCCATGTTCGGCATGTAGATGACCACGCGATCGCCACGACCCACGCCGAGCTGCTGGATCACCGCGGCGAATGCGTTCACTTCGCGATGCAGTTCGCGATAGGTGATCTCGCGGGTGGTGTTGGTTTCGCTGGAAATGGCCACCAGCGCGAGCTGATCCGCGCGTTCGGGCAGATGGCGATCGACCGCGTTGTAGCAGAGATTGGTCTGCCCGCCGACAAACCACCGGCGGAATGGCGGATGGGAATAATCGAGGATCTGCGTGGGCGGCGTGTGCCAGTGAATGGCGCGGGCTTCCTCTGCCCAGAATTCCTCGGGCTGCTCGATGGAGCGGCGGTAGACTTCTTCGTAACCCATGCGACCCTCCCAGGTGCGTGCGATCTCCAGCATAGATCCGGGGTGCACGCGCAGCCTTCCGACCTTGGTCGCATGATGGCCGTGCGTCGTTGCTGGTTTTGTTCCGCCGAACGCCGCCCCGTTCAGCGACGCGTGGTGCGCGATACAAAAAAAACGCCGGGCAGTGCCCGGCGTTCTGGTCAGACCGTGTCCCGGGCTCAGCCCAGCAGATGCGCCACGCCAGCGCGCTCTTCTTCCAGTTCGGCCAGCGTCTTGTCCATCGCGGCGCGGCTGAATTCGTCCACGTCCAGCCCTTCGACGCGGGTGTATTCGCCATTGGCGGTGGTCACCGGCACGCCGTAGATCACGCCTTCCGGAATGCCGTAGCTGCCATCGGAAGGCACGCCCATGGTCACCCACTTGCCGTTGCTGCCGAGCACCCAGTCGCGGATGTGATCGATGGCGGCGTTGGCGGCCGAGGCGGCGGAGGACAGACCGCGCGCTTCGATGATCGCCGCGCCGCGCTTGCCGACCTGCGGAATGAACGTGTTCGCGTTCCAGTCGGCGTCGTTGATGCGGTCCTTCAGCGACTGGCCATTGACCGTGGTGAAGCGGTAATCCGGATACATCGTCGGGCTGTGGTTGCCCCACACGACGAGCTTCTCGATGTCGCCAACCGCCACGCCGGCCTTGTTGGCTAGCTGCGACAGCGCGCGGTTGTGATCCAGGCGGAGCATGGCGGTGAAGTTCTTCGACGGCAGATCCGGCGCGGACTTCATCGCGATGTAGGCATTGGTGTTGGCGGGGTTGCCGACCACCAGGACCTTGACGTCGCGGCTGGCGACCTTGTTCAGGGCGCGGCCCTGGGCGGTGAAGATCTGGGCGTTGAAGGCCAGCAGGTCCTTGCGCTCCATGCCGGGGCCGCGCGGCATCG
>JAEWBY010000069.1 GCA_023390905.1 Pseudomonadota bacterium | reverse complement strand
GGTGGATGATTGAATACAACGAACTGCGACCACACGACTCGCTGGGTGATCAGACGCCCGCCGAGGTACGCCAACGATCCGCCAGAGGTTCTACTTCTGAACTCTGTGCTTGACGGGGGAGCTTACGAAAGCACTTCGCGAGCGTCACCGATCCCACGAAGATTGGTGACTTACTCCGAGCCATGTACTCGTACCGAGGGTCTCCTGTGACCTTGGCGGCTCTGAAACTGGCACCGTTGCTGTTCGTCCGCCCCGGAGAACCTCGAAAGGCGCGTTGGGCAGACATTGACCTTCGTGCATCGGAGTGGCGTTTCACCGCCAGCAAAACCGGGACGCCTCATATCGTGCCGCTCTCATCCCAGGTCAAAGAGATCTTGGAAGATCTGCGGCCTCATACTAGCCGGAATGAGTTCGTCTTTCCTGGAGTCCCGATCGTCGCGCCAAGTGCAAGGCGTGCTTGTAGGCCGAGCGAACGCCTCGTTTATCTTTCAGTAGCGGATGATCTATCCATGAACGCAGCTACTACGAGCAATGCACGCAGAAGCTCAACGAAGTCGGCCCCCCCGGCCACCAACGCGCTCGCCACCGGTGCCTCGTTTACGGAGCGCCTATAGTTGGTCTCGATCCACTGTTCAGAGCGCCCCTCCCAGTACTTGGGTAGCTCAGCCAAGGAGACCCCTCTTGGGAAGTACACCTCGATCCAGGGAGCAACTTGTCCAATTCTGAAGATGTCGCGGCACAGTGACGCGATCGCCATCGGTGGCAGATGGAATGCCTTCTGCAAAGCAGCTTCGACTTGAGAATGATCGGCCGGTCGCTCTTCACTTGGAGGTGCGCCAAGTGGGCTACTGCTCATTCCTGATTGCCGTGCTGTGCCAAGCCACGGCCCGGACCTCTAGCGTTGTAAACTGTCATTACGATGCCTGCCATGGTGTCGAGCATCATCTTAGCAGCAACCAACAAGTCTCTTAACTAATTGTTTTTGCGATTATTTTTACTATCTCAATGTAGACTGTCAGAACAAAACGTATCTAGACGCATCGTTCAGTTAGTGGCTTCCGAAGCCGTCGGGGGTTCGAATCCCTCCGGGCGCGCCATCTTCCGCTTCGCATTCCCTCATCCATCGCAGCCAGCCCGGCACTTGCCCGGTTGAGGGCACTGTCGCGCACGCCGCCGGGGCCTGCGGCGCTCATCGCGGATGAGCGGTCAAAGCCCGAGCATGGCAGCCCGCAAAAAAAAAACGCGCCGGACAATGCCGGCGCGTTTGCGTGCAGCCTGCCGGAGATGCGCTCCGGGGCAGGCGATTACAGCTCGTAACGGAAGCCCACCAGGAACTGGCGACCGTACTCGGTGTATTCCTCGGGGAACAGCAACGTGGCTGGCGCCGAGGACGAACTGCTGACCTGCGTGCGGAACGGCTCGTTGTTGACGTTGTTCACCTGGAACAGCAGCGACAGCCCGCCCAGGCTGCTGGTCTCCGGGAAGTCATAGCTCAGCTGCAGATCGACCACGCGCTCGGGCATCGTGAAACGATACTGGCGCTGGCCGAACAACGAGCTGTACTCACCGCGGTACTGATCGCGGTAGCGCTGGCTCACGCGCGCGGAAAAACCGCTCTCGCTTTCGTAGTAGAGCGTGGCGTTGTAGACCACCTTGGACAGCCCCGGAATGGTGTCGGTGCTGGAGCCACCGGGACCATCCGGATCGATCGAAGATTCCGTGTACGAAGCATTCAACTGCGCACCGAAGCCTTCGAGCTTGTCCCACAGCAGTTCGCCGCCGAGCGAAGCGCTGAACTCGGCGCCGCGCATGTAGCCGCCCTGGCCATTGAGCGGAGTGCTGTAGCTGCCATACGGGGAGCGTGGCGGCACCTCGGTCTGGCTCGGCGTATATCCGGAGAAATCCCAGTTCGGGTAATCCTGCTGATAGACGTAGCTTTCCAGATCCTTGTAGAACAATGCGAGCGCCAGATAGCTTGCGTCGCCCAAGTACTTCTCGAACGACACATCGACCGCATTGGCACGATACGGTTCGAGCTTCGGATTGCCGCCATTGCCGCTCCAGAGGCCAGCGCTGTCTCCGGTCAGGGCGACATCGGCCGATGATGCGGCGCGAAGATAGTTGATCGGTGGGCGCATCAGTTCCTTGGCCGCGCCGAGACGGATCATCCAGCCTTCACCGAAATCGGCCGCCAGATTCAGGCTTGGCAGGATGTCGCCATATTTGGCGCCCAGCGTCTGTGAACCAAGAATCCTTTCGCCGCCGACATTGAATGCGGTCGAGGACTGGTCGGTGCGGATGTACTGCACGCCGACGTTGCCGCGCAGCCGGATGGTCTCGGTCAAATCGAGATCCAGATTGGCCTTGGCGTAGAACGTGGTGACGTCTTCGTTGACAGTGTAGTCCTTGAGCAGGTCATCATTGGTCTCGCTGATGTGGACGTCGTAGTACTGACCCAGCACGGCGCGCGGGTCGTAGGCCAGCACGTTGCCCATGCCGAGGAAGTTCAACGAGGTCGGCGAACGCAGATACTGCGAACCCACCTGCACCGGCGCACCGCCATCCAGCAGATCACCGAAATACACGTCGGCATGTTTGTACTTGCTGCGGCGGGTGAAGTTGACACCCAGGTCATAGCTTCGCAGGAAATCGGAGGACTCGATGTCTCGGCTGAACTGGAAGCGCGCGGACTTCAGTTCATCTTCCTGCCATGAGTTCTCCATGCGCGCGTCATGACCATAATTCTGCGGATCCGACAGAAGCACCGCAGCGGGATTGGACATGTCGCCGAACGAATGCCAACCATAACGGTTGTCCATGCGGTAGTTGAAGTCCGCGTTTGACGGCGTGACCATGCCGGCATAGGTCTCCAGCACCGACTGCTCACGATCCGCCTTGGAGTAGCTTAGGTCAAGCGTGAATGTCATCGGATCCAGTCTGTAGCTCGTGTTCCATCCGATTGACTTGAGCGTGTCCTCGCGTGTGTTGTTGTCGTTGCGCACGATCGGCTGCACACCCACCAGCGTACCGCTCGTGGCCACGGAGTAACCGTGAAAGTTGCTAGTGCCCAAGTTGGTATAACCGACGGAGCTTCCTGCGTCATTGGTGAACCAAGGCGCGTTGTCCGACATCAGGCCGCGCATCAATTCGTCCTGCTCGAACTTGGAATAGTAGACGTCGATGATGCTGTGCAGTTGGTCGTTCGGCTTGAACTCGAACACGCCCATCACGCCATCGCGGGTCAGTTCGCGCGACTTGACCCAGCCTTCCACGCCCTGCAGCAGGATCGTGTCGTCGGGGGGACGACCGGCCTGGGCCGGCGCGCCCCAACTGTTCAGCGTTGCGCCATCGGCCCACCACCACTGCTTGTAATGCCGTTCCTGGAACGGCGAGTTCAGGCGCGCGATGCCCAGCGCGATGCCGATCGTGTCATCGGCGAACTGATCCACATACGAGGCGGCGATGCGATAGCCCTTGTCCCAGCCGCCGGAGGTCAGATCACCGAGCGAGTTGTATTCGCCCTGCCCGCTGAACACGATGCGGCGTTCGCCGAAACTCAGCGGACGGACGGTCTGCATGTCGACGGTGCCGGAAAGACCCTGGCCCACCAGCGAGGCATCGGGCGTCTTGTACACCACGACCGAGTTGATCAGCTCCGATGGATACTGGTCGAATTCGACGCCGCGGCTGTCGCCGGTGCTGACCTGTTCGCGGCCATTGAGCAGCGTGCCGGCGAACTGCTCGGACATGCCGCGGATGTTGATCACCTGCGAGCGGCCGTCGACGCGCTGCGTCGTCAGGCCCGGCAGCCGGGAGATCGAATCGGCGATGCTGATGTCCGGCAGCTTGCCCAGATCCTCGGCAGAGATCGCCTCGACGATCGAGGTCGACTCGTTCTTGGTCTCCACCGATGAAGCGATGCTCGCGCGGATGCCGGTCACGCGCACGGCATCGAGCGTCTCGACATCAGGGGTGGACGAAGACGGCTGGGCGTCCTGCGCATTGGCGCCGGTGGCGGCCAGCAATGCCAGCACGCAGGCCGAAGCAAGCACATGGCGACGCGGCTGAAGGCGGTCCGCTGCGCGGCCGGCGTTGGATATCTTTCGAGTCATGGCCCCTCTCCGGCCCGTGTTGACAGCGCTGTCATACTGTCGCCCAATGCGGATTGTCAAATTTTCGTTTTGCCCCGGCTGAAGCGATAACCGCGATTTCAGCCGGAACAATCAATTAGTGTGATTCCGGAGCGAGGGTTCGCTGCGATGCAACATCGGGCATGCGCGGGGCTCGCGGGCTTTTTTGCAGCATTGGAGGATTCAGTGAAACATCATCGCCGCGCGTCTCTGGCGCGCATCGCCCATTGCATGTGGATCGTCGGCATGGCGGCCGCGGCTCAACCGCTGCTCGCCCAGCCTGCCGCGACACAGGGCGCGCAGGTCTGGATCACCACCTCGGATCATCGCAAGGCGATCGCGCCGCAACCGGATGCGCGGTTCGGCACGGCCGACGCCGGTGCCGTCCACATCGAAGTCAGCCCGGAGATACGCCATCAGGCGATCGTGGGTTTCGGGGCATCGATCACCGATGCTTCCGCGTGGTTGATCCAGCACCGGATGAATCCGAAGCAGCGCGACGCGCTGATGCGCGAGCTGTTCGGCCGCGAGGGCGACGGGATCGGTCTGAGTTTCAGCCGCCTGACCATCGGCGCGTCGGATTTCTCGCGGCATCACTACAGTCTCGACGACACGCCAGACAACCGACCGGATCCGGAGCTCAAACACTTCAGCATCGCGCCCAACCGCGACGACGTGATCCCGGTGGCGCGCGCGGCGCTGTCGATCAACCCCGAACTGAAAATCATGGCCTCGCCCTGGAGTGCGCCGGCGTGGATGAAGACCAGCAACAGCCTGATCCAGGGCACGCTGCGTCCGGAGTACTACGGCGCGTACGCACGCTACTTCGTCAAGTACATCGACGCCTATGCGGCCGAAGGCATTCCGATCTTCGCGCTGACCGTGCAGAACGAGCCGGATTACGAACCGAAGGACTATCCCGGCATGCGCCTCAACGCACCGGCGCGCGCTCGCTTCATCGGCGATCACCTCGGGCCGTTGCTGGCCAGCCGCAAGGATGCACCGCAGATCTTCGACTGGGACCACAACTGGGACAAGCCGCAGGAACCGCTCGGCGTGCTCGCCGATGCGGCGGCCCATCGCCATGTCTCGGCCGTGGCGTGGCATTGCTATGGCGGCGAAGTGGAAGCGCAGACGCCGGTGCGCGATGCGTATCCGGACAAGGACGTCTACATGACCGAATGTTCCGGCGGGAGCTGGGAACCGGTGATCAGCGGCGGGCTCACGCTGCAGGCGCGGCAGCAGATCATCCAGGCCACGCGGCACTGGGCGCGCGGCGTGCTGTTCTGGAATCTCGCGCTGGACCAGAACAACGGTCCGAACAAGGGAGGCTGCTACACCTGCCGCGGCGTGGTGACGATAAATTCCAGGGACGGCAGCGTCACCCGCACCGACGAATATTACGCACTCGCGCACGCCAGCCGCTTCGTGCGCCAGGGCGCGCGCCGCATCGATTCCAGCCAAACCGATGGCGGCATCGACAACGTCGCGTTCCGCAACGAGGACGATGGATCACGGGTCCTGATCGTCACCAATTCCGAAGCGCGCGATCAGCGCATCTCAGTCACGGAGGGCGAGCGCCAGTTCAGCTACACGCTGCCGGCCAAAAGCCTAGCCACGTTCGTGTGGAAAGGCGACCACTGAAATTCGGCTGCCGGACGGCTGATCGGACAGGCGTCCGACCAGCCCTCCTGCCGTCAGCGGATCACCAGAACAGGGTGTACAGCGCAATCAGGATGGCAATGACGCCGATGGAGCCGATGTTGAACACGCCATCGGTGCGGTAGTCGACATCATCGGTGCGGATGAAATCCTTGCCTTCGGCGCGCGGGGTGATGAGCGAGACGACGATGGCCAGCGCCAGCGCGAGCAGGAACACCAGACCAACGCGATCGATGAAGGGCAGCGCCGGCCATGCCAGCTTCAGCAGGATCGACAGCACGAATGAACCGATGGCCGCGGTCAGTGCGCCGGCTTCGTTGGCGCGCTTCCAGAACAGGCCCAGCACGAAAATCACCACGATGCCCGGGGTGAAGAAGCCGGTGTACTCCTGGATGTACTGGAAGCCCTGATCGAAGCTGCCCAGCAATGGCCGGGCGGTGAGGATGCCAAGCAGCACCGCGACCGTCGCGGCGATGCGGCCGACCTTCACCAGGCGCGCTTCGCTCGGCGCCTGGCCGCGGCGCTTGGCGTAGAAGTCGAGCGTGAAGATGGTCGCCACCGAATTGATCTTCGACGCCAGCGAAGCCACGATGGCCGCGACCAGTGCGGCGAACACCAGGCCGAGGATGCCGGTCGGCAGCAAGCGCATCATCGTCGGGTAGGCCTGATCAGGCTTGGCCAGATCCGGGGCGAGCATCACCGCCGCGATGCCCGGCAACACCACGATCACCGGCATCAGCAGTTTGAGGAACGCGGCGAACAGCACGCCGCGCTGCGCTTCGCCGATGCTCTTGGCCGCCAGTGCGCGCTGGATGATGTACTGGTTGAAGCCCCAGTAGCTGACATTCATGATCCACATGCCGCCGATGAGCACGCTCAGTCCGGGCAGATCCTTGTAGAAGGGATTGTCCTTGCTCAGGATCATCTCGAAGTGTTCCGGATGCGCGGACCAGAGCTTGTTGAAGCCGGCCACGATGCCCGCACCCTCGCCAAGCTGGTTGAGCGTCAGGCCAGCGACCAGCAGGCCGCCGAGCACCAGCAGCGAGACCTGCACGATGTCGGTCAGCGCCACCGCCTTCAGGCCGCCATACAACTGGTAGATCAGGGCGAATACGCCCAGCAGCGTCAGCGCCAGCATCTGGTCCATGCCGGTGACCTGGCTGACGGCAATCGAACCCAGCCACAGAATCGAGGTCAGGTTGACGAACACGTACAGGCCCAGCCAGAACACCGCCATCAGTGTGCGGATGCGCGTGCCGTAGCGCTGTTCCAGGAACTGCGGCATCGTGTAGATGCCGTTGCGCAGGAACACCGGCAGGAAGAACTTGCCGACGATGAGCAGCGTCAGCGCGGCCATCCATTCGTAGGACGCGATCGCAAGACCAATCGCGTAGCCGGAACCGGACATGCCGATGATCTGTTCGGCGGAAATGTTCGCCGCGATCAGCGACGCACCGATGGCCCACCAAGGCAGCGACTTGCTGGCGAGGAAGTAATCCTTCGCGTCCTTCTGGTGGCCGGATTTCTCGCGCGAGACCCACTGCGCAAGGATGAAGATGCCGGCCAGGTAGGCCAGGACGATGCCGATGTCGAGTGCGGACAATTCCACTGATGGACTCCCGTGCGCGATGAGGATCGCCGCGTGCGGGAACGTGCAGCGCGATCGGCTTGCGCGGATCGACGAGGCTGCACGTCCAGCCAACGGCGCATGCAATTGCGAGCCATCCCGCGCTGGAAATCCAGGCCCCGCCGCGCTGACAGCGCTGTCAGGATACGCAGCGGCAGACGGAATGCATCGTGCGTCGCAGCATCGCCTGGCAATGGTCTGACAGGCGTTCCCGAAGCACGGTCCATCGCGGAGGGCCCCGCCGCCGCGTGCTCAAGCGGCGCAGCGATCAGTCCGGCTGCTTCGTATCCAGCTTCGCGCAGGCCAGCACGTGGTTGTAGTCGTTGGACATGCAGCGATAGAACGCGAGCCGGCCACCGCTGGCCTGTTCGCAATCGGCGAGCGTCAGCGTGGTGAGCGCTTCGCGCAGCGGGATGGCCATCGCCGAGTATTGCGCCTGCGTCATGTAACCGCCCTGCCGGTTGCGCTCCCCGACCTCGAGCATCGTCTCCACGCCGTAACGCGCGTTCTCGACCGCTTTAGGGCACGACAGCTCGACCTCTTCGTCGCGGATTTCAAGCAGTTGCGCCGTGATCGCTTCCACGTCGGCGCGCACCGGTTCCGGCAACGTACGTGCCGGGCGCTCGGCTTCCGCCGGATCCGGATGGGCGCTGGCCGCGCCGGCCAACACCGCGCACACCATCATCAGGCGCGCGCATGCTGGCAGGCGCCGCTGCCTCGTATTCGTCTTTCGCATGGATTCCCCCAGGTACGCCGAGTATATGCCGCGCGACGACGGCGCTGCACCGGGCGCGCGAGGCTCAGGGTGGCGGCACGGCGATGCCGCGCAGCCGCAGATTCTTCTTCAACGAGGCACGCAGTGCCGCATCCGGAGCATCGGGCGCGGGGCCGCCGAGATGCCGGTGCAGCATCAGCTCGGTCAGATACAGATAGGCCTCGCGCGTGACCGGATCCACCAGCCGGTGCTGTCCTTCCGCATCGACGAACAGCGTCACGTCCTTCCCCAGCGATTGCAGTTGCGCGGCGTAGTGCAGCACGCTGCGGATCGGCACGCGCTCGTCATCGGCGCCGGCCAGCAGCAACATCGGCCGTCGTACGCGCGTGGCGTTGGCGATCGGCGACTGTTCGCGCAGCCGCCGGGCGATCGCCGGATCGTCCGGATCCAGCGACAGCAGCCGCATCGTGTCGCGCATCGGCACACCGCGCGACATCTGATCCGGGCCGCGCGAATACCAGCGCAACACCCAGCCGAAATCCGCCGGCGGCACCGCCGCGATCCCGACTTTGAACAGCTCCGGCTGAAACGTAACGCCTTGCAGGGCGGAGTAGCCGCCGAACGAAGCACCGAGGATGCCGACGCGTCCGGCATCGCCGATGCGCAGGGCCAGCAGATGACGAACGCCTTCCACGATGTCCTGCTGCACGCGGCCATTGCCGAAATCGCCGTTGGCCGCGAGCAGATAGTCGCGCCCCAGTCCGGTCGAACCCCGGAAGTTCGGTTCGAACACCACATAGCCGCGATTGGCGAGCAGTTGCGACTGCGCGCCGAATTCCGGCCGCACCAGATTGAACGGACCGCCATGCACGTTCACCACCAGCGGTGCGCGCGCGGCCTCCACGCCCGGCGGCAGCAGCACGAAACCATGCAGCCAGCGCCCATCCGAGGCGCGATAGCGGATCGCGAACTTGCGCGCCATCGCCGACTCCGGCATCGGCTCGACCGCATGTCGTCCCTGCCGGAAGCCCGCGTCGGCGAGGATCGGCCTCGTCATGCCGGACGCGGGATCCAGCAGATGCAGACGCTCGCCCTTGAACGACGCCGCGCGCTCATGCACCAGCCACGCTGCGCCGGGCCCGCGCCCGACCTCGATGCGCAGATCGCGATCGGGGAACCGCACATGCAGTTTCGCCAGCACCGCCGATGCGTCGGGTGCAAGCGCATGCGTGGCGGCAACGGTGCTGCGGTAATTGGCGAACAGCGGTTGATGCGTCACCGGATCCAGCGTGACCTGCGCGAGATCCGCCTCGCCACGCGGGTCGGCGTGCAGTGTGGTGTGTCGATCGCGGGCATCGATCGCGAGCAGTCGCCCGAACGACGCCTGCGCATCGGAGTTCAGCAGCAGGGTG
Source organism: Pseudomonadota bacterium (assembly GCA_023390905.1). Lineage (GTDB taxonomy): Bacteria > Pseudomonadota > Gammaproteobacteria > Xanthomonadales > Xanthomonadaceae > Pseudoxanthomonas_A. The sequence continues at coordinate 7,724 of JAEWBY010000069.1, read as the reverse complement.
CGGCCGCCATCGAGGCTGCCGATCAGCTGGCAGCGTTCCACCCGCACGCACTGCATCATCCGCTGGGCCCGTCCGTGCCGATCGATGCGATAGAGCATCTGTGCATCGCCTTCGGCACGCAGCAGGAATGCGAGCCGGCCATCGGCATCGGTTTCGAAGTCGACAATCGGACGCGCGTCTTCCCACAACAGGCTGCGCGCACCTTGTGCATCGATACGATGGATGCGCCAGCGGCGCGGCGTCTGCGAGACCTGCGGAGGATGTTCGAGCAGCAGCGCGGCGGCCGGCCGCCAGGGATCGGGGCCGACGAATTCCATGCGGCTGCGGCCGCCCAGTGTCGCCAGCGCGCGCGATCCCCCTTGGCCGCGCATCGCCACGACGAACAACTGCCGCGGCGTCGGCAGGAAGATCCAGCGCGCATCGCGTGACCAGATCACTTCTTCCGCATCGGTCTGCGCGAGCACGCGCACGGCAGCGCCACCCCGGGTCGGCATCCGCCAGACGCTGCGCTGTTCGCCCTCGTCGTGCAGGTAGGCCACCTCGCGTCCGTCGGGCGACAGCGTGGCCGACATCACCACCGGACGCGCCAGGAATTGCGCGCGACTGAATCGTGGCGGCTTCGGCCGCGCCTGTTCGACGGCGGCCTGCGCGCGCAGATGGTCCGCGTCCTGTGCCTGCGTGGACGCGATGACCATCGCGAAAATCAACCCGAACAGGCGCATGCCTGCCCGGACGCGCCGCGTGTGCGCACGCTCCGCCCGCACGCGGGCCTCCGGCGTGATCGACTCCATCGTTCTCTCCTGCGCGCGGTTCGGATCCGCGCGGGTACGTGTCAGGTATTGGCGGGCTGTGGCAGGGCAACCGGTTCGATCACGTCGCGCTTCGGGTACAGCAGCCACAGGCTCATCAGTGCCGGAAGGCCGAGCAGCGCGCAGGTGATGATCCAGATTGCGCGCGCGGACGACCGCAGATCGGTCTGCCGCGTGCGCCACACCGCCGCCACTGCCGAGAGCAGCATCAGTGCGCCGGCCGCCCACCACACCTGCGGCGGAATGTGCGGCCGCTGCGTATCGTCGGCCGGGCGATAGGGGGAGAACAGGCGCCGCACGGCACGCTGCACTTCGTAGATCACCGGTGCGGGAAACCAGTTCTGGAATCGCCACAACGGTGGATAGTCGGTCTTCAGTCTGCGCGAGCCCACGACTTCGCTGGTTCCGCTGTCGTCGATGCGCAGCACGATCTGGAACGGCTCGGTGCCTTCGGCGTTGTATGAGGCGCGCGAGAACAGGAACGAGGCCAGATGACCGTCCAGCAGTTCGATCAGGTCCACGCGCTGGAGATCGCCCACCTTGCCCGGCAGCGCCGCGCGCTGGCGCGGTCGCAGGATGCCGTCGCCGTCGGCGAAGTCGCGCGCATCATGGAAATACAGCGCGCGATTGCTCAGCAGCAGCACGCTGTCGCCGGCTGGCTCGTAGCCGGTGATCTGTTCACCGTCGGGCACGCGCATGCGCGGCAGCACGCGCTGTTCGTCGCTGTCGTACTGGAACACCGTGTCCGCCGAAACCAGTGTGCCCTGCGGGCCGGGCATGGGCGGGCGGGTGAAGCGGTGATCACCTTCGACGCCCAGCGTGCCGGCACCGCGCCCATCCACCAGGCTATGCCCGTGGAAGCGCATGTCGTCGTGGCTGAACACCCAGCGCACGCGATGCTGTTCGTCGTCGAACTCCATCGGCGCCACATTGGTCAGTTCGTTGCGTACCGGCACGCGCCGCAGCACCGGCGCAACGCCATGCACCTCGGAAATGCGCGCCTGTTCGCGCCACAGCGGCGCGTCCTGCGCGGCGCTGCCGGCCAGTCCCATCACGATCAAGGCATCGCCTTCGGCGGTTTCGGCCGCCTTTTCGCCGCCGGCCAGCGGCACGGCGCGGTTGTTCGGATGCGAACCCTGCGCAATCCACACGAATTCCACCGCAAAGCCCAGCAACACGAGTGCGAACCACATCGCGAGCTGCAACGGCGCGGCCGTCAGCACCGCAGGTACGAATCCGCGCGGCGCGGCCGAGAGATCCGGCTTGAATGCGATCAGGACCATCGCCAGCAGTAGCGCAAGCAATCCACCCTGCAGGATCAGCGCGCCCACGCCGACGGCATGGCTGAAGACCAGCACCGAAAGCAGCAGCACGGCGCTGTAGCCATGGCGCCGGTGCGCGAGCATGGCGTAGGCGCCGGCAAGATACGCGCACAGGCTGATCAGCCAGGCCGACAGCGACAGCAGCACGTGGCGTTGATCGATCACGCGCGCGGTCATCGTGGCCTGCCAGCCTTCGACCAGCAGCAACGGCAGCCACACCGCGATCGCCAGCGCGAGGGCGCCCGCGCCGAGCAACGCGAGCGCGACCTTGCCGTGCGCCAACGGCCGGTGCAGCAGGTTGAGCCAGGCATTGGGACGGCGGTAACCGCCGAACTGGTACAGGCCGAGCAACAGCCCGGTGAGGCCGTACACGCCGCCGATCACCTGGTAGACGGTCTCCGGTTGCTGCGCCAGATCGACCACGCGGGTCATGAAGCCCAGCACGATGATCTGCACCAGCGCATAGCCAGCGGCCCAGAGGCGGAAGCGATGGAATTCGGAAGTGAACAGATCGCGCATGGCGTTCTCCCGCTCAGGCCGTGGCGCGCGGCGCGGGCGCGGCGTGGTTCTTGCCGAGGAAGCCGTTGACCGCGCGATCCAGGCTTACCGGCATGCTCTGGATCGAACGCGCGCCGCTGGCGCGCAGGAAGTCGGCGAATGCCGCGTCCTGATCCAGCACCAGGTAATGGTGGAGTCCGTCCAGCCGTTGCAGTTCGAGCAGGCCCGGCACGCTCGAGGGCTCGGGCCCCTTGAACGGAATGTCGGCCACCCAGTGCGTGACGCGCGCGCAGAAGTCGTCCGGCGCGGACATGTTCTTCAGTTGGCCGCGTTCGAGGATGATGAGGTTGTCGGCGATGCGCTCGATCTCCTCCATCTGGTGCGAGCAGTAGATCACCGTGCAGTGCTCGGCCGCGTTGGAATACATCAGCGATTCCAGGAACGCACGCTTGGCCACCACATCCAGCCCGAGCGTGGGCTCGTCCAACACCAGCAGCTCCGGTGATTGCGCCAGGGCCAGCGCGAGATTGAGGCCGGCGCGCTCGCCGCGCGACAACTGGCCGACCTTCTGTTCCGGCAGCACGTGGTAATGGCCGATTACCTCGCCGAAGGCCGATTCGTTCCAGCGCGGATACTGGCGGCGCTGCATGGCGGTAATGTCGGCCACCTTCATCCAGCCGGGCAGCGTGTGTTCCTCGTTGACGAAACCGATGCGACTGCGATCTTCAGGCCGCAAGCGCTGGCTGTCGCGGCCCAGGATGCGCGCCTGTCCCGCGCTCGGCGGCAGGAAACCGAGCAGGATGCGGAACAGTGTCGATTTGCCCGCGCCGTTGGCGCCGACGATCGCGTGGATGCGGCCGCGCGGAATGCGCAGGTCGAGATGATCCAGGGCCAGCTTGTTCCCGTAGCGCTTGCTCAGCGCGATGGTCTCGATGACGCATTCGGTTTCAGGGGCGGACATGATCACGGGCCCTCATGCGGTCTTGCGGGGAATGAGCACGCGCAGTTCTTCCTGCAGGCGTTCGATGGCGCGCTGCGGCGGGTAGTCCAGCGCGATGACCTCGTGCACGAAGCCCTGCACCGCCTCGTCCATGCGCCGCTCGCGTTCGGCATCGCTCAGGCGCTGGCGCGGCGTGGCGACGAACAGCCCCAATCCCTGCCGCGATTCGAGCCAACCTTCGCTGGTCAGTTCGGCGTAGGCCTTGGCGACGGTGTTCGGGTTGATCATCAGCTGCTGCGCGAGACCGCGCACGCTCGGCAACTGCGCACCCGGTTCGAGTTCGGCGGTCGCGATCTTCATCCGCACCCCATCGACGATCTGCCTGCTGATCGGCCGTGGATCGCCGGTGGCGATCTGGATCATCAGGGCCTGCGTGCGTGCCATCCACCACCTCGCTCGAACTGTACTAGGACAGACAGTACAGTGATCCCGCAAGAGCGCGCAAGGGGTCGAAGGTCATGCTGCGATGAAACAGCGAATACGGCGACGAAGCGTCAATACGGCCGCGCGGAGCGGATGTCCGGGCCCTACGCAGCGCCGCGCGCCGCGGAATTACTCGCTCTGCAGTTCGGCGACGAAATCGTAGGCGTCGCCGCGGTAGTACGAACGCGTGGATTCGACCACGCGCCCGTCTTCGAGGAAGGCGCGGCGCTCGACCAGCAGGCCGGGGCTGCCGACCGGCAATTCGAGATGCCTGGCCGCTTCCTCGTCCAGCGCGACCGCGCGCAGACGTTGCAGCGCGCGGCGCGGGCGATTGCCGTGCACATCGAGCGCTTCGTACAGCGAGGTGGTGACGTTCTCCGGATCCGGCAGCAGCGAATACGGCACCAGCGTGCGTTCGATGGCGATCGGCGAACCATCGACGTGGCGCAGGCGGTACATGCGCACCACACCACTGCCGGGTGAAAGATTCAGCGCCATCGATTCTTCCGGCGTCACTTCACCCACGGTGCGCTCGAGGAACTTCACCTGCGGATTGAGGCCGCGCTCGCGCAGATCGTCGGTGAAACTGGTCAGCCGCGAGAACTGGCGCAGGATGCGTTCGGCGACGAAGGTGCCGGCGCCCTGACGCTGCACCAGCAGACCGGCTTCGATCAGCCCGGCCAGTGCCTTGCGGATCGTCACGCGGGACAGATCCAGCAGGTTGGCAAGATCGCGTTCGCTGGGCAGTGCCTGGCCCGGACGCAGGATGCCGGCGTCCATCAGGTTCTGCAGTGCGCGCCGCAGGCGCAGGTACGCGACCGCCCGCGTGGACTCGCCGGTCTGCAGTCGCTGGTATTCGTCGAAGAGGGCCTGTTGCATGCATCACAAAATACCAGTGCCGTACCAATCAATGCAATACCTGCCACCCAACCCGACATTGGCCTGCTTTATTGGTCAGTTCTGGTAGCGCGGTGGTATTGTTTCCCGACCCACATACCGAGAGACGACGTGACCGCCAAGACTCTGCCCGTCGACCCCTTTGATCTGGTGATTTTCGGAGGCACCGGTGACCTGGCGCTGCGCAAGCTGCTGCCGGGCCTGCTGCGCCGCTATGCGGACGGCCAGATCCGCGAGGACAGCCGGATCATCGGCGTGGCCCGCGACACGCAGTCCGATGCCGATTACCGCGCGAAGGTCGGCGAGGCGCTGTCGCGTGCGTGCGCCAATGACGAACAGGCCCGGGCGAAGCTGCCGGCCTTTCTCGAAAAGCTCGGCTACCACGCACTGGACGCGACCAAGGACGAAGGCTGGCAGGCGTTCGCCGACGCGCTGAAGGCGCAGGGCGATCGCATCCGCGTGTTCTACCTGTCCACCAGCCCGAGCCTGTTCGTGAACCTGTGCGAGCGCCTGCGCGCGCACGGGCTCAACGAAGGCCAATCGCGGGTGGTGATCGAAAAGCCCATCGGCCATGACCTGGCCAGCGCGGCGGTGATCAACGATGCGGTCGGCGGCGTGTTCGCCGAGAGCCAGATCTTCCGCATCGATCATTACCTGGGCAAGGAAACCGTGCAGAACATGATGGCGCTGCGGTTCGCCAACATCCTGTTCGAGCCGCTGTGGAACGCCAACTACATCGATCACGTGCAGATCACCGCCGCCGAAACCGTCGGCCTGGAAAAGCGCGCGACCTACTACGACACCTCCGGCGCGCTGCGCGACATGGTGCAGAACCATCTGCTGCAACTGCTGTGCATGGTGGCGATGGAACCGCCGGCCGCGTTCCACGCCGATGCCGTGCGCGACGAAAAACTGAAGGTACTGCGATCGCTGCGGCCGATCACCGGCGAAGAGGTCGAGCAGCTCACCGTGCGCGGGCAATACCGCGCCGGCGCCGTCAATGGTGCGGCCGTGCCGGGCTACCTGGATGAGCTCGGCCGCAAGGATTCGCGCACCGAGACCTTCGTCGCGCTGAAGGCCGAAGTCGACAACTGGCGCTGGTCCGGCGTGCCGTTCTACCTGCGCACCGGCAAGCGGCTGCCCGAACGCGTGTCGGAAATCGTCATCGCGTTCAAGCAGATCCCGCATTCGATCTTCGAACACGGCGCCGGCCCGGTGATGGGCAACAAGCTGGTGCTGCGGCTGCAACCGGATGAGGGCGTGAAGCTGTGGCTGATGATCAAGGATCCCGGCCCGGGCGGCCTGCGCCTGCAGCACGTGCCGCTGGACATGAGCTTCGCCGAGCAGTTCGGCGTGCATCAGCCCGAAGCCTACGAGCGCCTGCTGATGGACGTGGTGCGCGGCAATCCGACCTTGTTCATGCGCCGCGACGAAGTGGAAGCGGCATGGAAGTGGATCGATCCCATCCTGGCCGGCTGGGAGAACCTGCGCGAGGCACCCAAGTCGTACACCGCCGGATCGTGGGGCCCGAGCGCGGCGGTCGCGCTGGTCGAACGCGATGGACGCACCTGGCACGAGGATCAGTAAACGCCGGAGACGAAAGAGGTGAGAGCGGATTCGTAAAGGTTCCCCGCTCTGGCGTTTTCCTGATTCCTCCATGCATCGCGGCGCGGGTCGATGATCACGCCGCTCCGATTGGCTTCAACAAAGGCTTTCTCCGTGCCGGATTTTCCCCCGATCAATTTCCACTCCCATGCCGATGGCGAATCGCTGGCCACGGCATTGGCCACGCGCGTGGCCGAGGATCTGCGCGCGGCCGTCGCGGCCCAGGGCGGCGCGGTGCTGGCGCTGTCCGGCGGCGCCACGCCGAGGCGCTTCCTGCAATTGCTGGCCGCTGAAGCCTTGGACTGGGACAAGGTCACCATCACGCTGGTCGACGAGCGCTGGGTGCCGCCGGATCACGAGCGTTCCAACGCGCGACTGATCCGCGAGACGCTGCTCGACGGCACGCCCGCGGCGGCGGCGCATTTCCTGCCGCTGTATCGCGACACCGACCAACCGGAGGACGCGCTGCCCGAACTGGAACGCCGCTTCGCCGCGCTGCCGCGGGAGTTCGACGTGATCGTGCTCGGCATGGGAACCGACGGGCACACTGCCTCGTTCTTCCCGGGCGGCGACTATCTGGCGAGCGCGATGGATCCGGCGAACACCGCCGCGCTGCTGCCGATGCGCGCCGAGGGCGCCGGCGAACCGCGCATCACCCTGACCCTGCCGATGCTGCTGGCGGCGCGCCATCTGTACCTGCATATCGAAGGCCCGGCCAAGCGCGCGGTGCTCGACCGGGCCCGGAGCGGCGAAGGCGAGGACGCGGCGCTGCCGATCCGTGCCGTGATGCTGGAAGCGCCACGCCCGCTCGAGGTCTACACCACAGCCTGAGCCGGCGGGATAGCCCGGCACGCGCCGGCCCTGCTTATAATAGGCGCCTGCCCACGGCGCCCGCGCCCGGTCAGTACCGCGATTCCGCCCGGGCGGCGGTTTCCGACCCCTGTTCTTGTAGCCATGCGCGGCTGTCCGCGCTGCCAAAGGTGGAAAGTGCGTAACTACGACCTCGAATTCCTGAAGCATTTCTCGATGGTGATCGGCTTCCTGGTGCTGGTCACCCTGGGCCTGATCATCGGTGCGCACTTCCTGCACGGTTCGATTCCGCCGGAGCAGAACCCGAAGGCCGCCGCCCAGACCGAAGCCCGCATCGCGCCGGCCGGCGCGGTCTATGCC